>JBDTRG010000195.1:0-5467 GCA_039931775.1 Betaproteobacteria bacterium | reverse complement strand
CGTTCACGCCATCGGCGGCACCGGCCGCGTCGCGACCGGCCTGAGCATCATCCAAACCCCAGCGACCCACCGCCCTTCCTCATGGTTCTCGCCGCGCCGAGTTTCCAATCGCACTGCAACGACCCTGTCAAACTGCCACCTGCACTTTCTCCCAAGGAGCGTCCACCATGAACCAGCATGCCCACGTCCACCTCTCCCCCGACCAGATCTATCCGTTCGACGCTCGCGGAATCGCCAAGCGCTTCCGCCACGCGGCGATCTTTGGCGCGCTCGACGCGTTGCACCCAGGCGAGACCATGCGCTTCGTCAATGATCACGACCCGTTACCGCTGCTCGACCAACTACAAACACGGTACGGCGAGACCGTATCCATCGCCTATAAGCAACGCGCACCCGAGGGCGTCGTGATCGATTTCGCCAAGCGCTGAACCGAAAATTGCGATTCAGAACCGACTGACATTTCTTCCGAGCGGCTCCCGCGCAGCCCGCAAGTACCGTGGATCCCAGCGGTCGCTGCTGGCGACGCGTCCTTTACCCCGCACGCCGTTGGGTTCCGCTGTCGAGTCAAGTGCGATGTAACAGCACGGTCACCAGCAGCGAGGATTGTTCCCGTGCTTTGAGGGCGTGGGGCTCTCGGTCGGACAGGTACAGCATGGTGCCCGCCACCAGGTCCTGCACTCGGCCCTGGGCCTCAAACTCCACAACACCCTCCAGACACTGAATGATCATCAACCCGGATGCAGCGTGCTCGCGAACCACTTTGCCGGCCGGCAGTACGTACCGGAAGACTTCAAGATGATCAGTCCTGATCAATGTTTTAGAGTCGCTTTGGCTCAGCTTCTCCCCAAGGGACCGAACATCGATCAGGTCGCCCGGTGCCGCGTGCTGGATTGCCATGAATACTCCCCTTTATGAGATGACGCAGGTCATTTCCCGAATCCCCACTCCCCGCCAACATTCATCCGGACGTTTCGTAGGAAGCCAAGAATCAAGCCGGTCACTTATCACACGCACAGGTCAGTCATGGTTCCCTCCTGCGAAAAGTCCGGTCATTGGTCCAGTTTCGAATGATCGCCGTAATCACTTGCGTGGTCATTCCGGCGGCGACGCACCAATTTGCCTCGGCTCATTGCTGACGCTGCACAGATTGCGGAATCACCGCCTCGCCAGGATTTGCCGCTGACTCACGGCGGCCCATGGCGTCCCTCGCCGGCGCGGACAATGCACGCCGCGCCTGTTCCTGTAACGCCCGGTAAGAGCGCTCCCATTCGCCGTTGCGCGGAGTCGTGAACGCAAGCTGGCGAACCACGGCGTCGAGAGCCTCGGCCCGCTGCTGAGCGAGCCGTGCCTGCGCCAGCACTTCCTCATGCTCGTACGCGTACACGAATTGCACCTTGCGGTCCTGGCAAACCCCGATACAGGTCTGCGGTGCTTCGATCTTGCCGCAGCCGATGCATTCCCACGCTTTCACATAGTCGGTCATCACGTCCTCACTGATTCATATCGTCGGCGCCGAGCAGCACGGTTTGCACTTTATGGGCGAGCACGACGACGCGTCCGGCCAAACCGGGTGGTGTCGCACATACAGCGTCTCAGGCAGCGCGCGCCTCACCGGCTTCCTCGTAAGTCCGGCCATCCCGGATGTTGTAGATTCGTTTGAACGTCGGAATGATCTTCTCGTCGTGGGTGACGACAATGATCGCCGTCTGGAACCGCTGCGCCATCTCGTTCAGGATGCGGATCACGGTCAACGCCCGCTCGCTGTCGAGCGGCGCCGTCGGCTCATCGGCGAGAATGATCGGCGGCTCGTTGACCAGCGCGCGCGCAATCGATACCCGCTGTTGCTCGCCACCGGAGAGCTGCGGCACCTGCGCTGCCGCCCGGTGCCCGACATCGAGCGCCGCCAGCATCGCCGTTGCCCGTTCACGCGCCTTGCCGTTGGAGACGCCGGCCAGCATCGGCAGCAGCGCGACGTTGTCGGTGACATCGAGGAACGGAATAAGATAGGGCGCCTGGAACACGAAGCCGATGCGGTCGCGCCGCAGCGCCCGCAGGTCGGCCACCTTCCAGCCATTGTCATAGATCGTCTCGCCGGCCAGCGCCATCCGGCCCGCCGTGGGCTCGATCACAGCCCCGAGGCATTTCAGCAGTGTGCTCTTGCCGGAGCCGCTGGGGCCGATCAGGCCCACGACTTCGCCGGGGCGGATGACCATGTCCACCCCCTTCAGCGCATCGACCGCCGCGTCACCCTTGCCGTAGCGCTTGGTGAGGCCTGTGATTTCGATCGCCGGATGCTCCACGCTCAGCCCCCGATCGCCGCCGCCGGATCGACATGCAGCGCCGCGCGGATCGCGACGACGCTGGCCAGCGCGCAGATCACCAGCACCAGCAGCGCGCCGCGTACGGCATCCCCGGGGAGCAGCAGCACGTACTTGGGAAAGATCGGCGCCCACAGCCCTGCCGCGGCCCTGCCGACGATGAAACCGATCGCGCCGAGGCCGAGCGCCTGCTGCAGGATCATCCCGGCGATCGTGCGATTCCGGGCTCCGATCAGCTTCAACACCGCGATCTCGCGAATTTTGTTCAGCGTCATCGTGTAGATGATGAACGCGACGATGGCAGCGCTGACCACCGAAAGGATGACCAGGAACATGAAGATCTGCTTCGCCGAAGTGGCGATCAGCTTGGCGACGAGAATCTCGTCCATGTCGGCGCGCGTATACGCCTCCAGATGTTTCCAGCGCCGGATCTGGCCGGCGACCACGGTTTCATCGGCGGACGGGGCGAGTCGTAATAACACGACGTTCACGTTGTGGCTGCTGGCCTGGCTCGCCTGCACCGATTCGAGCAAGCCCGGCACGCCAGGGCGATTGAACGCCGGATTGGCGGCAGTGCGCGCGCGCTCGTTGACCAGCGCGTCGTTGTCCTTCAGGAACTGCACCTCCTGCGCATCTTTCAACGGAACGAAGATCATCGGATCGCCACCCGACGACACCATGCGGCGCGTCAGACCGACGATGGTGTATTCGTGCCGACGGATGCGGATGCGTTCGTCCAACCGGAGCCCAGTCTTGACATCGGCGATCGCCTCGTAGTGCGACCGCGTGATCGGGCGTCCGGCGACGAGATACCCGGGCTCGCCGGGATGCCCTGGTTCGAAGCCGACCAGCATCACGCGCACCTCGCCGCCTTGGTGCTGAACCTGCATGGTCAGGTAGGTGACATTGCCGGCCTCTGCGACGCCGGGGATGCCGAGCAGACTCCGATAGGCGTCGTCGCGCACGCTCGACGGCTCCGCGTACGGCCCCAGCGTGTCGCGTTGCACGACCCACAGGTCGGCGCCGCCGATGGCCAGCAGCGCCTTGCCGTCGTCGACCAGGCCACGATAGATACCCGCCATCGACAGCGTGACGCCGATGAGCAACCCCAGCCCAACACCGGTGAACACGAATTTGCCCCAGCCGTGCAGGATATCCCGCGTGGCGAGATTGATCATGGTCCAGCATCGACGATGGCGGCGGCGACCTTCACCCTGGCGTCCGGCTGCAGCGCCCGCTCGCTGTGCACGACGACCGCGTCGCCGACAACGAGGCCGTCGAGAAGCTGGCTGCGCCCGTCCAGCGTCGTGATGCCGACCTTGACCGGCCGGAACGCGACACGTCCAGCGCGAACCTGCCACACGCCATCCTGCCGTTCGACCCGCTTCACTGCGGCCGCGGGTATCGAGCGAACGCTGGCAAGGTCGGCAACGCGAATCGTCACTTCGACCAGATCGCCGACGGAGATGGCGTCGGGCCGAAGCGCGAAGCCGACATTGACGATCCGTTCTTCGGTAACGGCGTCACTCACCCAATCGACCCGCTGCACATCCCCCTGGTAGGCGCGTTTCGGGTCCACACGCAGCACGATTTTGGCCGGCTGGCCGACGCGAATTCCTCCGGACTGGCCCTGGTCGATCCGCGCCCTGACCCACAGGGTCGCCGGATCGATGATCTGCACGATCGCCTGGCCAGCGACGATCGTCGTCCCAGGTTCGACCAGCCGCGCGCTCACCACCCCATCGACCGGGCTCAGCAGCCGGGCCTGCGTACGCAGCTTGCCGATGCCGGCAACATCGGCCTGCGCCCGTTCATGATCGCGCCGCGCCGCTGCGACCTGGGCCGTCGCGGCGTCCACGCCGGCCTTCCCGGCGTTGGCTTCGTGCGCCTTGGCATCGACGGCCTCCTGGCTGACGAACCCTTGGGCGCGCAGTTCTGCGTAACGCCGTGCGCTGGACGTGGCCAGCCGAGCGCGGCTCTGGGCTTCGGCTTGCTGCGCCTCGGCCGCGCGGATGGTACTTGCCGCCCGCTCAACCGCCATCTGGCCGCTGGTGACGCGATCCGTGAGGTCGACCGGATCGAGTTCCGCGACGAGTTGCCCCGCCTTCACCGAATCGCCCTGATCAACCAGCACCCGCAGGACGCGACTGGCCACCGTGGGTCCGAGTGCGTAGCTGCGGCGAGCCTCGACCGTGCCGATGCCGAAGGTGCTCGCGACCAGCGGGCCCTGCTCCACCTTTGCGATCGTCACCTTTGTCGGTGCGAGCGGCCCCTGGCTCGTCACCAGCCAGCCGAGCAGCACCACGATTCCGATACCGGCAGCAATCAGCGTCGCCTTGCGGCCAAAGCGAAGATTCACGACGTCCTCTGCCCGCGATAACCGTCGAGGAGGAGCGGGAGGAGCTTGCGCGCCCGCTTCACCATTCCCGTCTCGTCGCCGGCGAGTGATGCCTCGATGACGAGGCCCTGCACCGCCCCGATGAATGCCACCGGCGCCAGCGTCGCATCGAGGTCGCGCGGAAGTTCACCGGCGGCCTTCGCCTGCGTGAAGAGCAGCGTGAGCCGTTGGCGATATGAGTTGATCATCGCGCGCACTTCGGCGCGCACCGGCGAGTCTCCCGGGTACTGCATCTCGTGGAACATGACGCGCGGCACACCCGGGTTCGCCGCGATGAAGGCCACGTGAGCAAGAAACGCGCGCTCGATCTTGGCCAGCGGCGAATCCGCCTTCTCCATTGCCGCCGCGATCGCCGCGCCGAGCGCTTCGCGCACCCAGGCAAAGACCGCGAGCCAGATCGCCTGCTTGTCGGGGAAATGCCGGAACACGGCGCCCTGCGTGAGGCCCATCCGGTCGGCGATGGCCTGGGTCGTGATCGCGTCGGGACCGCGCTCGCGTGCAAGCGCCAGGACGACGGCGACGATCTCCCGTTGCCGGGCTGCGGTGGTCAAGCGCTGGCGCGGGGCAGCGGACACAAGAGTTGTTGCAGGCATGGATTTGATAGGGTCGCTTGAAAGTCAGTAATCAAGTACTATCTTAGTAACATGACGGCCGTTTGGCAAGCCCGCCCACCCGAAGGAGATCGAGGCCATGCACTTCCCGGAGTTTTTCGACGCCGCACCGCGGCTTGCCGTCCGCGACCCGCTCGCCC
>JBDTRG010000194.1:0-6414 GCA_039931775.1 Betaproteobacteria bacterium | reverse complement strand
TCATCACGATCACCGACCGCCAGGGCAACGCGCTGTCGTGGGCGACCTCGGGCGGAGCCGGTTTCAAGGGCTCGCGCAAATCGACGCCGTTCGCCGCGCAGGTCGCCGCCGAGAAAGCCGGCCGCGTCGCGGTGGAATGCGGCGTCAAGAACCTCGAAGTGCGGATCAAGGGGCCGGGCCCCGGCCGCGAATCGGCGGTGCGCGCGCTGAATGCGCTCGGGATGAAGATCACGAGCATCTCGGACGTCACGCCGATTCCGCACAACGGCTGCCGCCCGCCGAAACGCCGCCGCATCTGACCAACGATTCACGGGGAAACGCAAAGTGGCTCGATATACCGGACCCAAATGCAAGCTCGCGCGCAGGGAAGGTACCGACCTTTTCCTGAAGAGCGCGCGCCGCTCGCTCGAAACCAAGTGCAAGCTCGAGACCAAGCCCGGCCAGCACGGCGTGCGGTCGGGCATGCGCATGTCGGACTACGGCAACCAGCTGCGCGAAAAGCAGAAGCTGCGCCGGACCTACGGCATCATGGAACGTCAGTTCCGGCGGTACTTTGGTGAGGCCGCGCGCCGCAAGGGCTCGACGGGCACCAACCTGCTGCAGCTGCTTGAGTCACGGCTCGACAATGTCGTCTACCGGATGGGGTTGGGTTCGACCCGTGCCGAAGCGCGCCAGCTCGTCACCCACGGCTCGGTCACCGTCAACGGGCGCGTCCTCAACATCCCGTCGGCGCTGATCAAGGCGTCTGACCTCATCGGCGTGACCGAGAAGGCGAAGGGGCAGCTGCGCATCCAGGATGCGCTGCAGCTCGCGGAAAAAGTGGGCTTCCCGTCGTGGGTGGAAGTCGATGTGAAGAAGATGTCCGGCACGTTCAAGGGTGCGCCGGACCGATCCGAGTTTGCGCAGGACATCAACGAAAGCCTCGTGGTCGAGTTGTATTCGAAGTAAAGGATGTTCGACGGCGACGGTTTCGGCCGCTCGCCTTCGGGTCCACCAGAAGTTCTCCGGCATAAAGGTTCCGCATGCAGAGCAATGTCCTGTTGAAACCGCGCATCATCGACGTCCAGTCCAGCTCGCCGTTCCACGCCAAGGTGGTGATGGAGCCGTTCGAGCGGGGTTACGGCCACACGCTCGGCAACGCGCTTCGGCGCGTGCTTCTGTCGTCCATGCCGGGCTACGCCCCCACCGAGGTCAGGATCACGGGCGTGCTGCACGAATACTCGGCGCTCGACGGGGTGCAGGAGGATGTCGTCGACATTCTGCTGAACCTCAAGGGCGTGGTGCTGAAGCTCCACAACCGCGACCACGTGCTGCTGAAGCTCGCCAAGACGGGCGAAGGTCCCGTCACGGCCGCGGACATCGAGCCCAACCACGACGTCGAGATCATCAATCCCGATCACCTGATCGCGCATTTGACCGCCGGCGGAAAGATCGAGATGGAGATCAAGGTCGAGAAGGGCCGCGGCTATCAGCCGGCGACCGCCCGGATCAAGCCCGATGGCGGCCGCACGATCGGCAGCATTCTGCTCGACGCTTCGTTCAGCCCGGTTCGCCGCGTCACCTACGCGGTCGAGAGCGCGCGGGTCGAGCAACGCACCGACCTGGACAAGCTCGTGCTCGACATCGAAACCAACGGCGTCGTCGAGCCGGAGCAAGCGGTGCGCTATGCCGCCTCCGTGCTCGTCGAGCAGCTGTCGGTCTTCGCCGATCTGCAGGGCACCGATCAACCGGCGGCGGAGCGTTCGTCGCCGCAGGTCGATCCGATCCTGCTGCGCCCGGTGGACGATCTCGAGCTGACGGTCCGCTCGGCGAATTGCCTGAAGGCCGAGAACATCTATTACATCGGCGATCTCATCCAGCGCACCGAGACGGAATTGCTGAAGACTCCGAACCTCGGACGCAAGTCGTTGAACGAGATCAAGGAAGTGCTCGCGTCGCGCGGGCTTTCGCTGGGGATGAAGCTCGAGAACTGGCCTCCGGCCGGACTCGACCGCCCGTAACCCGCGCGCGAAAACCAAGGAAGCAGAACCATGCGCCACCGTCACGGCCTGCGGAAGCTGAACCGCACCAGCAGCCATCGCCTCGCGATGCTGCGCAACATGACCAATTCGCTGCTGACGCACGAGGTCATCAAGACCACGCTGCCGAAGGCGAAGGAACTTCGCCGCGTCGCGGAGCCGTTGATCACGCTCGCCAAGGACGCCACACTCGCCAACCGCCGGCTCGCGTTCAACCGGCTGCGCGATCGCGAAGTCGTGACCAAGCTCTTCAACGAGCTCGGCCCACGCTACAAGGCGCGTCCGGGCGGTTACCTGCGCATCCTCAAGTTCGGATTCCGCGTCGGCGATAACGCGCCGATGGCGCTGGTCGAGCTGGTCGATCGCCCCGAGAAGGCCGCCGAAGCGACGGAAGCCGCCAAGGCCGCGTAGCGTCCGGCCAAGGGAGTCGACGGCGAAGGCCGGGCGTGTTGCGCCCGGCCTTTTTGCTTTCCGTTCGCTACAGCCGCGAAAGGTGGCGGGCGAGCGAATCAAGATAGACGTCGAACTGGTGCACGTCGTCGTGATGCGCGCCGGGTACGCGCAGCAGCTCGCCCTGAGGTGCCACGGTCAGCAACCGCTCGCTGTCGTCGATCGGAATCAGCCGGTCGTCTTCGCCATGGACCAGTAGCACCGGCGTCCGGATGCGGCGCACGTCGGCATACGTGGCCAGCGGATAGCGGACGAGCGCCGCCGGCACCCATGGAAAATGGGTCCGCGCGAGATCGGCGACACTCCAGTACGGAGAAACCAGAATCGTGAGATCCGGCTGCACTTCGGCCGCGAGGCCGGCCGCCAGCGCCGTGCCGAGCGAGCGGCCGTAGATCACCGTGCGCTTGCCCTGGTACATCGGGGCCACGGCGTCCCATGCCTTGCGAACGTCGCCGCGGAGCTCGGTCTCGCTTCCGATCCGGCCGGTGCTTTTGCCGAAGCCGCGATAGTCGACCATGAAGAGGTCGAAGTTCGCGTCACGGTAGAACGACGATGCAGTGAACCACGTCGCCAGATTGCCGCTGTTGCCATGCAGGAAGAACACGACGCCTTTGGGATTCGGAAGCCGAAAGTGCAGCGCCGACAGGGTGGCGCCATCGACGTCGACGCTGACCTCGTGTACGTCCGGCGGCGCAAAGGAGTATTCGCGTGGAAGCGGTATCGGATGGAACAGCAGCGACTCCTGCCGCAGCGAAACCCAGGCGATGGCTGTCCCGTAGACCGCAAGCACGATCGAGGCGACCAGCGTGGCGGTGCGAATCCATCCGATGCGCTTGCGCGAACCGCGATCATCGGGGGGTGCGGTGGTCATTAGGGATTACGACGCGAAAATTAGGGTCAGACTCGATTTATTCTGAACATCGTCGCCAGTCGTTCGGCATTCTGGAAAAGTCGAGTCTGACCCTACTTTTCGCGAGCCCGCTCCCGGACAATTACGCGGAATGCGGTCTGGCAGATGCGTGCCGAGAGGGTCGGCGCCGGCGAGTTGGATGATAATCGCTGGCGTGTGCCGCCGCGCGGTGCCCGCCCCCCTGGCGCGATACCCCTCCATCGCATCTGCAAGAACCGGGAGTCTGCATGAAGCTTGTCGAATGCCTGTCCCGCGCCGCCGCCGCTGCCATGCTGGCCATGGCGCCGGTGTGGGCGCAAGGCGGGTTGGACGCCGATACGCTCAAGGCATTCGGCGGCACCTATTCGACCGACTGCGGCAATGCGAAGTTGCCGTTTCTGCGGGTGGCCGCCGACGCGCTGATCGTGGACCCGCAGGGCACGCGGCTCACCGGACAGAACTTGCAGGCTGCGGCCGCCTTTTTCGGGCAGTCTCCGCCACCGAACTACCGGATGACGTTGATGAGCGAAGTGCGGGGTGGCTCGCAGTTGCTGTTCATCGTCTTTCGCGATACGGCAGGACAGTACATCACCATCGATGGCGACGCTAAAGTGCGGACGGCCCTCGGCAGCGCACAGCTCAAATCGAAGTTTCGCCACTGTGCCCCGCAGGCCCCGGAAAACAGCTCCCAACCTCCAAAGAAGGGAGCCCTGCCGCCGAACAAGAGCATCGACGAGCCGATGCTGGGGCCGACGGCGCTGCTGAAGGATCCGAAGTTCAGGTCGCTCTACTACAGGGCGCTCGGTCCGAAGGTCAGCGAAGCATGGCTCGCGAAACTCGACGGTCCGGCGCCGCCGATGAAACGGGTGAAGGTCGTCAGTGTCGATTACACGCTCGCCAGCGCGTGCAAGAATCACGATTGTGGCGACAACAACGCCGTGTTGCTCTATTCGCCGAACCGGAGTGTCGTCTATGGAAAGATCTTCCAGCGCGGCCGGACCACGCTGATCGGCGCGCCGCCGCCGGCGGTGGCGGCCGAGCTCGATCGGCTGTGGCTCGCCGAGTGGCGTTCGCGCTGACGGTCTCCTCGGCGATTCGAGCAGGTCCCCATTGACGGAGGAGTGAACGTGGAAAGGAAGACGGCTGCGGACTTTCATCCGGAGGTATTGCGCTGGTTCGACAAGTACGTGCACGGGCTCACCGACCGCCGAGGATTTCTTAACGGCATCGCGAAGTACGCGGTCGGCGGCGTTACCGCGACGATGCTGCTCGAGGCGCTATCGCCGCAATTTGCGCAGGCGCAGAAGGTGGCGAAGGACGATCCCCGGATCAATGCGAGCTTCGTCGAGTACGCGTCACCGGAAGGCTACGGTACGATGCGCGGCTACCTGGTGATGCCGGCGAAGCCCCCCGGCAAGCTTCCGGGCGTCCTCGTCGTCCACGAGAATCGCGGGCTCAATCCGCACATCGCCGACATCGCGCGGCGCTTGGCGCTCGACAATTTCGTCGCGTTCGCGCCCGATGCGCTGTTCCCGCTCGGCGGATACCCCGGCGACGAGGACAAGGCGCGCGACCTGTTCGCCAAGCTCGACCAGACGAAATCGCGCGCGGACTGGATCGCGGCCGCAAAATTCCTGAAGGGCCTGCCCGAATGCACCGGCAAGATCGGCGCCGTCGGCTTCTGCTACGGGGGCGGAATCGTCAACATGCTCGCGACGCGGTTGCCGGACCTCGTTGCCGGAGTGCCGTTCTACGGCGCGCAACCGACCGCCGAGGATGCGGCGAAGATCAAGGCGGCGTTGCTCGTCCAATACGCGGGCAACGACGAGCGGATCAATGCCGGTTGGCCGGCGTACGAGACCGCGCTGAAGGCCGCCGGGGTGAAGTACGAAATGTTCAAGTACGGGACGACCGAGCACGGGTTCAACAACGACACCACACCGCGCTACGACGAGGCCGCGGCGAAGCTCGCATGGGAGCGCACCGTCGCGTTCTTCAACAAGACATTGCGCAGCTAGGGCCCGATCCGCGGCGCGGCAGCCGGCTTCAGGTCGCCTTCGCGCCCCGTTCTTCGAGGAGGCTGCGCAATACGGATCGTTGTCAGCTTGCATGGCCGGATAGAATGGCGGCATTGCGCCGGGGGTGTCCGCATCCTCGGCGTCAGGTTTCCCGTGCCACCGAAGTGACGAATCATCGCCCTCGTCGGCGTGCGCGGGCTCTTCCCAATGATCCGAGGCATCCGATGACACTTCTGACCTGTGCGGACGTTCTTGCGGGCCGCGCGCCAAAAGACAACCCCGTCACGCTGAAGGGGTGGGTCCGCACGCGCCGCGATTCGAAGGCCGGCATTTCGTTCGTGCACGTTTCGGACGGGTCCTGCTTCCATCCGGTGCAGGTGGTGGCGCCGAATACGCTGGCCAACTATCCCGGCGAGGTCCTCCGCCTGACGGCCGGATGCGCGATCGAGGCCACCGGGACGATCGTGCCGTCGCCGGCGAAAGGGCAGCCGTTCGAGATGCAGGCCGAATCGATCAGCGTGATCGGATGGATCGAGGACCCGGATTCCTACCCGATCCAGCCGAAGCCGCACACGCTTGAATTCCTGCGCGAGGTCGCGCACCTGCGGCCGCGCACCAACGTGATTGGCGCGGTGACGCGCGTCCGACACACGATCGCGCAGTCGATCCATCGTTTCTTTCACGACAACGGCTTTCTTTGGGTGAACACGCCGATCATCACCGGCGCCGACGCGGAAGGCGCGGGCGAGCTCTTTCGCGTCTCGACGCTGGACCTCGCGAACCTGCCGCGCACGCCCGACGGTCGGGTCGACTTCGCGCAGGACTTCTTCGGCCGTGAGACGTTCCTGACGGTGTCCGGACAGCTCAACGTCGAGGCCTACTGCCTCGCGCTGTCGAAGGTCTACACATTCGGGCCGACGTTTCGCGCGGAGAACTCCAACACCAGCAGGCATCTCGCCGAGTTCTGGATGATCGAGCCCGAGATCGCGTTCGCCGATCTCTCGGACAATGCCACGCTGGCCGAGGCATTGCTGAAGCA
>JBDTRG010000193.1:0-16200 GCA_039931775.1 Betaproteobacteria bacterium | reverse complement strand
CGTAGTCGGCGTTGCCCCGAGATTCGAAGCGCCCAAAGAGTGCCGCGCTGATCACCGATGCCGGCACGCCTTCGTCGACCGCTGCCGCAATCGTCCAACGCCCCTCGCCCGAATCCGACACGCGACCCGCGTAATTCTTCAGGCCGGGGTCGCCGGCGAGCGCACTGGCGGTGAGGTCCAGAAGCCACGAGCCGATCACGCTGCCGCGGCGCCAGACCTCCGCAATGTCGGGCAGGTCCATTTCATATTGGTAATACTCCGGATCCCTCATGGGTGCCGTCTCCGCATCCGTCGTCTGCGGCCGCTTGCCGGCGTCGGCATGGCGCAGGATGTTCAGTCCCTCCGCATAGGCAGCCATCAAGCCATACTCGATGCCATTGTGAACCATCTTGACGAAGTGGCCCGCTCCATGCGGCCCGCAATGCAGGTAGCCCTCTTCGGCGGTGCTGTTGCGCTTCTTGCGGCCGAGCGTGCGTGGCGCGGCGTCCGCGCCGGGCGCGAGGGTCGCAAAAATCGGGGCAAGGTGCTCGACGATCGCCTTCTCGCCACCGATCATCAGGCAATAGCCGCGCTCGAGGCCCGCCACTCCCCCGCTCGTCCCGACGTCGACAAAATGGATGTTTCGAGGTTTCAACTCGACGGCACGGCGGATATCGTCGCGGTAGTAGGAGTTGCCGCCATCGATGACGATGTCGCCGGCTTCGAGCAGTGGCGTCAGCTTGGCGAGCTCTTGATCGACCGCGGCCGCGGGCACCATCAGCCAGACCGCGCGCGGCTTGGCCAAGCCCGCGACCAGCTTCTCTACCGAAGTCGTGCCGACGACTCCGTGCTGGCTCGCATCCTTGACCGCCTTGGCGTGCACGTCATAAACCACGCACGCGTGGCCCCCTTTGGCCAGGCGCCGCACCATGTTCGACCCCATACGTCCCAATCCGATCACGCCGATTTGCATCTTGCGTCTCCTTACCGGTGCGCACGTGGCAGGTGCACAGCGACCACGTGTTCCTGGTGGTCATCCACCAAAGGAATGGCCTGGTCGCTCTGCTCGACACCGTCCCGCGTCACCCGCGCCACGCCACCGGCGGCCTGCACGACTCCGATGTGGTAGACCGTGTCCCGATGACGATAGTTCAGGGTGAATGTCGTCCAGTCCGCGGGCGGGCACGGCGTGAAATACAGCTTGTTTACGTTGAGTCGCAAACCCAGCAGCGATTCAACAATGAACCGATACGTCCATCCTGCCGAACCGGTGTACCAGGTCCAGCCGCCGCGGCCGACGTGCGGCGCGAGTGCGTAGACGTCGGACGCGAGAACGTAGGGTTCCGTCTTGTAGATCGAGAGCGCATCGGCCGAGGTTGCGTGGTTGATGGGATTGATCATGGTGAAGACCTCCCACGCACGTTCCGCATCACCGAGCGCCGCGAACGCCATCCCGACCCAGGCTGCGGCATGGGTGTACTGGCCCCCGTTCTCACGCACGCCACGCAGATAGCCCTCGATGTAGCCTGGATTCGGTTGGAATTTGTCGAACGGCGGATCGAGAAGCTGGACCAACGCGCCGTCCCGTCGGACGAGATGGCGATCGACGGCGTCCATGGCCGCGCGTGCGTGCGTCGGATCGCCCGCTCCGGATAGGACCGACCAGCTCTGCACGATCGAATCGATGCGGCATTCGACGTTTTGCGAGGAGCCCAGCGGCGAGCCGTCGTCGAAGTAGGCGCGGCGGTACCACGCGCCATCCCAACTGGTCCGCTCGACGTTCTGACGCAGCGCGGCGGCCTCGCTCCGACAGCGCTGCGCGAAGGTGTCATCACCGCGCTGTTGCGCGAGTTCGCCGAACTGCGTCAAGACCGCGCAAAGAAAGAATCCCAGCCAGACGCTTTCGCCCTTGCCGCCGGCGCCGACGAGGTTCATGCCGTCGTTCCAGTCGCACGAGCCCATCAGCGGCAGGCCGTGCGCGCCGAAGCGCTGGCCAAGCTCGATCGCGCGCACGCAGTGGTCGTACAGACTCGCACTCTCCTCCGATTGCGTCGGCAGATCGTAGTACGACGATTCGTCCGCCTTCAGGGAACGGCCTTCGAGGAAGGCTATCGGCTCGTCGAGTACCGCGGCGTCGCCGGTGCACAGTACGTATCGGCACGTTGCCAGCGGCAGCCACAGGTAGTCGTCCGAACAACGGGTGCGTACGCCCCGCCCCGATGGAGGATGCCACCAATGCTGTACATCGCCTTGTGAAAACTGGCGTGACGCGCAGCGCAGGAGGTGCGCACGCACGAGCTGCGGGTCGGCATGGATCAGCGCCATCACGTCCTGCAACTGATCGCGGGTTTCTCAGCTACACGCCGCTGTAACCGCCCCGGATGACGCAACGGGGCGCCTACAGCGTTTGGGACGTCGAGGCCATGTGCGAATCACGGCTGCAAGGACGCCAATCGTAGTCAGCCGCGACGGGCACTCGCCCGAAACCGGTCGAGGCGCTGCAGCCAAGGGTCTTCGTTGACGACCGGTACGGCCATCAAATGCATCACCGCCACGTCCAGGACGCACCGCTGAGAGTCAAGGTCGGGAGTCAACGCGCTCCAGGGAACGGCGACGCGTTTGCGTCCAATCCCCAGAAATCCTCCAAACGCCAATACGACATAGCGTACGCAACCAGTCCGGACGTCGAGTATCATTTCTTCGACCTCGCCGATACGTCGGCCCGAAGGATCGTACACAGCGTCTTCCAAGAGGCTCCGCGCCCCCACGTGCTCGGCGCGAGGTTTGGAGTCGGATCTCACAGGCCTTTGCCTGGGACTTCCGATGCTATCGAACATGTGAAGAGCCCACTTTCGTTCTGGATTTGTCGACGGAATGTGTGCTGCCGGGGCTTGGAATTCACCTCTGCAGCACCGCACCGGATGCGGGCAAGACCAGACCCGCAGGAATTCAGTATGCGCAGTTCTCGCCCCCGTTCATGCTCCTGAATGGATGTTAGGTCGCTTCATGAAACCGATCTGTGCGTCACCAGACATACGCCGGACGTCTGGTTGTGGCCGGTGCGACGCAAGAGCTGTCCTTGCAATCAAGGTGGAAATCAAGCTAACGTTCTTTCCGCATATTCGGTTGTTCTGTGGATGAGGTGCTATGAACGTCAATGACACCCCGATCGGCGCAACGCCTTCCGCGCAGCAGTTCGCCTCGGCGTTGGACGATACGTGCATCGATACGCTGCGCTTCATGTCGGTCGACGCCGTTCAGAAGGCCAAAAGTGGTCACCCCGGATTGCCGCTGGGCGCCGCGCCGATGGCCTATGTGCTTTGGACCCGGTTCCTCAAACACAATCCGGCTGACCCTCACTGGTTCGACCGCGATCGCTTTGTTCTGTCTGCCGGACACGGATCGATGCTGCTGTATAGCCTCCTCCACATGACCGGCTACGGTCTTTCGCTCGAGCAGATCAAGCAGTTCCGTCAATGGGGCAGCATCACGCCCGGACATCCGGAGCGCGGCCTCACGCCCGGCGTCGAGGTGACGACGGGTCCGCTGGGGCAAGGATTCGGCAACGGCGTCGGCATGGCGATGGCGGAGGCGCACCTGGCCGCGCGTTACAACCGCGCCGGTTTCGAGATCATCAACCACTTCACGTACGGGATCGTGAGCGACGGCGACCTGATGGAGGGCATCGCTTCGGAGGCTGCGTCGCTGGCCGGCCATTTGCGGCTCGGCAAACTGATCTATCTGTACGACGACAATTACGTCACGCTTTCCGCCGGCACCGACATCACCTTCACGGAGGATCGCGCTCGGCGCTTCGAAGCCTACGGCTGGCACACCCAGTTGGTCGGCGACGGGAACGACTTAGGCGCGATCGACCAGGCGCTGCACGCCGCCCGAGCTGAAAGCGGGCGCCCGTCGCTGATCCTGGTACGCACCCATCTCGGCTACGGCTCGCCGAACAAGCAGGACACCTTCGAAGCGCACGGTTCACCGCTGGGCGAAGAGGAAGTGCGCTTGACCAAGCGGAATCTGGGTTGGCCTGAGGAACCGGCGTTTCTTGTCCCCGACCTGGCGCTTGCGTACTTTCGCCAAGCGGTCGAACGGGGCGCGCAGGCGGAAACGGCCTGGAACGGCCGATTTGCCGCGTACACGGAAGCGTTTCCTGACCTCGCGCGAGAGCTGGGGCAGGTCCTCCGCGGCGACGTGCCGGCGAAGTGGGATGCGGACATTCCCGTCTTTCCTGCCGACGCTAAAGGCATGGCCACTCGTGTCGCCTCGGGCAAGGTAATGAATGCCATCGCGGCGCACCTGCCAGCCTTCATAGGCGGCTCGGCGGATCTGGATCCATCGACGCACACCGGGCTGACTGGGCTGGGGGATTTTGAGCCGCCGGGCGTGAGCGCCCGCGATCGACAAGGCTCCGAGGGTGGCGGCTGGAGCGCTGCCGGCCGCAATCTGCACTTCGGCGTGCGCGAACATGGCATGGGCGCGATTCTCAACGGGCTGGCCGCGCATGGCGGAACCGTGCCTTTCGGCGCGACGTTTCTGGTCTTCTCCGATTACATGCGTCCGGCGATCCGCCTCGCGGCGCTGATGGGACTGCACGTCATTTACGTGTTCACCCATGACAGCATTGCGCTCGGCGAGGATGGTTCCACGCATCAGCCGGTCGAACAGCTCGCCGGCTTGCGCTCGGTGCCGCGCCTTATCGTCATTCGCCCCGGCGACGCCAACGAAACGGCGGTCGCGTGGCGCGTTGCGCTGGAAACCCGGGACCGGCCGGTGGCGCTCATCTTGACGCGGCAAAACGTGCCCACGCTCGACCGTACCCAATTCGCCGCGGCGAACGGCCTGCGGCGCGGTGCCTATGTGTTGGCCGATGCGCCAGACGGCAAACCCGACCTGATCCTGATCGCGACCGGATCGGAGGTCGGCCTGATCGTCGCGGCAGCGCAGCAGTTGCTCGCACAAGGAGTCCGGGCGCGAATCGTCTCGATGCCGAGTTGGGATCTGTTCGATGCCCAGCCCAAGGAATATCGCGATGCGGTGCTAGCGCCTTCGATCCGCGCGCGCCTCGCGGTGGAAGCAGGCGCGTCGCAAGGATGGCATCGTTACGTCGGAGATCACGGCGACGTGCTGGGAGTCGATCGTTTTGGTGCCTCGGCACCCGGCGATGTCTTGTTGCGTGAGTATGGCTTTACGGTCGAGAACGTATGCAAACGGGCAGTCGCCCTGGTGCGATAGCGAAACGTCACCGGTCGGTGACGGCTCGGTAGGTCCAATCCGCCGAGTTCGAAATCATTTCGCTTGGCGCGAAGGCTTGGCGTCGCGGTATTGTGTTGCTTGAGTGCCTACCAGAACGCGGCGATCCGCGTCGGTACCGAGTCCTTTCGCGTCGCGCAGCAGGCCCTCCGGACGCCCCGGGTCGTTCATTGTGCCGCCGATTGAGCTTTTCGAGCCTTGCGAAGCTTCACCCCAGCCCGTGGGGCTGTTCGGAAGTGGATAGATGCGCGGACCAGACACGGCTGCCGCAACGTCGACTCCCGCGCCCGCGCCGTAACCGCCCTGGTCACTTCCAACCGGGGATGTCGGGGCCGCCGACATCCCATCGCTGGAACCTGTCGGCGCGGTGATCTGTCCACTGCACTCGTGCAGAATCGATGCAGCACGCGCGGCGGCCGCATCGTCGGCGACATCCAGGGCGACGACATATTTGCCGTCGTTCACGGCTTGCGCGTAGCCTGCAACTTCGTCGCCGTCGGGCAGGAGGCCGCTGAACATGCGCCCTATCACGCCGACCAAGCCACGGTCCACGCTCGGCGCCACGGCAGGTCCGTGGGCGTGACCACCCGCATTCGGCCCTTCCGCGAGCTCGCCACCTTCGACGCGAACTCGTGCGCCTTCAAAACCGTGCTGCCGCAGGCAGTCCCGCGCCGATTCCGCAGCGCTGCGCGAATTGAACACACACGCGATCATTTTCATAACGATGTGAGCTTGCCAGCCACCCACGTGCAGACATGAGCATGGAGCCGATCCGAGTGACGACAGCACCCTCGGTGTTGGTTTGTATCGCTGCGGAGCAAACCAGAATGCCTTGGCGGCTGGTTACCGATGAGTTGTTGGGATGGGAAAGATGCTAACAGCGATGGGGCAGCCTTTCAGTACGATAGGACACCTAGACCGACGAAATATTCCGCTACAGTCTTTGCTCAAGACCCGTCGAGGTTTCCGCAGAAGGCTTGCCGCTGCTGTCCGCATTCCCATCGAATGGAACGAAACCCCTGTGTGCGTTACCGAACTGACACAACGCGCGTTGGCGCACAGATTGGGCAAGTCGCAATCGAGTTCGCAGACCAGACACGATCAAGAATCGCAAAGTCGGAAATGTGCCGTGACAGACGCTTATCGACTGACTCCTCACCTATCCATGCATGCGTACAGAGCTCATCGTCGGGGCGCGTCTGCGACAGATCCCCGTTTCTTAATTCGTTGAACGCCGGTCGTTCGACGCACTCGAAGGAGAAGAACCCATGTTGCGCAGCATGAATGACCTGGAAGACTACGCCATCCGCGCTACGGACGGCGACATTGGGCGTGTAACGGATTTCTATTTCGACGACGCCGCGTGGGTCATCCGCTACCTCGTCGTCGATACCGGAACCTGGCTCTCGAGCCGAAAAGTGCTTATCTCGCCGGTGGCGATCGGACGTCCGAACTGGGCGGAAAGGGAACTGCCCGTTTCGATTACGAAAGAGCAAGTGAAGAACAGCCCCGACATTGACACCAACAAACCGATCTCGCGCCAGCACGAGATACGATACCTCGGCTATTACAACTATCCGTTCTACTGGGGTGGTGCGGGGCTCTGGGGCGGGGGGCTCTACCCCACCATGATGGCGCCGGATTACGCGGGGTTCGAATCGTCTCCGTCCTCGGCACAGTCGGAAGGCGAGAAATCGCTCGCGCGCGCGGAAGCGGCACGACACCAGAACGACGACCCTCATCTCCGCGCGTGCAAAGCGGTGATGACCTATCATATCGAGGCGAGCGATGGCGACATCGGTCACGTCGAAAGCCTGCTTGTCGACGACGAAACCTGGGCGATTCGCTACATGATCGTCAACACAAGTAACTGGTGGATGGGACACCGGGTGCTTATCGCGCCGCAATGGATCGATAACGTCAATTGGTACGACGCGACGGTGTCCGTCAGCCTGACACGGCAAGCCGTGAAAGACGCGCCGCCCTACGACGCCGCGGCAGTGCTGGATCGAAACGGCGAAGTCAGCCTCTACGAACACTACGGGCGTACTGGCTATTGGGAGGCGGGAGAAAAACGCGAACCAACATTGATCGACCCGTGAGTCAGGTCGCATGTGCAACATCGCGGTGCCACAGGCGTCAACTTTCAACCGAAAACTGGCGGGCGAGAAACGTTCGAGCCTGGTGCCGATCAGTGCAGGGCGTCACCTCGGTAACGAATCACAATCAAATCGCGCCCGGTAAGTAGGTCGCTGGAACACTGTTCCGGCCGAGGCGGGGTACGTCATGCGCGTGCGGCTCCTCTGTCCGTCCACTGACCTCCCGGCAACCGAGCGCGGGTGCAGGCGCCCAGTTGCCACAGAATCGAAGCCCGAATCGAAGCCCAAAGCCCGAGTCGAAGTCCGAGGCAGAGACCGGAGCAAATCCCGATGCGCAAAACGACTTGAAATCGTTGCCCGTGCCGGAGGTGGAGCAGAAACCGGCCTCGCCGCCGGAAGGCCTCAGTGAAGCCGAGGCGCAAAAGCGGTTGACCCAAAACGGGCCCAACGAGATCGTTCGCCGTGGCGAAATCGGCGCGCTGCCCTATGCCACGGGTACGAAAACCGATTTCGGCAACACGGCGCTACCGGTCGAGACCGCGCACACGGTCAGTCACTCTCAGCGGGCGGTGTCGTACGTCCTGACGACCGCCGACCTGTCGGTCATCATCGATGCGATCAAGGAGACCCGGAAGATTTTTCAGCGGATGAACCCGAACGAAAGGACCAAATGAGTATCAATCCCAGCGATTTCCGCGTGCCACCGGGTAAACGCGTCGATCTCAAGAAATGGCCAACGCTCGTGAAGCCTGTGTACAAGTCGAAGAAGAAATACAAGCAGCTACTCGCGGAACACGTTGAACAGTTAAGTTCCTTGCAGCAGCTTCACTACGCCTCCAACCGTTATGCGCTACTTCTGATATTTCAGGCGATGGACGCCGCGGGAAAGGACGGTGCCATCCGCCACGTGATGTCCGGTGTCAACCCTCAGGGCTGTAAGGTGTTCAGCTTCAAACATCCCACCCCTGCCGAACTGGAGCATGATTTCTTATGGCGCACCACCCGCGAACTACCCGAACGTGGCCAGATTGGCATCTTCAACCGTTCCTATTATGAAGAGGTCCTGATCGTTCGCGTGCATCCAGCGCTTCTCGACGGTGAGCACTTGCCATCTGCCCTGGCTGACGCAAGAGACGTCTGGCAGGGTCGGTATCGGTCCATCGTGGATCTGGAGAACCATCTCTATCGCAACGGAACGGTGATTATCAAGTTCTTCCTCCACCTCTCTGCGGAGGAGCAGCGCAAGCGCTTCCTCCAACGCATCGACGAGCCGGACAAGAACTGGAAATTCAGCGCTGCGGATATCCAGGAGCGAAAATTCTGGGGACAGTACATGACGGCCTATGGCGAATGCTTGGGTGCTACGAGCACAACCAACGCGCCGTGGTACGCAATTCCCGCCGACGACAAGGAGAACGCACGGTTGATCGTATCGAAAATTATCATCGATACGTTCAAGGGGCTGAAGATGGCATATCCAAAGACTACCGCCAAGCGCCGCAAGGAACTGCAGACAATCCGGAAACAGCTCGCGAAGTAGCACACCGGCTTGGACGCTGTGTCCCATTTCGGAGTGTACGCAAGCGACCATATGAGCAACGCAAACGCCACGCGAAGGCAGGTCCATTGCCCTGCAGTCAACATCTGAACGTGCAATCGTGCGATAGCATCCAATACACCGTTGTCTGCGACTGCAGGTGCGCCTCGGCGCTTCGCTAATAGGGTCGGCAGTGCGCTCGTCTCGCCCTACGCTTCGGAGCCCTCGACTCCTTTTTTCCCAGGACCTCAGATGCTCGACAAACTCAAATCGTTCTTGAGCGCCATCCGATCGAGTCTGTGGTTTGTGCCGACCCTCATGGTTGGTGGTGCTGCAGTGCTCGCCTTTGCGCTGGTGGAGGCCGACAAACATTATCAGTTCAAGTGGGCCACACCCTTCCCCCTGCTGTTCGGCGCAGGTGCCGAAGGCTCGCGCGGCATGCTGTCGACCATCGCCTCGTCGATGATCACCATCGCGGGTTTGACTTTTTCGCTGACCATCGCGGCACTCGTCACCGCGTCCGCACAGTACACGTCGCGCATCCTCCGCAACTTCATGCGCGACCGACGCAATCAAGTGGTGCTGGGATCGTTCGTCGGGATCTTCACCTATTGCCTCGTGGTGCTGCGAACCATTCGTAGTGGCGACGAGGGCGCATTTGTTCCTTCGCTGGCCGTCTTTGTCGGGTTGCTGCTGGCGTTGCTGGGCATTGGCGTGCTCGTCTTTTTCATCCATCACATCGCGACGTCGATTCAAGCGTCGACGATCATCGCATCGATCACGGGCGAAACCCTGGCGGCAATCGACGAACGGTTTCCCAAAGACACCCAGGATTGCGAGATCAGTGACGACGAAGTCGCGACTGGTGCCGACGCTGGGACTCAGTACCGACACATCGTGCGATCCGATGCGCGGGGATACGTGCAGGACGTCGAAGTACACCGTATCGTCGAGTTTGCCGCCCGGCATGCCGCTACCGTCCGGGTAGACGTCGCGCCGGGCAGCTTCGTTGCGCGAGACGCGCGACTATTGACAGTGTTGACCGGCGCCGCACTCGACGACGAGGCATTGGAGTTTTTCCGCGCCAAGGTCTCGATTCGCGCCTTTCGCACCATCGATCAGGAGTTCGGATTCGGTATCCGGCAGCTCGTCGACATTGCCCTCAAGGCGCTGTCGCCGGGCATCAACGACACCACCACCGCCGTCATGTGCATCGATCACCTCGGGGCGATCGTAGCGCAGCTAGCCTCTCGCCCCATGCCGGTTCGCCATCGCTCGGAGGACGGCGTCGTCAGGTTGGTATTGTTGGGCTGGTCGTTCGATGACGCGATTGAAACTGCCTTCGACCAGATCAGGAACAATGCGCCCGGCAACGTCGCGGTGATTGGGCACCTACTGGGCGCGATCGCCGGCGCGGCTGAAGGCACTGACAACGGGCATCGCCGGGATACGCTAAGGCTTCATCTGGGGTTGGTTGCGGCGCTGGCCGTCGGGACGGTTGATATAGAACACGATCGCGCGAGGCTTCGCATGCGGTTCGACGAGGCATTGAAGGTTTTCGGCCAGCCCAGGCGGGCGCTCGAGCCGGCTTCCGGGACGGGTCGTGTTAGGGACGCAGATGCCTGATCGGCGGTTGCAACGTCAGCGAGAAAGCGGACGTTGCGACGATGCCCCCAGCATTGCGCGAAGAACACACTCCGTGCGCGTGGTAAAGGAAGCGGCGCGTTCCGGCTGTCTTGGTGGCAGGCGACGAGCAGTACCGTGGCTTCGCCGAAAGTAACGCCGTCCAGCAACTTCTTCGTCCTGCGGCCGTTGCCGGGTGCTTGGCGCGTTGCGCGACCCGGCTCAGTACAGCGCCATGCCGCCGTTGACCTCGATTACCTCGCCGGTGATGAACGACGCGGCCGGCGAGCTCAGGTACATGACCGCGTTGGCCACGTCTTCGGGTTGCCCTTCACGGGGCAAGGGCCTGCGTTCGACACCCGCGGCTCGTCCCTGCGGTGTGTTGAACTGGTCGTGAAATCGCGTGGCGATCAGTCCGGGCGCGATGGCATTAACGCGCACTCCTTGGGGGCCGACTTCCTTGGCCGGCGCCGGGGCTTAGCTCAGCAGTGCGCCCTTGGGCGCGCCGTAGTGGCTGGCTCCGGGGCCGCCGCCGTCGTGCCCGGCCAATGACGACATGATCACCAGGTTGCCGCTGCCGCGCGGCAGCATGTGGCGCAGGGCGGTACGGCAACTCAGGA
This sequence comes from Betaproteobacteria bacterium, assembly GCA_039931775.1. Classification (GTDB taxonomy): domain Bacteria; phylum Pseudomonadota; class Gammaproteobacteria; order Burkholderiales; family Casimicrobiaceae; genus CAIWHR01. Next base: position 5,080 of record JBDTRG010000193.1, on the reverse strand, counting down.
AGGTGCTGCTCAGATTCAGTGACGTGTTCACCGGCGACGCGTTGGCCATCGAAGTCGGTCAGCGGCTGCGTGGGGAGCCTGTGGTGGCTACGCTCAATCGATTGGCCGCACAACGCCAAGCGCCCAAATACTTATTCGTCGACGACGGTGGTGAATTCTCCGGCCGTTTGCTCGATCTATGGGCGTATCACTGCAAGGTCAGAATCGACTTCAGCCGCCCCGGCATGCCAACCGACAAATGCTACGTGGAAAGCTTCAATGGATCGTTTCGCGACGAATGTTTGAACGTGCATTGGTTCGAAACCATGGAGGATGCCAGAGCGATCATCGAAGCCTGGAGGCGGGGATTACAATGAGACTCGGCCTCACATGGCTCTCAATGACGTTGCGCCAGAGGAGTTCGTCCGCCAATCGGGCGTTTGGAACGTCGAAAACTAACCGTCAAAACGGTCCGGAAAATCCAAGCGGCTCAACGATCGGCCCGGCCAAATTTCATCTGGTCCGAAAAGCCCCGGGCAGGTCACGGGCGCATTGCGGGACGTCGCCCGACGGCGTCGGTGTCGTGGCCATACCGCGGTAGCCCAACGTGCTTACGGATCGCCGGATGAGAGCGGCCGGCGCGTCGCGCCCTCTTGACGCCGCCGCTGCGTCACGATAACGTATACGTTATCGTACGCACAAAAATGAAGTTGGCGGCACGAGCCAACGCATGCGAGGAGGAACTTACGAATGTCGATTTCGAGCCGCGAGGCCAGAGTCGAGCTCGCGTCGATTGCACGCGTGGGCCGGGGATTGCAGCGTCCAGAGTGCGTGCTGGCCACGCAGGTCGGCGACCTCTACACGGCCGACTGGCGTGGAGGGATCGCCCATCTGCGCCCGGACGGCGAACAAACGCTCTATCGCGCGGAGATTGCCGCCGACCGCCCCGCTCGTCCCAACGGCATCGCACTCCGACGTGACGGTTCCTTTCTGTTTGCGGATTTGGGCACAGACGCCGGCGGCGTGTTCTCGCTGGCGCGGGACGGCAGCGTTCGTCCATTCCTTGTTGAAGTGGACGGCGTCGCGCTCCCGCCCACAAACTTCGTACTGGACGACGCCAAGGAACGGGTGTGGGTCACGGTCAGCACGCGCCTCGTGCCGCGCGCGCTCGGGTATCGCCGCGATGTCGCCGACGGCTTCGTCGTCCTGGTCGACCAGCGTGGCGCGCGCATCGTCGCCGACGGCTTAGGCTATACCAACGAGGTGACACTCGACGCGCGTGGCGAATGGCTCTACGTCAACGAAACCTTCGCCCGGCGTACGTCTCGATTCCGCGTGCATGACGACAGCAGTCTCGGCCGACGTGAGACCTTCGTCGAGTACGAGGCGGGAACGTTTCCGGACGGCATGGCGTTCGACGAGGAGGGATGCCTGTGGATCGTCTCCATCGTCAGCAACCGCGTGTTGCGGGTGGCGCCCGACCGCTCCATCGCCACGATGGTCGAGGACACCGATCCTGCGCATCTGGAGTGGGTCGAGCAGGCGTATTGCGCGGGCGAGATGGGCCGGCCTCACCTGGATGGCGTGAAAGGCCGCGTTCTGCGCAATATTTCGAGCATCGCGTTCGGCGGCAGCGACCGTCGAACCGCCTATCTGGGGTGCCTCCTCGACGACGCAATCTACTCGTTTCGCTCTCCCGTCGCAGGGCTCGCGCCGGCACACTGGGCCTGGTCCGAATGAAGGCGCCTCCTCGGACCGCCGCGCAGGCGGATCCCCCGCCCGACTCAGCCGGCGGCTCGCTCGTGGAAGCCGCGTATCAGACAATGCGCCGGCGCATTCTCGACAACGTGTGGCCGCCCGGCTATCGGGCCCTCGAGCAGGCGCTCGCACTCGAGTTAGGCATGAGCCGCACACCGGTGCGGGAGGCGCTGATCCGGCTTGCGAGGGAGGGCCTGGTCGAGGTGATTCCGCGGCACGGCATGAGCGTGTTGCCGGTGTCGGCCGACGACATGCGCGACATTTACGAGATGCTGACGGCGCTGGAAGCGATGGCCGCGGAACTGGCCGTGCGGCGCCGGCCCAGCGAGGCGCAGCTGAAGCCGCTGCTCGACGCGTCGCGCGACATGGGCCGCGCACTCAAGGCCAACGACCTCGACGCCTGGGCCGCCGCCGACGAGCGCTTCCACCAACACCTCATCACGCTGTCCGGCAATCGCCTGCTGATCGAAGCCGTGCAGAACTGCTGGGATCGCGCGCACCGCGCCCGCATGGTCACGCTGCGCATGCGACCCAAGCCGACGCATTCGACGCGCGAGCACATGGACGTCGTCGACAAGATCCGTTCCGGCGATGCGCGCGGGGCCTTCGACGCGCATCGCGCTCATCGCGAACGCGGCAGCCGCGAGCTCCTGGCGATCCTCGAACAATACCGCCTCAACAATCTGTGAGTACACCATGAATATCGCCGCCGCCGTCCGCGTGATCGACATCGCCGTGCTGCCTGGAGACGGGATCGGCCCGGAAGTCATCGCCGCCACGGTACCGCTCCTCGAAAGGCTCGCGCGCGACGCGCCCTATTCGTTCCGCTTCATGGACCATCCCGCCGGCGCGCAACACTACAAGGCCACCGGCGTGGCGCTGCCGCCCGCAACCCTTGCCGCCGCGCGCGCGGCCGACGCGACCCTGTTTGGCGCAATGGGCTGGCCCGCGATCCGCTATCCCGACGGCACCGAGATCGCGCCGCAGCTCGACCTGCGGGTGGAGCTCGAGCTTTACGCCGGCGTTCGACCGGCACGGTCGATCCCCGGCATCGCGCCGCCGCTCGCCGATCCGCGCGCCGCGAGCATCGATCTGGTCGTGATCCGCGAGTCTACCGAGGGGCTCTTCGCGTCCCGCGGAAAGGGCATCGTCAGCGGCGACCGCGAAGCGCAGGACACCATGATCATCACCCGCGCCGGGTCGGAACGCGTTCACGATTTCGCGTTTCGTCTCGCGCAGCGGCGCCGGGAGCGGGGCCGCCCCGGTCGGGTGACGTGCGTGGACAAGGCCAATGTCTTCCGCTCGATGGCCTTTTTTCGCAAGATCTTCGATGAGCGTGCGCAGCGTTTTCCGGACATCGAGGCGCGTCACAACTACATCGACGCGACCGCGCTCGACATGATTCGCAAGCCGTGGGATTACGACGTGCTGGTCACCGAGAACATGTTCGGCGACATCCTGTCCGATCTCACCGCCGGGCTCGTCGGAGGCATGGGGATGGCGCCGTCGGGCGATATCGGCGATGAACACGGCCTGTTCCAGCCGTGCCACGGCTCCGCACCCGATATCGCCGGCCAAGGCAAGGCCAATCCGACGGCCACGATCCTCTCGGCGGCGATGATGCTCGACTGGCTCGCGGAGAAGACCGGCATCGACGCGCTGACGCGCGACGCATTGCGGCTGGAGCAAGCGGTCGACGCGGTCTACGCGTCCGGCAGCGTGAAGCCCTACGAATTTTCAGGAAGCGACGGCACGGCGGCGATCGCCGCCGCCATCGCGTCGAACCTGTGACGAACGCATCGTGAGCAAGCTGCGCGTGCTCGGCGTCGGCGCGGGCTACTTCAGCCAGTTCCAGTACGAGGGCTGGCGCAATATTCCGGACGCGGACTGCGTTGGGATTGTCAACCGCGATCGCGCGAAGGCGCGCAGCCTGGCGGATCGCTTCGGAATTCCCGAAGTCTACGGCGACCTCGACATCGCGATCGACGCGGTGCGGCCGCACCTGGTCGACGTCATCACGCCCCCCGCGACGCACCGCGCATTCGTGGAGCAAATCGTCGCGCGTGGAATTCCGACTATCTGCCAGAAGCCGTTCGGGACGTCGTACGCAGAAGCAGTCGCGATGACGGAATTTTCCGAGCGCGCACGCGTGCCGCTCATCATCCACGAAAATTTCCGATGGGAGCCGTGGTACCGCGAGGCGCGGCGCCTCATCGATACCGGCTTGCTCGGCACGTTACACTCGGTCGCGTTCCGGCTGCGTCCCGGCGACGGTCAGGGACCGCGCGCGTATCTCGACCGCCAGCCGTATTTCCAGCAGATGCCGCGCCTTCTCGTCATGGAGACGGCGATCCACTGGATCGACACCTTTCGCTTCTTGATGGGCGACATTTCCGCCGTGTACGCGCGATTGCGCAGGATCAATCCCGTCATCGCCGGCGAGGACGCCGGGTACATCGTCTTCGAGTTCGCGGGCGGTGCGACCGGCCTCTTCGACGGCAACCGGCTGAACGATCATGCGGCCGAAAACCCGCGACGCACGATGGGTGAAGCGTGGCTCGAGGGATCGGCGGGCGTGCTGCGGCTCGACGGCGATGCGCGGCTATGGTGGAAGCCGCACCACGGACCCGAATCGCTGCTCGCCTACGACCGAGGTCCCGACGACACCTTCGGCGGCGGCGCATGCGAGCTGCTGCAGCGACACGTCGTCGCCCACTTCGTTTCCGGCGCGCCGCTCGAGAACACGGCGCGCGAGTATCTCGCCAACCTGCGCGTGCAAGAGGCGGTCTACCACTCCGCGGCCCAAGGTCGCCGCATCGAGCTTGCTTCGTTCGACCCGCTGCAGCCGGACGCGGTCGCCGCCGGCGCAGTTCCCGCATGACCGCACTCATGGAGGAGTCTTAAATGAAACGCAGATCGTTCGTGCAACACACCCTCGCCGCGGCCGCGGCCGTTTCCGTGTTTGCGATTGCCGGACTTGCCCAGGCGCAAACGGTGCTCAAGTTCAGCCACACCGACCAGCCCGGTGGCGCGCGCCAGAAGGCCGCGGAGCTTTTCGCGCAGAAGGTCGAGGAGTACACGCAGGGACGCTACAAGGTGCAGATCTATCCTGCGGGCCAGCTCGCCAACGATCCCAAGAGCGTGGAACAGCTGCAGCTCGGCGGGATCGACTTTACGGTCACCGGCACTGGCACCTACGCGACGCACATCCCGACGCTCAACCTGACCGCGCTGCCCTTCCTCGTCGAGAGCTATCCGCAGGGCTGGAAGCTGTACGACGAGTCGAAATGGATGCAGGCGCAGTTCGCCAAAGGCCCCGAAAAGGGCTTCCGCTTCCTTTCGC
>JBDTRG010000192.1:0-10511 GCA_039931775.1 Betaproteobacteria bacterium | reverse complement strand
TCGGCGATCTTTCGGTCGACACCGGCAAGTGGATGCGCGGCATGAGCGAGCGGCTGCAGGGCTGGCTGCACATGAAGGACCCCGACCCGGATCTGCGGCGCATCGAAGAGAAGATGGACCCGGATCTGGCCGACAAGATCTACGAGCTCGATCGCTGCATCGAGTGCGGCTGCTGTGTCGCCGCCTGCGGTACAGCCCGCATGCGGAAGGACTTCGTCGGCGCGGTCGGCCTCAATCGCGTCGCCCGGTTCCGCCTCGATCCGCGCGATGGACGCACCGATGAGGACTTCTACGAGGTGATCGGCGACGACAACGGCGTGTTCGGCTGCATGTCGCTGCTCGCCTGCCACGACGTCTGCCCGAAGGATCTGCCGCTTGCGACGCAGATCGCGTTCATTCGGCGCAAGATGGTCGGCATGGGGTGGAAATAGGAGCCCCCCGACGCGTCGTGCGTCGACTCGATGCGCACGCCATCGGGGGCAACGAGCGCCGGGCGTATCTGCGCGTGCGTCAGTCTCCGGCGGCAGTTCCCGCACGGGCAGCAATCACTTGATCCTTGATCTTCTGACAGCGGCCGACGAGATCGACGAGCACGCTGCCGGACCATCCGAACGTGAAGAGTCCGGAGATCGCGATGAGGGGCGCCAGCATCCTCCAACCGGGCGGAAGGATGAACGCCCCGTAACCGACCGTCGTGTACGTGTTTCCGGCGAAGAATCCTGCGCTGTGCCAATCCGAGACGAGGCCCGCATAGACTAGCGCGGAAGCCCAGACGAAGATGGCAATCAGATGGAGGCTCAGCAGCGCAAAGACGGTGCTGCTCATCAGGACGTCGGCACGCCAGTCGGTCGGCCGTTCCAGGATTTGCCGCGTCCTGCGGCTCACGTAATTCGTGACGGCACGCACGCCGGTCGCGTGGATCAGCATGACGATGATCAGGATACCTCCGCCGACGACCAGATCGGCGGCGGGCATCACCTCGGAAAGATGCTGGAAGAATGGCAGGATGTGAAGCTCGCCCGGGATCGCGTCGATGTCGGCGACACCGGTTCCAATCGCACCGGACGCCTTTTCCAGCGCGTCGGCGGTCGTTCCGGCGGCCGCCAGAGTCAACTTCGGGTCAGACATGAATGGGCTCCTCGATGGGATTGGGCTCCGCGTCGTCACCGCGCAAACACGAATCCCTCGAGAATTCGGATCGGCGGCCATCGGGATGTTACCGCGGCGACGACCCGCACCGCTGCGTTACAATTCCCTACGGTCTGATCAACTACGCACAATCCCCATGCGCCCACCTTCGTTCCGCGCCCTGCGTGCCATCGCCACTGGTGCCGCTTTCACCGCCGTGGCCGCGACGCCGGCGCGCGCTTCGTTCCTGTCCGGCGACGCGCTGGACGCCTTTGCGGACGTCATGGCGATCATCGTGCTGATCGTCGTGCCGATCGTCGTCATCGTCGTGTTCTGGCTGGTCCACGTGCTGCCCGAGCGGTTCGCCGAGAAGCGCCATCACCCGCAGACCGCCGCGATCACCATGCTTTGTCTGCTTTCGCTGTTTTTCGGCGGATTGTTGTGGCCGATCGCATGGCTGTGGGCGTTCACGCGCCCGGTCGGCTACAAGGTCGCGTACGGCACCGACAAGCATGAGGACTGGCACGAGGCTATGGGCGAGAAGGCGAAAGCGGGCGGCCTGCTGCACGAGGAACTCGAGCATCTGCGCACCGAGCTCGACGCGATGGCCGCCAAGGGTGCGTTGCCCGCGAACCTCAAACAGTTGCGGAGTGACCTCGCGCAGATACGGAGCACGCCGGCTACGGTACCCCTGGCGGCACCGCCGCCAGCGGGAGGCGCCGTGTAATGGATATCCTGCTGCTCGGCATCTATTCGTTCTTCGTATGGCTGATCTTCATCAAGTTCAAGTGGCTGCCCTGGAACATCTACTCGCAGGTCACGGTGGTGATCATCCCGATCGTCGCACTGGCGGTGATGATCCTGACGCTCAATGTCGTCGCGCCGACGTCGGCCGATCTGCGGGTCTTCCGATACACCGTTCCAATTGTCTCGCAGGTTCGCGGCCGGGTCCTCGAGGTCCCCGTCGAGGAAGGCAATCGCCCGGTGAAGAAGGGGGATGTGCTGTTCCGCATCGACCCGACGCCCTACCAGCTGCAGGTCAACACGCTGCAGGCGCAGCTCGCGAGCGCAGTCGGGGGGCAGAAGGAAGTCGAGGAGTCTTTGAAAGGCGCGAAGGCAGGCGTTTCCGGGGCGACGAGCACGATCGCGCAGGCGATGGCGAGATCCGCCGAGGTGGCCGCCAAACTCGACCTCGCAAGGAAACGCGTGGCACAGTATCGCGAACTGGTCGCCACGGGCGCCGGTACGAAATTCGACCTCGAACAGGCGGAGACCAACGTTGCCGACCTCACCGGCCAGCTTGAAGCGGCGCGCGGCGCCGAGGCGCAGGCGCGCTCGGGGGAAGCCCAGGCAGTCGCCGGGCGCGAACAAGTGCAGCAGAAGCTCGGCGCGAAAGTGAACGGCGAGTATGCGACGGTCGCGCAAATCCGCGCACAGCTCGAAAGCGCGAAGTGGGACCTCGACCAGACGACGACGCGCTCTCCCTGCGACTGTTACGTGGTGAACCTGCAGCTGCGGCCCGGTGGATACGTCGCCGCATTGCCGATTGCGCCGGTGATGTCGCTGGTCGAGGCAACCGGCACCATCGTCGCGCTCTATTCGCAGAACGAGCTGCACCAGGTTGCGCCGGGCAACGAGGCCGAGTTTGCGCTGGATACGCACCCGGGCCGGATTGTCAAAGGCCGCGTCAACTCGATCATCTGGGCGCAGGGCGCGGGCCAGTTGCAGGCCACGGGGTCGCTGCCGATGACCGGCGTGCTCACGGCGCCGGCGCAGCGCTTCGCCGTCAAGTTCGACGTCGCAGACCGCGACAAGGAGCTCTTCCTCGCCGCCGGTGCCGCCGGCAGCGCCGCGATTTACACCGACCATGCGGCGTTTCTGCATATCCTCCGCAAGGTCATCATCCGCGTCGGTTCTTACACGAACTACCTGATCCTCAAGCTGCATTGATGTGACGAAAAATTCACGCATCTCCGCGCTGCTCTGCGCACTTGCGCTCTCCGCGTGCGCGTTGAAGGACGCGCCCCCGCGCGAGGACGTCGCGCGGCAGGGCATGCCAAACCTCACGCCGCAGTCGCAATGGGCAACACCTGCAGGGACGGCGGGCGCCGTCGGCGACAACTGGCTCGCGTCGTTCCACGAGCCGCGGCTCGACGCGCTGGTCATCGAGGCGATCGCCTACAACGCGGACCTGCGCATCGCGGCGTCGCGGGTCGACACGGCGGCCGCCTACCTCGCTGCCGCCAATTCTCCGTTGTGGCCACAGGTGAACCTGCTCGCGCGTGGCGGCGGCAAGATGAGTGGCGATTCGTCCGGCCTGTCGGGCATCGGTCTGTTCGCCACGTGGGAGCTCGACCTCTGGGGACGCGTGCGCGCGGTGGAGCGCTCGACGGAAATGCAATACGAGTCCGCCAGGCTCGACGCCGAATACGCGCGGCAGTCGATCGCGGCACTGGTCGCGAAGGGCTGGATCCTCGCCGTGGAGGCGCGGCTTCAAAAGGCACAGGCCGAGGCCATGCTAAGCGCGTCCGAGCAACTTGCCTCGCTCGCCGGCGACCGCCTGCGCGTGGGCAGCGGCGACGACTACGACGTCGCGGTCGCGCAGTCGGGTGTCGAATCACTGCGCGACACAATTCGCAACCTCGAACTCGCGTACCGGAACGCACTTCGTGCGCTTGAGGCACTCCTCGGCCGTTACCCCGCGGCGTCCGTCGCGGTCGCCGGCGAGCTACCCACGTGGCCAGGCGACGCGCCGGCCGGCATTCCGTCCGAGCTCCTCGAGCGGCGGCCCGACGTCGTCGCCGCCGAGCGCCGCGTGGCAGCGGCGTTCTATCGCACCGAGGAGGCGAAGGCCGCGCGGCTCCCGCGAATCACGCTCGTCGCGAATTTCACGTCGCTCTCCTCGGAGCTGTTCGTGCTGCAGAGCCGCGACAACCCCATTTTCAGCGCTGGCGCCGGATTGCTGCAGCCGATCTTTCTCGGAGGGCTGCTGCAGGCGCAGGTCGACGTGCGAACCGCCGAACAGCAGGCCGCGATCGCCGACTACGGCAAGGTCAGCATCCGAGTCTTCGGCGAAGTCGAAGGTGCGCTCTCGGCAGGCTCCACCGCCCTTGAGCGCGAGCAGATCCTCGTCCGCGCGGTGCGCGAAAACGAACGCGCGCTCGAGCTCGCGACGATCCGCTACCGGGTCGGCTCGGCGGACCTGCGCGCCGTGCAGCAGCAACTTCTTGCCGTCTACTCGGCCCGTGTCACGCTGCTGCGGATGCAGTCCGAGCGCCTCGTGCAGCGGGTGAATCTGCATCTGGCTCTGGGCGGTAGCTTCGACGCTGCGCCCGCTGTCCCGACCAAGACCAGCGACGCAGGCCGCGCCACGCGGTAACAGGTCGGCGTGCACTCGGACGTTCGAGCGCGCAATTGGTAGAATCCGGCAAGGCAGCGCGCGGCCTCGATGCGCCGAGCGTCTGCCCTTCCTCCCGGATGGAATGCCGATGATTCCCCTCGCCAATCTCCTGTCACGCCCGTTCGTCCGCGCGGGCGCCGCTGTCGTTCTCGTCGCCGCGCTGGTTTCCCTTCCGGGCTGCGGAAAGGAGCAGAAGAAAGACGCCGCGCGCCCGCCGACCGAGGTGACCGCGCTGACGGTCGCGCCGCGCGACGTGCCGATCACGTCGGTGTTCGTCGCGCAGACCCAGAGTTCGCAGGCAGTCAATATCGCCGCCCGCGTCTCCGGCTTTCTCGACAAGCGGGTCTACACCGAAGGCGCGGTGGTCAAGGCCGGCCAGGTGCTGTTCAAGATGGACCCGAAACCGTTTCAGGCACAGGTCGACGCCGCGCAGGCGGCGATGCAGCGCAACCAGGCGGCGCTCGACGTGGCGACGGCCAACCTCGCGCGCACCAAGCCGCTCGCGCAGCAGAACGCGCTGTCGCAGAAGGACCTCGACGACGCTCAGGGGCAGTACGAGCAGTCGGCTGCGGCCGTCGCGCAGTCGAAGGCGCAACTCGATTCGGCCAAGCTCGACCTCTCCTATACGACGATCAAGTCGCCGGTCGACGGCGTCAGCAGCTTCGCCGCGGTGGCCGACGGAACCTACGTCAATCCGCAGAACAGCCAGCTGACCACCGTATCGGTACTGACACCGATGTGGATCAATTTCAGCCTCTCCGAGAACGAAATGGAGCGCGTTCGCACCCAGGTGAAGCAAGGGCTGCTGAGGCTGCCGCCCGGGAACCAGTTCGAGGTGGAGATCGAGCTGGTGGACGGCACGCTCTTTCCGTACAAGGGCAGGATCACGTTCGCCGACCCGTCGTACAACTCGCAGACCGGAACGTTCCTGATCCGCGCCTCCGTCGACAATCCGGCCGGCGTGCTGCGTCCGAATCAGTATGTGCGAACACGGCTGCAGGGCGCGATCCGGCCGAACGCGATCCTCGTTCCGCAGCGGGCCGTGCAGCAGGGCGCGAAGGGCCACTTCCTCTGGATTGCGACCAAGGACGACAAGGCCGAGTTGCGACCCGTCGTCGTCGGCGACTGGTACGGCGAAAGCTGGTTCATTTCGCAGGGCCTTGCCGCCGGCGACCGGGTCGTCGTCGATGGTGCGCTCCGCCTCGCTGCTGATGCACCCCTCAAAGTGACGCCCTATGTGCCCAAACCCGGCACCGCAGAGTCGGCACCGGTGTCGCGTCCTCCGGGAGCGACGTTCACTGTCCACTTCGCCGCCGGGAGGGCCGCATTGGATGCCGAGGCCCAGCGACTGCTCGACGGTTCCGCGCCGGCGATGAAGGCGGGCACGAATCCGATCGACGTGACCGGCTACGCCAACCGCAGCGGCAATCATTCCACCAACGTCGATCTCGCGAAGCGGCGCTCGGTCGCCGTTCGCGACGCGCTGGTGGCACAGGGCATTCCCGCCGAACGGGTCCACGTCAAGCCGCCGCTCGACGTGACCGGCAGCGGCAGCGAATACGACGCGCAGCGCATCGACATCACCGTCGGACAATAAGTCACGCCCCCGCCTCATGTTCTCCCGCTTCTTCATCGAACGGCCGATTTTCGCGGCGGTCGTCGCGATCATCATCTGCCTGGCCGGCCTCGTCGCGATGAATGTGCTGCCGGTGCAGCAGTACCCGACGATTACGCCCGTCCAGGTCACCGTCTCGGCGACGTATCCGGGCGCCGATTCGAAGACGCTCGCGGACTCCGTGGCCTCCCCCATCGAAGCGCAGATCAACGGCGTCGACAACATGCTCTACATGTCGTCGACGAGCTCGGCCACGGGCCAGCTGACGCTCACCGTCTATTTCGCGCTCGAGACCGATCCCGACATCGCGCAGGTGCAGGTGCAGAACCGCGTCAACCTCGCGCTGCCGCAACTGCCCACCGCCGTGACGCAGCAGGGCGTGTCGGTGCAGAAGAAGTCGTCGTCGATCATGATGCTGATCGGCGTGTTCGGAAAAGGCGAACGCTACAGCGCCGATTACATCGCGAACTACGCGAACGTCTACGTGCTCGACGCGCTGAAACGCGTGCCCGGCGCGGGTCAGGCGTCGATCATGGGCGTGCCGGACCAGGCGATGCGGATCTGGATGAATCCGGACCGGATGGCCTCGCTCGGTATCACGACCACCGACATCACCAACGCGATCAAGGCGCAGAACGCGCTGTTCGGTGCCGGGCAGATCGGGCAGCAGCCGACCGCCAGCCCGGTCGAGCTCACGTTTCCGGTGGTGACGCAATCGCCGTTCACCGACCCGCGTCAATACGAACAGATCATCCTCCGCGCGTCCCAGGACGGCAGCGCTATCGTTCGCGTGGGCGACGTCGCGCGCGCCGAGGTCGGGCTGCGCCAGTACATCGTCGACTCCAAGCTAAACGGCACGCCGACGACCTTCATCGCCGTCTACCTGCAACCCGGCGCCAATGGGTTGAAGGTGTCGGCGGGAGTGCGCAAGACGCTCGACGAGATGAAGGCGCGCTTCCCGGAAGGCATGGACTACCTCATCGCGCTCGACACCAACGACTTCGTCAAGTTGTCGATCGAGGAGGTGATCCATACGCTGTTCGAGGCGATCGCGCTCGTCGTGCTGGTCGTCTATCTGTTCCTGCAGAGCTTCCGCACGACGATCATCTGCACCGTCGCGATCATGGTCTCGCTGATCGCGACGTTCGCGGGGATGCTCGCCTTGGGCTTCTCGATCAACCTGATCACGCTCTTCGGACTGGTGCTCGCGATCGGGATGGTCGTCGACGACGCGATCGTCGTTGTCGAGAACGTCGAGCGCAACATGCACAAGCATCATCTGCCGCCCAGGGAAGCGACGATCAAGTCGATGCAGGAAATCTCGGGCTCGCTCGTCGCCGTCGTGCTGGTGATGGCATCGGTGTTCATCCCGGCGGCGTTCCTCCCCGGCACCACCGGCCAGCTCTACAAGCAGTTCGCGATCACGATCGTCGTGTCGGTGGTCGTCTCCGGCTTCGTCGCACTGACGCTGACACCCGCGATGTGCGCGCTGATGCTGAAGCACAACCCGCCGCCCACCCGCGGGTTCTTCGCGTGGTTCAACCGCGGCGTCGACGCGATGACCCGCGGCTTCGGGCACGCGGTCGAGCTCGTGATCAAGCGCTCGGTCATTGCGCTGGTACTGCTCGCCGCGTTCCTATGGAGCATCTACCACCTGTTCACGGTGCTTCCGACCTCGTTCGTCCCGAACGAGGACCAGGGCTACGTGATGGCTGCGATCATCATGCCGGAGGCTGCGAGCATCGACCGTACGCAAGCAGTGGCCGAGAAGGTGGATGCGATCTTTGCGAAGAGTCCCGCCGTCGCGACCCGGTCCATGATCACCGGCTACAGCCTTCTCGATAGCGGCTTCAAGACCAACGCCGGCACGTTTTTCGTGACGCTCAAGGACTTCAAGGAGCGCTACGGCTCGACCGAGGCCGCGAGAGCGCAGAACGCGCGCGCGGTACTTCTCGGCTTCTACGCCGAGGCGCAGAAGATCAGCGAGGCGGTCGTCATCCCGATCGCACCGCCGCCGATTCCCGGGATCGGCACCACCGGCGGTTTCGAATTCTGGATCCAGGACACCGGCGCCGGCGACCCGGCGCAGCTTGACCAGGTGACGCAGGATTTCCTGAAGAAGGCGCGGACCAGCCCGGAGCTCGTCAGCCTGTCGTCGACGTTCCGCGCGAACACGCAGCAACTGCGCGCCAACGTCGATCGCGACAAAGCGACGCTCCTCGGCGTGCAGATCGAGGACGTCTACAGCGCGATCCAGGCGCAGTTCGGCTCGCTGACGGCCAGCCAGTACAACCAGTTCAGCCGGGTCTGGTGGGTGATTGTCCAGTCCGATGCGAAGTATCGCCAGGAACCCGGCGACCTGACACGCCTCTACACGCGCTCGAAGGACGGCCACATGGTGCCGCTGTCGGCGCTCGTCACCACGCAATGGGTGGCGGGACCGGACCTCCTGCCGCACTTCAACGGTTTTCCCGCCGCGAAGATCAACGGCAATCCGGCGCCAGGCTACAGCTCCGGCGATGCGATCGCCGCGATGGAGGCCGTCGCGAAGGAGGTGCTGCCCAACGGCTACACGTTCGCGTGGTCCGGCATCGCGTTCGAGGAGAAGAAATCCGGCGGCACGTCGATGATCGCGTTTGTCTTCGGGCTCATCATCGTGTTCCTGGTCCTCGCCGCCCAGTATGAATCGTGGATGCTGCCCGGCGCCGTGATGTCCGCGGTGCCGTTCGGCATCCTCGGCGCGCTTGTCACCAACTGGCTGCGGGGCCTCGAGAACGACGTTTATTTCCAGATCGGCCTTCTCGTGCTGATCGGGCTCGGCGCTAAGAACGCCGTGCTGCGCGTGTCGGCTGCGGTCGAGTTCCGGCACCAGGGTAAGTCGATCATGGAAGCGACGGTGCTGGCCGGCGAGCAGCGGTTGCGGCCGATCATCATGACCTCGCTCGCGTTCGCGATGGGCTGCCTGCCGCTGGCGCTTGCACTCGGTGCCGGCGCCAACGCTCGGCATTCGATCGGCACCGGCATCATCGGCGGCATGATCGGCGAGACGACGCTTGCGATGCTCTACGTGCCGCTGCTCTTCTACCTGTTCGACCGCATGGCCGAAGGCGGCAACGAAAAGGTCGCAGCGCTGCCGGCAGCAAAGCCCCCCGGCGGCGGTGGCGGCAGGAAGCCGCACGCGGCGCAGGACGGCGACTGAGAATGCGCGCGATCGCCATCGCCCTCGCTACCGGCGCAGCGCTCGCCGGCTGCACGATGGGGCCGGATTACGTCCGCCCGAAAGTCGACGAGCCGGCGGCGTTCCGCTTCGAGCCGAGCGCCACCGCCGAGACCGCCAATACCGCATGGTGGAGACAGTTCGGCGACCCGGTGCTCGACCAGCTGATCGACACCGCGCTCGCCAACAATCTCAACGTGAAGATCGCCGCCGCGAATGTCGAACAGGCGATGGGGGTCATCACGCAGACCCGCTCGGCGATGTTCCCGCAGCTCGGCTACTCGGCCACCGGTGAACGCGCGCGCAGTCCCGAGACCTCGCTCACGACGCCGATCCCCAACTATCCGAACTCGGCCACCTCCTATCAGGCGCTGCTGACGGCGAGCTGGGAAATCGATCTCTGGGGTCGCATCCGGCGCCTGACCGAGTCGGCGCAGGCCACCATGCTCGCCACCGACGAAGCGCGCCGCGGCGTGATCCTGACGCTGGTGAGTTCGGTCGCCACCAACTACCTGACGCTGCGCGGCCTCGACGAACAGCTCGTCATCTCGAAGAACACGCTGGGCACGTACGCCGAATCGGTGCGCCTCTATCAGTTGCAGTTCAAGTATGGACAGACCTCGCAGATGACCGTCTCGCAGGCGCAGTCGCAATACGAGACCGCCGCGGCGCAAATCCCGCAGATCGAATCGCAGATCGCGCAGACCGAGAACGCGCTGTCGGTCCTGCTGGGCCGCAATCCGGGACCAATCGCGCGCGGCAAATCGATCTACGACCTGTTGCTGCCCACCGTTCCGGCCGGCGTGCCGTCGACGCTGCTCGAGCGCCGGCCCGATCTCATCCAGGCCGAGCAGCAACTCGTCGCCGCCAACGCGCAGATCGGTGCCGCGAAGGCCCTGTACTTCCCGACGATTTCGCTGACCGGCGCGCTCGGCACGGCCAGCTCGGATCTGTCGAACCTTTTCACCGGCCCGGCCCGACTTTGGAATTACGCGGGCCAGATCGTCGGGCCGATTTTCACGGCGGGCGCCATCAGCGGCCAGGTTGCGCAGGCCGAGGCGGCGCAGCAGGCGGCGCTATACAATTATCGCTCCGTGATCCAGAACGCGTTCGCCGACGTCGACAACGCGCTCGTCGCGAATCAGAAGCTC
>JBDTRG010000191.1:0-3593 GCA_039931775.1 Betaproteobacteria bacterium | reverse complement strand
ACTTCATCTACCGGCTGATCAAGTTTGCCGGCGCGCGGCGCGTGCTGTTCCTGGTGGACCGCGGCAATCTCGGCCGGCAGACCAAGAAGGAGTTCGGTGTTAGACCGAAACGGCTTGCGCACTAAGAGCCGGGCCACGAGACGGGGCGCCTGCACTCGTCTTCGAAGTGGCGTCAAAACAGATTTGGTTCTCCCTGCATGGGCGCAACGCGCCTTGCATGCGATTCCCGGATGCAGATAGAATGACGTACAACATTGTTTAACGTCAGGTGTGCCATGCTCAAGACCATCGGCAAAATCGGAAATTCGCAAGGATTGATCTTCGACGCCGCGCTGCGCGAGTTGACCGGCCTGAAGGCGGGCGACGAGGTCAACGTGACGGTGCATGAGGGCGGTGCGATTGTGATCACGCCGATGCGGGCGACCATCACTGCCGTGGATGCCGGCGCGGCGGCCAGGGACCTGATCAAGCGCAACGCCAAACTGTTCAAGCGCCTTGCCTAAGGCCGCGCCGATCCACCTCGACGTCGAGGCGGTCCTCGCCATCCATGCGGAAGTGATCGCCGCGCACGGTGGGGGAGTCGGCCTACGCGACAGGACACTGCTGGAGTCCGCTGTCGCGGCACCGCGGGCGTCGTTCGCTGGCGAGCCACTGATTACAGACACCATCGAGATCGGTGCGGCCTATTTGTACTATCTATCCCGCAACCATCCGTTCGTCGACGGCAACAAGCGCACGGCGCTGGCCGCCTGCCTGGTATTCCTGCAGATCAACGGCGCGCTCCCAGACCCCGGCCTTCCCGCACGTGACGTCGATGCGTGGGAAGCGCTGGTGTTCGATATCGCGGCCTCGCGCGAGGATCGCAGTGGATTGACGAAACGCCTGAAGGCACTGCTTCGCCGAAAACGCGTGCCTTGAATACGAATACGCTCGTCCAGAAGCTCATCGTCGGGATGGCACCCAAGGCAGGGTGTTGCTAAAACCGCAACAATCGTTGCATTATCAGCAACACTCATTGGGTATCGATCGGTCATGGCAGGCAATCTCGCAGACCTTCTGTTTGGCGCGTACCGCCGCGACGCGCTTGCGCTGCTTCTGCTGCACCCGGACGTTGCGCTTCACGTACGCGAGATCGCGCGGGTCACGGGGAAGGCGCCGGGCACCCTGGTCCGAGAACTCAACCGTCTGGCTGACGCCGGCGTCCTGCTGCGAAAACCGGTGGGTAACCAAGTGCAGTTTCAGGCAAACGGCGGATGCCCGATCTACGAGGACCTGCGTAACATCCTCAAGAAGACGGCGGGCGTTGCCGATGTCCTGCGCGCGGCCCTCGAACCCGTGGCCGATCGGATTGGCGCGGCGTTCGTCTATGGTTCGGTCGCACGCGGCGATGAGCGGGCCGGCAGCGATCTCGACGTCATGATTGTGGGCGAAGTCGAATTCGCGGATGTCATTGGCGCTCTCGCGTCGACGCAAGAAGTGTTGCGGCGCGCGATCAATCCAAACGTTTATCCGCCAGACGAATTCGCGGCCAAGCTCGCTGCCGGGGAACCCTTCCTGCGGCGCGTCATGGCAGACCGCAAGATCTTCCTGATCGGAGCCGACGATAACCTTGGACAACTTGCTGCGCATCGGAAAGGTCAAGGCTCACGCCGCGAGCAAGATCGAGCTCGCGCGCCTGCTGACCGCGGCGGAACGGGTGCTGGCGGACGCCGACGTCACCGGGCTTAGTTCCGACTCGCGGCTCGATCTCGCTTACCGGGCGATCATGCAGGCGGCACTGGCCGCGATGCTCGCGAACGGTTACAGGCCCTCAACGAGCGAACCTGGTCACCATCAGCTTCTGATTCAGGCATTGCCCAAGACCGCCGGAATCGCCGCGGAACGTGTCCGCGTACTCGACGCCTATCGCGCGATGCGAAACCAGGCCGATTATCTCGGCATACCGGTTTCGGACGCGGTGGCGAAGGAATGCGTGGTGGAGGCGCGCGCCGTCGTGCAGCAGGTGCGGGCGTGGCTTGACGCGCATCGTCCCGATTTCTCCTGAGCCGAAGCGCCATGAATTCCGCGACGCTCGTCCAGAAGCTCTGGAACTAATGCAACGTCCTGCGCGACGACGGCATGAGCTATGGAGATTACGTCGAGCAGCTCACTTATCTGCTCTTCCTCAAGATGGCCGATGAGCGCTCGCGCCCGCCGTACAAGCAGCCGAGCCTGATTCCGGCACACTACGCTTGGCCTTCGCTTCTGGCGCGCGACGGCGACGAGCTGTTCGACCACTACCGCCACGCCCTCGAAGCGCTGGGCAACGAGAAAGGCACGCTCGCGCTCATCTTCAACAAGGCGCAGAACAAGTTCCAGGACCCGGCCAAGCTGCGGCGCGTGATCGTCGACCTCATCAACGAGGAAGACTGGTCCTCGATGGGCGCCGACGTGAAGGGCGACGCCTACGAGGGCCTGCTGGAGAAGAACGCGCAGGACACCAAGTCCGGCGCCGGCCAGTACTTCACGCCGCGCCCGCTGATCCAGGCGATGGTGGACGCTATCGCCCCCAAGCCGGGCGAGTCGGTCTGCGATCCGGCCTGCGGCACCGGCGGCTTTCTCTTCACCGCGCACAACTATGTCACGCAGCACAATCCCAACCTTACCCGCGACGAGAAGCGCCGCCTCAAGGAAGGCGCCTTCCGCGGCTGGGAACTGGTGCAAGGCACCGCGCGTGTGTGCGCGATGAACCTGTTGCTGCACGGCATCGGCTCGGAGACGAGTGTGCCGATCAAGGTAGCCGACGCGCTGGCGGCCGACCCCGGCGAGCGCTTCGAGGTAGTGCTCGCCAATCCGCCATTCGGCAAGAAGTCGAGCACCATGATCGTCGGCGAGGACGGCAAGACCTCCACCGAGAAGGACATCATCGAGCGCGACGATTTCTGGGCCACCACCTCGAACAAACAGCTAAACTTCATCCAGCACATCAAGACGTTGCTGAAGGTCCACGGCCGCGCCGCCGTGGTGGTCCCCGACAACGTGCTGTTCGAAGGCGGCGCCGGCGAAACCATCCGCCGCAAGCTGCTGCACGAGTGCGACGTGCATACCCTGCTGCGTCTGCCCACGGGCCTGTTCTATGCGCAGGGCGTGAAGGCGAACGTGGTGTTCTTCGACAAGAAACCCGCGTCCGAAACGCCGTGGACGAAGAAGCTCTGAATCTACGATCTGCGCACCAACAAGCACTTCGCTCTAAAGACAGCGCCGCTAAAGCCCGAAGACCTCGATGAATTCGTGGCGCTCTACAATCCCGCGAACCGCCACGAACGCAAGGCGACATGGTCGGCGGAGAACCCCGATGGTTGATGGCGCGTCTATGAGTACGGTGAACTCATTGCCCGCGACAAGGCGAGCCTCGACATTTTCTGGCTGCGGGACGACAGCCTCGCCGATTCGGACAACCTTCCGGCGCCGGAGATCATCGCGCAGGAGATCGTTGACGATCTGGAAGCGGCGTTGGAGCAGTTTCGTTTGATCGCAGAGGATCTCGGCAAGGGAGGCGAAGGGAATGAAGCGGCCACTTAAAAAGTCAGCCAGTCGGAGAGCGCGACCCCTAG
>JBDTRG010000190.1:0-2378 GCA_039931775.1 Betaproteobacteria bacterium | reverse complement strand
CGCGTCATCTACCAGCAGCGTAACGAATTGCTCGAATCCGCCGATATCGCGGATACCGTGCGCAACATGATCGCGGGCCTCATCGAAGAGACGGTCAAGCGCTACATTCCGGCGGAATCGGTCGAGGAGCAGTGGGACATTCCGGGCCTCGAATCCTCGCTCGCCTCGGAGTTCCAGATCCATGTTCCGGTCGCCGAATGGCTGCAGTCCGACGCCGAAGTGACCGACGAAAAACTCCGCGAGCGCCTGAACGGTGTGGCGATCGCGCAGTATGTGGGCAAGGAAGCGCAGGTCGGTCCCGAACTCATGCGCCAGTTCGAACGCAACCTGATGTTGCAGACGCTCGACCAGCATTGGCGCGATCACCTCGCCAACCTCGACCACCTGCGGCAGGGCATTCATCTGCGCGGCTACGCGCAGAAGAATCCGAAGCAGGAATACAAGCGCGAATCGTTCGAGCTCTTCTCCGACATGCTGGACCGGGTCAAGCAGGACGTCGTCAAGGTCGTGCTAACCGTGCAGGTGCGAACGCCCGAAGATGTCCAGGCCGTCGAGGAGCCGCCCCCTGTCTCCAACGTCAAGTACCAGCACGCCGACTACGACGAGGCGCTCGCCGCGGACCCCGCGGACGAAGCGCCCGCCGCGGCGCCGTTCGTGCGCGCCGGCGAGAAGGTCGGCCGCAACGATCCTTGTCCGTGCGGATCGGGCAAGAAGTACAAGCATTGCCACGGCCGACTCGCGTAAAGTAGCCTCACGTAAAGTAGGGTCAGACTCGACTTTTCAGCGCTCGACACGAATACCCGCACCATTGACGAAAAGTCGAGTCTGACCCTACTTTCACGGTTGACGAAAAGTCGAGTCTGACCCTACTTTTTATGCCCGTCCGCTACACGCCGCCGTCTGCCGATGAGCTGCTTGCGGTTCCCGGCGTGGCGCTCGGAACGGCCCCGGCGGCGATCAAGCGCTGGAAGCGCGACGATCTGCTGCTCGCGTCCTTCGATGCCGGCACGGTCGCGGCCGGTGTGTTCACGCAGAATCGCTTCGCCGCGGCGCCGGTAGAAGTCTGCCGCCGCCATCTCGCCCGATCGCAAGGCATTCGCGCGCTCGTCGTCAACGCGGGCAACGCCAACGCCGGCACCGGCGCCTCCGGAATCGCCGCGGCCGAGGCGACCTGCGAGGCCGTCGCGACGATGCTGGGCTGTACGCCGCAGCAGGTGCTGCCGTTCTCGACTGGCGTCATCATGGAACCGCTGCCGGTCGGAAAGATCGTCGCCGCACTGCCGGCCGCGCGCGCAGCGCTGGCTCCCGATCACTGGTTCGCGGCCGTGTCGGCGATCATGACGACCGACACGGTCCCGAAAGGCGCGTCGCGCCGGATCAGCGTCGACGGCGCGCCCATCACGGTCACCGGCATCGCGAAGGGCGCCGGCATGATCCATCCGAACATGGCCACGATGCTTTCGTTTGTCGCCACCGATGCACCGCTTGCCGCGGACCTGCTGCAATCCCTCGCGCGCGAGATCGCCGACGCCTCGTTCAACTGCGCGACGATCGACGGCGACACGTCGACGAACGACAGCTTTGTGATCGCCGCCACCGGCAAGGCGTCGATCGCGCAGGTCGCGCGCGCGGATGACCCGCGCTTGCCTGCGATCCGCGCAGCGCTCACCAGTGTGGCCATCGAGCTCGCGCAGGCCATCGTCCGGGACGGCGAGGGCGCGACCAAGTTCATGACCCTGCGCGTCGAGGGCGGCCGCGATGTGGCCGAATGCCGGCGCGTCGCGCTCGGCATCGCCCACTCGCCGCTCGTCAAGACCGCGTTCTTCGCGTCGGATCCGAACCTCGGCCGCATCGTCTGCGCGATCGGCAATTCGGCGGCGCCGGACCAGGATCCGTCGCGCGTGTCGTTCTGGCTCGACGACGTGCAGGTCGTCGAGAACGGCGCGCGTGCGGCGTCGTACACCGAGGCAGACGGCCAGCGCGTGATGAAGAACGACGAGATCGCGGTGCGCGTCGCTCTCGGCCGCGGCGACGCCCACTCGACCGTCTGGACCTGCGATTTTTCGCACGACTATGTCAGCATCAACGCCGATTACCGCAGCTGACATGGTTTCCACCAGCGAAC
Organism: Betaproteobacteria bacterium; assembly: GCA_039931775.1. GTDB lineage: Bacteria > Pseudomonadota > Gammaproteobacteria > Burkholderiales > Casimicrobiaceae > CAIWHR01. The sequence continues at coordinate 253 of JBDTRG010000190.1, read as the reverse complement.
TCGGCGAGCTTTTCGCCCGCCTGGAAAGGATACTGGACCGCGTCGAGGGCATCCTGCCGCCACCGCCGGCGCCGCCCGATTGGCACGCTACCGCGTTTCGATGGCGCAAGCGCGCCGGCCGCGGTCACCTGCAGGCGGTGCCTCATCCCCACGCGATCCGCGTCGACGACCTGATCGCCGTCGACGAGCAGAAGCGCGCGATCGATGCCAACACGCGGCAGTTCGTCGCCGGATTGCCGGCGAACAACGTGCT
>JBDTRG010000189.1:0-148156 GCA_039931775.1 Betaproteobacteria bacterium | reverse complement strand
GTGCCGGAAGCTCGGCTACCGCGGCGCCGGGACCTTCGAATTCCTGTTCCAGGACAACGAGTTCTTCTTCATCGAGATGAACACACGCATTCAGGTCGAACATCCGGTGACCGAGCTCACGACCGGCATCGACCTCGTGCAGGAGCAGATCCGCGTCGCCGCCGGACAGAAACTGCGTTTCCGCCAGCGCGACATCGTGCGACGCGGGCACGCGATCGAGTGCCGGATCAACGCGGAGGATCCCTACACGTTCGTGCCGTCGCCGGGACGCATCACGTCGTACCACGCGCCGGGCGGGCCGGGCATCCGCGTCGATTCGCACGTCTATCACAACTATTTCGTCCCGCCGTACTACGACTCGATGATCGGCAAGGTCATTGCCTACGGCGACACGCGCGACCAGGCGATCGCGCGGATGCGCATCGCGCTGTCCGAAATGGTGGTCGAAGGCATCAAGACCAACATTCCGCTGCATCAGGAACTGCTGCTCGATGAAAAATTCCTGCGCGGCGGAACGTCGATCCACTATCTCGAAGAGAAACTCGCGAAGCGCAAGCAGGCCGGCTGAGCTCCGGCGCGGGTCGGCATCGACGCACCGTGAGCTACGTCGCCCTCACCTTCGACGCCGACGCCGCGACCGCGGAAGCGTGGGCCGACGCGCTGCTCGACGCAGGCGCGCTTTCGGTTGACGTCGCCGATCCTCATGCAGGCACGCCCGGCGAATCCCCGCTCTACGGCGAGCCGGGCAGCCCCGCGCCGGGTTTATGGCAGGTCTCCCGGCTGACTGCGCTGTTCGCGGGCGCCGCCAAGGTTTCCACGGCGCTCGAGGATCTCGCCGCGGCGGGCAGGTCGATTCCGCCTCACCGGACGTGGGGCGTTCCCGAGCAGGACTGGGTGCGCGCGACGCAGGCGCAGTTCGGTCCGATCCGGATCGACTATCGGCTCTGGATCGTCCCGTCGTGGTGCGAGGTGGTCGACCCATCGGCCATCAACCTGGCGCTCGATCCCGGGCTCGCGTTCGGTACAGGGTCGCATCCGACGACGCGACTGTGCCTCTCCTGGCTTGCGCGCGAGCTCCATGCGGGCGAATCCGTGCTCGACTACGGATGCGGATCCGGCATCCTCGCCATCGCCGCGGCGAAGCTCGGCGCCGGGCGAGTCGTCGGCACGGACATCGATCCGCAGGCACTCGAAGCGAGCGAGTCGAACGCCCGACGCAACGATGTTGCCACTGATTTCCGCGCGCCCGATCGCATCGAAGACCTCGGCGTGCGCTTCGATGTCGTCGTCGCCAACATACTCGCGAATCCGCTGATCCTGCTCGCTCCGGCGATCGAAGGTCGCGTGGCAAACGGCGGGCGCATCGTACTGTCCGGAATTCTCGAAGCGCAGGCCGACGCGGTCATGACGGTGTACCGGCGGTGGTTTAATATCGCCGTCTGTGAAAGCGACGACGGCTGGGTCGCCCTGGCAGGAACGCGACTCGACACACCGCGCGCCGCCTGATCCGATCGCGCGTTTCGCGGGGTCGCAAATCAGTTTCACGTTGCACCGGTTGCCGTTTCACTCCGATGCCCGAAGAAAAATACACACGCTGCCCCGGTTGCGCGACCGTGTTCCGCGTGACACCCGAGCAACTCGCGTTGCGCGACGGGCAGGTGCGCTGCGGGCACTGCAAGACGGTGTTCGACGGCGTTGCGCAAAGCGTTGCGCTTGCGGCGCCGGTCATCCCGGACCTCGCCGATCCGCCCGTCGACGAAGCGGCTCTCGGCCCTCTCACCGTCACGTTGCGCGATGCGCGAGCGCTCGAAATTCCGCCCGAGGCGCCGGTCGACGTCGCCTCCGGGCCTGCCTTCGACGACGTCGCCGAGATTCCGTACGAGGATCGATTCTCGACTCCGGCGCCGTCATGGTTCGCGCGGTCGCGCCGGCGGACATTCGCGTACGCGGCGGGCATCCTGGTTCTCGTGCTCGCGATCGTCGCGCAGGGGATATTTCATTTCCGCGACACGATCGCTGCGCACTGGCCTCCAGCACGCCCGGCGCTCGAGGCGATGTGCAAAGTGGCCGGCTGCGCGATCCGCCCGCTTCGTGACGCCGCGATGACCTTTCTGTCCATCGAGGCGTCCGACCTGCAGGCCGACCCCGCGCATCGCGGGCTGTTGGTGCTCACGGCGACGCTGCGCAACCGGGCCGCCTGGTCTGTTTCGTATCCGTACCTCGAGTTGACGCTGACCGATGCGCAGGACCGGGTCGTCGTGCGCCGGGCGCTTGCGCCGTCCGACTACGCCGGGGGAACCGCCGACGTGCCGGCCGGCATCGGTTCGAACGCGGAGGTCGCCGTGAAGGTCTTCATCGACGCCAGCGCGACTGCGCAGGCCGGCTATCGCCTCTACATGTTCTATCCGTGATGTCCACGGCGGTCAAAAGCGCCGATTCCTCGGGTTGCACCGAATCGGTGCGGGCGGTCGGGTGTAGGAAATAAATTTAAAATGTTTATTATCATGAACCTATTGATATTCCTTCCGCGTCCTGGGCTGCCTTGACAGCACGGCGCCCTCGGAATCCAACAAATTGCCGCAGTGCAACATCCCAAAGGGCAATCCGCCGGGCCGAACGCACCCGTTTGGCCGAGGCGCGGAAAATTCCGCACCGAAGCGGTGCGAATTTTTGATAACGTTGTCCCGGCCCGCGCGGAATCCATTGCGCCGCAACGGGTTTCCGCCCGCCGCCGATATGGCATAGTTCTCGCTGTTGTCTCCCTGCTATTTTGCAACGCATCGTAGATCAAGCCCCCAACAAGGAGATTCGCATGACCAGTCCCGCCGACGTGCTCAAGATGCTTAAAGACAAGGAGGTCAAGTTCGTCGACCTGCGGTTCACGGACACCCGCGGCAAGGAGCAGCACGTCTCGGTCCCGAGCAAGCAATTCGTGATGGACAAGTTCGAGAGCGGCCATGCGTTCGATGGGTCGTCTATCGCGGGCTGGAAGGGCATCCAGGCGTCCGACATGCTGCTGATGCCGGACCCCAACGCCGCCTACATCGATCCGTTCATGGACGAGACGACACTCAACATCACCTGCGACGTGATCGAGCCCTCGGACGGCAAAGGCTACGAGCGCGACCCGCGCTCGCTCGCGAAGCGCGCCGAGGCCTATCTCAAGTCGACGGGATTGGGCGACACCTCCTACTTCGGCCCGGAGCCCGAGTTCTTCGTCTTCGATGCGGTCGAGTGGTCGGTCGACATGTCGGGCAGCTATTGCAAGGTGTTCTCGTCCGAAGCGGCATGGTCGGGCGCCGAGAAGTTCGAGGGCGGCAACATGGGCCATCGGCCGACGGTCAAGGGCGGCTATTTCCCGGTTCCGCCAGTCGATTCCCTGCAGGATGTCCGGTCGGCGATGTGCCTCGCGATGGAGCAGATGGGCGTCGAGGTCGAAGTGCACCACCACGAGGTCGCCAATGCCGGACAATGCGAGATCGGCACCAAGTTCGAGACGCTGGTAAAGCGGGCCGACTGGCTGCAGATCCTGAAGTATGCCGTGCACAACACCGCGGCCGCGTATGGCAAGACGGCAACGTTCATGCCGAAGCCCATCGTCGGCGACAACGGGTCGGGCATGCACGTCCACCAGTCGATCTGGAAGGACGGCAAGAACCTCTTCGCCGGCGACGGATATGCGGGCCTTTCAGACATGGCGTTGTATTACATCGGCGGCATCATCAAGCATGCGAAGGCGCTGAACGCGATCACCAATCCGGGCACCAACTCCTACAAGCGCCTGGTCCCCGGCTTCGAGGCGCCGATCAACCTCGCGTATTCGGCGCGGAACCGTTCGGCGGCGATCCGTATCCCGTACGTCGCCAGTCCGAAGGGCCGTCGCATCGAAGTCCGCTTCCCCGATCCGACCGCGAATCCGTACCTGGCGTTCGCGGCGATGCTGATGGCCGGCCTCGACGGCATCCAGAACAAGATTCACCCCGGCGATCCGATGGACAAGAACCTATACGACCTCGAGCCGGAAGAAGCCGCGAAGGTGCCGCACCCGTGCGCGTCGCTCGACGAGGCGCTCGACCACCTTGATCGGGACCGCGCGTTCCTGACGAAGGGCGGCGTGTTCACCGACGACATGCTCGAGGGCTATATCGCACTCAAGATGGAAGAGGTCACTCGCTTCCGGATGACGACACACCCGGTCGAGTACGACATGTACTTCAGCCTGTAATCGGGGCGTCCGCCGCAAGCATTGCGCAACGACGGGGGCGGGCCTCGGGCCCGCCCTCATTTTTGCTCGGCGACGCGTTTCCACATACACTCGGCGCATGCACGATGAAGCGTACCCTCCCGTGTCTCGTCGCCCCGCGCTTTCGACGAGTCCACGCCGCACGCGCCGTGCCGCGCTCGTGCTCGCAACGCTGATCGCCGCCACCATCGCGCCGGTCGGCGACGCCATTGCCGACATATGCAAGTACGCCGACGCCGAAGGTGCCGTGCACTACTCGAACCTGCCGCCGGAGAAGGGCTGGAAGAAGCTCGGCTGCACGACGAGCGACGGTGGCTCGATTCCACGCTCGGCAAGTGCCACGACGGCGCGCAGTTCGCCGACGCCCTCGAGCTTCCCACGCGTCGATCCGGACACGCAGAAGGGACGCGACGACGTTCGCCGCAAGGTCCTCGCCGAAGAGCTCTCGACCGAGGAGAAACTGCTGACGGAAACCCGTACGCTTTACGCAGACGGGGCGCCGGTACCGCTTCCGGAAGAGCGCGCGGACGCCGAGAAGTACCGGACGCGCATCGCGCGCCTCAAGCAGACGGTGAACGTCCACGAGAGGAACATCGAGGCGCTCAAGAAGGAGCTCGCCGCGATCAAGTGATGCACCGGCGAGGCCGGGCGCGGATATTGCTAACGTCACCGGGGCAGTCTTTCGCCCTCTACCATGCATCAGCCCCGTCGACGACCGTGAGTTTTGCGCATCTCTTTCCGTTTGCCGGCGACGACGTCAAGCAGGCGTTCGCGGGCCTTGAATTGCTCGCGACCGCCGTGCTTCTGCTCGACCGGACGCGGCGCGTGACCTATGCCAATCCCGCGGCAGAAAATCTCTTCGCCTTGTCGAAGAAGCACCTCGTCGGCAATCGGCCCGACCAGGTTTTCAACGAGGTGTCGGGCCTTTCCACCGCGATCGACAAGGCGGTGATGGGCGGGGCGACCTATACCGAGCAGGAGTTGGAGCTCGCCGTCAACGGCAAGCAGCCGAAGCTCCACCTGACGTGCACGGTGTCGCCGATCGACACGAAGGATGCGGTGCTGCTCCTCGAGTTCCGGCACATCGACCAGCAGTTGAAGATCGCGCGCGAAGAGCGGTTGAACGAGCAGCAGCAGGCCAACCGCGAGTTGATCAGGAACCTGGCGCACGAAATCAAGAACCCGCTGGGCGGCATCCGCGGAGCCGCGCAGTTGCTGGAGCGCGAGCTCGACCGGCCGCACCTCATCGAGTACACGCAGGTCGTGATCGGCGAAGCGGACCGGCTGCAATCGCTCGTCAACCGCCTGCTGACGCCGCATCGGCTGCCGACCTTTCGGCGCACGAACATCCACGAGATCCTGACGCGCGTGCGCGGCGTGGTCCAGGCGGAGTTTCCGCAGGTCGAGATCATCAGCGACTTCGACATCAGCCTGCCGGAAATCGACGCCGACGCCGAGCAGTTGACGCAGGCCGCGCTCAACATCGTCCGCAACGCCGCGCAGGCGCTGCAGCGCACGGCGGACCCGCAGATCCGCCTGACGACGCGCGTCGCGCGTTACGTGACGCTCGCGAAGAAACGGCACCGGATCGCGCTCGCGTTGTCGATCGAGGACAACGGCCCGGGCATTCCCGAATCGATCCGCGACCGGATCTTCTACCCGCTCGTGTCGGGGCGCGAAGGTGGCACCGGTCTGGGTCTGACCCTGGCGCAGGCGTTCATCGCGCAGCACTCCGGCGCGATCGAGTGCGAGAGCGTTCCCGGGGGAACCGTGTTCACGATTCTGCTGCCCGTCGATCCGGGCACACCGCGTTCCGGAGCCTGATCGAATGCACGAGCCACCGATTTTCGCAGGCCTTTGCGGAATGATGGAATGAAGCCCGTCTGGATCGTCGACGACGACCGTTCAATTCGCTGGGTGCTCGAGAAGGCGCTCGCGCGCGAGGACATCGAGTTCAAGTCGTTCGTGTCGGCGTACGAGGTACTGCAGGCGCTCGCCGCAAACCAGCCGTCGGTGCTCGTGTCCGACATCAGGATGCCGGGCGAGTCCGGACTCGTGCTGCTCGATCGGGTGAAGGAGCACTACCCGCAGCTGCCGGTGATCATCATGACCGCCTATTCGGACCTCGACAGCGCGGTCGCCGCATTCCAGGGCGGCGCGTTCGAGTATCTTCCGAAGCCTTTCGACGTCGATCATGCCGTCGCGCTCATCCGCCGCGCGATGGTGCAGGGGCCGTCGGTCGTGCCGGTCGAAGCCGCGACGCTCGACTCGGCGGAGATGCTGGGCCAGGCGCCGGCGATGCAGGAGGTGTTCCGCGCGATCGGGCGGCTCGCGCAGTCGAGCGCGACCGTGCTCATCACCGGCGAATCCGGAACCGGCAAGGAGTTGGTTGCCCGCGCGCTGCATCGTCACAGTCCGCGCGCCCCGGGGCCGTTCATCGCGATCAATACGGCGGCGATCCCCAAGGACCTGCTCGAGTCCGAGCTCTTCGGTCACGAACGCGGCGCGTTCACCGGTGCGCAGAACGCGCGACGCGGCCGCTTCGAGCAGGCCGAAGGCGGCACGCTGTTCCTGGACGAGATCGGCGACATGCCGCCCGACTTGCAGGTGCGCCTGCTGCGCGTACTGGCCGACGGCGAATACTATCGGGTCGGCGGGCACGCACCGCAGAAGTCGAGCGTGCGCGTGATCGCCGCCACCCACCAGAACCTCGAGGAGCGCGTGCGCCAGGGGCTCTTCCGCGAGGATCTCTTCCACCGCTTGAATGTCGTGCGCCTGCGCCTCCCGCCGCTACGCGAGCGCCAGGACGACATCGTGCCGCTCGTGCGCCACTTCCTGCAGAAGAGCGCGCGCGATCTCGCGGTCGAGCCGAAGGTGTTTTCCGACGACGCGCTCAAGCTCTTCGGCGCATTTCCGTTTCCGGGCAACGTGCGCCAGCTCGAGAACATCTGCCACTGGGTCACCGTGATGGCACCGGGCCAGCGGATCGACGTCGGCGACCTTCCGTCCGAGATCCGCGAGCCGGCGGCGGGAGGCGCGGAGGGGAAGACCGCAGAGGCGGACTGGCGCAACACGCTCGACCGGGAACTCGCGCAGGCACTCGCGCGCGGCGAGCGCGGCGTCGGCGATCGCCTCGAACGCGAATTCGAGCGCACGCTGATCCTGCGCGCGCTTGCCCACACGGGCGGGCACCGGATGGAGGCCGCGCAGTGGCTCGGTTGGGGTCGCAATACGCTGACGCGAAAGATTCAGGAACTGGGGCTCGAGCCGGAATTGAGGAAGGGCGCGCGCGCCGGTGAGTAGCGCCTTGCCGCGTGGAAACGTCGCCTCAGGCGAGCTTTGCATAATGCTGTGAAACAGGCTGCAGATGCGTGCTAGCAACCCAATAGATGGACAACAAGGTCGGCTCGACGCGGAGCCTTGGACCATCGACGGCCTGACGATGGACGGCGACGTTCTGCAGATCGCCGGCTGGGCCTTGCCTCCCGAGCAGCATGCAGAACAAGCCCGGTTCCTGTGGAACGGCACGCACTTCGCGAAACAGGAATACCCGATTGTCCGGCCCGACCTCGGAGCATTCTTCGCGCAACGCCGCGGCGCCGAAATGTCGGGCTACGTCTGCAGTGCGCTCGGCGGCGGTCCCGACCATTGGTTCGACGAAGGTTGCCTGCACCTGCGGTTCGAATTCGACGAGCAAGGGCTCCACCACCCATTTCAGCACGACTATTTCTATCCGGACAACCGTCGCTATCCGCCGCTTCCCGAATCCGACCGTATCTACCGTGTGATGGGCGCGAACAGCATCCTGCAGTTTTTACTTGGCGGTTACTCGGATTTCAACAAGATCAAGCGGCTGGTGAAAGCGACGACAGGCGACGATGTCGAGAACGGAAAGCGCGTGCTCGACTGGGGCGTCGGGTGCGGCCGCGTCGGACGATACTTCAGCGCCACGCCGGGAATCGAGTTTTTCGGCGTGGATGTCGATGCGGACAATGTCGACTGGTGCAGGCGACATCTGCCCGGACGTTATGCAGAAATTCCGCTGCACCCTCCAATCCCGATGGAAGGCGGATCTTTCGACTTGATCTACGGAATATCGGTTCTGACCCATCTGCGCGAAACTGACCAGTTGGCATGGCTCGCCGAACTTCATCGGATTGCGGCTCCGGGCGCAATCGTGCTCCTGACCTTTCATGGCACGACGGCGGCCAATTACTCCGGGCTCCCGTTTCGGGAACTCGATAGGTTACTCGACCGAGTAGAGCGGAAGGGATTTGTGCTCACGGGGGGCAACGACCAGCTTCGGGACTTCATCGGCGAAGCCAATTACTACGCCAACGTATTCCACTCGAAGGATTACGTCCGCAGGATCTGGGGCGAGCATTTCGAGGTCATCGATATCGTTCCGGGAATGATCGCGACGCATGACCTGGCGGTGCTGCGCAAGCGTTGACCGCGCGCTCGTGGCTCGTGGAATTTCCGACGCGCGGCGGTGCTGCGCGCGGCGATGGGCCAGGCCGTCTTCTCCGGCCGGTCGAACAGGCGGAAGGCGTCCTTCAATCCTCGGCCGATCCATTGAGCTTCGTGAGCCAGAGGCTGCCACCTCCGTAGCCGCGACCTCTCGGATGCGCGAGCGCCTTCACCACGAGGTCCGGAAATGCGTGGAAGGCATACGCGCACCCGAACTCGACGCGAAAGCCTTTCGAGTAGATCAGCAGCGCGTGCACCAGGTATTGCTCGTTCCAGCTGCGGTTTTCGTCGATGACCCACGACTGCGGGTAGTCGTGCGGCAGAAAGATGTCGTGGATGTGGATGCGCACGCCGGGAGCGAGCGCGGGCAATACGTCGAAATAGAGGCGGTTGACGTCGCTGCCGGTCTTCGCGACATGCGATGAATCGATGAACAGCATGTCGCCGGCCATGAGCGCACCGAACGCGTCGACGGGGACGTGCTGCACCTTTTCCTCGACGAGCCGGGAAATCCCGGGGATCCGGTTCGCGAGGAACGGGCGTGGATACGGCTCGATGCAGGTCACGTGCATCGCGTTGTCGAACCAACGCCGATTGACATCAGCGACGAGCAGCGACGAGTAACCGGAGCCCACTTCGATGATCCGGCGCGGGCGCCATTCGTGCAGGAGCACGAACAACGCGCGGGCGTCGAGCCAGCTGAATTGCGTATTGCGCGTGTAGAACTCGGCGAGATTGGGCCCGTCGGGCAGGACCTCCGGGTAGTCGTAGAGCGGCAGGAACCGCGGAAACGCCTCGGTCAGAATCCGCCGGTGTCCGGCGTCGTTCCAGTCGATGCCGGCGATGACGGGCCGCGACGGCCACAGGCGCTCGCGTTCCGCCGCGACGGCCCGGGTGTCGACGATCGGCGAGTAGAAGTGTCCGGGCGGGACGAATGGTGCATCGGCTGCTTCGAGCCTCCTTCGGATTTGACTCAGCAGGCGGCGCATCGCGGAAGGCGTCCGGAGTGGTTGGGAATCGCGTGCCGCGCAGGGTCAGAGCGCGATTTCTGCGATGACCGGCGCGTGGTCGGAAGGCTTCTCGCCCTTGCGCGCATTGCGATCGATGCGGCACGACGAGCAGAGGGCCGCGAGCGACGACGACAGCAGGATGTGGTCGATGCGCAACCCATGATTCTTCGGAAACCCGAGCTGGCGATAGTCCCACCAGCTGAACGTCTTCGCGGGCTGGTCGAACAGGCGGAAGCTGTCCTTCAATCCGAGTCGGAGCCATCCGCGAAAGACATCTCTCTCCGGCTCGGAGCACAGCACCTGCCCGCGCCAGAGTTCGGGATCGTGAACGTCGCGGTCCTCGGGAGCGATGTTGAAATCGCCCAGCACCGCGAGGCGCGGATGCCGTGCGGCCTCGCCCGCGAGAAACGCGGTGGCCGCGCGGCACCAGTCGAGCTTGTACTGGTATTTGTCGGAATCGATCGACTGGCCGTTCGGCACATAGAAATCGACGACGCGAACCCCGGCGATCGTGGCGGCGATCACGCGCTTCTGCGGGTCGGCGAAATCGGGCAGCGCGACGACGACGTCGGCCGCAGGATGGGTGACGCCGCGCACGAGGAGCGCCACGCCGTTGTAGGTGCGCTGGCCGGTGTAGTGCAACGCGTAGCCGGCGTCAGTGAGTTCCCGATGCGGAAACTTCGCGTCCTCCATCTTCGTTTCCTGGAGGCACAGCACATCCGGTTGCTCGACCGCGAGCCAATCCAGCAGCCGCGGGAGGCGGACGTTGAGCGAATTGACGTTCCAGGTGGCGAGCTTCAGGGGAACGCGAATCGGTTTACTGTTTCGGGTAACCGCCGCCAGGAACGGCAACGGCTTGAGTCGCCTCCGCCGGCGCGGCCGGCGCAGGGGCCGCGGGCGCCGCCGCCGGCGCGGCCGATTTGGCGGTGACCCGGCGCGCGGGCGTTTTCGGGTAGCCGGCGTCGTCGAGCAACGCCGTCCACCGGGCTTCGTTGAAGCCCTTGGCGATCAGCTTGTCGCCGACCAGAAGCACCGGGGCCTGTTGTGCACCGGTTAGCTTCTGCAATTGGTCGGCCCCCTTCTGGTCTTCGACGTTGACTGTCGTGAACGGGACGCCGCGCCGGTTGAGCAGCGCCTCGGCGCTCAGGCAGACCTGGCCGCAGGGAAACGTGTACAGCGTCACCGGAAAGCGCTGCGCGGCCTGGCTGGTGGCGACTGGAATGTCGTTGTTTTCGATGAAGTTTGGCGTCAGGCGCTTGGCCTGGACTTCTTTCCCGTCCGCCGGGGGCGCGCGATCGGTATAGATGATGCGCCCGTCCTTGTCGATGTAGCGATAGACCTGCTGCTGCGCCCCGGCTAGGGTAGCGATGACGGTGACGGCGACGCCGCAGACGAGCGCAATTCGGTTGGAAACGCGTGTCATGGCTTCTCCTTCGAGCTGCCTCACGCAGCCGCGACCATTCCATTATGCCGCAGAAGTGCGTCGAGTTGGGGCGCCCGTCCGCGGAACGCGACGAACGACTCCAGCGCGTCGCGGCTCCCGCCACGCGAGAGGACCTCGTCGCGGAATCGCTCGCCGGTTGTGGGCGACAGCACGCCGGCTTCCTCGAAGGCGGCAAAAACGTCCGCCGAGAGCACTTCGGCCCATTTGTAGCTGTAGTATCCAGCGGCATAGCCGCCGGCGAAGACATGCGCAAACGACTGCATGAAGCGATCGTACGGCGCGCGCGGCGCCACGGCCACCTCCGCGTGCACGGTGTCCTGCACCGTTTCGGGCGGCGCAACGCCGCGAGGGTCGTAGGACGAATGCAGCAGCATGTCGAACAGCGCGAACTCGAGATGGCGAATCGTCGACAGGCCGCTCTGGAAATTCTTCGCGGCCAGCATTCGATCGAACAGCGCACGGGGCAGGGGTTCGCCGGTTTCCACATGCGCCGACATGAGCGAGACGACATCCCACTCCCAGCAGAAGTTTTCCATGAACTGACTGGGGAGCTCGACCGCATCCCACTCGACGCCCTCGATGCCCGAGACGCCGGCGACGTCGATCCTCGTCAGCAGCTGATGCAGGCCGTGGCCGAATTCGTGGAACAGCGTCGTGACTTCGTCGTGGGTGAACGTCGCCGGCCGCCCCTCGACGGGCGCCGAGAGATTGCAGGTGAGGAACGCGACCGGATGCTGGAGGTGCGCACCGATGCGGCGGCGGTTGATCGCGTCGTCCATCCACGCGCCGCTCTGCTTGCCGGCACGAGCAAAGAGGTCGAGGTAGAACTGGCCGACCCGCACGCCGGCGGCGTCGGTGACGTCGAAAAAGCGCACGTCCGCGTGCCAGGCAGGCGCGCGGCTTTCGCGGATCGCAATGCCGTAGAGCGTTTCGGCCACGCGGAAGAGGCCGGACAGCACCCGGTCTTCGGGAAAGTATTGGCGAAGCTCCTGCTCCGAGAACGCGAACCGGCTGGCCTTGAGCTTCTCCGACGCGTACGCAATGTCAGACGGCGCGAGATCGGGGATACCGAGTTCGTCGCGGGCGAAAGCGACCAGTTCGGCATAGTCGCGTTCGGCGAAAGGCCGCGTCCGGCGCGCGAGATCGCGAAGGAATCGGAGTACCTCGTCGACGCTTCCGGCCATCTTCGGCACCAGCGAGAGGTCGGCGAAATTCCCGTAGCCCAGGAGCAGCGCGGCCTCGCGCCGCAGTTCGAGGATGCGCCGGATCACCGACGTGTTGTCCCATCGCTTCGATGCGCCCATGTCCGATGCGCGCGTCGCATAGGCGCGATGCATGGTGGCGCGCAAGCCGCGATTGTCGGCATAGCTCGTCACCGGCAGGTAGCAGGGCATCCGCAGCGTGAGCTTCCAGCCGGACTTCCCGTCGGCCTCGGCCCCCGCTCGCGCTTCAGCCACGACGTCGTGCGGCACGCCATCGAGGAGCGCGCGGTCGTCGACATGGAGCGCCCACGCATTGGTGGCGTCGAGAAGGTTGTCGTCGAACCGCGCGGAGAGCTCCGCGAGTTCCTCCTCGACCGCCTTGAAGCGCGCCTTCGCTCCTTCAGGCAGCAGCGCACCCCCCAACCGGAAATCGCGCAATTCGTTGGTCACTGCGCGTTGTTTCGCGGCGTCGAGCGCCGCAAACGACGGCGATTCGGCGAGCGCGCGATAACGGTCGAAGAGCCGCAGATCCTGGGCGAGATCGGCGTAGAACGCCGTGACTTTCGGCAGATTGGCGTGGTAGGCGTCGCGCAGCTCGGTCGTGCTCACGACCGCATTGAGATGCTCGACGGCTCCCCATGCGCGGGTGAGCCGGTCGAGTGCGTCGGCCAGCGGTTCCGCGACCGTGTCCCAGGTGGCAGAATCCTCGTCCGTGGCGACCGCATCGACCGCGGCGCGCGCGCCTCTGAGGAGCTCGTCGATCGCCGGCGCGACATGCACGCCGCGGATCGCATCGAAGGGGGGCAGGCCCGTGAACTCGAGCAGCGGATTGGCGGGGCGATCGGCAGTCATCGAAACCTTCCCGACGTCGCGAAGCTGGCGTCGGCCAGTAGATCACGCGCTACGGCGCGGGACAAGCGTCAGGCGGGACGATCCGACGCACGGTCGCGCAGCATGCGATCGAGCGTGGCGAGATCGGCAGGCGTGCCGACGTTCGTCCACGGGCCGTCGAAATGCTCTCCCGATACCCGTCCTCCGGCAATCCACCGTTCGAGGTAGGGAAGGAGTTTGAGTTTGACGCCGCGGGGAAGTTCGCCGAAGAGCGTCGAATCGTACAGGCCGATGTTCGCATAGGTCAGGCGCGTCGAACCCGCCGCGTCGATGCGCCCGTCCGCCAACGCGAAATCGCCTCCGGGGTGGTACGCCGGATTGCTCACCATCACGAGATGGACGCGCGGCACCGTGGCGACCTTGGCCATCGCCTCGGCGCGTGGACGGAGTGACGCGTAGTCGTAGCCGGTGTGGATGTCGCCCGAAACGATCAGCAACGGACCCGCCGGCAGCAGCGCAAGCGCAGTACGGATGCCGCCGGCGGCCTCCAACGCCTTGCGCTCGACCGACCAGGCAAGCTTCACTCCCAAGGCGGCCCCGTCGCCGAATGCGGCGATGAACTGATCGGGAAAATGCGCGACGTTGATGACGATGTCGCGGAATCCGGCGCGCGCGAGCGCCTCGATCTGCCAGCGCAGCAACGCCTTGCCGCCCGCCTCGAGCAGCGGCTTGGGGGTCGCGTCGGAGAGCGGCCGCATCCGCTCGCCGCGGCCGGCCGCGAGGATCATCGCGCCGATCGTCGGTCGGCGCGACATCAGGAGGCGGCTCCGGTCGCCGGTGCTTCGTCCGCGAGCTCGTCGATGAGCGCCGCGAGCGGCCCGAGCGCGCGGTACCTCGCGCACGCGCTGCGCAGGTACGCCATCACGCGCGGCATGTCGTGGAGGTAGCCCTCCTTGCCGTCGCGATGGAAGAGGCGCGCGAAGATGCCGAGGACCTTCAACTGCCGCTGGACGCCCATCCACTCGAAATCCCGCCAGAACAGCGCAAACTCTTCGCGCACCGGCAGGCCTGCCGCGCGCGCCCGCTCCCAGTAGCGTACCGCCCAGTCGATCTGCCGCTCCTCGTCCCAGGCGATATAGGCGTCGCGCAACAGCGACACGAGGTCGTAGCTGATCGGACCGAGCACGGCATCCTGAAAATCGAGGACGCCGGGATTGGGTTCGCTCACCATCAGGTTGCGCGAGTGATAGTCGCGATGGACGTACACGCGGGGTTCCGCGAGATTGTGAGCGACGATTGCCCGAAATGCTTCCGCGAGCGTCTGCTGCTGCGCCGGCGACAGCGTGCGACCGAGATGCCTCCCCACGTACCATTCCGGGAAAAGGGCGAGCTCGCGCATCAGCAGCGCCTCGTCGTAAGGGCGGAGCGTGTCCTCGCGCGTCGCCACCTGCCAGCGGATCAGCGCGGACGTCGCGTCGGCGTAGAGTCGCGGCGCGGACTTTGCGTCGAGCACCGCGAGGTAAGTGTGCGCCCCGAGATCGGTCAGGAGCAGGAGCCCGTGCTCGAGATCCGAGGCGAGCACCCTGGGTGCATGCACGCCCGCGCCGGCGAGGAGTTCAGCGACACGCACGTACGGGCGGCAATCCTCCATCGGAGGGGGAGCGTCCATCGCGATCAGCGTCGCGTGCCCCTGCCAGGGGGTTTGCGGCGTAATGCGGAAATAGCGTCTGAAACTCGCATCGGCGGAGGCGGGCGCGACCGTGAACGCCTCCGTGCCGATCGCGAGCGCGATCCAGTCGTGAGCGAGGCCGGCGCGGACGTCCTGGGCACTCGGGGCTCTCGTCATCGCGTAGGGGCTGCGGGTGGAGTCGGGCGAGGCCCGGGGGGTCGATGCGCTTCGCCGGTCGCATCCCGCGCGGGCGGGTTCACTCGGCACGCTAGAATGGATCATTTTACATCGACACCTCCGTGCCACGGCATGAGAATCCCCGGATGATTGTTCGCCTGACCCCGATCGCGGTAGCGCTCGCTGCCGCGTTGGCGCCGTTGCCGTGCCACGCGCAATCGGCAGCGCCCGGCCAGGCCGCGGATGCCGCGATAACGGGGCCGGCGCTCAAGCCGGCCCCGCAGCTCGTCCCTCCGCCGCTCCCTAATCCGTCGCGTGTGCCTGCGTCGTCGGCGATCGCAACGCCGGCTGCATCGTCTTCTGCGGCACCATTCCAAAGCGGCACGATCTTCCTGCGCGCCGATCGGGTCGAAGGGAACGCCGAGAAATACGTCGAAGCCTCCGGCAAGGTCGAGCTGCGAACGCGCAGCGAAACCGTGCTCGCGGATTGGCTGCGCTACGACTTCCTCGCCGACGAAGTCTGGGGCAAGGGCGACGTGCTGATCCGGCGCGGCATCGACTGGATCACCGGGCCCGAGCTGCGTTTCAAGCGCGATACCGAAACGGGCGTCTTCACATCGCCGCGGTTCTTTATCGGCGAGAACAATTCGCGGGGCGCCGCTTCCGAAATCCGATTCACCGGCCCCAACCAGTACGAGGCCTCCGATGCGCGGTACACCACGTGTGTGGCGCCGCGCGACGATTGGTACATCCGGATGGGCGAACTCGAGATCGACCGGTCGAGGATGATCGGCACCGGCCACGATGCGACGGTCTATTTCCTGGGCGCACCCATCATCTACTCGCCATGGATCGAGTTCCCGCTGTCGGGCGAACGCAAATCGGGCTTCCTGACCCCCGTGCTGGGATCATCGGGCATCCGCGGCTTTGAATACGCGCAGCCCTACTACCTCAACCTCGCGCCGAACTACGATGCGACGATCGCGCCGCGGCTCATGACCAAGCGCGGGCTGCAGATAGCGAGCCAGGGCCGTTATCTGTTCGACACGTTTCAGGGCGAAGCCACGGCCGAGTACCTGTACAACGATCGGGTCACCGGCGAGACCCGTTGGGGCGTGTCGTGGAAGCACACGCAGAACCTGAATTTCCTGCCGGGGCTCGTCGGCTACTGGAACTACAACAAGGTCTCCGACAACACGTATTTCGCCGACTTGTCGGACCGCGTCGGACTGACGTCGCAGACGACGCTGCCGCAGGAAGCCGGACTTGCCTACTCGAATGCGCCGTGGACGGTCATCGCGCGCGCGCAAACCTTCCAGACGCTGACCGATCCGAGCCTTCCACCCGGCGCGCCGCCCTACAATCGCGTACCGCAGCTCCTGGCGACGCTGCAGGAGTACGACTGGAAGGGGTTGACGTTCTCCGGCACGGCCGAGTACGCGGATTTCCACAATTCGACGCTCGTCACCGGCCAGCGCGCGTACGCGTATCCGACGGTTTCGTGGAACAGGCAGGGTTCGGCGTGGTACTTCACCGCGACCACCGGCGCGCACCTGCGGCGCTACAACCTCAACGACACGACGCCCGATCGCGAGAGCCAGGATTACGTGATCCCGATCTCGTCGCTCGACGCCGGACTCGTGTTCGAGCGCGACTGGAGCGTGTACGGCCAGAACTTCGTCCAGACGCTGGAGCCGCGCGCCTATTACGTCTACGTGCCGTACAGGGACCAGAGCAAGGCGCCGATCTTCGACACCGCGCTGGACGATTACAACTTCGCCCAACTGTTCAGCCCCAACCGTTATCTCGGCAACGACCGGATCGGGGACGCGAACCAGATCACGCTCGGGCTGACGACGCGCCTTCTCGATCCGACGACCGGGGCGGAGCGCCTGCGCGTCTCGGTCGCCGAGCGGTTCTACTTCCAGGACCAGCGCGTGACGCTCACCGAGCCGCCGCGTTCGGCATCGTCGTCCGACGTGCTGGTCGGGGCCGAAGGGAGGCTGTCGGACGCATGGGCGCTGGGCGCCCTCTGGCAATACAACTTCGACCAATCGCAGACCGAGCGACTCGACGCGGGCTTTCGCTACACGCCGGCTCCCGGCAGCGCATTCAACGCGAGCTATCGCTATGCGCGGCACCAGGTCGACCAGGTCGGGGTCGCGTCGGAATTGAAACAGTTCGACCTGTCGGCGCAATGGCCGATCAGCGACAACGTCACGTTGCTCGGCCGCTGGAACTACTCGCTGGTCGACAACAAGACGCTGGAGGCGGTCGGTGGCCTCGAGTATAATGCCGGGTGCTGGGTGCTGCGCCTGGTGGGTCAGCGGCTGACGACGACGACACAGACGAATTCGACGTCCATCTACCTGCAGATCGAGTTGAACGGACTCGCGAGGTTCGGCACCAATCCGCTCGAACTCCTCCGTCGCAGCGTCCCCGGCTACCAGAGAACCAACGACCCGACGTTGTCGCCGCGAGATCGCGACGACCAGTTCCAGGAATTTTGAGGTCACGCATGTCCAACCTGTTCCGGCTCATTCGTCCTGCGGCGTGGATCGCTGCGCTCGCGATTGCATCGATCGCGGGAACCGTTTTTGCGCAGCGCGTGACGCCCGGCGCCGCACCGGCCCCCGCACCCGCCCGAACGGCCGTTTCGACCGACCGCGGCGCGGTCATCGATCGGGTGGTCGCCGTCGTCAACGACGAGGCGCTGACGATGTACGACATCAACGAGCAGACGCGCGTGGTGCTTTTGCAGATGAAGTCGCAGAAAGTGACACCGCCTGCCGCGGACGTGCTCGAGAAGCAGCTGCTCGAACGCCTGATCACCGAGCGCGCGCTGATGCAATACGCCAAGGAATCGGGCATCCGTATCGACGACACGCAGGTCGAGCGCGCGATCGCGCGCATCGCGCAGGACAACAAGCTCTCGGCCGACGAGTTTCGCAAGGCCATCGAGAAGGAGGGTCTCACCTTCACGCGGTATCGCGACGAGGTCCGCAACGAGATCACGTTGCAGCGACTGCGCGAGCGCGAGGTCGAGGGCCGCGTCTACGTGAGCGAAGCGGAAGTCGACCTCTTCCTGTCGACGCTCAACTCGCAATCCGGAACGGATGTCGAGTATCGTCTGGCGCACATCCTGGTGCTCGTGCCCGATCAGGCGACGCCCGAGCAGATCGACGCGAGGTTGAAAAAGATCGAGGAAGCGCTGCGGCAATTGCGCTCGGGCGGGGAGTTCGGACAGGTCGCCGCGAGCTTCTCCGACGCGCCCGATGCGCTGAAGGGGGGCGAACTGGGCTGGCGGCAGACCGCGCGGCTGCCGACGGTCTTCGTCGAACCGGTGCGGAGCCTGAAGCCGGGCCAGTTCTCGGGCGTGCTTCGCTCGGCGAGCGGGTTCCACGTCGTCAAGCTGCTCGAAGTCCGCGACCGCAATGCGCCGACCGTCGTCGAGCAGACCCGCGTGCGGCACATCCTCATCAAGGTCAACGAGATCACCTCGGAGGCCGAGGCGAAGATCAAGATCGATCGCATCAGGGACCGGATCGACCTCGGCGGGAAATTCGACGAGCAGGCGAAATTGAACTCGGAGGACGGCAGCGCGGTGAAGGGCGGCGAGCTCGGCTGGATATCGCCCGGGGACACGGTGCCGGATTTCGAGCAGGCGGTTGCCCGGATCAAGATCGGTGAGCTCTCCGCCCCGGTACGCACGCCGTTCGGCTGGCACCTGATCGAGGTGGAGGAGCGCAGGACGCAGGACATCACGACCGAGCGCCAGAAGGAGCAGGCGCGGCAGGCGTTGCGCCAGCGCAAGTCCGACGAGCTCTTCCAGGAATGGGTGCGCCAGACGCGCGACAAGACCTACGTCGAGATCAGGCTGGACGACCGCGGACCCAACGGCCTCTAGTGCGTCAGTCCTGCCCCTGATAGACGTACGCCGCCTGCGGCACGCGACCTTCGTCCCTCTTCCGCGTTTCCGCGAGATCGGCGGGTCGCTTGTCCCACCAGATCGCCCGGCTCTTCCGCTGCTCCGCTTCGAGTCCCGGCTTCTGCTCCTTCATCTCGCGGATGAACCGGGTGTGTTCCGATTCGTAGTGGCGGGCAGGGAGCATTGGCATGTCGCGGGGCCGCGGATTGCGGCAGGAAACCAGGGACGCGAATCTTATCATCCGGGCGCGTCGGCCGCCCGGTGCGTCGCCCGCTGCGGGCGTCCGGCGACGATCTCGAAGCGGAACAGCCGGCATTCGATGGCGCCGTTGTAGAGCGGCGTTCGCTTCGACGGCTTCAAGCCGATGAGCTTCGGAAGGCGCGGGTCGCCGGTGAGAAAGCACGCCGTCCAGCCGGCGTAGCGCTGCTTCAGCGCGTCGCCCAGCTTCGGATAGAACGCCGCGAGCGCCGCTTCGTCGTCGAGGCGCACGCCATAGGGCGGATTGGCGAGCATCAACCCCGCCGCAGCCGGCGCCGGGCGCGCCAGCACGTCGGCCTCGCCCATGTCGATCCACTCCTCGACGTTCGCGGCGGCGGCATTGCCGCGGCACTGGGCAAGTACGCGCGCATCGATATCGCTGGCGAAGATCGTGCGGGTCGAAGGGGCCGGACGCGCGCGGTCGCGTGCGCGCTGGCGGATACGCTGCCACGTCGGTCCATCGAACCAGGAGAGCTTCTGAAACCCGAACGTGCGATGCAGTCCGGGCGCGCGATCGGCGGCCGTGAGCGCCGCTTCGATGGCGATCGTGCCGGCGCCGCACATCGGATCGAGCAGCGGCGTGCCGGGTGCCCACCCGGACAGCGCGAGGATGCCGGCGGCGAGGTTCTCGCGCAGCGGCGCGACGTCGGCGTCGCGGCGCCAGCCGCGCTTGAAGAGCGCCTCGCCCGACGTGTCGAGATAGAGTGTGGCTTCGCGCTCCGTCAGGTAGCCGAACACGCGCACGTCGGGCCGCTCCTTGTCTATGGATGGCCGCTTGCCGAAATCGGCGCGGAACCTGTCGCAGACGGCATCCTTGACCTTGAGGGTCGCGAATTCGATGCTGGCGAGCGGCGAGCGCGTCGCCGTCAGATCGACGCGGAGCGTGCGTTCGACGTTGAAATGGCGCTTCCAGTCCACACCGTGCGCAAGCCGGTAGAGCTCGTCCTCGTTGCGGTAGCCTCCGTGCGCGACCTGCCAGAGGATCCGGCTCGCGAGGCGCGATTCGAGGTTGGCGAGGTACGCGAGCTCGATCGGCCCGGCAAAGCCGACACCACCTTCTGCCGGAGCCGGGTACGTGGCGCCCAGCGCGACGAGCTCTGAGGTGAGTGCCGCCTCCAGCCCGCGCGGACACGGCGCGAAGAAGCGCTCGGTCACCGCAGCAAGCGCCGTCGCGTCAGCACCAGCGCCACGTAGTAGGCCGCGCACGCGTAGGCGACGATTGGTCGGGGGAGGGGGAGAGCAGGGCGTCAGGCACCTGGAGCCACCGCGTGCCCTTGCCACATCGACGATATCGTTCGCTGCAGCTGCGGCAGCCGGCCGTGGAAAAAGTGACCGCAACCCGGAAAGACGATCACCGGCAACTGCTGCGGCCGCGCCCAGGCGAGCACGGCGGCAAGGGACACGACGTCATCCTCCTCGCCGTGGACGACGATCGTGTCCGCGGGCACCGCGGTGGGGCCGAATCGCAGCACGGCAGGTCCGACCAGCACGAGGCGCTCGGCGGTCACGGTTTCGGCGACGCGCGTCTGTACGAAAGTGCCGAACGAAAAGCCGGCGAGCACGACCGGCAGATCGCCGAAGCGCGTTCGGGCATGGTCGAGCGTCGAGAGCGCATCGGCGGTCTCGCCGACGCCGTCGTCGAACGCGCCCTCCGACTTCCCGACGCCGCGGAAATTGAAACGCGTCGCAGCAAAGCCCAGCGTGAAGAACGTCCGCGCCAGCGTTTGCGCGACTTTGTTGTCGAGCGTACCGCCCTGCAGCGGATGCGGATGCGCGACGAGCGCGATGCCGCGCGGACGGGGTCCCGGCACGTTCAGCACGACCTCCAGTGCGCCGGCCGGGCCGGGGATCGTGTATCGCTCGGTAAACTTTGGCGTCAAATGCGCAGCCTGTCGACGATCTCGCCGCCGAGGATGTGCCGGTCGATGATCTCGTCGATGTCGGAGCGGTCGACGTAGGTGTACCAGACCGCGTCCGGGTAGACGACGAGTACGGGCCCCTCTTCGCAGCGGTCGAGGCAGCCGGACTTGTTCATCCGCACGTTGCCCTTGCCGGAAAGGCCGAGCTCCTTGATACGGCCCTTGGCGTAGGCCTGCAGCTCGACGGCCCCGTGATTCGCACAGCAGGCCTCCGGTGCGTCGCGCTTGTTGCAGCAGAAAAAAACGTGGTGCTTGTAGTAGCTCATGTGGGTTCGTGCCGAAGGGGCGGGCGGGGGCGAAGCAGGGCTTGCCGTCGACGGACGCGCGAGCGGTCCGATACGATCGCGCGAAGCCCGGGCGCGACCCCAAGGTGGGCAGATTATAGCGGACGTGCGCAGCGCCTCAGGGCGGCAGACGCGCTCCGATATAATCGCCTCCTTCGCGAAGCAAGCGCTTCGACCCCGCGCCGGGCCCGTCCCCTTGAAGCTATTTCGCCGGATCCTCCGCTACGTCCGTCCCTACCGGACCGTTCTCGCGGGGGCCATGCTCGGCATGCTGATGGTCGCGTCGACGGACGTGATCATGCTGCGCATCGTCCAGCCGCTGCTCAACAACCTCGGCGCGATCGACGCCGCATCGACGTGGTGGCTGCCGTGGGCGATCGTCGGTGTGTTCGTGCTTCGCGGCATCGGCTCGTACATCAGCGAATACGGGCTCGCGTGGATCGGCTCGCGCGTCGTCTTCGACCTGCGCTGCGAGGCCTGCGATCACCTGCTGCGCCTGCCGACGTCGTTCTACGATTCGACGTCCGCCGGATTCCTGCTGTCGAAGATCACGTTCGACGCGCAGCAGATCGCGGCGACCGCGTCCGAGGCGATCACGGTCGCCATCCGCAATTCGCTGACGATCGTGTTCATGATGGCGTATCTGCTGTACGTCAACTGGCAACTCACGCTGATCGGGTTCGTTGCCTTCCCGATGGTCGCCTATGCGCTCAAGAAGATCCGGCGGCGCATGCGGCGCGTGAGCACGCTCGTTCAGGACCGCACCGGCGCGCTGACGCACGCGCTCGAGGAGGCGATCGGCGCCCATCGCGTGGTGAAGGTGTTCGGCGGCGAGCGGTACGAGAGCGGCCGCCTGCGCGAGGCGGCGAACCGCCTGCGGCTCGCGATGGCGAAGCAGTCCGCCGCGGCCGCGCTCGGCACGCCGATCAACCAGATCATCGTCTCGATCGCCGTCGCCGTGATCCTGTGGGTCGCGATCGGCCAGCGTGTCAGCGGCACCTACGGCGCCGGTGATTTCATCACCTACATGTTCGCGCTGCTGCACTTGCTCAACCAGGCGAAGACGCTGTCCAACGTGAGCGCCGTGATCCAGCGCGGGCTGGTGGCAGCCGAGAGCGTGTTCGGGCTCATCGAGGAGGCGCCCGAGCCCGACACCGGAACCGTCGAGATCGCGCGCACGAAAGGTGCGCTCCGCTTCGAGCGAGTGTCGAAACGGTACACGGAGGACGGGCGCGACGCGCTTTCGGATCTGAACCTCGACATCGCGCCGGGCGAATCCGTGGCGCTGGTCGGACCCTCGGGCGGCGGCAAGACCACGCTCGTCAACCTGATCCCGCGGTTCTATCTGCCGACGGCGGGACGCGTGCTTCTCGACGATCAGGATCTCGCCACGATCCGCCTCGCGGACTTGAGACGCCAGATCGCGCTGGTGAGCCAGGACATCGTGCTGTTCAACGACACGATCACCGCGAACATCGCGTACGGGACGATGTCCGGCGCACCGATGGAGGCTGTCGAACGCGCGGCGGAAGCGGCCAACGCGACCGAATTCATCCGGCTCCAGCCCAAAGGTTTCGACACCGTCGTCGGCGACCGCGGTATCCGCCTTTCCGGCGGTCAGAGGCAGCGCATCGCCATCGCGCGCGCGATCCTGAAGGACGCGCCTATCCTGATCCTCGACGAGGCGACCTCGGCGCTCGACAACGAATCCGAGCGGCTGATTCAGGCCGCGCTCGAAAAGCTGATGCGCGGGCGCACCACGATCGTGATCGCCCACCGGCTGACGACGGTCGAGCATTGCGACCGCATCGTCGTGCTCGACGAGGGGCGCATCGTGGATCAGGGCACCCACGCGGAGCTCCTGGCGCGAGGCGGCCTCTATGCACGGCTGCACTCGCGGCAATTCCAGGACGATTGAATCCGGCGGATCGGCGCGCGCCCGCGCCGCCAATCAGGCACCCTTTGGCCGGGCCTTCCGCGACTTGCGCGAGGCCATCTTCCAGCGTCGATGCACCCAGTACCACTGCTCGGGGCGCGCGAGGATCAGGCGCTCGAGCGCGGCGTTGTAGCTCCGGGTGCTGCGTCGGATCGCATCGTTGGTGTCGTCCGAATCGATTCCCGCGAGCGGCTCGCCAAAGCGCAGCACGTGGCGCCCGTCGGGTTCGCGCCAGCTCGTCCCCGGCAGCACCGGCGCGCCGGTGGCCAGCGCGATGATCGCGAGGCTCTTGAAGGTCCACGCGGGGTGACCGAAGAAATCCACTTCGATGCCGTCGGGCGGCCCCGCATGCTGATCGAACGGGAAGACGACGATGTCGCCGGCCTTGAGCCGTTCGAGGATGGTGTCGAGCGACCCGCGCTTGCCGATGACGCCGAACCCTTCCCGGTTGAAGCGGCGCGTCACCAGCGCATCGAGCCAGGCCGGCTTGATCGGGCGGCGGACGAAGTGGAACCGCCCGCGGACCTCGGGAAAGTTGGCGAGGCCGGCAACGGTTGCCACTTCCCAGTTGCCGAAGTGGCCGGTCACCACGAGCGCGCCTTTGCCGAGCGCCAGAGCGGCGACCAGCGTGTCGGCGCCCTCGACGCGCACCTGCGCGGCCTTCTTTTCCGCCGACAGCCAGCGAAAGCGCAGGAACTCGCCGGCAAGGCGCCATAGATGGCCGTAGTGCGCCTGCGCCAGCGCGACGATGTCCTCCGCCGGCAGCGAGTCGCCGTACACGCGCTTCAGATTCGCGAGAACGATCGCTCGGCGCAATGGAAGCAAGTGATACAGCAAGCGGCCTGCGAGCGGCACGTCGATGCGCGCCGGTTCGGCAAGCGCCACGGCCGACGCGCTGACACGATCATGCGTCAATGACATTGAGATCGTCGCGATCCGGTGCCGGCCGAGGACGTCGGCGGCGCGCGGTGCGCACACGACGCGCGGTGCGCCGTAGTTGTCGGAGGCGACCGAGAAATCCGCGGTGTCGATCTCGCCCGACGTCGCCTCGCGCGGGAAGAGCTTCACGCAGGCTTCCTTCGCCGCGAAACGTGCGGCGAGGCTCGCCGCGCGTCCGGGCCCGAGGCCGCTGTCCGCGAGTTCCTGGGCGGAGAAAAGCTTCGCCAGGTCTTCCGCGGGTGTTTGCGCCAGCAGGCGCTCGATGCGCGCGATCTCGACTGTGTCGATGCCGCAGCGACCGGCCGGCGCGGGGGCGTCCGCCATCGGAGTCGGGCAGGGGCGTCCGCTAAAGCGCGCGGACGACGAGCGCGGCGTTGGTCCCCGCGAAACCGCGGCAGAGGATCATCGCCACATCGCTCGAAGGCGTCTGCACGGTGGCGGACACGCGGAGGCCGGCGCAGGCGGGGTCGACGCCTGCGAGATTGGCGATGCCCGGCACTTCTTTGCGCGCCAGCGAGGCCAACGCCAGCACGGCTTCCACGATCCCGGCCGCGGCGATCAGGTGCCCGATCGCCCATTTGAATGCGGTGACTGGCGGCGCCGCGGCGCCGAATACACGGCGGATCGCCGCCGCTTCCGAGGTGTCCGATTGCGGCGTGCCGTTGCCGTGCGCGACGATCATCCCGACGGCCGCCGGCGCGATCCGCGCATCCTCGAGCGCCTCCAGCATCGCACGCGCGAGTCCGTCGCCGTCGTCGCTGATCGCCGCGAGCCCGAGCGCTTCGCACGCGTAGCCGCCGCCCAGTATCTCGCCCAGTACCGGGGCATTCCGCGCCGCGGCGGAGGCCTCGGTTTCGAGGACGAGCGCGCCGGCACCCTCGCCGAAGAGGCTCCCGTCGTGTCGCGCGTCGAACGGTCGCAGCGTTTCTTTCGCGAGCAATCCCATCCGGTGGTAGTAGAGCACCATCTGCGGCTCGATCGGCGTCTCGTGGCCGACGGCGACCACGCGGTCGGCCTCGCCGGTCCTAAGGGCCTCGAACGCCTCGATGACGGCGAGCGTACCGCCGACGCTGTGGTTGGTGATGCACGCGTTGGCGCCCTTCAGCCCATGCTTGATGCCGATATGGCCGAGGACGTTGTTCGGCAGCGTGCGTAAGAGCCACATCGGGTTGACGAAGTCGGCGAGCTCGCGGCCGAACGCCGGCAATGCGCCTTTCGACGCGGTCATCAGCGGGAAGTACTCGTACTGATTCTCGTAATTGCCGCCGCCGGAGCCGACGAAGACGCCGGTGCGGTCGCTGTACGTGGCCGCTGCCTCTTCGGCGAGCGTGTCGCGGTGCGCGACGATCCCGGAGCGCTCGATCGCGCCGCCGGCGGCGTAGAGGCCGAGGAGGTCGGTGCGCCGGATCAGCTTGTGGAGCTTCCGATCCTCGACCATCGCGCGAGGGTTGAAGTCGGCGATCTCCGCCGCGACGTGACAGGGCCAGCCTGTCGTGTCCCAGAGGCCGATCGGCGCGATCGCCGAGTGTCCCGCCCGCACGGCGTCGAGGATGGCGCCGGGCGTCGCGCCGGCCCCGCACACGGCGCCGGTACCGGTGACGACGATTCGCGCGGCGACCGTCAAGCGCGGTGCTCCAGTCGTTCAGCTGGCCGCGGCGACACCGTCGACCTCCTCGGGATTGCGAACGACGACGCAGCTGTTCGAACCGCCGAATCCGAACGAGTTGGACATCGCGACGCGGATGCGCTGCCGGCGCGGCGCGCCGGTGACGAAATTGAGGTCGCAATCCGGATCGCGCGTGACGAGGTTCGCATTGACCGGCATCTCGCCGCGATGGACCGCCAGCGCACATACCGCCACTTCGACGGCGCCGGCCGCGGCGATCAGGTGACCCATCGTGCTCTTGGTCGAGCTCACGTTGACGCGCATCACGTCGTTGCCGAAGACGGCATGCGTTGCCGCGGTTTCGCTGCGGTCGTTCATCCCCGTCGACGTGCCGTGCGCATTGAGATAGTCGACGTCCGCCGGGACAGCGCCCGCGTTGGCGAGCGCGGCGCGCATCGACTGGATCGGTCCGTCGCCGTCCGGCGGGGAATCGGTGATCCGGTACGAGGACAGCGAATTGCCGTCGCCGGCCAACTCGGCGTAGATCCTCGCGCCGCGCCGGCGCGCCGATTGCCATTCCTCGAGCACGAGGAAGCCGGCGCCTTCGCCCAGCAGGAACCCGTTACGGGTCGCGTCGAACGGGCGGCTCGCGCGCTGCGGCGTATCGTTGTCGGGCGAAAGCGCCGACAGCAGGCAGAATCCGGAGATCCCGACCGGGCTGATCATCGAGTCGAACCCACCGGCGAGCGCATAGTCGACCGCACCGCGGCGGATCAGCTTCAACGCCGTGCCCAATGCCTGGCCGCCGGACGCGCACGCGGTGTGCACCGATGTTGCATAGCCGCGGATGCCGTGGTGTCGGGTCAGCAGCGAAATGCCGGCCGTCGACTGGCTGCGGCAGAAGACCAGCGGATCGTTGGCCGCCGGGTCGGACAGCAGCAGGTCGGGGTGCAATTCACCGTCGGCAGCGCTGTGCCTGTACGTTAGCGTGAGATCGACGAACTCGGACGTCATCATCCCGGCGCCGACCGCGCAGCCCCACCGCGTCGCCGTCTCGGCGGTCGGACGAATTCCCGCGTCGCGAAACGCCTGCTCGGCAGCGGCAAGCGCGAAACGATGCGAGCGGTTCGCGAACTTCACGAGCTTCCGGTCGGACACGAGGTCGCCTAGGTCGAAATCCTTGACCTCGGCGGCGATGCGAACGGGAAAGCCGCTGGCATCGAATCCGACGATCGGCGCGCCGCCGCTGCGTCCCTCGAGCAGCGCGTCCCACGTTGTGGCGACGTCGTTGCCGACGGGCGTCACGAGCCCGATACCCGTGATCGCGACGCGTCTTCTGGCCGTCATGGCGTTGCGGCCCTCGCGACGACCTCGAGCCGCGCGGTCGCTGCGACCTTGTCGTCCATCCTCGTCTGCAAGCGGACCGTCGCGCGATCAAAGGCGCCGGGCGTCAATTCCGCTTCGATTTCCAGCACCGCGCCCGGCGGGATGAACGAGCGCATCTTCACGTGCGTCATTCGCGCGGGTGCGGGCGTCGTCCCGGCCGGAAAGTGCGTCGACTCGTTGGCGATCTCCATCGCGAGACCGATCTCGCTGTCGAGCAGCAGCGTCGCCGGGAAGACGGGACGACGCGGAAAGTGGTCGCCGAAGTACGGGGCGGATTCCGGCACGTGCAGGGTCGCTTCGGCCGTCCGGCCCGGGACCCCGCCATGGCGCACGGCGCGCGGCGCATCGACGCCGCGGAACGCCCCGGCCGGCGCGCCTTCGCCGCGAATCAGCTCGAATCGCTTCATCATCTGCTGCGGCGCATCGAACTCCTCGACCGGCAGCATCGGCCCGAGGCAATCGACGAGCTCGATCACATCCATTTCGCCGACGCGGGCGCGTCCGGAATACGCGACGGCGTACTCGTCGCAGCTCTCGATGTCGACGGCGAGCAGGAGTGTGCTGCCGGGCGCGACGTCGGCGCGAAACCGCGTCTCGTTGGCGAGCGCCGCCACCGGGCGGCCTCGGAAGCCGACGTGCGCCATGGCGACCCACGCGGCGAGCTGGCCGACGGCTTCGGCGACGAGGCACGACGGGAATGCCGGGATGTCGGCCGGAACGGCAAAGCATCCCGCCGCGCGGCGTCCCGGTTCGAACTCCGTGATGCGATCGACGAACGAGAAGGCGGCAAAATGGTCAGCCATGCGCTCCGGGGCCGCTCATCCCGCCGCCTTCGCCTGGCGCTGCGCTGCGATCACGAGCTTGCAGAACGTCTCGACCGTGAAAAGCCGCGGAATGTCCTTGACCTTGGTCGGCGTCCGGAAACGTTCCGCCGGGACCTCCGACAGGTACGCGCGGAGCTGTGCGAAGCCCACGTCGGTGACGATGCCGCTCTTTTCGAACTCGGCCTCCGTCAGCGTTCCCCGCGCGTTCTCGACGATCTTGCCGCGGGGAATCTTGATCTTGAACGCCCGCTCGAGCCGGAAGACGATGTCGAGAAAGTCGATCGACTCGGCGTTGAGATCCTCGATAAGCGACGCCTGTGGCGTGACCTCGTCCGCGTCGCAGCCGAGCGCGTCGGCGATCGTCGCGGCAACCGTCGGATAGATTTCCGCGATTTCTTCCCTGCTGATTTCCATTTGTGCCATTTTTGAAGTCCCCCTTCATTCCATCTTGAATCCGCCATCCACATTCCACACCTGCCCCGTCACGTAGTCCGCATACGACGAAGCCAGGAACCAAACCGCATAAGCAATATCCTCCGGCCGTCCATAGCGCCGCAGCAGGATTCGCGACTTCACGTCGGCGCCGGAGCTTTCGCGTACGTCTCGCGACATTTCAGTCTCGATGACGCCCGGCGCGACGCAGTTTACGTTGATCTTGCGCGGCGCGAGCTCGACCGCGAGCGAGCGGGTGAAAGCGTTAATCGCGCCCTTGCTCGCCGCGTAGTTGGTCTGCCCCCGCCCGCCCTTCTCGCCGGCGACCGAGCTGATGTTGATGATCCTTCCGGCGCGCTGCGAGATCATGTACGGTACGACGGCGCGGGTGACGTTGAACACGCCGGTGACGTTGGTGTCGAGCACCGCGGCGACGTCGTCGTCCTCGAATGCTGACAGCGGGTTGTCGCGGATCGTGCCCGCGTTGTTGACGAGGATGTCGATCCGGCCGCGGCGTTCGGCGACGCTCTCGGCGGCCGCGGCGCACGCCTTCGAGTCGCGGATGTCGACCTTGAGCGCGACGATCTCGTGTCCGTTGCTGCGGCCGGCGGCGACGACCTCGTCGGCGGCTGCTTCGTTGTCGCGGTAGAGAATCGTCACCGCCGCGCCCTCGTCGGCCAGCTGGAGCGCGATCGCGCGCCCGATGCCGCGGCTGCCGCCGGTGACGATCGCGGATTTGCCCGAGATTCCCGCATCGATGCGCATCGCGAGATCGTTTCCTCGTCAGCCCGAGATCGCAAAGCCGCCGTCGACGACGAGCGTGTGCCCGTTGATCATCGAGGCTTCGGGGAGGCAGAGCAGAAAGACCGCGCCGGCGACGTCGTCGGGGGTGAGGACGGGACCCGCGGGCGTTCGCTGGGCGAAATTCGCGAGCAGTTCTTCGCGATTCGGGAAATAGGCGAGCGCGTCGGTGTCGACGACGCCGGCGCTCACCACGTTGACGCGGATGCCACGCGGGCCGAGCTCCTGCGCGAGCGAGCGCGCCAGCGATTCCAGCGCGGCTTTGGACGCGCCGACGAAACCGTAGCCCGGCATCGCGCGCTGCGCGCCGAGCGAGGACAGCGCGACGACGCGCGCTCCCGGAGCCATCAGGGGCAGGCCGCGCTGGACCAGCAGATTGAGCGCGAGCGCGTTGGTCTCCATGCACCAGCGCCAGTGTTTCAGCGTCATCTCGACGGTCGGCTTGAGGACGCCTGACGCTGCGTTGCTGACGACGATGTCGAGGTGGTCGAAGTGCTTGCGAAACTCGACGAAGATCTCGTCGACCGAATCCGGAACGCCGACGCTGCCGGGAATCGCGACGGCCCGGCGTCCGAGCGCGCGGATTTCGGCGCAGAGGCTCTCGGCCTCGTCGGCGCTGTTGTAGTAATTGGCCGCGACGTCGCAGCCCGCCCGGGCGAGCTTCAACGCGGTCGCCCGTCCGATGCCTCGCGCGGCGCCGGAGATGAGCGCGACTTTTCCGGCCAACGCCGCTGACATGGTGGGTTACCCGTTCCGATTCCGGTGCGTGGGGGCGGTGCTCCTACGACAGCGCCGCGGCAAAACCGGTATTTTAGCTGAGGCGGCGGATGGCATCGACGATTCCTGAGGCGATCGTATCGGCGACGGCCGGCGCGAACGCGGCGGTTCGATAGGAGATGCCGGCGTTAAGGGTGCCGGCCGCGGTCGTGACCGCGATCACCAGCGGCGTCAGCGGCCCCGTCGATACGGCACGCAGATACTCAGGTGGCGGCAGCGGTCCCCCGGCCCCGGACCAGAGCGGATCGACGTTGACCATCGTGATCGCGCCCCACGCCGCGTAGTTCTTCGCGTAGAAACCCTGACGTTGCGCCGGCGAGAGAAAGCGCCAGACGGCGCCGATCACGCCGATCGCGACCAGGTTCGCCAGATAGAGCTTGTCGCGCTTGATGCGCTCGGTCTCCGCGTGGACGTCCTGCGCGAGTTGCCGGAGCTCCATCCCCGGGGGCAACAGATGCGCGACGCGGAAGGAGCTCAGGAACTGGCCGAACGTCGTGTTGGCATCGTAGCCGAAATCGCGCCGCAGGTTCACGATCGATGCCACCGCGAGCTCGCGTCGGCGCTCCGTCTCCGGACGTTCGCCGGCGTGGGGTTCCAGCACGCGCAGCAGGATCGCCATCAGCAGGTCGTTGACGGTGACACCCCAGGCTTTTGCTGCGCGCAGCAGCGCCGCGAATTCCGGCGGGTCGATGCGGCAATTGACGAAGGCGTTCGCGGGATCCGCCCCTCGCGGGTAGCGGGGGCGCACCGAGCGGCGACAGCTCGCGGCCATCTCGCCCAAGCGGCGAATGCCCCGCAGCGCGGCGCCCCATTGTTGGCGGAAAAGGCGAGCGCAGGTGGCAGGATAGCGCTGCCGCTGAGCGCGGCGCGATTCTTCGCGTCCTGTGTAAGCGGCGAAGAGGTCGCGCATCAGCACGACGATCGAATCGCCTCCGGCGATCACGTGGTCGTAGGTCATCGCCAGGTGAAATCGCGGCCCCTCGTCGACGACGAAAAAACGGAAGGGGACGAACGGGCCGTCGCGCGGAAACGGTCGATTGAGCTCGCGTTCGATCGCGCTCCGGAGAACCTGCAGCGGATCGTCGGCGCCGGCGAGGACTTCGAGCGTGGAGGTCCCTGGACCCCCGGCGTACTCGTAGCGCTCGCGCGACACGTCGAGCGAGTACCCGGCGAGCCCCTGCTGCTCGAGCGTCGCGTCGATGGCCGTCGCAAGGCGCTTCGCGTCGAGAGGCTGGTCGATCCGGATGACGTGGACGGCGTTGTACGGATGGATGGCGCGCCAGCGCAGCATCGCCACCTGGAACAGGTTGAGCTGCCCTTTCACCGGAGCTCGCGCTTGACGTCGAGGCGCCGCCGCGCGCTCTCGCACCAGTTTTTCTTGACGCTGTACCAGATGTCGGCGGCGTGAATGAGGTTGGTCGTGTCGATGTCGGCGTCGGCCGGCACGGCGGCATGGGCACCCGGCGAATAATTTTCGATCCAGGCGCGCGTGACGGCGTGGGTGGCGAGATGTCTCGCTTGCGGAAGTCCGATGTGCGTGTAGGTGGCCGGAAGCGTGACGTTGCGCACGATGGCGGTGCCGGTTGCGGCATAGGGTTCCGAGCCGGGGTAATGCCCGGCGATGAAATCCCATTCCATCGAGAAACCGGAAAATTCGATGACGCTGTCGGGAATCCGGTGCAGTTTCGAAAGCATGGACCATTGGCCGAGCAGCAGGCGCGGCAGCGGTCCTGTGGCGATCGCCGCAGCGTAGGGTATCCGCAGGCCGACGACGGGATGCAGTTCGCCGTTCCTGGGGTCGACAAACGCGGTTCGTGCCTCGGCAGCGTCCTCGAGCGGATTCCACACGGGAATCGCGTCGGAAAACGCGCCGGCCAGCTCGTGAAGTACGCGGATCGCCAGCATGCCCCCCTGGCTGTGGCCGATCAGCACCGGACGCATCCCTTCGACCTCGTAGTACCAAGCCAGCGTTCCGGCGAGCTGCCGGCTGTCCATGAAGCTGCTCGTCGATTGGCGCCCATCGCGCGGATTCGCGATCCGATCCGCGGGATAGCCCATCGCGATCAGGAATTCCGCGAAGGGTTCCATCGTGACGGGTCCGAAACTTCCCTGGAGCAGGATGATCCTCGGCGCCGGAATCTTCGCGAGGACATCGGCGACGTCCTTTGCGCTGATCTTCGCGGGATCGAGCTCCAGCAGGCGCTGCGCAACGGCGGGATCCTGGTCGACGTTGCGTTGCCAGGCGGGCGATTCGACTGCTCGCGCAGGGACAGGCGCCATGGCGACCGCCACGAGGGCGAGCACCGACAGCGCGGTCGATGCCGCGATTCCTTTCATGCCTGCTGGCGTGTGTCGCGCGGAAACGGGGTGTGCCCCTACGCCGAAGGCGGCAAGCGACGCGGGAAGAAGCGCCCCGACTCGCGCAGATAGCGCGCGTAGGTATCGCCGTGAGCGACGGCGAGATGCCGCTCCTCGTTGCGCGCTTTTACGTTCATGAGGACGACGTGGGCCGTCGCGATGAGAAGCATCGGTGGCGTCGGGACGATGGCCAGCGAACAGAGCATCAGCAGGATGCTGAACGCGTAGATCGGGTGCCGGACCCGCGCGAACAGGCCGTCGGTGATGAGTTCGGCCTTTCGGTCGGGACGCACGTCCATCCGCCAGTCTCGGCCCATGCGCGTCCAGCATTTCTGTGTCATCGCCAGACAGAGGACCGCGCAGATTGCCGCTGCCCACCGCAGCGCCGCGTAGGCCGGCTGCTGCCGCGCGGCCTCTGGAACCGCGAACAGAAGGTCGGTTTTCGTCAATGCGAGCCATGGCAGCGCCAGCCACGCGGCGACCAGCGGCACCCAGACGACCCAGAGCAGCCGCTCGAGCGGCTGTTTCGGGACGAGCCCCGCGGAGTCGCCGGTGTTGCGGCGGGCGCGCACCACCATGAGGCCGACGCGCGTCCAGTAAACCCAGACGGTGCCCGTCAAGATCAGCAATGGGACGTCTGTCATGGGATTTCCTGCGCCAACCCTTGCTGCGATACCGGAACGCCGCGAAGACGCGGCCGCAAAGCACCCACGCAGGAACGATCTGAATCGCTGACTCGATGGCGAATTATATCGCCGGAGCGCATGTGGCGGGAAGGCGACGTGCGCCGTCGCCCGTGCGAAGCCTGGGTCCGCTAGCCGACCGGCTGACCCGCTCCGGCGGGTCGGCACCACGGCGACGTAGTTCCCAGTGCGGCGCCGGTGAGCGACCAGAACAGGATCGCATTGTGCCGCACGAAGAAATCGTCGGTCATGCTCTTCGCGACGACGCCGACGACGAGCGCGAGCCCCGCAGCCCCGACGGCCGCGGTCCGCGCGTCGGCGCTCCTGGCGAGGCGCCAGAACGCGATCACGACCGACGCGAGCAGCGCGACGAAGATCACGACGCCCGGCAATCCCGTCTCGAGCGCTCGATTCAGAAAGACATTGTGCGCGTGCAGGAGCAGGCTGTCGTGGAAGTGCGCTTCGAAGGCGTCGCGCAGCACCCACTTGCCGATTCCCGCGCCGACCCACGGATGTTCGCCGATCCGCGTGATCGCGAAGCGCCAGAGGTCGCCGCGCGGGTCGTCGACGATGAAATCGACGATTTCCTTGCCCGGGGCAGTCAGCGCGATCTTCGACTGCGACGCGGACAGGACCTGGACGAGCGCCAGGCCGGTGATGACGGCGATGCCGCCGAGGACGTAGGCGCCTCGATTGCGACGCTGCCACTGTCGCATCGAAAACAACGAAAAAACGATGATCTCCGCCGCCGCCGCGAACCAGAAGGTCCGGTTGAGCGCTAGGGCCCCCGCGGCGAGGCAGGCGGCGCCCAGGGCGAGCGCGCCGATGCGTAACGCGGAACGCGGCTTCGCGCGGAGCGCGAACAGCATCAGCATGGGTAACACGGTGATCAGGAACGTCGTCAGCGAGCCCGCGTCTCCGTACTTGCCGAGGTCGAACAACGGACTGCCCGAGACGAAGACGACAACCC
This sequence comes from Betaproteobacteria bacterium, assembly GCA_039931775.1. Taxonomy (GTDB): domain Bacteria; phylum Pseudomonadota; class Gammaproteobacteria; order Burkholderiales; family Casimicrobiaceae; genus CAIWHR01. The sequence goes on along the minus strand of JBDTRG010000189.1, from coordinate 114,009 downwards.
CCAGCGCGAGCGCCGCGACGCTCGCCGCGAAGACGGCGCGCGCCAGCCATGTCACGCCTTCGCGATGCTGCGATAGCGTGAACCAGGTCGCGAAAGCCATGAACGCGTAGATCACCTCGTTGCGAAATTCGCCGAACGATTCGACGGGATTGCGGGCAAAGACCACCGACAGGGCGGCGACAAACGCCCACGCAGCCCACGCCCAAAGCAGCGGCAGCCGCGGCACCTCCCGCCATCCGCCGCTCACGAACGTGAGACTCGCCGCGAGCAACAGGGCGATCAGGCGAAGCGTGGTCGTATGGCTGAAGGGGAGGACGACGACGAACAGCGACGCGCAGCAAATCGCCGCGCCGCGCAGCCACCACTCGATTTTGTGCGAAACATGGGGCGCGGGCATGGTCGACAGGGCGGAAGTGGCGCAGGAAGCCGTGTCGCAACCGCGCGAGACCTGGTCGTGGTTTCCAGTCCCGCGCATCATAACCGAGCGCGATGCGTGCCCGCATCGCCCTGCGCTTCGCACGCGCCGATCATCGCCCCCCCGGCAATTGCGCCGCGTCCGGCCGCGGCCCGAGGTGCGCTGCGGCCGATCGGTAGACGGCGTCGCCGTCGATGGCGTTCATGCATCGCGCCTCGGCGCACTGGCCCGGGCGCTCGCCGGTAAGGCGCTCGCAGCGGCGGATCCACGCGACTTCGCGCTTCATCGTGATGCGCTGGTCGCGGCAGGGGAACTCGGCGATCGTCAGCGCGGTGAATGGCGCATCGCGCCAGAATTCGCCGGCACCCGACAGGCTCGCCGAGCCGGGGCCGAACAACGCGACGGTCGGTGTACCCGTGAGTCTCGCGAGATGGGCGACGCCGGTATCGGGGCAGACGACGAGCGCGGCCCGTGCAAGGAGATGCCACAGCTCGCCGACGGTCAGCGTTCCCGCGTACCGGATCCAATGCCTGTCGCGATCGATGCCGTCGAGCAACGCCTCCTCAAAGGGTCCGGCCGAGAGGACGATGCCGAGCCCGTGACCGGCGAGGCGCTCGCCCAAATCGCGCCAGCGTGCGGCCGGCCATTGCTTGAGCGGCGTGCTGGCGCCGGCATGGAGAACGCAATACGCAGCGGGTGGAGGCTCGAAGCGGCCGACGGCAGGAGCCGGCCAATCGCCGATGCGGTATGGCGCGGGCGCGGGCCCATCGACCAGACCGGCGACGAGATCGCCCCATGCTGTGGGCACGTCGGGGTACGGACGGAGCAGGTCGACCGGCCAATCCTTGTAGGGCGGCGAATCGCCGGCGAAGGCAACGATCCAGCGGGCATCGAGGGCGCGCGCGAGCCACGAGAGCCGGTTGTCGGCGGGCACTAGCGCCAGGTCGAATCCCGAGCCGGCGACGAGCGGCCCGAGCGTTGCGGGCTCGCGCGGATCGTACGGCAGCGCGCGCAAACCGTAGGGCCGCCCCTCGTAGAGGCTCATGTAGGCGATCGGACAGGTCATCGCGATTTCGGCGTTCGGCCAGCGCGCCCGGCACTTGGCGATGAGTGGAGTCAGCATGATCGTGTCGCCGAGCAGCAGGTGATGCGCGATGAGGATGCGGCGCGGCGCGGCGGGCGCGCGCCGCCGGCGCCCCGCGATTGCCGACGCCGCCATCCGCGCTGCCGCCAGGGCGAACACGGCCGGACGCGAAACCGCGCGCGACGTCACGGCACCCCCGCCAGGGTCTCGAGCTGGGCGAGGGACTCGTCGAGAAGGACGAGCTGCAGCACTTGCTCGGCGAGACCTCGCCTGCCGTTTCGCCACGCGTCGACGAACGCGTCGACGCGCGCTGCGGCGAGCTGGCCACCCGTGACGCGTTCGAGCCTTTGTCCAAGTCCGGCGTGCCGCGGCGCGAGGTCGCCTTCGAGCCAGCCGGCGAGCGGCGGGTTGAAACCGCGCTTCTTGCGCGCGAACGGGTCGAGATCGCCGAGGGCGCTCATCGCGGGGGCCAGCAGCTTGCGCGGTGGCGTCGTGAAACGAACATTCGCGGCCAGGCCCATCACCGCGCCAACGAACCGATGGTCGAGAAACGGCGCGCGCATTTCGAGCCCATGCGCCATCGTGCAGAGGTCGGCCTTGCGCAGGATGTAGTCGGGCAGGTAGTTGAGCCGGTCGATTTCGAGAAGTGTGGCGAGTTCGGCGCGCTCCGTCGGCGGCATCCGCCAGTAATGCGCTGCCGGCGCGAAGTCCGGCGCCAGGTACGCACGCTCGCCCGGCGTGAAACCCGAAAACCGCAGCGCGTACGCCCCCCGCCAGTCGAGGCGCAGTTCCTCGACCAGCCGCTGCCATGCGCCGCCGCCGATGCCGGCCGGGGCAGGCAGGTGCGCCGCCACGATTGCGCGCCGCCAGCGCGTGCGAAGGTGCTTCGCGTAACGCTTGTAGCCGCCGAAGAGCTCGTCGCCGCCGTCGCCGCCCAGGACGACCTTGACGTGCCGCGTCGTTTCGCGGGCGAGATACCAGGTCGGAACGCTGGAGGGATCGGCGAACGGCTCGTCGAGATCGGCGACGATGCGCGCAAAATCGTCGGCGATGCGTTCGGGAATATCGATCGTGAGGTTGGGGAAGCCCAGGCGCGTAGCACTTGCGCGTGCCTCTCCCGACTCGTCGAACGAGGTCCCGGGAAACGCCGCCGTAAAGCTTTGCAGCCGATTGAATCCCTGCGCCGCGAGGCGGCACGCGAGCGCCGACGAATCGACGCCCCCCGACAGGAAGAGCCCGAGCGGACGGTCGGCGACCGTGCGCATCGCGATTGCCGCGTCGAGTGTGGGCAGCCACGGCTCCGCGGACGGGTCCGGTTGCCAGTACGCCGTCTGCGTCAGAGCACCGGTCGCGAGGTCGTAGCGCAGCCAGTGCGCCGGCGGCAACCGCGACACGTTGGCGAGAATCGTGCGCGGGGCCGGGATGGTCCGGTGCGCGAGGTAGGCGTCCACGCCCTCGGCCGAGAATGCGCGTGCGTCGCGCGGCATCCAGGGCAACAGCGCCCGCACCGTCGACGCGAACGCGAACCCGTCGGCGCGATGCGCGTAGATGACGGGTTTCAGGCCGAGGCGATCGCGGACGAGGTAGACCGCGCGCTTGCGCAAGTCGACGATCGCGATGGCGAACATGCCGCGCAGCCGCGCGACAAAATCGATGCCCCAGTGCTCGTACGCGTGCAGGATGAACTCGGTGTCGGAGCGCGTGCGAAACCGGAACCCGGCGCCTTGAAGGGTCCGGGCGTCGGCGCCCCAATCGTAGACCTCGCCGTTGTACGAGATGAAGACATCGCCGGCGTCGTTGCCCATCGGCTGGTCGGCTTCCGGGCGCGGGTCGATGATCGACAGTCGCGTGTGCAGCAGCGCGTTCGGCGCGGCGTCGCCGGTCGGCCCGAACGCCCCCGTCCAGAGCTTGACGTGCTCGGCGTCGGGCCCGCGTTGCCGCAACGCCGCGAGCATGCGCTCGACCGTGGCCGGCGACACCGTGCGCGTGCCGAAAAACCCGGCGATGCCGCACATCGCTAGCGCTGCTCCACCACGGTTCGAAACACCGCTTCCATCCGATCGAGCATCCGGTCCATGCCGAAATCCCTCTCGGCGCGCGTGCGGGCCGCGGCGCCGAACCGTGCCCGCAGCGAGGGATCGTCGCGCAGCTTTCCGAGCGCAAGTCCAAGCGCGGCGACGTCGCGCGGCGGCACGATGAGTCCCGTGACGCCGGCGTCGACGGCCTCCGTGATTGCGCCGGTCGTCGTCGATACGACGGGGACCGCGCACGCCATCGCCTGCATGATCGACTGCGGCACGCCTTCCTCGCCATAGGAAGGCAGCGCGAAGAGGTCGAGCGCCTGGAACCACGGCACGACGTCCTCCTGCTGTCCGGCGAAGCGGACGTCGTCGGTCAGCGCGAGCGCTTCGAGCCGCGCGTCGAGGCGGTCGCGGTACGGCCCGTCGCCGACGACGAGCACGGTCCACTCCGACCAACGCGCACGATCGCGGGCGATGGTCTCGAACAGGTCCTCGTGGCCCTTCCAATCGCGAAGGGTCGCGACGATGCCGAGCGTGGGCCGCTCCGGCAGGCCGAGCCGCGCGCGCGCTGCCGGGGCGCTGCCGGCGACGAAACGCGCGAGATCGATCCCGGTGGGAATCGACGTCATATGCTCGAGCGGGATCCGGTTGTCCCGCGCGAGCTGGCGACGCAGCGCCTCGCCTGTGGTCACTACATGCGCCGCGCTGTGCGCGTAGAGCCAGCGCGTCGTGGGACGATTGCGGATCGTCGTCGACACGTGCCGCGTCCGGACGATCGGTGGAGGTCGCTTGATCGTCGCGCAGGCGAGACCGGCGAGCCAGCTGTCGGTCGAGCTGTGCGTGTTGACGACGTCGATGCTCGAGCGATTGGCGCAGACCCAACGCCGAAGAGTCCACAGGCACGACACCCGTTTGCGCTGGATGGCCATCCGCACGACGGGAATTCCCATCCGTTCGCCGGCCGACGCGATCGGCGCCTCCGCAGGTGCGACAAGCGTCAGCCGATGGCCGCGGTCGGCCATCCCGCGCGCCTCCGTGAGGATGCGAATCTCCTGCCCCCCCCAGCCGCACGAATTCTCGGTATGCACGATCGAAAGGGGCTGCATCGTCCGGCGCCCGGGATTCCTAGAGCGCAAACCCCGGCTCGTAGCGGGCGAGCCAGCGTTCGAGCACAAGGAGAACCCAGAGGCGCATCGCGTGATTCTTGCGGCCCGACGCGTGCTCTGCCGCCAACCGCGCGAGCGCCTCCGGCCGGAAGAGCCCGCGCCGTTGCAGTCCTCCGGGACCTAGCAGGCGGGCGACGTCGGCTTGTAGCTCATTCGCGAACCAGCGGTCGAGCGGCATCATGAACCCCTGTTTGCCGCGGTGGACGATGTCGCGCGGCAGATAGCGCTCGGCGAGTCGCTTCAGCAAGACCTTGCGCGCGTTGCCGCTGACTTTGAGCGACGGGTCGAGCCGCGCGCAGAAGCCGAAGAACTCGTGATCGAGGTACGGCACGCGCGCTTCGAGCGAAAAGGCCATCGTCGCGCGGTCCACCTTGGCAAGGAGGTCATCGGGAAGCCACAGCCGCGCATCGACGTTCAACAGATGATCGAGGTAGGCCGGCGAATCACATTCGTCGTAGCGCTCCTCCGCGACGTCGGCGATGCGCGCGCTCGCCGCGGCGCGAAACGCCGGCGTGAAGTACTCGCCGCGCAGCAATGCGTCGAAGATGTTGGGGATCGTCGCGTAGCGCCGCGCGCGCGGCTCGGCGGACGCCTTGACGATGCGGTCGCGCGCGAGGCGCGGCGGCAGGTGCCGCGCGAGCCACCGCGTGGGCGATCCACGCGCGCCGAGCACGCGGGTGATCCGTTCCTCGGACAGGCGCTTGACGTAATTCGAGTAGCCGCCGAAGACCTCGTCGGCCCCCTCGCCGGTCAGCACGACCGTCACCTCGCGGCGCGCGTACTGCGCAAGCAGCATCGTCGGCAGCGCGGCCTGGTCGCCGAACGGCTCGTCGAACACGTCGACCCAGCGATCGAGCGCGGGGAGCACGTCGCCGGGCGAGAGCATCAGGCAATGATGCCGGCTGCCGATGTGCTGCGCGACGCGCGCTGCCTCCTCGTGCTCGCTGCCGACGTCATGGCCGGTGAACCCGAGGTTGAACGTGTCGATCGGGCGACCCGATATCCGGGTCGCCAGCGCCGCGATCACGCCCGAATCCACGCCGCCGCTCACGAAGGCGCCGAGCGGCACGTCGGCGACGAGCATCGATTCGACGGAACGGCGAAGCTCAAAGTCGAGCGCGTCGGTCGCCGCCTCGCCGACGAATTCCTGTTTCGGGATGTACGAGGGTCGCCAGTACGCGCCGGTCGCGAGTTTTCCATCGCGTACCGACATCCAGCAGCCCGCCGGAAGCTTGCGAATCGCCGCGTAAATCGTCCGGGGCGCCGGGATGTACTGGCACTCGAGGTAGAGCGCCAGCGCGTCGAGGTCGAGCTCGTGCGGCAGGTCCGGAAACGGGCGCAGCGATTTCAGCTCGGAACCGAACACGAACGATCCCGCGTGCCACGCGTAGTAGAGGGGCTTGACGCCGAGATGATCGCGGGCGAGGAAGAGCTCGCGCCGGGTGCGGTCCCACAGAGCGAACGCGAACATGCCCGACAGCCGTCCGAGCATCCGTTCCCCCCATTCCTTCCAGCCGTGGAGCAGAACCTCGCCGTCGCCGTTCGTGACGAACCGGTGCCCGGCATCGGTGAGCTCGCGGCGCAGTTCGCGGAAGTTGTAGATCTCGCCGTTGAATACGACGGCGATCGCGCCGTCGCTTGACACCAGCGGCTGCCGGCTGCCCGCGATGTCGATGACGGACAGCCGCCGGTGCCCGAGCCCGACAGGTCCGTCGAAATGGAATCCGTCGGCGTCCGGACCGCGGTGCGCGAGCGTCGCGGTCATCAAAGGTAGCGCGTCGCGGGCGCGTGGATCGTCGCAGAGATAGCCGGTGATACCGCACATGGTGGGATCGATGTCGCGACGCCTCGGGATACGGCGACGGTGCCTGCGAAACGGTCGTGGATTATAGCCCGGTGCCCTCTCGCTTCCCGAGCAACGACGCGTAGAGCGCGAGGAGGCGACGGGACATCGCTTCCGGCGTCAACGTCGCAACCGCTGAGGCCGCCCGCGCCCCGGTGGATTTGCGCACCTCGGGGTCGAGCAGGCGCTCCATGCGTTCAGCCAGACCGGCGTCGTCGAGGGCGTCGCACGTCCAACCCGCGTCGTGCGCCACGACGAGTTCGCCCGCCCCGCATCGAAGGCTCGTCACGACCGGGAGTGCGCACGCGAGCGCCTCGAGCACCGCGTTCGACAGCGGATCGTAGAGCGTCGGCAGGACGAACGCGTCGGCGGTACCGTAGTAGGGCCGCGGGTCGGCTTGCGCGCCCGCAAACACGACGCGCTCCGCGAGACCCGCACGGCGCGCCTCACTCGCGTAACGTGCAGGATTCTTGTCGCGGCCGACGATCAGGAGCCGCGCGGAAGCCGGCAGCCGTGCCAGCGCGCGAATCGCCGCCGATACGCCTTTTCTTGCATAGCCCGACCCGACCAGCAGGAACACGACGTGGTCGTCGGAAAATCCCAGTCTCGCGCGCATCGAAGCGCGGTGCGTCCGCACGGCCGGGCCGAATTCGCGCGGGTCCACGGCGTTGTAGATGACGTGCATGCGCTCGTCTTCCACCGCGAAGTGCGCGCGGATGTCGTCGCGGACCATTTGCGAGATGCAGATCACCGCCTTCAACACCGGGTCGGCAAACACGCGTGCCTCCGCATCGAGGACGTAGCGGTGATAGGGGTTCGACGCGATCCTCAGCCGCTCGAAGCGCCCGCCTGCGCGCAGCCGCTCCGCAAGCCAGGCGCGATGCAACCCGTCTCCGGCGCGAAATATGTCGCAGCCGTCGATCCGTTCGTGGGACTGCACCAGCTCCGGGCGATTCCGCGCGAGTGCCGAATGGACGGAGCGCGCGAATCCGGCATCGCGCCACAGGCTGCCGACATAGGGCGGATTGCAGATGACCGGCTCGATATTGCCGGCGCGCGCGCGCGGCCACCTCCGCGTGTACACGCGTATGCCGACGCCGCGCTCCAGCAATGCGTCGATCGCGCGCTCGACGAAGCGCTCCGCTCCGCCGAACGGCGTATAGCGCTGGCGGATGAGGCCCAGCTTCATTGCGCCGCGGGGCGAGAGGTCTCGGCCAGCAGTTCGACCGTTGCGCGCGCGACCGGATCGACGGGAAGCGTCAGCAGGCAATCGGAAATGTTGCTGCCGCCGCAGCCGTTGTTGCCGCACGGGCGGCACGCATGCGATGTCGAAACGACGACGCGATGCGGGACGCGCCATGGCCCCCACTCCGCCTCGCCGCTCGGCCCGAACACGGCCACGACGGGCGTTCCCACGGCGGCCGCCATATGCATCGGTGCCGTGTCGCATCCGACGAACAGTCGGGATGCCTTGATCAGCGCAGCGAGTTCCGGCAACGTGAGCTGCCCGGAAAGATCGAACGGCGTCGTCCGCGCTCGCGCACGAATGTCGGCAACGAGTGCGGCCTCGGCGGGGTCGGGGGCCCCCGTCAGCACGATGGGCCAGCCATCCGCGCAAAGGCGATCAATCAGCGCCGCCGTGCTCGAAGCCGGCCAGCACTTGAAGAGCCACCGCGAGCCGGGGTGAACGACGATGTAGCGTCCGCGCACCAGTCCATGGGCGTCGAGCAACGCTTTGATGCGCGCTTCGGCGGCGGCCCCCGGTACGAGCACGAGCGCCTTGTCGGCGTCGTCGGGCCAGATGCCGATGCGGCGCAGCGAATCCAGGTTCGATTCGACGGTGTGCCGTGGCGTGACGCGCGGCAGCAGGTAGTGGTGGGTGAAACACGAGCGCCAGAACGCGCCCGAGCGAACGCGTTCGGGCGCGACGGCGAAGCGGGCGCCGAGCGTGCGCGACAACCATGCGCCGCGCGGGTGGTCGGTCAAGTGGACGACGAGATCGAATCGGCGTTCGCGAAGCGCCGACCACAACTGCCATTCCCCCGCGATCTGGGCCGGGAGGCCGCGGTGCTTCAAGTCGCGGTCGATCGAATGCAGCACACCGAGCGCCGGATGCCCTTCGAGCATCGGCAGGGTTTCGCGATAGACCAGCGCGTCGATCTCGGCGTGCGGCGCTGCGCGCTTCAACGCCGTGAACACGGGGGAGGTCAGCAGGACGTCGCCGTGATGGCGCAGCTTGATGACCAGCACGCGGCGAACGCGGTCGAGGTCGATCGCGTCAGCGACGGCCGGCGTGATCATGCGGGCAACGATAACAGAACGATGCTGGCCGCACCAAGCGCGGCGGCGTGTTACGGCGAACTACGCCTCGTCGACGCCGCCCCACCCTGGGCGTCCGGCGAGCGCGAGCAGGAACACACTCGCCACCGCCGGCCAGAGCAGCAGCACCGTGTGCGTGAGCCCGTTGAAATTGAGGAGGTGTCCGTAAGGACCGTTGAAGAGGCCGATCGGCGCGCGCGCGTAGACCAGGTCCGGCGCGAACAACGTCGCGAGCAGCGATGACAACAGCGCGACCGAAGCGAGCGTGACCTGCGCGGGACGGGGCAGCCAGATCGCCATGGACAACAGCAGGGAACCCGCCGCGACCCCCAGCGAGACCGCCGGCGCGAGCCAGTTTTCCCACGCGGCCGGCTTGAGCAGCACCGCCGCGGCCACGCCTTTGACGAACGCGGCGGCGCCGACCAAAAGCAGCGCCGCTCCGCCGACGTAGCGCCTCTCGCGCAAGAGGAGCGCCAGAAACAGGCCGACGCCGAGGAGCTGGAACGCGCTGTGGGCGCCTTCGACGAGCGTTGCCGCGACGTCGGGCGTTGCCACCGAGACGCCTGAGGGCAGCGCCGGGTCGTACATCGCCGCGAACAGCGGGATACCCGGATTCACCTGGACGACGAGCCAGATCGCGAGGAGCGCCAAACCGAGGTCGCCGACCGTTCCGGGGAGGAACCAGCGCTCGCGGCAGGATACGATCAGCGTTTTCGCGCCCTCCGCGCGGACGAAGGCGACGGCCAGTGCCGCGCCCACCGCCGCGCCCGCGGTGTCGGACAGGAGGTCGGCGACGCTCGCGTCACGCGTCGGCAGGAACATCTGCAGAGTCTCCATCGAAGCCGACAGCAGCGCTCCGGCCGCGATCGCGATGCCGAGCCTTGCGACGGGCCGGCGGCGGCGCGGGAGGAGTGCCACCAAGAAGCCGAACGGCAGGTACGCGACGACGTTCGTGACGAGGTCGTAGCGCACCCATCGCGGTGGCCACGGTGCGAACAGGAAATACGGGGTCGTGGACGGCGGCGCCAACCAGTTGGCGAAGGGTTGCAGGCTGGCGTAGGCGATTGCAAGGCCGTACAGCGTCGCCAGGAAGTGCGGGAGGCGCGAGCGCGTGGCTCCGGGGCCTGCCCTAGCCACGATGACGGGTCGGCGCTCCCGGGGGAGCCGCAGCATGCGTCACCGGATACCCCCTCAGCGGCCGGCCTTGATCCCGGTCCAAAGCTTGTTGCGCAAACGGCGCTGCGCACCCGTGAGGTCCTGGAGCTGCTCGAGCTTCGCCGCGACCGCCTTGTCGGGAAAGATCGCCGGGCTCTTCAGCAGGTCGGGTTTGATGTATTTGACGGCGTCGGTGTTCGGATTGCCCGAGCCGATCAGGTTCGTGAGTTCGGCGGAATTCTTCCCTTCGAGCATGAAGTTCATGAACTTGAGGGCGAGGTCGGCGCGCGGTGCGTTCTTGTCGATCACCATGTTGTCGACGGCGAGCACCGCGCCCTCCTTCGGCATGCCCTGCAGGATCCTGAACTTGCGGCCGGCGGCCTGGGCGTCGAGGTTTGCCTGGAAAATGTCGTTCGAGTAGCCGTGGACGAGCCAGATGTTGCCGACGGTGAGTTCCTTGATGTACGACGACGCGTTGAAGGCCGCCCAATACGGCTTGGCCTTCTTGATCACCGCGACGGCTTCGTCCCAGTGCTTGGGGTCGACGTCGTTGGCCGAGTACCCGAGGTATTTGAGTGCTGCGGCGAAGAGTTCATTGGCGCTGTCCAGCACGGTGACGCGGCCCTTGACCTTCTCGAGGTACTTGGGGTCGAAGATCACCGCCCACGTGTCGGTGGGCAGCCCCAGCTCCTTCATCTTCTCGTCGTTGTAGCCGATGATCGTCGTCGACATCGCGTACGGCACCGAGTACTTGTTGTCGGGATCGAACGGCGTGTTGAGATAGGCGGGATCGATGTTCTTGAGATTGGCGAGCGCCGCCTTGTCGACGGGCTTCAGCCGGCCGCTCTTGATCAGCGTCTGCACGGCATTGGAGGTCGGTACGTACATGTCGTAGCCCTTGGCGCCGGCGGTGAGTTTCGCGAGGAGCTCCTCATTGTCGGAGTAATAGGTCTGCACGACCGAGCATTTGCAGAATTCCTCGAACCGCTTGACGGTTTCCGGCGCCAGGTAGTTGTTCCAGTTGTAGAGGTGGAACTGATCCTTGGCGGCGGCGGCCGGCACCGCAAAGGCGAGCGACGCGAGCAGCAGTACGAGGCGTTTCATGAGTCCTCCTGGGCGGGGGTGAAAAGGCCCGGCGAGAGCCTGGATGCGACGATAATAAGCGCCAGCGTCAGCAGCATCAACAACGTCGATATGGCGTTGACCTCCGGGGTCACCGCGATCTTGATCATCGAGTAGATCTGCAACGGCAGCGTCACGGTGCCGGCGCCGGCGGTGAAGAAGGTGATCACGAAGTCGTCGATCGACAGCGTGAAGGCCATCAGCGCCCCGGCGATGACGCCGGGCATGATCAGCGGCAGCGTCACGTAGCGGAACGCCTCCCAGGGCGTGGCCCCGCAGTCCCGCGCCGCCTCGGTCAGGCTGTCGTCCATCCCGGCGAGCCGCGCGCGGACGACGATCGCGACGAAGCCGATGCAAAACGCAATGTGCGCCAGCGCGACCGACACGAGGCCCAGCGTGAAGTTGACGAGCACGAAGAAGATCAGCAGCGCGACGCCCATCAGGATCTCGGGAATCGCGATGGGAGTCAGCACCAGCAGCGGAAGGAGGCGCAGCCTGTAGCGGTACATCGCGACGCCGGCCATCGTGCCGAGGACGGTCGAGACGAGGCTCGCGGTGAGCGCGATGGCGAGCGAGTTGCCCGCGGCGGACAGCATCTCGGCGTCCTCGAAGAGTTTGACGTACCAGTCGAGCGTGAAACCGACCCACTCCGCGTTGAGCCGCGAATCGTTGAACGAGTAGACGACGACGATGACGAGCGGGATGTACAGGAACGCGTAGCCCGCGCCCGCGGCGATCACGAGGCCCAGGCGGTTCCTACGCACGGGCGTCCCCCGCGCTCGACGGCGTGCCGAGGTTGCGCCGGCCGACCCATGCCGCCAGCCCCGCGATCAGCAGCGCGGCGACGGTCAGCACGATCGACAGCACGCTGCCGAACGGCCAGTCGCGCGTCTCGAGAAACTGCTGCTTGATGACGTTGCCGATAAGGCTGTCGTCAGGCCCCCCCAGGATGTCGGGAATCGCGAAGATGCCGAGCGCCGGGATGAACACCAGCGCCGCGCCGGCGTACACCCCGGGCAAGGACAGCGGAAACGTGATCCGCCAGAACCGCTGCCACGCGTTCGCCCCCAGGTCCTGCGCGGCGTCGAGCAGGGCCTGGTCGTGCTTTTCGAGATTGGCATACAGCGGCAGGACCATGAACGGCAGGTGCACGTAGACGAGACAGACGAGCACCGCGAACGAGCTGAACAGGAGCGACACGGGTTCCATTCCGAACGCCGCGAGCGCGCCGTTGACACCGCGCGCGAGCGCCGCCTGCGGCCCCAGAATGATCATCCACGCGTAGATCCGGATCAGGAAGTTGCTCCAGAACGGCAGGATCACGAGCAGCAGCAGCAGGTTGCGATTTTTCTTCGAACTGCCCGCGACGAGCGCCGCCAGCGGGTAGCCGAGCGCCAGGCACGCGAGCGTGGTCAGCAGCGCGTAGCCGACGGACTTGAGAAAGACTTCCGCGTAGACCGAGTCGGTGAAGAAGCGCGCGTAGCTGTCGAGGTTGAGGTCGATCGCCCCGGTCTCGTCGACGAGCGGCGCGAGACCGCCGAATTCGCCGGGCGTGCGGAACGATGCCAGCGCCATGATGAGCGTGGGGATCGCGAAGAACACCAGCAGGTAGACAAGCGGCGGGCCGCTGACCAGCCATTTGCCCGCCTGCCCCGGAGTTCGCGCTGCCATCGACTTATTCGTCTATGAAATGCCCGGCGGCGTCGGCCCAGCTCATCTCCACCGCGTCGCCGACTTCGAAGAACTTGGCGCGGCCGCTCGCCGAATTCGCGAGCAGCGCTTCGATCTTCTGTCCGCCCGAAGTGTCGACGACGTACATCGTCACGTCACCCATGTAGAGCATGTCGGCGACAGTGCCGCGGAAGTGGTTTTGCGCGGCGTCCGTCGAGGCGCTCGCCCCGATACGGATCTTCTCCGGGCGCAGCGCGACCGTTCCGGGACGGCCCGGCGCGAGTTCCGTGGTCGCGGCGACGCGCACCGGACCGAGACCGGCGACCTCCAGCGTGACGATGCCGTCGGCAATGCCGGCGACCGGTCCGGACAGGAGGTTGCAGTGCCCGATGAAGTCGGCGACGAAACGCGTCCGCGGAAATCCGTAGATCTTCGATGGTTCGTCCTGCTGCTCGACGTGGCCGGCGTTCATCACCGCGATCCGGTGCGACAGCGCCAGCGCCTCGGTCTGGTCGTGCGTCACGTAGACGAATGTGATCCCAACTTCCTTCTGCAGGTTGATGAGCTCGATCTGCATCTCTTCGCGCAGCTTCGCGTCGAGCGCGGCGAGCGGCTCGTCCAGCAGCAGCACCGTCGGATGGGTGACCAGCGCGCGCGCGATCGCGACGCGCTGCTTCTGTCCGCCCGAGAGCTCATGGGGATAGCGCTTGCCGAACCCCTTGAGGCGCACGTCCTCGAGCGCTTCGGCCACCTTCGGGGCGATCTGCCTGCCCGGCGTCTTCGCCATTCTGAGCGGAAACGCGACATTGCCCTCGACGGTCATGTGCGGAAACAGCGCGTAGCTCTGGAACACCGTGCGGACCGGACGATCTTCCGGCGGCTGATCGGCCAGGTCGACGCCGTTCAACAGGATGCTGCCGCCGTCGGGAAGATCGAATCCCGCGATCATCCGCAAGAGCGTCGTCTTGCCGCAGCCGGAAGGCCCGAGCAACGTGAAGAATTCGCCGGCTTCGATCGACAGGCTGACGCGGTCGACCGCGGTGAAATCGCCGAAGCGGCGCGTGACGTTCCGGATTTCGAGGAGCGACATCGGTGAGGCGTTGGAGACCGTGGCGGCGGGCGTTGCCAGCGGCGGATTGTATAGCAAGGGTGTCACTCACAGACCCGATACAGGACGCCCCGGTCAGCCGAGCGGGAGGCGCCAGATCACGAGCGCCGCGACGGCGACGAGGAGCAGCACGATCACCGACAACAGGCGGTTCTGCGCGCGCTGCGCGTCGGCGAGCTCCCTGATCGCCGCGTCCGACGCCGAGCGCTCGTGGGTGAGCCGCTGGTGGATGAGCCGCGGCAGCTCCGGGAGCGCCGCGACGATGTACGGTGCCTCGGCGAGCAATCGCCGCTGCAGCGCCGGCAGGCCGATCCGGTCGTTCATCCACCGCTCGAGGTACGGCATCGCGGTGACCCACAGGTCGAGCTTGGGATCGAGCTCCCGGCCGAGGCCCTCGATGTTGAGCAGCGTCTTTTGCAGGAGCACGAGTTGCGGCTGGATCTCGATGTTGAAGCGGCGCGATGCGCGAAACAGCTGCAACAGCACGCGTCCGAGCGAGATCTCGGCGAGCGGCCGGTCGAATACGGGCTCCAGCACGACGCGGATCTCGGCCTCGAGTTCGTCGACGCGCGTATCGGCCGGCACCCAGCCCGACTCGAGGTGAGCGGTGGCCACGCGATGGTAGTCGCGGCGGAAGAACGCGAGGAAGTTCTGCGCGAGGTAACCCTGGTCGCGCTCCGACAGCGTACCCATGATCCCGAAATCGACGGCGATGTACTTGCCGTGATCCCTTCCGCCGGTGGCGACGAAGATGTTGCCCGGGTGCATGTCGGCGTGGAAGTACCCGTCGCGGAACACCTGCGTGAAGAAGACCTCGACGCCCGCCCGCGCGAGCCGCGGGATGTCGACGCCCGCTTCGCGCAGGCGGTCCACCTGCCCGATCGGGATGCCGTCCATCCGCTCCATGACCATCACGTCGGTGCCGCAGTAGTCCCAGTGCACCGCGGGGACGAGCAGCAGCGGCGAATGCTCGAAATTGCGCCGGAGCTGCGAGCAGTTCGCCGCTTCGCGCGACAGGTCGAGCTCGTCTTTCACCGTCTTCTCGAACTCGCCGACGACGGCGCGCGGACGCAGCCGCTTGCCATCCGACCAGAGCTTTTCCACGAGCCAGGCGGCGGCGTGCATCAGCGACATGTCGTTGGCGATGACGCTCGCTATATCGGGCCTTAGCACCTTGACCGCGACCTTCGTCCCGTCCGGAAGTTCGGCGAAATGGACCTGGGCGACCGATGCGCTGGCGACGGGCTTCCTCTCGAACGATTTGAACACGGCATCGACCGGCTTTCCGTACAGACGGGTCAGCGTCGCGATCACCTGCTCCGAAGAAAACGGCGGAACGTCGTCCTGCAGCTTCGCGAGTTCGTCGGCGATGTCGGCCGGCACGAGATCCCGGCGTGTGGAGAGCATCTGCCCGAATTTGACGAAGATCGGCCCCAGATCCGTGAGCGCGAGGCGCAGTCGCTCGCCGCGCGGCGCGGACGTATCGCGCCAGAAGGTAAGCGCGCGCGCCGCCGGCCGAACGGCCCGGAAGCGTTCGTGGCCGGTCAAGAGTTCGTCGAGCCCGTATTTCAACGCGACGAAGACGATCCTGGCCAGGCGCAAGAGACGCATCGGCCGATTGTAAGGGAAACGATGTTTCGTCCCCGGGGCGAAGCGGCGCGCCTGCGACCGCTCAGGCACAGTCGTTGCTTAAGTGCGGGTGAAGCCCGGTTACTATCCGCGTTGTGGACGACAGCGGAAGGCGGCGCGAATGGATGTCAGCGCGGCTGCGTCGGGCGTCCGAGAAAGAGGCATCATGGTCAAGAACGAGCGGGCGCAGTCGATGGGCGAGGAAATCGCGAACAGCCTGAGCCACGGGCTCGGCTTCGTCCTTGCTGTCGCGGCGGCGCCGATACTCATCGTGACCACCGCGCAGACCGGCCGCGCCGTGAACGTCATCGGCGCGGCGATATTCGCCGCGACGATGGTGCTCCTCTACTGCGCGTCCACCATCTACCACGCCGTACCGTACGAGCGGGCGAAGGCGGTGCTGCGCAAGCTCGACCACGGCGCGATCTTCCTGCTGATCGCCGGAACCTACACCCCGTTTACGCTCGGTGCGCTGAATGGGCCTTTGGGATGGACGCTGCTCGGCCTCGTATGGAGCCTCGCGGCCGTCGGCGTCACACTCAAGGCTTTCGATCGCATCGAGCACCCACTCGCCTCGCTCGGCCTCTACCTATTGATGGGATGGCTGTGCGTGATCGCCACCGAGCTGCTGTTCGAGCGGGTGCCCGCACCGGGACTGCTGCTGCTCGGGGCCGGCGGCTTCGCGTACATGGCGGGCGTCGCGTTCTTCGCCACGGATTCGCGCGTGCGCTACGGTCATTTCATCTGGCATCTGTTCGTGCTCGCAGGCACCGCCTGCCACTTCTTCGCGGTCCTCGGCTATGCGGCCGGACCGTCGATCGGCGAAAAGGTCATGCCGATCGTGATGCTTGCCCCGCGGGGGTGAGGCGCGCGGCAATCGCGTCGATCCGCGCCGCGATGTCCTCGACGCGCCGCGCGATCGAGGCGACTTCGCTGCCGAATGCCTGCGCCTCGGAGTTGCGCACGGCGAATTGCGTTTCTTCGCGGGCGTAGCGTTCGACGTTTTGTCCGACGCGCGTCGCCGCGTATTCGGGAAACGTCAGCAGCGCTCGTCCGGCATCGGCGAGGCGCTGACCGACGATCGGTCCCAACAGGTCGGCGAGCATCCTTTCGACGAACCAGGGCAGCGTTTCCGCGAGGCCTTTGAGCGTCGCCGCGAGCGCAGGATCGCCTTCGGTCGCGATCAGTTCATCCCAGCGGCGCGGCGCGGCGAGGAACGACGCCACGGAGAGTGGGGATAGCCTCAAGGTCAGGTCCGGCGGGTATTCGGCGCGCGGCGCGGCGTGGACTCGCCCCGCGGCATCGATGCGCATCAGCGCGGTCGCCGGGCCGATCGCAATCATGAACGTGCGACCGGCGTGGGTGGCGAGGCAGGTTTGCGCCCAGGCCTCGCTGTCGAGCGCGCGATTGACGAGCGCCGGGGCGAGCGCCCCGGGCACGAGGCCGAACGGGCGCACCGCCGCCGCTCAGGCGGGCTGCTGGATGCCGGCGAGGAGCCAGCCCGACGAGCCGTCCGCCGGCTTGGTCAGGTTCCACACCTCGTCGAAGGCGACCGGCGCCGCGCCGCCCTCGGAAAGCGTTCCGGTGAAACGGACGCTCGCCCAATGGCGTTCGCCCGCGGTTTCGACGTCGAACACTTCGGCGGCAAGCGTCACGACCTTGGTCGGCAGGCGCGTCGCGCCGCTGTCCAAGTCGCGTGCTACTTCCGCCACCATGTCGGAGGTCATCACATCGGCGAGCGCGTTGCGGTCGCCGGCGTCGTAGGCTGCCTGCAGGCGGATGAACTGCGCCCTCGCGTGCTTCGCGAAACCGTCGGCATCGAATCCCGGCGGAAACGACGCACGAGCGGGCGATGCGGACGAATCGAGAGTCGGTTCGATGCGGTTCGCGCCGCCCCACGCCGGTGCGGGGGGCATCTCGAACGGTGCGGGGCCTGCAGTCCCGGTCCGGCCGGCGTATGCGAGCGGCGGCTCGGTCGCTGCGCGACGCGCGAGCAACATGCGCACGACGACGATCGCGCCCACCCCGAGCAGCGCCAGCAGCAGGAAGGAGCCGAGACCTTCGGACATGCCGAAATGCGAAAAGAGAGCCGCCAGTCCCAGACCTGCTGCAAGGCCCGCGATCGGCCCGAGCCAACGCGAAGCGCCGGAAGGTGCCGGCGCCGCAGGCGCGATCGGCTTGGCGGGCAGGGTTGCGCCCGGCTGCGCCGGCATCACCGGTTGCGACGCCGCGCCGGAAGGGGCGGACGCGGACGGCGTAGTCGCCTTGGGCGTGATACTCGGGCGCTGCGTGCCGAGACTCCTGCCGCCGCCGATTCTCGCGTCAGCGAAATCGCTGATGACCAGGCTCGCCACGGCAAACGCCGCGACCGCCACAAAGGCTCCATGCTTCATGTGTTCCTCCAGATCAGGCGTGCCTTGGGGCACGGCCCGGTCAGTAATGATAGCCCAGATGCAACGCGACGACGCCCGCGGCGAGGTTGTGGACTTCGACCCGGTCGAATCCGGCTTGTTCCATCAGCGAGGCGAGGGCCGCTTGGTCCGGATGCATCCGGATCGATTCGGCGAGGTAGCGGTAGCTCGCTTCGTCGCCCGCTATGATCCGGCCGAGCTTCGGCAGCACGTTGAAGCTGTACCAGTCGTAAGCCGGCGCGAGCGGCGCCCAGACCCTCGAGAACTCCAGGACCGCCGCGACGCCGCCGGGGCGCAGAACGCGGCGCATCTCGGCGAGTGCCGCCTCCTTGCGCGTCACGTTGCGCAGGCCGAACGCGATCGACACGCAGTCGAACCGGGCGTCCGCGAACGGCAGCCGCTCGGCGTCGCACTGGATCGCCGGGACGAAGCGGCCGGCGTTGAGCAGCCGGTCGCGGCCGGCGGCAAGCATCGCGCCGTTGATGTCGGTCAGCACCACCTCGCCGCGCTGGCCGACGCGCTCGGCGAAGAGCTGCGCCAGGTCGCCGGTGCCGCCGGCGAGATCGAGCACGTGCATCCCGTCGCGCACGCCGGTCGCGTTGACCGCGAAGCGCTTCCAGAGCCGATGCAGTCCCACCGACATCAGGTCGTTCATCACGTCGTACTTGCCGGCGACGGAGTCGAACACGCCGCGCACGCGCCGCGCCTTGTCGCCGACGTCGACCTCTTCGAAGCCGAAATGCGTGCGATCGCCCACCTGAGCTAGATGCGTCCCGTCACCGTGCTGGGCACGATGTCGAGGTTGCCGATTCCCGAGTAGACGTTGCGACCCTTCGCTTCCTTGCCGTGGAGCTTGATGTCGAGCCGGAGGTCGTTCAACGAGTCGGCGTTGCGCAGCGCATCCTCGTAGCTGATGAGCCCCGCCTCGAAGAGGCCGAACAGCGACTGGTCAAAGGTCTGCATCCCGAGCTCGCGCGACTTCTTCATGATCTCCTTGATCCCGGACACGTCGCCCTTGAAGATGAGATCGGAAATGAGCGGCGAATTGAGCATCACTTCGACGGCGGGCACGCGGCCCTTGCCGTCGCGGCGCGCGATCAGCCGCTGCCCGACGAACGCCCGTACGTTGAGCGATAGGTCCATCAGCAGCTGCGCGCGCCGTTCCTCGGGGAAGAAGTTGATGATCCGGTCGAGCGCCTGGTTCGTGCTGTTCGCATGCAGCGTGGCGAGACACAGGTGGCCGGTTTCCGCGAACGAGATCGCGTAGTCCATCGTCTCGCGGGAACGCACTTCGCCGATCAGGATGACGTCCGGCGCCTGGCGCAGCGAATTGCGCAGCGCGATTTCCCAGTCGTCGGTGTCCACGCCGACCTCGCGCTGGGTGATGATGCAGTTCCTGTGATCGTGGACGAACTCGATCGGGTCCTCGATCGTGATGATGTGGCCGTAGCTGTTCTCGTTGCGATACCCGAGCAGGGACGCCATCGACGTCGACTTGCCGCTGCCGGTGGCGCCGACGAACAGCATGATGCCGCGCTTCGACATCGCGACGTCCTTCAGCACCGGCGGCAGGCCGAGGTCCTCGAATTTGGGGATGTCGGTGGTGATGGTCCGCAGCACCATGCCGATCCGGCCCTGCTGGACGAACGCGTTGACCCGGAAGCGGCCGACGCCCGGCGGGGCGATCGCGAAGTTGCACTCTTTCGTCGATTCGAACTCGGCCGCCTGCTTGTCGTTCATCACGCTGCGCACGAGTTCCATCGTGTGCTGCGGCGAGAGCGCCGTTTTCGAGACCGGCTGAATCCGGCCGTCGACCTTGACGGCGGGCGGGAAGCCGGCGGTGATGAAGAGGTCCGAGCCTTTCTGCTTGACCAGGAGCTCGAGCAATTCGTGGATGAACCCGGTGGCGCGTTCTCGTTCCATCTTGGCTTCTCCTTGGGCGCGCGCCGCGGCCGGGCGCGCCGGTCCAATACTGCCTTACGCCATGAACAGGTCCTTGTTCACCGCCCGCTGGCGCGCTTCGGCGACGTTGACCATGTTGCGGCGGACCATTTCGGTCAGACACTGGTCGAGCGTCTGCATGCCGACGTTCTGACTGGTCTGGATGGCCGAATACATCTGCGCGACCTTGCCTTCGCGGATCAGGTTCCGGATCGCCGGCGTGCCGATCATGATCTCGTGCGCGGCGACGCGACCCTGTCCGTCCTTCGTCTTGAGCAGCGTCTGCGAGATCACCGACACCAGCGATTCGGACAGCATCGCGCGGACCATTTCCTTTTCCGCCGCGGGGAACACGTCGATGATCCGGTCGATCGTCTTGGCGGCCGAGCTCGTGTGCAGCGTCGCGAACACGAGGTGGCCGGTTTCGGCGGCGGTGAGTGCCAGGCGGATGGTATCGAGGTCGCGCATTTCGCCGACCAGGATGTAGTCCGGGTCTTCGCGCAGCGCGCTGCGCAGCGCGTTGGGAAACGACAGCGTGTGCGGCCCGAGCTCGCGCTGGTTGATCAGGCACTTCTTCGACTCGTGCATGAACTCGATCGGATCCTCGATCGTGAGGATGTGCCCGTACATGTTGGCGTTCACGTGGTCGACCATCGCCGCGAGCGTCGTCGACTTGCCGGACCCGGTGGGGCCGGTCACGAGGATCAGCCCGCGCGGCCGGTTGGTCATCTCGGCGAAGACCTTGGGCGTGTTCAACTCCTCGAGCGTCAGCACCTTGGAGGGAATCGTCCGGAACGCGGCGGAGGCGCCGCGCGCCTGGACGAACGCGTTGACACGGAATCGGGCGAGGTTCGGCACCGCGAAGCTGAAATCGCACTCGAGGTGCTCTTCGTACTGCTTTCGCTGCGCATCGCTCATGATGTCGTACACCATGGAATGCACGTCCTCGTGCTCCATCGGGGGCAGATTGATACGGCGCACGTCACCGTGGACCCGGATCATCGGGGGCAGGCCCGCCGACAAATGGAGGTCGGATGCCTTGTTCTTGACGGCAAATGCCAGTAGTTCGGTGATGTCCATCTATAATCCCTGGTGCGGTCCGCGATCCCGGATTTACCGGCGTGGAGCCGTGCGTAACGGCATGCAATCCGCGTGCCAGCGTGAGCGCCCCTACGCCATTGTCATTCGATTATGTTCCACTACGAGAAGGCGTGGCAAGGAGTGATCGCCCGGATCGCACGAGCGGCAACGGAGGCAGGGCGCGACCCTGCGGACGTCCGCCTTCTGGCCGTCGGCAAGACCTTCCCGGCCGAGGCGATCCGCGCCGTCCATGCGCTGGGCCAGCGGGCGTTCGGCGAAAACTACGTCCAGGAGGGTGCCGCGAAGGCCAACGCACTTTCCGACCTTCCCGACATCGAGTGGCACCTGATCGGGCCGCTGCAGAGCAACAAGGCCGCGGTTGCGGCAAGCCGTTTCGCGTGGGTGCACACGGTCGACCGGCTGAAGATCGCCGAGCGGCTCTCCGTGGCGCGGTCGTCGGATGCGCCGCCGCTCTCCGTCTGCGTGCAGGTCAACACGAGCTTCGAGGCGTCGAAGAGCGGCGTCGCGCCGGATGAGGCCGTTGCGCTGGCGACGGCCGTGGCGGCGCTGCCGCGGCTGTCGCTTCGCGGGATCATGGGCATCCCCGAGCCCACCGACGACATCGATCGC
Source organism: Betaproteobacteria bacterium (assembly GCA_039931775.1). Lineage (GTDB taxonomy): Bacteria > Pseudomonadota > Gammaproteobacteria > Burkholderiales > Casimicrobiaceae > CAIWHR01. Next base: position 92,414 of record JBDTRG010000189.1, on the reverse strand, counting down.
CGGCGCGCGCAGTTCCGGCGGTTGCGCGAGTGCCTCGACGCCTGCCGCGCCGCGGGATTGCCGGTCGACACGCTGTCGATGGGGATGTCGGCGGACCTGGAAGACGCGATCGCAGAAGGCGCAACGCTGGTGCGCGTCGGGACGTCGATCTTCGGCGCACGGGAAAAACCGGCCCGAGAGGCGCGCTGAATGACGATCGCGTTCATCGGCGGCGGAAACATGGCGACGGCGCTCATCGGCGGTCTCACCGCTCGCGGCCGCGCGGCCGCCGACATGCGCGTCGTCGAGCCCTATCCGGAGGCGCGGGCGCGAATCGAAGCGCGCCATGCCGGTGTCAAAGCCTTCGCCGAATGTACGGGCGAGGCCGTGGCCGGCGCAGGGCTCGTCGTGCTGGCCGTCAAGCCGCAGCAGATGCGCGACGCGGCCCGCGCGCTCGGACCACATCTCGCGGGGACGCCCGGCCCGGTCGTGCTGTCGATCGCGGCCGGCATCCGTCTCGCCGATCTCGCGCGCTGGCTCGGCGGACATCGGCGCCTCGTGCGCGCGATGCCCAACATGCCGGCGCTCGTCGGCCGCGGGATCAGCGGCATCTACGCCGAGCCCGAGGTCGACGCCGACGGGCGAGCGCTCGCCGTGGCGGTCGTCGAAGCCGCGGGGGAGGTCGTGTGGGTCGCCACGGAGGCGATGCTCGATGCGGTGACCGGCATTTCGGGCAGCGGACCCGCGTACGTCTTCTACTTCCTGGAGGCGCTCGAGGAGGCCGCGCGCGACCTCGGCTTCTGCGCAGCCGATGCGCGGAGGCTTGCCTACGCGACCGTTGCCGGCTCCGTTGCCCTCGCGCAGGCCTCGACCGAACCTCCGGCGGCCTTGCGCCGGCAGGTCACGTCGAAGGCCGGCACGACCGAGCGCGCGCTCGCGGTGCTCGATGCGGGCGCCGTCAAGGGGACGATCATCGAAGCCGCCAAGGCGGCTGCGCTCCGAGCCGCGGAGCTCGGCGACACGTTCTCCGGGGATTCCTGATCCATGCTCGATCAGGCGCTGCGCTTTCTGCTCGACACCGCGTTCGGAATCATCACCTACGCGTTCCTGCTGCGCTTCACGATGCAGTGGCTTCGCGCGCCGTTCCGCAACCCGCTGGGTCAGGCCGTCGTCGCGCTCACCGACTGGGCGGTGACGCCGCTGCGCCGCGTCGTGCCCGGTTTCAAGGGGCTCGACGTCGCAACACTTGTCCTGGCCTGGCTCGCGCAGTTCCTGTGGCTCGCGTCGCTGCTGTTGCTGATCGGGTCCGCGTCGATCTCCGGGATGAGCTTCGCGATGCTCGCGATGATCGCGTGCGTCGAGCTCCTCAAGGCCATGCTCTGGCTGCTGATCATCGTCGTGTTGGCGCAGGCGATCCTGTCGTGGACGGCGCCCGACGGCCCGTTTGCCGGCGTCCTGAATGCGCTGACCTTCCGCTTCCTCGCGCCGATCCGGCGCGTCGTCCCGCCGCTCGGCGGCACGCTCGACCTGTCGCCGCTGATCGTGATCGTGCTCGCGCAGCTCGCGCTGATGCTCCCGGTGCGCTGGCTCGAAGGCGCGATCGTCATGCTGTTTCGCTGAGCGGCTTCGGCAGGCCTTGCACCCGGGTTTTCCGCGATCGCCGGAGGCGGCTGCGTGCGCACGTCGGGGTGGGTTCCCGCGCCAGTGCTCAAATCGAAAAAAGGAAGCAGAAAGGTAGCTAAAAGGTAGCTTTTAGTGCAAAATTGCTTGAAACAGGAACCTCTCCAGGAGCTGCGATGAGCACCCTCGTCATCAAGAACCTGCCCGACGCCCTGCACGCGCGTCTCAAGCATCAGGCCGAGCGCAATCGCCGCTCGGTCACGCAGGAGGCGATCTCGCTGATCGAGTCGGGAGTCGTTGTCCCGCGTGTCGCCCCGACGTTGCCGCCGCCCGTAAAGCTCAAGGGCGGACCCTTGACAACCGCGCAGATCGAAGCGGCCATCGACGAAGGTCGCGAGTAGGCCCGCCGACGTGGTTGCGGTCGACTGCAACGTGCTCGCGTACCTGCTGCTCGCCGGCGCGCAGACGCCGCGGGCACGCGCCCTGCTCGAGCAGGACGCTGATTGGCACAGCGACGCGCTGTTGATCGTCGAACTGACCCACGTGCTCGCCACCGCGATGCGCGTGCGGGGCCTGGCGATGAGCGACGCTGCAATGGTGCTGACGCAGGCACAAGGCGTCGTTGCGCCCGGCCTGCATGCTGCGGACCATCATGAGGTGCTCGCGACGGCGGCCCGCTATCGCGTGTCGGCCTACGACGCCCGTTATCTGGTCGTGGCGCGCGAGTTGGGCGTGAAGCTCGTCACCGAGGATCAGCGCTTGCGCAAGGCGGCTCCGAGGTTGACGCAGACCCTCGCCGACGCCGTCGGCTATTGACCGGGGTCCTCAGGTCGTCGTGTGCGCGGCCGACGCGTTCGCGAGGCGCACGAAGTCCGCGACTGCGAGCGTCTCGCCGCGCGCCGCGGGATCGATGTCGGCGGCGCGCAGGGCGGGCTCATCGCACAACGCGGACAGCGCGTTGCGCAACGTCTTGCGCCGCTGCCCGAAGGCGGCTGCCACGATCCTGCCGAAGAGCGCTTCGTCCGTGATGCGCGGCCTCAGCGCGCCGAGCGGCACGAGTCGCGCGACCGCCGATTCGACCTTTGGCACCGGTCGGAACGCGCCGGCCGGCACGGTAAAGAGGCGGGTCACGCCAAACCGGGCCTGCAGCATGACGGTAAGCCGTCCGTAGTCGGATGTCGCCGGTTGCGCGGTCATCCGCGCGACCACTTCCCGCTGCAGCATCACGTGAATGTCGCGCAACCGCGTCTCGAAACGCGCAAGGTAAAAGAGGATCGGCGTGCTGATGTTGTACGGCAGATTGCCGACGACGCGCAGCGCGGGTCCCAGCGCGGCGAAGTCGAAATCGAGCGCGTCGGCGACGTGCAGCGTGAGCCGGTCGGACGGGAACAGGGTGGCGAGCCGGGCCGCAAGGTCGCGGTCGATCTCGATCGCCGTCAGATGCCCCGCGCGCTCGGCGAGCGATCGCGTCAGCGCCGCCTGTCCGGGCCCGATCTCGACGAGGTTGTCGCCCGGCTGCGGCGCGATCGCGTCGACGATGCGCGCGATGTAGTGCGTATCGACGAGAAAATTCTGGCCAAATCGCTTTCTTGGCAGGTGAAACGGCATGCGGCTACCGCGATCGACGCGCCGAGCGCTCGGCCAGATCGATCGCGAGGTCCACGGCCGCGAACAGGCTGCCCGGATCCACCTCGCGCGCCTTGCCGGCGTCGACCGCGAGGTCGAGCGCCGTGCCGTGATCGACCGACGTGCGGATGAACGGCAGTCCGAGCGTCACGTTGACGCCTTGCCCGAAGCTCGCGGCCTTGAGCACGGGCAGCCCCTGGTCGTGGTACATCGCGACGATTGCGTCGAACCGGCGCGCGAGGTCGGGGACGAACACGGTATCGGCAGGCAGCGGCCCCGACACGTCGTAGCCGGCGCCGCGCATCGCACGAATCGCCGGAGCGATGACGTCGATCTCTTCGCGACCGAGATGCCCGCCTTCGCCGGCGTGCGGATTGAGTCCGCACACGGCGATCCGCGGCGCCGCGATCGCGAATTTGGTCGCGAGCTCAGCGCCGACGATCGCGATGGTTTCCGCGACCGCTTCGCAGGTTATCGACGCCGGTACCGCCGCGAGCGGTAGATGCGTGGTGACGAGCGCCACCCGCAACGGCGCCTCCCGAACGCCGCCGACCAGCATCATGACCACGCGCGGCGTGTGTGTGCGCTGCGCGAAGAATTCGGTGTGGCCGGAAAACGGGATGCCCGCGTCCATCAGCACGCTTTTCTGAACGGGCGCCGTCACGAGTGCCGCGAACATTCCGGTCGCGCAGGCGTCGGATGCGCGGGCGAGCATCGCGACCACGCTCGCCGAGTTCGACGGCTCCAACTGTCCCGGCGTGACGGGAACCGCGACAGGCTGGTGCCAGATCTCGACGGCTCCGGCGGGCGCTTCGGCCGCCGCCGGATCGAAGTCTGCGTACAGAGGTGCGAGGCCGATCCGCGCCGCGCGTGCGCGGAGCAGGTCGCGGTCGCCGAGGATCACGAGCCGCGCAGAAAACGGACGTTCGCGATGGCGCCGTGCGACAAGCGCGGCGAGCTCGGGGCCGATGCCGGCCGGCTCGCCGGCGGTGATGGCGATCGTCGTGGCGTTCATTGGTTGGGGCGAGGTGAATATCGTCGTCCTCGCACACGCGGGGACCCAGCGGCGCTCAGCCCGCGTCCAGGATGCGGACGTCGATGCCCGCAGCGTCGCCGAAAAGCTCGACCTTGACGCCGGCGCTCGCGCGGATCGCGAATGCGCCGTCTGCGCCGGCTTCGATCTTCACCTGCGCAAAGCCGTCCTGCGCCCGCGTTGGCCGGCCGAAGACCCAGAGCTGCTCCAGCGGCTTCGCGGAATCGATCTCGCCGGTGTGCTGTACGGCGCGGCCGAGCGGCAGTGCGAATCCTTCGCGGCCGAACACGGGAAACTGGTCGAGCGCGGCCTTGTAGCGGAGTACGCGCTGGCCCGGGAAGCGCTGGTGCGAATTGAGGTCGTACCACGCGCCCGGGGGCAACGCGACCTCGACCTCGCCGCCGTCGCGCACGATCGGCGCCACGAGCAGCGCGTCGCCGCACATGAACTGCGTCTCGTAGGAACGCGTCAGGGCGTTCGAGGGGAACGCGAGCGCCATCGCGCGCATCACCGGCATCCCCGTCGCGACCGCGTCGGCGATCACGCCCTGCAGGTACGGGATCAGCCGGTAGCGGAACGTCAGCCATTTGCGCGCCACCGCTTCCGCGTCGGCGCCGAACGCCCACGGCTCGCGCTCGCCGATGCCGTGGAACCCGATGTGCGACGCGAACACCGCGGCTTGCAGCCACCGGACGTAGAGCTCCGGCGACGGCGGCTCACGGCCGTAGAAGCCGCCGATACTGGAGCTGTGGTACGGCACGCCGCTCATGCCCCACGACAGGCCGCCGCGGATCGACGCGGCAAGCCCTTCCCAATCGCTTTGCGGTTCGCCGCCCCATTGGATCGGGCAGCGCTGGCTGCCGGTCCATCCGGAGCGGCCCCAGACCATCGGCGGGGACCCGCGGTCGCGCTGGTATTTTTCCGTCGCATCGCGCACGCAGTTGTTGTAGAGCAGCGGGTAGACGTTGTGCAGCCGCTTGCCCGTGTCGCCGTTGAATGCGATCGCATCCTCAGGGACGAGCTCGCCGAAATCGGTTTTCATCACGTCGACGCCGTCGGCGAAGAGCGCCGCATGCGCATCGCGCCACCAGACGTACGCCCCCGGGTGTGTGAAGTCGACGATTCCCGAATCGGGGAGCGGCAGTTGCGCGCTGCCGAACGGCCGCGCCTCCGGGGCCGGGTCCCAGCCGAAGACGTACGGGTCGCCGTCGGCGGTCGTCAGCAGATAGTTGCGCGACGCGAGTTCGACGAATTGGGGCGAATGAACCGATACGTACGGGTACTCCCACACGCAGACGCGAACGTCGTGCGCCTTGATCGCGGCCAGCGCGGCGCGAGGGTCGGGAAAGCGCGCGGGGTCCCAGGTGAAATCGAAGCGCATCCCGACGTCCCAGGCGGCGCGTCCGTCGAGTGTCAGCACGTCGCATGGAATCTTGCGCTGGCGAAGCTTCGCGGCGACGTCCGCCGCGTCCTCCGGCGTCTTGTAGAAGGCGCGCGACACCCAGAGGCCGAGACTCCACGCTGGCACCGTCGCCGGACGTCCGGTCAGTTGGGTGTAGAGGTCGAGGATTCCCGCGGGTGCATCCGCCGCGATCAGGAAGAGGTCGAGGGCTTCGTCGTCGACCTGCAGAACGTACGAACGATGCGACCATTCCGGGTGTCCGACGCCATGCGCGACCATCGACGGGGTGTTGACGAAAACACCCCACGCGCCGCGGCCCGTGCCGGGACTCCAGCCGAACGGCATGTCCTTGTACGACTGCCCGGTGTTCACACCCAGCGCGTCGGTGACGTGCGAATGAACCAGTTGTCCCCGCTTGTTGAGAGGTCCGAACTTTTCACCGAGGCCGTAGAACGGCTCGCCGGACGTGAGCGCGAACGACGCGATCCACTGACCCCCTTTGCGCGTACGGCCGAACGAAGGAAGGCGGGTCGACCCGCCGAAGTTCTCGTCGGTGATCGAACCCGCGACGGGAACGCCGCGATGAATGAGCCGCACCGAGAGCGGAGCGCCGGTCAGCTCGAGCGCCGTCTCCCCCGACGTGAAGGTCCAGCTGCCGCCGTCCCCGCGGCCGACCGTGCACGCCTTGGCACGCGAGGTGACGAGCCCGTAGTCGGGCTTCGTGTTCGGCCCCGCGCGCAGGCGAAAGAGGCCCGGCCCGTAGCAGGTCACCACCAGAATGTCGCCGGTCGAGGTGGCGAATTCGACGCCGGAAGCCGATGTTCCGACGGACTGCATTGCGTCGAGGCGCAGAAACGCGGCCGCGTCGAACGACATGCGGCTCGGCTTTCCCGGCAGCAGAGGAAAGCTCATCTCGCGAACGCCGTTTGGGACGGGCCGGGCAGAAGGGGCGAGGCGGGCATGATGTCGGCGGGCGGTGATTCGATGCACGTAGGCAGATTCGCATCCTACAAGAAATTACGGCGCTTGCCCCGACAGGCATCACCGTCGCGGCCGAAGTCCGAGCGCCGAAATCGTCACTCATTTCGCTGATTGCCAACAGGACGCGCTGGGTATAATCGCCGGCACGACGGGAGGCGCCCGCATCCCTCTTTGCATCGGCAGGCCGCCCGTGTCCAGGATCTTCTCCCGCCCCGATTTTCTCGCCGGCGCACGCGACATGGTGCCGACGTTGCTCGGCATCCTTCCGTTCGGTCTCGTGTGCGGCGTCGGCGCGCAATCCGCGGGCGCGTCGGTACTCGAGTCTATCGGCCTTTCGGCGCTGATGTTTTCCGGCGCCGCGCAGATCCTCGCCACGCAGCTGCTGGCGGCCGGCGCGCCCGTTGCGGTGACGATCCTTACGTGCTTCGTCGTCGGCCTGCGTTTTCTGATGTACAGCGCGGCGATGGCGCCCCATCTCAAGGCGCTGCCGACGCGTTGGCGCCACGCACTGGCGTTCGTGCTGACCGATCAGTCGTTCGCCGCGACGATCCGGCGCTTCCGCGAGTCGGAAGACCCGCGCAACGGCGCTTCCTACTTTCTGGGCACCGGCGCGCTTTTGTGGGGCGTGTGGCAGGCCGCCTGCCTCGCCGGCTACTGGGCGGGGAACCTGATTCCGGTCGCGTGGTCGCTCGATTTCGTCGTGCCGCTCTGCTTTCTCGCGCTGCTCGTGCCGACGCTCGAGGACCACTCCTCGCGCATCGCGGCGCTTGCGGCGGGCATCGCGGTCGTCCTTTTCGACGCGCTGCCGATGCGCCTGTCGCTGACCTGCGCGGGACTCGTCGGGATCGCGGCCGGGCTGATCGCGGCGCGCCGGCGGAGCGCGCGATGAGTTCGGCGCTCGCCTGGTGGACCGTCATCCTCGCGGTCGGCGCGCTCAACTACCTGTCGCGGCTGTCGTTCATCGCGGTGTTTGCCAGGATCGACATTCCGCCGGTGGTCGCGCGGGCGCTGGGCTTCGTGCCGGCGGCGATGCTGACGGCGATCGTCCTTCCGTCGATCGTGTTCGTCGCGCCGGCCACGCTCCAGTTCTCGTACACCAATCCGAAACTCGTCGCGGCGCTCGTCGCCGCGCTCGTTGCATGGCGGACGCAGAGCGTCGTGGGGACGATGGTCGCCGGGATGATCACGCTGTGGATCGCCCAGTGGCTTCTGCGCGTAATGCATTGAAGGTGCGCGGCGCGTCCCGTTCGCTAGACGAGGAGCGCGACGATGAACATGCCGACCATCGCGAACGCGATCGCCACCTTGGCCGCGGTGCCCAGCAGCAGGCCGATCCAGGTCGAAACACCCACCTTGCCGGCGCGCAGAAGATCGCGCTGCGCCGCGTATTCGCCGATCGCGGCCCCGACGAGCGGAAGGAACAAAAGGCCCCAGAGCCCACTGACGATTCCCGCCAGCGTGCCGACGAGCGCGCCGACGATCGCGAGACGGCTGGCGCCGGCGCGCTTCGCCCCCATTGCCGCGGCGGCGTAGTCGACGACCCAGGCGATTGCGGTCAGCACGCCGAGCAATACGACGAGCCACACCGGGATCCGCGCGAAGTCGTCGATCCACGCGGCGAGCGCCATGCCCGCGAATACCAGCGTGACGCCGGGCAACGCGGGAAGGACCGTGCCCGCCAATCCGACGACGATCAGCACGATCGCCGCGCTCCAAAGAATCAAGGTCACGGGAGCGGACGTCGCCGAGTGTTGCGTTGCACAGGGGCGTTGCGCGTGATCACGATCGGGTGGAATCGGCTACCATTCCATTTTCGCACGACGCCACCCGGTTCGTTCCATGCGCTTCGAAGGCACCGACACCTACATTGCCACCCCCGACCTCATGCTCGCGGTCAACGCGGCGGTGACGCTCGAGCGCCCACTCCTCGTCAAGGGCGAGCCCGGCACCGGCAAGACGATGCTCGCCGAGGAGGTTGCGCGCGCGCTCGGCCGGCCGCTGTTGCAGTGGCACATCAAGTCGACGACCAAGGCGCAACAGGGTCTCTACGAGTACGACGCCGTGTCCCGGCTGCGCGACTCGCAGCTGGGTGACGCTCACGTCGGCGACATCGCGCACTACATCAAGCGCGGCGTGCTGTGGGAGGCGTTCGAGGCGCCGTCGCCCGTCGTCGTGCTGATCGATGAGATCGACAAGGCCGACATCGAGTTCCCCAACGATCTGTTACGCGAGCTCGACAGGATGGAGTTCTACGTCTACGAGACGCAGCAGACCGTCCGCGCGCGCAACCGGCCGCTCGTCGTCATCACGTCGAACAACGAGAAGGAGCTGCCCGACGCGTTCCTGCGCCGGTGCTTTTTCCACTACATCCGCTTTCCCGACCGCGATACGATGACGCGGATCGTCGACGTGCATTTCCCCGGGCTCAAGAAAACGCTGCTCGCCGAGGCACTCGAGGTCTTCTTCAACCTGCGCGACGTGCCGGGATTGAAGAAGAAGCCGTCGACCTCGGAGCTCCTCGACTGGCTGAAGCTGCTGCTCGCCGAGGACATTCCGCCCGAAGCGTTGAAGAGCACTGACAAGAAAGTGCTGATCCCGCCGCTGCACGGCGCGCTGCTCAAGAACGAGCAGGACGTGCATCTGTTCGAGCGCGTCGCGTTCATGGCGCGGGCGGGGCGCTAGCGAGCGCCTCCAGCGTGACCACGGTGCCCGCGGCGGTCGTTCGATAGCCGGGCAGACGCCGCGCCATGTGGGCGAAGGCGGGCCTGCGCAACAGGCCGATGAGTCGCGCGACGGGGGGCGCCGCGAGGTCTTTCGCGCGGACCGCCAGGTAGTAGCGTTCCCGAACGAGCGGGACGAACGCGAGGTCGTACTCGGCCGCCGCGGCGCGCAATCCGAATCCGGCGTCCGCGCCGCCCGACGCGACGGTCGCGGCGACGGCCGGATGCGTGAACTCCTCTTTCCCGTAGCCCGCGAGGCTCCGCGCGTCGATTCCCTCGTCGGCGATCATCTGATCGATCAGCAGGCGCGTTCCCGAGCCGCGCTGCCGGTTGATGAAGCGCATTCCGTTCACGGCGACGTCGCGAAGACTGCGCAACCCCGCCGGATTGCCGCGCGGAAGGATCAGTCCCTGGTCGCGATCGGCGAATCGCACCAGTCGGTCATGGCGCGGGTTGAGCCCTTGCAGGTACGGCGCCAGGTCGACGCGCGGATGGCCGTTGAGCGGGACGTGGAAGCCGGCGACGTCGGCGCGGCCCGCGACGAATTCCTCGATGGCGTTCAAGCTGCCCATGAACGAGATGTCGAGGTGGAGCCCCGACCTTGCCGGCATCGCGTCCGCCAGCGCGGCCAGTGCGAGGTCGTGACTTGCCGCGACGCGAAGGCTCGCAACGCGCGCGCCACGTCGCCCGCGCGGGTCCGCCGCGATCTCGACGCCAAGTTTCGGCAGGATGCGCGCGAGCCGGCGCGTCGCGGTTCGATCGGCGTCGAGCAGGCGTTGGCCGGAGGGCGTGACGTGGGTACCGCGGCCGCGCTCGAGCAAGGCGAGCGGCGTTCCGAGCGCGCGTCGGTAGTCGCGCAACAGACCCCACGCCGCACGATAGGAAATGCCGCACTTCGCCACTGCTGCCGCCAACGACCTGGATTCGGCGATCGCGTGGAGCAGCGGCAGGAGGCGCGAATCCAGCGATTCCACGGACTCCCCGTCGAGCGTCCAGGTCAGCGTCGGAACGAGCTTCATCATGTAAGGATATGCATATTTCGACGGAGGTCAAGGTTCGCTATGATGCAAGGGCGCACCGTCCGTGGTGGCAAGATCTGCAAACTCATGCATATTGTGACGACGCGCCCCCGGCGCGATAGCCTCCGATGAACAGCGTCGCCGACGCCGCAGCGCAGGCATTCGGCCTCGTCGCCTCGGCCGATCCGAAGCTCCTCGGCATCGTGTTGCTGAGCCTCGAGGTCAGCCTGGCCGCCGTCCTGATCGGCTGCCTCGGCGGCCTGCCGATCGGGGCGGCGATCGCCGTCAATGACTTCAAAGGCCGGCGCGCGCTGATCGTCGTGCTCAACGGATTGATGGGGCTGCCCTCCGTCGTCGTCGGGCTCCTCGTCTATCTGTTGCTCTCGCGCGCCGGACCGCTGGGATCAATGGGAATCCTGTTCACGCCGACGGCGATGGTGATCGCGCAATCGATCCTGATCACGCCGACCCTCGCGGCGCTGACCCAGCAACTCGTCGCCGACGCGTGGCACGAGTACCGTGAGCAGCTGCGGTCGCTGGGCGAAACCAAGCTCGGCGCCGCGCCCACCTTGCTGTGGGATCTGCGCTACTCGCTCGTCACGATCGTCCTCGCCGGTTTCGGTCGGGCTGCCTCGGAAGTCGGGGCGGTGATGATCGTCGGCGGCAACATCGATGGGGTCACGCGCGTGATGACCACCACCATCGCGCTCGAGACCAGCAAGGGCGACCTGCCGCTTGCCCTGGGATTGGGCTTCGTCCTTCTCGCCGTGGTCCTGGCGCTCAACGCGGGCGCCTTTATCGTGAAGGAAACGGCGCAGCGACGCTTTCGCTAAACGCCCGGATGGACATGCGCGCAATCCTCCCTCTGCTGCCGCTGACCCTGAACGACGTCGTGTTCGAGGCAGCTTCGAGGCGCGTCATCGACGGCATCTCGCTGACGCTCGATCGCGGCGCGCGAACGATCATCCTCGGCCCGAATGGCGCGGGTAAAAGCGTGCTGCTGCGGCTGTGCCATGGATTGCTGCATCCGACGTCGGGAGAGGTCCGCTGGAATTCCGCCGAAATCGCCGATTCGCCACGACGGCAGGCGATGGTCTTCCAGCGTCCGGTGATGCTGCGCCGCTGCGCACTCGGCAACGTGACGTACGCGCTGAAGCTCGCCCGAGTCCCTCGCGCGGAGCGGCAGCGGCGCGCGATCGAGGCGCTGCGCAAAGTGGGGCTCGAAGCAATCGGCGACAGTTCGGCGCGCGTGCTCTCCGGCGGCGAACAGCAACGGCTCGCGCTGGCGCGGGTCTGGGCGCTGCATCCGGAGATCCTGTTCCTCGATGAGCCCACAGCGAGCCTCGATCCGGGTGCCGCGCACGAGGTCGAGAAGGTGATCGAGGCGATGCACGCGGCCGGCACCAAGATCGTCATGGTCACCCACAACCTGGGGCAGGCGCATCGCCTCGGCGACGAGATCCTGTTCCTGCACCAGGGCCGGCTCGTCGAACGAACGCCGGCAGGACGATTTTTCAAGGGGCCAGCCTCGTCGGAGGCGGCCCGATTCCTCGAAGGAGAATTGCCATGGTAGTTGCGCGTCGGATGTTCCTGTCGCTGCTGCTTGCGTCGGCTGCGTTCACGGTACAGGCGCAGGAGCGCTTCATCACGGTGGCCTCGACGACGTCGACCGAGCAGTCGGGATTGTTCGGCTACATCCTTCCGATTTACGAGAACAAGACCGGCACGAAAGTTCGCGTTGTGGCGCTCGGCACTGGACAGGCGCTCGACCTCGCGCGCCGCGGCGACGCCGATGTGGCATTCGTCCACGCGAAGTCCGCCGAGGAGAAATTCCTCTCGGAGGGCCATGGCGTGAAGCGCTACCCGGTGATGTACAACGACTTCGTGCTGATCGGGCCGAAGAGCGACCGCGCGAAGATTGCCGGCGGCAAGGATGTCGTCCTGGCATTGCAGAAAATCCACGCGGCGCAAGCCCCGTTCGTGTCGCGTGGCGACAAGAGCGGGACGCATATGGCCGAGCTCGACCTATGGAAGGCGTCCGGCATCGACCTCGAGAAGGCGAAGGGCGCGTGGTACCGCGACACCGGCCAGGGGATGGGCCCGGCGCTCAACACCGCGGCATCCATGAACGCGTATCTGCTCGCCGATCGCGGAACGTGGCTTGCGTTCAAGAACCGCGGCGACCTCGCGATCCTGGTGGATGGCGACAAGCGGCTGTACAACCAGTACGGCGTGATGCTGGTGAACCCGGACAAGCACCCGACCGTCAAGAAAGAGCTCGGCCAGGCGTTCATCGACTGGCTGGTGTCGCCGGAAGGCCAGAAGGCCATCGCCGGCTACAAGATCGGCGGCGAGCAGCTCTTCTTCCCCAACGCTGAGCAGGCGGGCGCGTGACATCGGCGGGCCGCGACGATCGCATCAGCGCCCCGCTATAATCAAAAGCGTTCTCCGAAGCGGATGTTTGGAATCCCGCAGCGTGTCCGCAGCAGGCGGAGGCCTTGGAACGCCGAATCCCTAGACCATGCCATCCAAACGTTCCCGCACCGACGTCCGATTTCGTCTGCGGATCACGCACGGGGACACGATCGCCATCGGTCCTGGCAAGATCGACTTGCTGGAGGCGATCGACGGTGCGGGCTCGCTGACCGCGGCGGCAAAGCGCCTGGGCATGTCCTATCGACGCGCGTGGCTACTCGTCGACACGATGAACCGGTGTTTCCGCGAGCCCGTCGTGCGCACCGAAGCCGGCGGGATTAGCGGCGGCAGCACGACGTTGACGCAGCTCGGGCGCGAGGTCGTCGATCGTTATCGGCATGCGGAAGCCGAAGCGCAGGCCGCCGGAAAGCGGGACATCGATGCGCTGCTCGGGTTGCTGCGGTGACGGCGCGGCGACACGTCGAATTCAATCAAGCGCACCACTGACGGAAAGCTGCCATGGCATTCGTTGACCCGGTCACCCTGGAAGGACAGCATGTTCGGCTGGAACCGCTCGCGCGCGAACACGAAACCGCGGTGCGCAGCGCCGCCGCCGATGGCGAGCTGTGGCGGCTCTGGTACACGAGCGTGCCGCATCCGGACAAGGTGGCCGCGTGGATCGACGCCGCGCTCGACCAGCGCGCGCGCCTCGGCGCGATGCCGCTTGTCGTTCGCGAGCGCTCGACCGGCGCAATCGTCGGCGCGACGCGCTACTTCAACGTCGAGGCCCCGCATCGCCGCCTCGAGATCGGCCACACGTGGTACTCGAAGCGCGTGCAGCGCAGCGCCGTCAATTCCGAATGCAAGCTGTTGATGCTCACCCACGCGTTCGAGACGCTCGATTGCATCGCCGTCGAATTCCGCACCAACTTCTTCAATTTCCAGTCGCGCGAAGCGATTGCCCGACTCGGCGCGAAGCAGGACGGCATCCTGCGCAATCACCAGCTGCAGGACGACGGCACGCGCCGCGACACCGTCGTGTTCAGCGTCATCGCCAACGAATGGCCGGCGGTGAAGCGCAATCTGGTGTTCCGCCTGGAACGGCCGCGCTGAGCGTTTGCCGCCGATGCTGATCGGCTTCTTCCTGCATTTGAAATCGGCGCGGCTGCCGGTGTCCACACGCGAGTTCCTGACGCTCCTCGAGGCGCTGGAGGCGCGCGTCGTGTCGCTGTCGCTCGACGACTTCTACCACTTGGCGCGCACGTCGCTGATCAAGGACGAGGCGCTCTACGATCGGTACGATCTCGCGTTCGCGACGTACTTCAAGGGCGTCGAGGCGATCTTCGACATCCGCGCCGAGATTCCCGAGGAGTGGCTGCGCCGCGAGTTCGAAAAACTCCTTTCGGACGAGGACAAGGCGAAGATCGAGGCGCTGGGCGGCTGGGACAAGCTGATGGAGACGTTCAAGAAGCGCCTCGAGGAGCAGAAGGGACGCCACAAAGGCGGCAGGAAGTGGATCGGCACCGGCGGCACCAGCCCGTTCGGCGCCTACGGCTACAACCCTGAGGGCATCCGCGTCGGGCAGGTCGGCAGCGGCAACCGCAGCGCAGTCAAGGTCTGGGACGAGCGGAGCTTCCGCAACCTGGACGGCGACGTCGAGCTCAACACGCGCAACATCAAGGTGGCTCTGCGCCGCTTGCGCCGTTTCGCGCGCGAAGGCGTGCCCGAAGAGCTCGACATGGACGGCACGATCGAGGGTACGGCGAAGAACGCCGGCTACCTCGATCTGCACCTCGTGCCCGAGCGCCGCAACCGCGTGAAGGTGCTCCTGTTCCTCGACGTCGGCGGCTCGATGGATCCGCACGTGACGCTGTGCGAGGAGCTCTTCTCCGCGACGAAGACCGAGTTCCGCCATCTGGAGCATTTCTACTTTCACAATTGCGTCTACGACTTCGTCTGGCGCGACAACGCGCGCCGGCGCTTCGATCGCGTCGCGACGTGGGACATCCTGCACAAGTACGGCCCCGACTGGAAGGTTATCTTCGTCGGCGACGCGGCGATGAGCCCCTACGAGGTCGTGCAGCCCGGCGGGTCGGTCGAGTACATGAACGAGGAGCCGGGAGCGGTCTGGCTCAAGCGCATCGCCACGCATTTCCGGCGCGTCATCTGGTGGAATCCCGAGCCGCCGCGCGCTTGGGAATACACGCGATCGACGCAGCTCGTGCTGGAAGCGGTCGGACCGAAGATGTTCCCGCTGACGCTGGACGGGATCGCACGCGGCATCGACGCGCTGCGCCATTGATCGCCGCGCGAAAGTAGGGTCAGACTCGACTTTCGCCCGCCCGGGTGCTGCGTGCGAACGGTTTGCCGAAAGTCGAGTCTGACCCTACTTTCGCGCGGCGAAGCCGCGCACGACATTTGAAAGAGAGGCAACCATGGAACGGATCACGATCTCGGTCGACGAGAAGCTCGCTAAGGAATTCGACGCGCTGATCAAGAAGCGCGGCTACACCAGCCGGTCGGAGGCGATGCGCGACCTCCTGCGCCGCGATGTCGAGGCGAACCGCGTGGCATACGAAGTCAAGACGTACTGTGTGGCCAATCTTTCGTACATCTACGAGCACCATTCGCGCGACCTCGCCGAGCGCCTGATGGCTACGCAGCACCAGCACCACGACATGGTGGTGTCGACGATGCATGTGCACCTCGATCACGAGCACTGCCTCGAGAGCGTGATCCTGAAGGGGCCGACGGCTGCGGTGCGCTCTTTCGCCGGTGCGACGCAGGCGGAGCGGGGCGTCCGCCACGCGCAGGTCAATCTGGTCACGGTGGAGACCGGCGACGCGCATGGCGCACCGGGGACGCACCAGCATCACGGCCACCTGCACCTCATCCCGCGATCCTGACGGCGGGCGGGTTCAGGCCTTATCGTCGGCGATCCGCAGCCCGGGCGGGGCGACCAGGAGACATTCTAAGTATGTACACATTACACGTTTTTCCTACGCCCTGTCGAGCTTGAGGATGGCATAGCTCCGCCGCCTCTCGATAGGGTGTTTCGCGGCGTTTGCGTAGCTTGAGGCAAGCACTCACTACTTCGCGTCTCGGCTGCCAGGCGAGCCCGCGGAATGCGTCACCGACCGGCATTTCCATCCTGCCCGGAGCCGCACATTCCGCGTCGGACTCTTTCTGATCGAATTACATCTTGTAGAAGACGTAGTCGGCCTGATACGGCACCCTCTTTTTTGTGCCCGCCATGCCGGCGTTACAGGCCTCCGGCGGCGCCACGCCGCCCTTGGTGTTGACGCGCTGGATGTAGGTGATGCCCATCATCGAGCCGTTGCCCATATTCGGTTCGGCCTTGACGAGTTGCAACGGGATGTTGCCTGCCGCGGCCGGCGCGATCGCAACCTGCTTGCCGGTCACCTTGCTGCCGTCGATCGATTCCCACGTGGGCCCGCCGTAATACTTGCCGACCTCCTTTTGGGTCTTGGGATCCATGAGCTTCGCGGTCGGTCCGACGAAAACCCACTCGAACGCCATCGCGTCGGCGGCCTTGGCCTTGCATTCGTACGCGAGTTCCCCGGTGCCGGTGGCCATCATCGCCATCGTGTGACCCGTCGGGACGCGAACGGGCTCGGGTACGTCCATCCCCTGAGAGAAGGCGACGACGGGCAGGCAAAGCGTTGCGGCGACGGCCGCTGCCAGGGATTTGCGCATGATGAGATTCTCCGAAAAAGGGGCGAATTTGCCCTGCCTGTTGCAGTACGTCCGGAACGCGGAACTGGATGCCGTGCCGGAAAGGCAGATCGACGCCTGATGAGGGTGCCCAGGACGCGTGGCGATCGCGCGATCCTTCCGATGCAGGCCCGAATGGACTATCCTGCGTCGTCAAAAACCGGATTCGCGTTCATGGGCGTCTCAGCCAGCCGCATTCGTTGCGAAATCGACTTCGACAAGCCGGGCCGACAGGCCGGTTATCTGCGCGCGCCGCAGTCGCGCAACACGTCCGGCTGGGGTGTGGTCGAGATCCCGATCTATGTATTCAGCAACGGCGCCGGACCGACGCTCCTGCTTACCGGCGGCGTGCACGGCGACGAGTACGAAGGCCAGATCACCGTTTCGCGCCTCGCGCAAACCCTCCCGCTTGAACAGTTGTCCGGCCGCCTGATCCTGATTCCGGCCGTGAACCTTCCGGCGGCGCTGAACGGTACCCGTTTGTCGCCGATCGACGGGCGCGATCTCAACCGCTGCTTTCCCGGCAATCCGGCGGGAAGCTTTTCGGAAATGCTCGCGCACTTCATCGACAGCAACGTGCTGCCGCATGTGGATGTCTCGGTCGACCTGCACACCGCAGGGCATTCGCACGAATGCGTGCCGAGCACCAACATGCACTACGTTGCCGATGCCGCGCTGCGCGAGCGAACGATCGCCGCGGCCGCGGCATTCGGCGCGCCGTACAACGTGGTCTTCTGGGGGGTGGACGAGGGCGCGACGCTGACTTCGTCCGTCGAGCGCCGGAAGATATTGTCGCTCGGAACCGAGATCGGCGGATGGGGTCGTGTCAGCGTAGAGGGCGTGCGCCTTGGAGAGCGCGGCGCGCGCAACATGCTGAAGCACCTCGGCATGCTGCCGGGCAAGCCGGAAACCGTGCAGCGCGACGGTTCGCCCGGAACGCGGCACATGATGGTGCGCGACCCCGCCTGCTACAGCTTCGCGCCGGCCGGCGCGATCTTCGAGCCCTGCAACGTGGCGGGCGAGAAGGTGCGGGCCGGACAACCTGCCGGCTTCCTGCATTTCGTGGAAGATGTGGACCGGCCGTCGCTGGAGGTGTGTTACGGCGCCGATGGCGTGCTGTGGATGGCCGCCGGGCCGGGCCGGGTGCAGCGCGGCGATAGTGTGGCGGTACTCATGCAGGATTACGCGGAGCCTCGGGGCTGATCGCGAACCTGTTCACGGGAGGAGAACGAATTCATGAAGCTCAAATTGCTCGCTCTTGCACTGGCTGCTGCGCTTGCGCTCGCGGGCGTTGGCCCGGCGATGGCCCAGAAGAAAGGCGGCGACGTCGTCATCGGGATGACGCAAGCGCCGCCGTCGCTCGACCCGCACGTCACGTCGGCGCAAGCGGCGCGCAACGTCAACCTGCACGTGTTCGAAACGCTCTATGCGCGCGATGAAAATGCGCGGCCGGTGCCCGATCTCGCCGAAGGGGTGACGATCTCGCCCGATGGCCTGACCTACGTGTTCACGCTGCGCCGCGGCGTCAAATTTCATAACGGCAAGGAGATGGGCACCGCCGACGTGGTCGCGTCGCTGGAGCGCTACCGGAAGGTCGGCGCCTCGGCCAGCCTGATCGGCGCGATCGACACGATCGCCGCAACGGGTCCCAATCAGGTCACGATCAAGCTCAAGTCCGTGCAATCGACGTTTCTGGGGAATCTGTCGAGTCCCAGGGCGCCGATCGCCATCATGCCGGCCGAGGAGGCCGCGAAGGAAAGCGGCAAGGCGGCGTCGATCGGCACCGGCCCGTTCAAGTTCGTCGAATACAAGCCCGACAGCCACGTCAAGCTCGCGCGCTTCGACGACTACAAGCCGAATCCCGCCTACAAGGATCGCGACGGCTTCGCCGGGGCCAAGATCGTCTACATCGACACGCTGACGTTTCGCTTCATGCCCGAGGCGGGCGCGCGCGACGCCGCGCTGCAGACCGGCCAGATCCATCTTAACGAGACGAGCGATGGCCCGACCGCCAAGCGCCTCAAGGGCAATCCCAACTTCCAGGTGATCCCGCTGCTGCCGTTCGCGCTGCAGGTGCTGAAGTTCAACCACGCGCAGGCGCCGGGCTCCGACGTCAATTTCCGTCGCGCGGTCGCGCAGGCGATCGACTCGGAAGAAATACTCGCCGTCGCGCACTCGGACATCTACAAGATCGACCCGAGCTGGGTCTACGGTGGCTCGGCCTATCACACCGTTCGCAAGGTGCCGAAGCCGGACCTCGCCGCAGCCAAGGCAACGCTCGCCAAGTCCGGCTACAAGGGCGAAAAGCTCGTCTTCATCGTCGACAACAACCGGCCCAACATCGATACGGCCACCGTGTTCCAGCAGCAGGTCGGGCAGATCGGCGTCAACCTCGAGATCAAGGTGGCCGACTGGCCGACGACGTCCAAGATCGGCCTCGGCAGCGATCAGGGATGGAATTTCTGGACGCACGGTTTCGGCATCGAACCCTTCGAGGGGCCAGCGTCCGTGATGTCGCCGTGGGTGAACGGCCAGAGTCAACGCAAAGACGATCCGGTGGTCGACGCGCTGTTCGAGAAGTTCAACGCAGAGATGAATCTCGAGAACCAGAAGAAGATCTTCAACGACTTCGAGAATCAGATGACGGACCAGGCCATCGCGATCAACCTCGGCGATTACGGCCTCTTCCAGGTCGCGTCCAGCAAGCTCAAGAACTTCAAGCCCTACCGTATCCCGCGCATGTGGGGCGTGTGGATGGAATGACCTGAAGGGGCACCATGGGTCGATTCGTAGTCCGACGCCTGCTCGCTTCGATCCCCGTCCTGTTTTTGGTGTCGCTGATCACGTTCGGCCTGTTGTGGCTGGTGCCGGGCGATCCTGCGTCGGTGTTCCTCGATGCGAGCGCCTCGGCCGCGGACCTCGACCGGGTGCGGCATGAGCTCGGCCTCGACCGGCCGTTCCTGCTGCGGATGGGCGAGTGGTATCTGCGGCTCTTCCAGGGCGATCTCGGCACCTCGCTCTTGCTCGATCGCAGCGTCACCAGCGCGATTCTGGAACGCCTGCCGGTCACGCTGTCGCTGACTGCGCTCGCGTTCCTGTTCTCGGTGGCGATTGGCGTGGCGGCCGGCACGCTGGCAGCGGTGCGCCACGGCACGGCCGCCGACCAGGGCCTGATGGCGATGGCGCTCCTCGGTCTGTCGATTCCTGAATTCTGGCTCGGCCTCGTACTGATCTGGCTGGTGGCCGTCCTGCTGCCGATCTTTCCCGTCGGCGACTACGTGCCCTTTGCGAAAAGCCCGCTGCAGTGGGCGCGGCACATCGCGCTGCCCACGTTCACGCTCGCGTGCGTGCAGATGGGATTCATCGCGCGCATGACGCGCTCCAGCATGCTCGAAGTGCTCTCTCAGGACTTCGTGCGCACCGCCCGGGCGAAAGGGCTCCCCGAGCCCTACATCGTCATTCGTCACGGACTCGTCAACGCGATGG
The DNA here is from genome assembly GCA_039931775.1 of Betaproteobacteria bacterium. GTDB lineage: Bacteria > Pseudomonadota > Gammaproteobacteria > Burkholderiales > Casimicrobiaceae > CAIWHR01. The sequence goes on along the minus strand of JBDTRG010000189.1, from coordinate 72,398 downwards.
TCCCGATCGTCACCGTGATGGGCATCATGGTCGGCGCGTTGCTGGGCGGTGCGGTCGTGACGGAGCAGGTATTCTCTATCCCGGGGATGGGCCGGCTCGTCATCGGCGCAGTGCTGGCGCGCGACTTTCCGGTAATCCAGGGCGGGCTCCTGTTCCTGGCGCTCATCTACCTGACCGTCAATTTCGTCGTCGACCTGCTCTACGCGGTGATCGATCCTCGGGTGCGGCTCGGATGAGCGCCGCGAGCGCGATGGCCGATGGAAAGTCGACTCAGGATCCGTCGCGCGCGTCGGTGTTCGCGCGGCGCTTGTTCGCCAACCGATCCTTCGCGATCGGCGCGGCACTCGTCGGAATGGTGGTCGTGCTGGCGCTGCTCGCCCCGGCGATCGCGCCCTATGACCCGCTGAAGGGCAATTTCCGCGCGCGCATGGAGGCGCCGGGCCTCGCGCACTGGATGGGCACCGACCATTTCGGCCGCGACATCCTGTCGCGTGTCCTGTACGGCGCGCGCGTCTCGCTGCAGATCGGTTTCCTGGTGACGCTCATCACGGCGGCGACGGGCGTTTGCATCGGCGCGATGGCCGGATATTTCCGGCGCCTCGACGGTCCGATCATGCGATTGATGGACGCGTTCATGGCCTTTCCTTCCATCATCCTCGCGATCGCGATCAGTTCCGTACTGGGTGCCTCGGTCGTCAACGTGATCATCGCATTGTCGATCGCATCGACGCCGCACACGGCACGCGTCGTCCGCGCCTCCGTGCTCGTCGTGCGCGAGATGGAGTACGTCGAGGCGGCGCGCGCGCTCGGCGCCGGTCACGCGCGCATCCTGGTGCGGCACGTACTGGCCAACTCGATGGCGCCGCTGGTGGTGCGCATGACCTACGTGTTCGCGGTGGCCATATTGAACGAGGCCGTGCTGTCGTTCATCGGCGTCGGGCCCCCGCCGCCGACCCCGACGTTCGGTGCCATCATCGCCAACGGCCGCGATTTCATCGTCGCGGCGCCGTGGATCACCATCGCCCCGGGGCTCGCGATCCTCGTGAGCGTGCTGGGCCTCAATCTCTTGGGCGACGGACTGCGCGACCTGCTCGATCCACGCATGAAGGTGGCGACGCGATGAGCGCAAGCCCGGCGCGTCCGCTGCTCGAGGTAGACGGCTTGACCACCGTGCTCGGCGCGCACGGGCTGGAAATCCTGAGTTCGGTCGACCTCAGGCTCGAGGCCGGCGAAGTGCTGGGTGTGGTCGGCGAGTCGGGGTCCGGCAAGAGCATGCTGGCATTGTCGATCATGGGCCTCCTGCCGAATCCGATTCGGGTCGGCAGCGGGCGCATCCTGCTGGAAGGCGCAGACTTGCTGGCGCTCGGCGCGCTCGAGATGCGGAAAAAGCGCGGCAAGGACATCGCGATGATCTTCCAGGAGCCGATGACCTCGCTCAATCCGGTCATGCGCGTCGGCCAGCAGATCGAGGAGGTGCTGCGCTGGCATCTCGCGCTGCGGGGCAAGGCCGCCCGCGACGAAGGGATCGCACTTCTGTCCCGAGTGGAGATGCCCGATGCGCAACGCCAGATCGATGCCTATCCGCACGAACTCTCGGGTGGCATGCGCCAGCGGGTGATGATCGCGATCGCGCTCGCCGGCCGGCCACGCCTGTTGATCGCCGACGAGCCCACGACGGCGCTCGACGTCACGATACAGGCGCAGATTCTCGACCTGGTGCGCAAGCTCCAGCGCGAAAGCGGCATGTCGGTGTTGCTGATCACGCACGACCTCGGCGTGATCGCCGAGATGTGCGACCGCGTCGCGGTGATGTACGCCGGGCGCGTCGTCGAATTCGGCTCCGCGCTGGACATTTTCGACCGGCCCGCGCATCCGTATACCCGGGGGCTGCTCGCCTCGCGGCCAAAGATCTCGGCGGGCTCGCAATGGCTCGCCACGATCGAAGGCAATGTTCCCGGCGTCGGCAAGGTGGGAGGGGGCTGCAGTTTTGCGCCGCGATGCCGCCTCGCCAACGAACGCTGCGCAACGGTTCCGCCGTTGCGAGACGTCGGGGCCGGGCACCAGGCGGCTTGCGTTGTCCCGTTCGTGCCGGAACCGATCGGCGCGTTGGCTTCCGTATGAATACGGTGCCGCTCATCGAGGCGCGCGGCCTCGCCAAGCACTTCGAGCGGCCGCGGCGGCTGCTTGCAAAAGCCGCGCCGCCGGTGCGTGCGGTGGATGGCGTCGACCTCGCCATCGCGGCCGGCGAGACGCTCGGATTGGTCGGTGAATCCGGTTGCGGCAAATCGACGACCGGCCGGCTGCTGCTGCGCCTGATCGAGCCTTCCGGTGGAACCATCCTGCATCACGGCGAGGACATCACCCGGCTCGATGCGGCGGCGATGCGTGCCAAGCGCAGGGCGATGCAGATCGTGTTCCAGGATCCGTACGGGTCGCTCAACCCGCGCATGCGCGTCGGCGACATCATCACCGAGCCGCTGGTGATTCACGGCGTCGGCGACGCACATAGCCGGGCCGCTCGGTTATGCAAGTTGCAGGACCTCGTCAGCCTGCCCCGCGATGCGTCGCATCGGTATCCGCACGAATTCTCGGGCGGCCAACGGCAGCGGATCGGCATCGCCCGTGCGCTGGCGCTCGAGCCCGAGTTCATCATCGCCGACGAGGCGGTGTCCGCGCTGGACGTCTCGGTGCAGGCGCAGGTGATCAACCTGATGCGCGAGCTGCAGCGCGACCTGAAGCTCACCTATCTCTTCATTTCGCACAATCTGGCGGTCGTGCGCAACATCAGCGAGCGCGTCGCGGTGATGTATCTCGGCCGCATCGTGGAAGTCGCGTCGGCCGAGCGGATGTTCGCGCGGCCGCTGCATCCGTACACGCAGTCGCTGCTGGCGGCGCTTCCCTCCGATCATCCGTCGCAGCGCCGGACGCGCGTCGCGATCCGCGGGGACATGCCGAGCCCGGGCGCGATCGGCGCGGGATGCCGCTTCGCCGGTCGATGCCCGCACGCCGAACCGCGATGCCAGACCGAGGATCCCGGGCTTTGCGCCGTCGAACCGGGTCACGAGGTTGCGTGCTTGCGCATTGCCGACGGAAGCCTTGCCGCTTGAGCATTGCATTCGCGACGAGTCCGTCATTCCCGCAAACGCGGGAATCCAGCGACGTCAACGCCACGGGGTCCCCGCCTACGCGGGGACGACGATGCGCACATCTCGCGCGTTGCACCCATTCCTAAATTACCGTAAGGAAATGCGATGAGCTCATCTCCCCGAATCCTGGTCGCGGAATGCATGCAGGAAATTTCGTCGTTCAACCCGCTGCCCTCGGGGTACGAAAATTTTCGCGTCGAGCGCGGCGACGAAATGCTCGTCCACCAGGGTCTCAATACCGCGCTGGGCGGCGCACTGGCGGAATTCGGGACAGCGGGTCTCGAGCCCGTCCTGACCATCGGTGCGCGCGCCGGCTCGGCCGGCACGCTATCGGCGGCGGGATGGAAGCGGCTCTCCGGCGAAGTGCTCGAAGCGATCGCCGCGCACGCGAAGTCGGAGATCGACGGTGTCTACTTCTCGTTGCACGGCGCGATGGGCGCCGACGGCGACCTCGACCCGGAGGGCTATCTGCTGACTGAAGTCCGGCAGAGGGTCGGCCCCGACGTCCCGATCGTGATCTCGCTCGATCTGCACGGCATCCTGACCGACCGGATGCTGCGCCAGATCGACGGCGTCGCGATCTATCACACCTACCCGCACGTCGACTTCGCGTCGACCGGGCAGCGCGCGGCGCGCATTCTGCATCGGCTCGTGACCGAGAAGCTCACCCCGACGATCGCGCGGGTGGTGATTCCGGCGCTCGTCCGCGGCGACGAGCTCATCACCAAATCGGGATGCTACGGCGAGCTGATCCGCGAAGCGCGCCGCCTTGAGCAGGACGGCACCGCGATGTCGGCCGGCATCATGATCGGCAACCCGTTCACCGACGTTCCCGAGCTGTGCTGCCAGGTCGTCATCGCGACCGCCGGAGACGAGGAACGGGCGAAGTCGGAAGCGCTGCGCCTCGCGCAGGAATTCTGGCCGCTTCGTCATCGGATGCAGGGCAAGCTCGTGCCACTTGCCCGCGCGATCGCGCAGGCGTCGAGCATCAACGGGCCGGTGCTCTTCACCGATGCGGCGGATGCAACCTCATCAGGCGCGACCGGCGACTCCAACCTGATCGTGAAAGGCCTGCGCGCGGCCGGCTATTCCAAACGCGTGCTCGTACAGATCGTCGATCCGGTCGCGGCCGCGGCTGCGCATCGCGCCGGCGTGGGCGCGACGATCGACGTGGGCCTCGGCGGTGGACTCGATCCGGCGCGCTTCTCGCCGATGCAGGTCAAGGCCAGGGTCCGATCGCTGTCGGACGGGCGCGCGCGATTGGAGACGATGAAAACCGCGCTCGATGCCGGGCCGACCGCCGTCCTCGAATTCGACAATTTCACCGTAGTCGTTTTCAGCCGCACGCTGAGCTTGTTCGACCGCGCGATGTATTTCGCCAACGGCCTCGACCCGAAAGACTTCGATCTGATCGTCGTGAAGTCGCCGCACACCGAGCATCACATGTACGACGCGTGGGTCGACACCAACTTCAACATCGACGTGCCGGGCGCTACGTCGGCCAATCTGAAATCGCTCGGCCACCGCATTTGCGCTCGGCCGATGTACCCGTTGGACGAGGGAGTCGAGTTCCGCCCGGTCGCGACCGTCTATCGCCGCTGACGCCGCATCGCGAAGGTCGTCGTGGCTATTCCGCCACGATCTTGTGATCGGCAGCGATTTTCTTCCAAAGCACGAGCTCGTCCTTGATGCGCCCGGCAAACACGGTGGCACCGATCGCCTCGGGCAGCGTCCCGTCCGGCTCGAGCACCGGCGCCATGTCGGGCGATGCGGCGATCGCGTTGATCTCGCGATTGAGGCGCTCGACGATCGCCGGAGGCGTGCCGGCCGGCGCGAAGACGCCGACCCAGATGTCGACGTTGAAACCGGCCGCGACGCCGGCGAGCGGCGGCAGGTCGGGAAACGCTGCGTGCGGCTTGTCCGACGTGACCGCGAGCGCCTTGATTTTTCCGGCCTTCATCAGTGGCGCGACGGTGCTGTAATTCGAGATCATCACCTGAATCTGCCCGGACGCGAGGTCGACGGCAGCGATCGCCGCACCCTTGTACGGGACGTGCGTCATCTGGATCTTCGCGGTGTCGTCCATCAACTCGGTGGTGAGGTGGGCGATCGATCCCACGCCCGCGGTACCGTAGTTCAGCACGCCGGGTCTTGCGCGCGCCGCGGCGATCACGTCGGACGGGGACTTGTAGGGCGTGGTCGCCGAAACCACCAGCAGCATCGGCCCGCGCCCCACCATGGCGACCGGCGCGAAGGCGACAATCGGGTCGTACGGCAACTGATTCTGCGTCGCGGCAGCGGTGAGGAAACTCGACGAGGTGAGCAGCAGCACCGAACCGTCGCGCGGCGACTTGGCCACGAAATCGGCGCCGACCACGCCGGCGGCGCCCGGTTTGTTCTCGACGATGACGGTGACGTCGAGGCGCTTCGCGAGTGGCGCTGCGAGTGCGCGTGCAATAACGTCGTTGCTGCCTCCCGGGGCGAACGGCACGACGATCCGGATCAGCTTCGGCAGCGCGTCCTGTGCCGCGGCGTTGACGGACAGACCGATCAGCGTAGCGGCGCAGAGAACGATCCGGGCCAGCATTGCCTGCATGACGTGACTCCCGATGAGATGCGCGAAAGCGTCAATCGTATCCCGCGCGCGGGATCAAAGTCCATGGTGCCGGTCCGCTGCGATCCCTCTGCTATGATCAGCGCTCTCAATAAAAAACCGCAGGACCATGCGTTCGCTGCGCATCATCTGTCCCAATGGGCACCTCGGTTTCGCGCCGACGCGCGAGGAGAGTTTCCGCCTCGGTGTCGCTGCCCGGCCGGATTGCATCGCGGCCGATTCGGGCAGCGACGATGTCGGCCCGATACCGCTCGGCACCGACACGTCGACGAGCCCGCTCGGCTGGCAGACGCACGATCTCGAGCTGATGCTGCTCGCCTCGCGAGACCAAGGCGTGCCGATGATCATCGGATCGGCGGGCGACACGGGCGCCAACAGCCGCGTGGACCTCTTTGTACAGATCATCCGGGAGCTGGCCGCGAAGCATCGGCTCGCTCCGTTCAAGCTCGGCTATTTCTATTCCGAGGTGGGCAGTGAAGACCTTCGGCGTCGGATGCGTGCCGGTGAAACGGTCGCCGGGCTTGAAGGCTTCGACGCGCTGTCCGAACGCGAACTGGATTCGACGGAACGGATCGTCGCGATGGCCGGCGTGCATCCGTTCATCGATCTGCTGAAAAAGGGCGCCGACGTAATCATCGGCGGTCGCAGCAGCGACAGCTGCGTGTTCGCGGCGCCGGCGATCCATCACGGGTTTCCCGAAAATCAGGCTTATTACCTGGGCAAGGTGCTCGAATGCGCGTCGTTCTGTGCCGAGCCCTACGGCGGCAAGGAAACGGTGCTGGGCGAAGTGTCCGCCGACGCGGTCGAAGTCACCGCGATGCATCCGGCGCAGCGCTGTACGGTGGCCTCGGTCGCCGGGCACGCGATGTACGAGCGGACCAATCCGTACTACGAGCACGTCGCCGGCGGTACGCTCGACATGTCGGAGTGCCACTACGAGCAGGTCGCGGAGAAGACCACGCGCATCACCGGCGCAAAATTTGTTCCGGCCGCGGAGTTTCGCGTCAAGCTCGAAGGCGCCGGCAAGGTCGGCGAGCGCTACGTGGGAATGGTCGGCATCCGCGATCCGTACACGATCGCGCACGTCGACGAGGTGATCGGCTGGGCGCGAGCGCAGGTGCGCGAGCGCTTCGGCGACACGGGCTACGAGCTCCACTACACCGTCTATGGCCGCGATGGCGTGATGGGCGAGCTGGAGCCTCTGCGCAATCGGCCCGCGCACGAGCTTTGTATCCTCGTGCAAGGTGTTGCGCCGACGGTGGCGATGGCCGAGGAGCTCTGCATGATCGGCACGCGGCAGATGTTCTATGCACGGCTGCCGGACGTGAAGGGTTCGGCCGGCTCGGTCGCGTTCGCGCTCGACGAAGTGCTGCGCGCGAGCCCCGCGTACCGCTGGACGCTCAACCACACGCTGCGCTGCGCGAGTGCGCTCGAGCTCTTCCCGACGCACGTCACGGTGGTCGGACCCTGAAGCGAGCCCCGATGAAGACTCAGAAGCTGTCCGAGCTCGCCAAGACGATCCGCAGCAAGAACGCGGGCGTCAACCTGATCACGTTCGACATCATCTTCAGGGAGCGCGCGACGTACGAGCGGGTGAAGCGCGCACGCGTGCTGACGCGCGAATCGGTGATGAAGCTCTACGGCATCCCGGCTGCACGCATCGCCGATTTCGTCGAGTTCGATCCGGGCAACGCGATCAAGTTCACGATCTATCGACTGCGACCGAGCGGTAGCCCTGGCGATGCCGACATCTTCGGCGCCCAGCAGTACGCGCCGTTGCTCGACCTCGATGTTCCCGCCTGACGGCGAGGCGGTGGGTCTGGTGAGGAGCCGGCGATGACCGGGTTGGATGTGACGATCGTCGTCGTGCCGCGCGAGCGTTACAGCGCCACGGAGCGGTCGCTCTCGAACCTGTACGACAACACCCCGCAGCCATTCGAACTGGTGTACGTCAGCGCGGGTGCGCCTGCGTCGGTCCAGCGCTACCTCGAAGCGGCGTCGAAGGAGAAACGCTTTCGCCTCATCACCACCGGCTACCTTTCGCCGAATCAGGCACGAAACCTCGCGCTGCCGTACGTATCGACGAAGTACGTGGTCTACCTCGACAACGACGCATTGGTCGCCGAAGGTTGGCTTGCGCGACTCGTCCAATGCGCCGAGGAGACCGGTGCCGCAATCGTCGGCCCCTTGTACCTGATCGGCGAGATCGAGCAGCGGACGATCCACATGGCCGGCGGCAGGCTCCATTACGAGCAAATCGATGGAAAGCGTTTCGTCTACGACGAACATTGCCTCTGCGATAGGCGCGTCGACGCGTTGACCGTGCCGCTGCAAAGGTCGGAATGCGACTTCGTCGAATTCCACTGCATGCTGCTTCGAACCGGATTTTTGAGGCAGCTGGGATCGCTGGACGAAGGCCTCTTCAGCGTTCACGAGCACATTGACGTCGGCCTCGAAGCGCGCAAGGCCGGCCTATCCGTCTACTTCGAGCCGGCCGCGGTCGCAAGCTATGTGCCGCCGCCGCCGTTCGACTGGTCGGACCTGCCTTACTTCATGCTCCGCTGGTGCGACGACTGGTCGACCGCTTCGGTCGAGCGCTTCCAGCAGAAATGGAACGTGGGCGCGACCCGGCACTTCGGGGACCCTGACAACAGCGTCGACATCGAGGATACCGCCGTTCGCTTCGGACGGGCGCACCGCCGTCGCACGACAGGGATGCGCGTCCCTGGGGATCGGGCCGGAACACCGTTGTCGGCGAACGACCAGGCCTGCCTGATGATCGCCCTGTTTCAATCGGTCGACCGGGATGCCTTCGATCTCGCGCTGACGAACGCCGACGACATCGAGGTCGACGCGCACATCGGCCTGTCCGCCGCGGCGACGCTGGCGCGTCTGCCCGATATCCTGCGGAACGCGGAAAATGCGCAGCTGAACGTTCGAATCCGTCCGCGACCGCCCCGGCGCTCGAACGAGCCCGCGCTCGTCCGACTCGACGTCGACGCACAGGCGCTGCCCGACGTGGAGCATTACGGATTTCTGATCCTGAAAGCCGACGCGAATCGATACGAGGTCTGGCTTGCGGTGGACCGAAGCAGCTGGCGTAGCGCGGCGCTGTTGCGCCGGCTCACGGGTGAGTCGCTTGCGACCGGAACCTCCAGCCGGTTAAGCGGGGTTGCCGGAAGCCAGGCGTTCAGGTCGGGGTCGGATGCGTCGGGTCCGGCCCGAGTCACACTGCACAGCGGAATCGCCGGGGGCATCACCACGGCGATGGACTTGAGCGACGGCTTGGCACAGGCTCACCTTTGGTCGAGCTCGATCTGGTGAACGATGGACGCCCCTACCCAACCGCTTCGTCTCGCCATCGCGGCAACCTTTTCGGCGGAAGCGATCCAGCCATCGCTCGCCTTCTGGATGGACGAGCTCGAGCTGCCCGCACGGTTCGCGTTTGCCGCCTACAACCAGCTGTTCCAGGAGTTGCTCGATCCGGCGAGCGTGCTGTCCGCCAACACTCACGGCTTCAATATCGTCCTTCTGCGCGTGGAGGATTGGCTCGCGGCCGACCCGGACGGCGAATGCGCCGCAGCCGAAGGCGCCGACCCTTGCGCCGATCTCAGGCGGAAGGTGGCCGATTTCGTCGAAACGCTCGCGGCTGCGGTGAGGCGGTCCTCTGCCTCCTGGATGCTGGTGGGATGCCCGGCGTCTCCGGCCCATGAAGGCGGTTCGGGGCGATCACGTCTGTTCGCGGAAATGGATGCGCTCCTGGTCGACGGATTGGCCGACGTTCCGGGCGTCGACGTCGTCACGAGCGCCGAACTGGCAGGCGCGTATCCGGTGGCGGAGTACTTCGATGCGCACGCCAATTCGGTCGCGCACATTCCGTATACGCCGCGGTTTTTCGCGGCGCTCGGGACGATGGTGGCGCGGCGAATCCATGGCCGGACGCAGCCTGTCTGCAAAGCGGTCGTCGTCGACTGTGACAACACGCTTTGGACGGGGGCCTGTGGCGAGGACGGGCCCGACGGAGTCGAAGTGGATTCCGGTCGGCAACAGATTCACGCCTACCTTTCGCGTCTCCACGACAGCGGGGTGCTGCTGTGCCTGTGCAGTCGGAACAACGAGGCCGACGTTCGCGCGGTCTTCCGACATCGGCCGGAGATGCGCATCGCGCTCGATGCGTTCGCGGCCTTTCGGTCGAACTGGAGACCCAAATCGGAGAACATCAGGTCGATTGCCGCCGAGCTCGATCTTTCGCCCGGCGCGTTCGCATTCTTCGACGATGACCCGGTCGAGTGCGCGGAGGTGCGGGCCAATTGTCCCCAGGTCCTGATCATCCCGCTGCCACGGGAATCCGCGGCTGCCGCTCGATTTGTGCCCAACCTGTGGCTCTTCGACGGCAGGAAAACCACCGCGGAGGGCCGGCAGCGCACCGTATTCTATCGGCAGAACGCCGCTCGGGTGCGCGCGCGACAGGATGCCCCCACGCTGTCGCAATTCCTCGCCCGCCTCGACCTCATGATCCAGATGGTGGATGTGCTGCCCGCAAATACACCGCGGCTATCCGAGCTGACACGCCGCACGAATCAGTTCAACCTGACGACGATCAGGCGAACGGAGGCCGAGATCGATGCCCTCTCGCGCCAGGGGGTCGAGGGACTTGCGGTCCGCGTCAAGGATCGCTTCGGCGACTACGGGATTGTCGGGCTCCTGCTTTTCGGCGCGGGTTCGGATGCACTCGAGATCGACACGTTCCTGCTGAGCTGCCGGGCCTTGGGGCGAGGGGTCGAGCATCGGATGCTGGCGAGGCTCGGGGAGATCGCGCATGAGCGTGGACTGAGTCGCGTGGATCTTCCGTTTCGCCGAACCGCAGGGAATCAGCCGGCCCTCGATTTTCTCGGGAGCGTGGCGACAGAATACGAGGGATTGCAGGACGGCGCGTGCCTGTTCCGTATCCCGGCGGATGTCGCGTCGACGACCCGGTATCTACCGAGCGAACACGGCGCTGCAGCGGAGGCGATGCGACCGCGCGTCGAGTCGGTTGAGTCGCCCGGCACCGATGCGCATGCGAGGTCGGCGTTGCTGATCGCAATCGCCAACGATTTGAGCGATCCACGCCAGGTCCAGGAGCAGATCGCCGCGCGGACCCGGGCTCGACCGGACACCGGCAACGAATATGTCGCGCCCCGAAATTCAACCGAAGGAACGATTGCCGGGATCCTCGGCGAATTGCTCGGATTCGATCGGATCGGCGTCGAGGACAATTTCTTCAGCATGGGCGGCCACTCGCTGCTGGCCATGCAGGTCATTTTCAGGATTCGCGAAGCCTTCGGCGTTGAATTGTCCGCGAAGGATCTCTATGACGGCGACTTCACGTCCGCCCAGTTGGCGATGAAGGTTCAGCACTCGCGGCTGCTGACCGCCGACACGGCTCGAGTCGATGTGCTCATTGCGAAACTGGATCGGCTCTCCGACAAGGAGATTCAAACGCTGCTGGAGGAGAGTTCGGCGATGCCGGACGGCCCAGCCAAGCAATGAGGATTCTGCTCGCTCAGCGATTGCCTTGGTTCCCCGGCCTTTCCGGCGCGACGAAGTTCAATGTCCACCTGCTGGAAGCGCTGGGCAGGGATCACACTTGCCGGATGCTGGCGCTCGCGAGCCACCGCGAAGGCGATGGAAGCATCGACGAATTGCGAGGTCAGATTCGCTCCAGGGGAATGACGGACCCGAGCGTCTCGGCGGGCGTTGCCGTCTGCGTCCGCCGTGGGGTCGAATTCCATGCGGCACCGGATGGGCCGAGTCTCTGGCGTCTCCTCGGACGTCAGATCCGGGAGTTCGATCCGGACGCCGTGTTGATTTCGGAAGACCGCACCATGCTCGGCCTCGCCACGGCGCTCGAAGAAGGTGGCCGCGCGCGCACCATTTACGTGGCCCAAAGCCAGACCACTCTGCCGTTCGGACCCGAGAGCTTTGCGTGCGACGCCGCCAAGACCGAGCTGCTGAGAAGGGCGGCGCGCATCCTGGTGCCGAGCAACTATGTCCGCGAATACGCGCGGAGGTGGGCCGGCATGGAGGCGGACGTGCTCTCGATACCCGCCTACGGATCGGGTCCGTTCCCTGATCTGGGAGATCCCGACCGCGGTTTCGTCACGCTCGTCAATCCGTCCGAGATCAAAGGCATCGGCATCTTCGAGGAGATGGCCGGGGCCCGGCCCGGGATCGCGTTTGCGGCGGTCGCGACGTGGGCCACGACGAGTGCCGATCTCAATCGGCTGCGCCGCCTTTCCAACGTGACCCTGCTGCCGCCGGCCGACGACATCGCCGACATCCTCGCGCAAACGCGAGTGCTCGTCGTACCGTCGCTCTGGGGAGAGGCGTTCGGCCGCGTGGTCGTGGAGGCGATGCTTCACGGCATCCCGGTGCTGGCGAGCGACAACGGCGGTCTTGCCGAGGCAAAGCTCGGTGTCGATTATCTGTTGCCGGTCCGTCCGATCGAACGCTATCTCGAGCGTCAGGATGAGAACGGGCTTCCGATTCCCGACGTGCCAAGCCAGGACGTCGGACCCTGGCTCGACGCCCTCGATCGACTGCTCGGAAGCCACGCGCACTATCGCGAGATCTCAGCCGCCTCGAGGCAGGCTTCGCTCGCATACGTCTCCAGCCTGGACATCCGTAGCGTCGAGGCAATTCTCGAAAACCGCCCGGCGTTTACACGCAATCCTTCGCCCGCCCGAGGTCGCATGCACTCCTACTCGCAAACAAACATCCAGCTCTTGAATCAACTGCATCGGCAAGGGTACGGCGCGGCCGACCTCCGAAGCGTGGTGTCGGCCTATGAGCTGGCGATGGTGCTCACAACGGGCCGCTTTCGCGCTTCGGGCAAGACGTTCATCGCGCACCTCGTCGGCACGGCGAGCATTCTCGGGTCCCTCAACGTGTCCGCTGCGATGATCTGCGCCGGACTGCTCCATGCGGTCTACTCGGCCGGCGATTTCGGGGATGACCGGCCCGGGATCTCCGATGCCAAGCGGCAACGCGTTCGATCGGTGGTTGGGGAGACGATCGAGGATTACGTCTGCCGGTATCACGATCTGCATTGGACGGAAGAGACGGTGCGCGTCGTTGACGACGCCCTCGACGGAATGGCGGCGATCGATCGCGACGTTGTAGTGATTCGCCTTGCAAACGAGCTCGAGGACCACTTGGATCTCGGGATCCTCTACTCCGGCGACCGGAAGCAGGTAGGCCCGGCCGGAAGCCACCGCTTCCGTCGGATGATCGACATGGCGCGCCGGCTGGGCTTCCCTGGTCTTGCCGAGGAACTCGCCCGCGCGGAGGAGGAGACGGCAACGACTACGCTCCCCCCGCAATTGCGTCCGCCCATCGTGAGGAACTCGTCGTTTCCGGTGGCGCCGCAGTCCCTTCAACGGCTAAGGGATTTTCTCGCCGGCCGCCTCGCGTCGCGCGAGGCGACGGCGGAAACGAAGTCTGTGGCGACCCGGGATGCAGCCACGCCCGACGGATGAACTGCACCGTGCGTCGGGATCAAACATGTTTCAAGCGCGCGGGAAGCGACAGCGACACCATCGACGCGACCAGGAACGACGCGGCAAAGACCATTATCGCGTCATGATACCGGTCGAGCGATTGCGCGGATGCCGGCGCCGACAGCAGCAACCCCAGCACGGAAATCCCGACGGCGCCTCCGACGTACCGGCACGTCGAGAGAACGCCCGACGCGATGCCGCTCATGCCGCGCTCGACCCCGCCCATGGCCGCGGATTGCGCGGGCCCGTTGGCGAGTCCCAGGCCGGTGCCGCCCAGCACGAGGCCGGCGACGATGTGCAATTCATCCTTTCCCGGCGCGAGGTTCGACAGCCAGACCATGCCGACCACCGAAATCAGCGAACCCGTCACGCACGTCATCCGCACGCCGATCGCTTCCGCCAGCCGACCCCCCAGCATCGACGCCACCATCATGCTGATCATGAATGCCGTCATGAAGTGACCGGACTGTTCCGGCCCCCACTGGTAGAGAAGTTTCAGCAGGTAGGGCAATTGGAAGAGCAACGCGTACATGCCGAGGTTTTGCAGCGCGACCATCGCGCAGCCTGCGGCGAACGACCGATCCGAAAATAGCTTCAGGTTCATCAGCGGATGGCGCGTCCTGCGTTCCCACCAGACGAAGAGCCACAGAAACGCGGCGGCTGGCGCCAGCAACATCGGCTGATCCTTGAGCCCCGCCACGAGGCATACCAGCGCACTCCCCATCAGCGCCGTACCCAACCCGTCGAACCGGAAATGTTGCGCAGGCGGCTCGTGCAGGTCGTGCCTCAAGGCGTGCCTCGAAGTGAATACCGAAATCAGCAGTACCGGCAGATTCATCAGGAAGATCGAACCCCAGCCGAAGCGGTGCACGAGCAAGCCGCCCAGCGACGGGCCCAGCGCGGCGGCGAAGCCCATCATCGCGCCGAGATAACCGAACACGCGATGGCGCCGCATCGCGGGCACGGTGATCTTGAACACCGCCATCACGGTGGGAACCATCATGGCGCCTCCCAGCGCCATCAGGACGCGGCTCGCGATCACCGCCTCGAAGTAGTGGAAGATCAGGGGCAGCAGGCAGCCGGCTCCGAACACCCATTGCCCGAGGCGCAGCGTGTTCCGGTAGCCCCAGTGATCGCCGAGCTTGCCGCACGGTCCCAGCGCGACGATGCTGATCAACAGGTAACTGTTGACCAGCCACTGGGTGAGTTCCCCCGGCGTGCGGGCGAAATCGGCGCCGATCGCAGGCAGCGCGACCGCGATCATCGTCGAGCCCAGCGGCACCAGCATCGCCGACAACCCCAGCCCCACCATGGAGAGCCGCGCAAGACCGGCGTCGGCGTTCGGCCGCGTCAAGGAGGAATGCCTGTCGTGATGGCGCGGCATTGCAGCAGGTACAGCACACCCCGTTCGATGCCCCACTCGATGTCGCGTCCCGGCCCGAAATGCTGTTCGCACAGCGCGCCGAGGCGCACCAGCTCACCGACTTGCGCATCGCTTACGCAAAAGCCGGTGATCTTCTGCGGGTCGTCGATCGGGGTTTCCGCGATGCCGCCACCCGGCAAGGCCTGAACGAAGACGTCCTTGGTGCCTGCGATTTTCTCCGTCAGCACGCCTTTCTTCGACAGGCGAAAGCGATCCGGAACGACCAGGCCCTCCACGATCGCCTCGCCGAGACCCCACGAGGCCTCGATCACGATCTCATCGGCGCCGGTCACCGGATGGCGGGTGAACATCACGCCCGCGCAATCGGGAAATACCATTTTCTGCAGCGTCACCGCGGTGCGCGGTCGTTCGCTGATGCCGAGCTTCGCCCGATAGGCACGCGCGCCTTCCGAATGCCCGGAATTCCACACCCGATGGATCGCCTTCACGATGGGGTCGTATCCGATGCAGTTAAGCTCGGTGAAATGCTGGCCGGCGAAGCTCGCGATCTTCGCGTCCTCGCCCACACCGGAGGACCGCACCGCGAAGGGCTCCGGCTTGTCGCGCAGGAATGCCTCAAGCGTCGCGAGCGGGGCCGCGTCGCCATCGACGATCGCGGCGACGAACTCGACCGACAGCGCCCAGCCCGGCGGGACGGGCAGTCCGCCGCGCAGCGACGCGCCCAGCTGGACCGACTTGCCACCGAAGACGGCCTCGTCGTCGGCCTGGCGAAGCTCGACGGGTGCGTTCATGACAGGATGGTCACTTCCCCTTTGTCCGCATCGACCCGCACCATCGCGCCGTCGGGAATCGTGCGCGTGGCGGTCTGGCACCCGACCACGCCGGGCAGACCGTATTCGCGGGCGACGATCGCCGCATGCGACATGAGCCCGCCGCGGTCGGTCACGATCGCGCCGACCAGCGGCAGCACGTAGTTGAATGCGGTGGAGGTGGAACGCGTCACCAGGACCTCGCCTTTCCGGATCAGGCCGAGCTCGTCGATGTTGTCGATCAATCGTGCGCGGCCCTCGTACCGGCCCGAGCTCACCGAGATGCCGCGCACGGTCTTGCCCTCGCTCTTCCGGTCGCCCGCGCCGAACAGCAGCATCAACAGCGTGCCCATCGCGCGCATCGTCCGCTGCGTCTTCCTGGGGAACCACTCGACCGGTGGCGGCGGCGCCGGTACGCCGTTCAGAAACGGCGGCGCGACGTCGTTCGGTACGCTGACGCGGAAGTGGTAGCGCAGGGCGAGTTCCTCGGCGGTCGGCGCCGGAGGACCCGATCCGGTCAGCAGCGCCTGGACCTCGCTGCAGGTCGCGTCGAGCGCATGTTCCGCCGCGTCGATCTTTCGCTTGGCCGCGAGGCGTCGTCCGGCTTCCAGCAGCGCGCGGCGGGAAATGCCCGACGACCACAAGTCGCTCCAGTAGGCACGCTCGTCGC
Organism: Betaproteobacteria bacterium; assembly: GCA_039931775.1. GTDB lineage: Bacteria > Pseudomonadota > Gammaproteobacteria > Burkholderiales > Casimicrobiaceae > CAIWHR01. The sequence continues at coordinate 56,234 of JBDTRG010000189.1, read as the reverse complement.
GCAGCCGGTTGATGAGCCGTGCCTCGCGAAACACGTCGTCGAACTGCGCGCGGTGCTCTTCGGGGACGACGCTGCGGATCTTCGCGACCAGTTGGGCCACCGCTGCGTCGTCTCTCGCCCGCGCGTCCGGAGAATGGACGTACTGAAGCGCATTGACCAGGATGTCGGGCGTCTCGATCGCCGTTCGGCACGTGATGTCGTAGCCGCCCACGACCCGATAGGACGCGAGGTCGAGGTACGCCTTGACCGCTTCTCCCGTTGCGCCGGGAAGCACCTGCAACCGCTGCAACTTTTCGGCCGGCGCGTCGCTGCCGTTCAGTATTCTCGCCGCGTCCGCGTCCGCGGCAATCGCGCGCAGCGCAGCCAGATACTCGTCGGTCACACCCGAAGAGATGGGCGTGCTGCCCTTGAGCGCCTGGGAGATCTCCGAGAACGGCAGGCCCGTCCACTCGTGCGTGCACGCGAGGTAATCGCCGATCACCACGCCGAAGGTCACCGTGTATATGTGATGCTGGAACGCCATCGCCTTGGAGTTCTCGAAACACTCGCCGACGTACGCGGCGAGCTCGGCGTCGGACGTCGGCGTGAGGTCGCGGGATTGCAGCCGCAAATGTTTCGCCGTCGACTGCGGCTTCAACACCATGTCCCAGTGCTTCAGGTGGTCACGCCAGGGCTTTCGCTGCAGCACGGTCGCCGCCGTCTTCAGCCGGCGGCGCATCTGCGGATGCAGCCTGCACATCAGCTTGAAGACAAGTTTCGGCGGCGGGCCTTTGGCGTTCGCTGGCGCGCCGACGATGACCTTCTTGTTGTAGAAGAATCCGTTGACGAACCCCGGTTCGATGTGGTCCAGCAGCAGGCCGAAGCAGGCCGTGCCCGATTGAAAGCCCCTGATGAACCCGTCGGGGAACGCCTCCTGCAGATACCGGGTCATCGGCCGCGGGAAATGGGTGGCATCCTGCTCCCAGGCGCCGGCGTCGGGCGCTTCAAACGTAAGTGTGGAAATGATGCCTCCCGAAGATCATGGGTTCGTCGCAGTGCGACCGCTCCAAGGATGCCCGCACGATTATCCCTCGAATCGGGCCGACGCCGCGTTGCGCTGCAACGCACGCTCGATCGTCTCCTCCATCGTCAGCGCGGCGGATCGTCGAGTACGAGAATTTCGGCCGGCGAAACGGCAAACCGCGCGCGCATCCCCGGGACCAGCGCTTCGGAGAAACGCTTGTGCGGTAGATCGACGACGACCGTGTGCGCTCCGGCCGCAAGCTCGTGCCGGACGAACTCGCCCAGGAATTCGGTTGTCCGGACTTCGGCGTCGAACTCAAGGTCATCCGCTACGGCTGACTCGACGACGCGCACCGCGTGCGGGCGGAACGCCGCCGCGATCGCGCGCCCGCCGGCCGCCGCTGTCACCGCGGCGCCGGCCACACGGGGAGCGGGAACGCGCGCGCGTCCCAGGCCGTCGATCGCGACCACGAAGTGGCTGTCGGCGCCGGTCTCGATCCTCGCCGGGTAGATATTGATCGAGCCGACGAACTCGGCGACAAAGCGATTGACCGGCGTGTCGTAGAGCTCGCGCGGCGTGCCGACCTGCTGGATCACGCCCTGGTCGAGCACCGCCAGCCGATCGGCAATCGTCATCGCCTCCTGCTGGTCGTGCGTGACGAAAAGCGTCGTGATTCCGAGGCGCCGCTGCAGCCGCTTCAACTCGAGCCCCGTCGCCGCGCGCAGCTTCGCGTCGAGATTCGACAGCGGTTCGTCAAGCAGCAGCACGGAGGGCTCGATCGCGAGGGTGCGGGCGATGGCCACGCGCTGCTGCTGTCCGCCCGACAATTCGCCGGGGCGCCGCGCATCGAAGCCCTTGAGGCTCACGAGGTCGAGCACCTCCCGGACGCGTTCGCGAATCCGCGCACGAGGCCATCGGCGCTCTTCGAGCCCGAACGCGACGTTTTCGGCGACGGTCATATGCGGCCAAAGCGCGTAGTTCTGGAAAACCATGCCGACGTCGCGCTTCCACGGCGGCAGCATCGCGACATCGGCGCCGCCGATTCTCACCTGACCGCTGTTTGCGCGGTTGAAGCCGGCGAGGAGACGCAGCAGCGTCGATTTGCCGGATCCCGATGGCCCGAGCAGCGCGAAGAATTCGCCGGGCGCGATGTCGAGCGAAATGTCGCGCAGCACGACGTTGGCGCCGTAGGCGAGACTGACCCCGTCGACGACGACGTCGACGCCGGACTTGCGAGGCGCGCCCGCATTCATTCGGTGTCCACCATGATCTTCGTGCCGCCGGCGCGCGCTTCGAGCAGCCGGTGCGACAGGTAGGTGCCGAGTGCGACGATGACCACCGCGATCACGCCGAGGGCGGCGGCCGGTCCGCGCGTCGCGATGCTCTGGTTGTAGAGGTAGATGCCATAGGACAGCGGCGCCTGCGATTCGCTCGTTGCCAGCAGGATCGTCGCCGACAGCTCCACCGCGGCCGTGATGAAGCTCGTGACGAAGCCGGCGAGGATGCCGCCCATCATCAGCGGGATCACGATGCGGCGTGCGGTGCGGCGGCGATTGGCGCCGAGGCTTTGCGCCGCCTCCTCGAGCGACACGTGCACCTGCTGCAGCGCGGCCACGGTTGATCGCACCGCGTAGGGCAATCGGCGCACCGCATAGGCGAGCATGATCGCGACCCAGCTCGCCGTCAGCGCGCCACCGATGAACGGAAGCTCGATGCCCCGGAACGCGCGAAGAAACCCGATCGCGAGCACGATACCGGGGATCGCGAGCGCGGCGCTCGCGCCCCAGTCGAGCCACTGCCGGCCGGGTAGACGCGTGCGCAGCAAAAGATACGCGATCGCTGTGCCGAGGACGACGTCGATGCCCGCGGCGAGCGTGCAGTAGAGCATCGTGTTGCCGATCATCCGGCTGGAGTCCGTCAGCACGACCGCGTAGTGCTGCAGCGTGTAGCCCTCGGGCAGCACGGAGAAGCTCCACACCTTGGACAGCGACAGCAACAGGATGCCGAAGTGCGGCGAGAGCACGAGGGCGAGCACCAGCACCACCCAGCCATACGCGAACACGGCGCTCCAGCCGGTCAGCGGGCGCTTGCGCAACGACGTGCCGCCGCGCGTCAGCGTTGCAAAGTCCCGTCCGCGCGTGATCTGCGCCGAGAGCGCCAGCGCGCCGATCGAGAAGACGACCATGACGAGCGCGATCACGTAGCCGATCGGATCCTCGAGTCCGACCGAGGTGATGCGCAGGTACGCCTGCGGCGCCAGCATGTTCGTGACGTTCAACACCAGCGGCGTGCCGAGGTCGTCGAACACTTTCACGAATACCAGAGCGGCGCCCGCGACGAAGCCCGGGGCCGCCAGTGGAAACACGACGCGGCGAAAGAGACGGAACCCGTGGCTGCCGAGATTTTGCGCCGCTTCCTCCATCGCGCCGTCGATGTTGCGAAGCGCGGCGACGAGGTTCAGCAGGATGAACGGAAAATAGTGCAATCCCTCGACGAAGACGACGCCATTCAATCCGTTCATGAACGGGATGCGGAAACCGAACGTCTCCGACAGCAGGAGATTCACCGATCCGCTGCGCCCGAACAAAAGCTGCAACGCCACGGCGCCGACGAACGGCGGCATCACCAGCGGCAACACGCCGAGGGTCTGGACGAGTGCCGCGCCGCGGAATTCGAAGCGGACGGTGAGATAGGCGAGCGGCACCGCGATCAGCGTCGCGAGGGCGACCGACCCGAGCGACACGATGAGGCTGTTGCCGAACGCTTCGCGCATCAGCGACAGCGACAGGAACGCCTCGATGTGACCGGTGGTCAATCCACCCTGGCCGTCCGCGAACGCCGTGTAGAGGACGGTGGCGACCGGCCACGCGAGAAAGACCAGGATGAAGGCGGCGACCGGCAATGCGAGGAGCCACACGCCGCCGGCTGCGACGCCGGGCGCGGACGCAGCCCCCCCGCGCGCGGCACCGACGGCGGTGTTCATCGTTTCATCCCCCTGCGTGCGGCGGCGCGTTGCAAGGCCGCCGCTCGTGCCGTCACTTCACCGCGTTGGCGAGCTCCTGCGCCTTGGCGTAGTTCGCCTTGGCCTTCGACGCCCACTCTTCCTCGACCTGCGCGCGGCGCTTCGACGCGTCGGCATCCTTCTTGTCCGTCCGGAACAGCGCGAGCAACGCGGGATCGGCGGCCTGCTTCGCATCGACTGGCGGCGTGAACGCGAGTCGCCGCGCCTCGTCGAGCTGCGCGTTCGGCTTTCCACCGATCCGCTTGTCGGCGTCGTAGATCGCCTTCGCCGCGGCCGCGAGCTCCTTGTGTCGGAACGTGATCACCTGGTCGAACATCGCAACGACCACGTAATAACGCGACTCGGACAGGCTCGAATCAAAATTGACCTTCGCCTGAATTTTCCCGGAGTAGGGGTTCGGATAACCGGCTGGCGCTTTCGCGTACGTCGCGGGCAGCACGGGCAACCGGCTGATCTCTTTGCTGAGCAGCAGCGCCTGACCCTCGTCGGACAGCGTGTACTGGATGAACCGCTTGCCCGCCTCGGGCGCCTTCGATCCGGCAACGAGCGCGATGTTCGCCGGCACGATCGCGGTGACCGACGGGTAGATGAACTCCACCGGCATGCCGGAATTCTTCGCGGCGAGCCCGAAGAAGTCGATGACGAGACCGGCGCCGTACTGGCCGCTGGCAACGCCATCGGGCACGCCGAAGCTTCGCTCGGTGATTGCGGCGCAATTGCCGGCGATCGTGAGGATCTGCGTCCAGCCCTTTGCCCAGCCTTCGCCCTGGAGAATCGTCTCGACGGTCAAGTGCGTCGTACCGGATCGTGAGGGACTCGACATGGCGACGTGGCCGTGCCAGATCGGATTGGCGAGGTCCGCCCATTGCTTCGGTTCGGGCAGTTTGTTCGCCGCGAGGTAGCGCGTGTTCCACATGATCCCGTACCCGGCGAGCGCCTGGCCGAAATAGAAGCCCTCCGGATCGTTGATCGGATAGCTGCCAACCTTGGCCGGCACCGCCGGATTCTGCGCGTCGGTCTTCTGCAGGAGCTTTGACGACGCGAGGACTTCGAACGCGTCGGGCGCGGACGCCCAGAAGATCTCGGGTCGGCTGCCGACCGGCTGCTCGCGCACGAAAGCGATGCCGGCCGCAGTGTTCTTGTTCAGGATCTCCACTTTGTCGTTCGGGAATTTTGCCTCGAACGCCTTCTTGTAGGCGGTCGTCAGCTCCTTGGGGAACGACGTGATGACGGTCACCGTTTCCGCGGCGACGGGCAGCGCGAGTGCGGCGCAAACGAGCGCGATGGCCAAGCGGCAATCTGTCGCGCGGGCACGCGACGAGCAGGATAGACGAAACATGGTGCTCCTCCGTAGGGTGGGCGCGAGCCTTCGGTGGAGGCGCGCCGACAGCGCGCATTGTATCGGACGCCACGTCGCGCCCCTCAACAAAAAGCCCGCGCGAGGCGGGCCTTTTGCCGGACGACGACCGGGGTCAGTCGCGGGTCAGCGTCGCAACCTGTCAGGGGTTGTCAACGGAGCGTCCCGGCCAGCACCGACACCAGCGCCTCGGCCGCCGGGGAGTAGGCGCGCCGACGCAGCTTCAGCACCCCCAGCTCGCGGTCGATCCGTGGCGCGGCGAGGTCGCGGACGACCAAATCGCCGGTCGCCTGCAATTCCGCCGCGGAGGAAGGCAGCAGCGTTGCGCCGAGCCCGGCGCGGACGAGTCCGATCGCGGTCGACATGTACGCCACTTCGAACTGAGGCTCCGCCATCCGCCCGATCGAAGCGCAGGCGGCGTCGACGCTCCTCCGCACGCTGCTGTCGCGGTCCATCAGGATGAAAGGCGAAGCGAGAAGATCGGCGAGGCGCACGGTCTTGGCGGTCGCGAGCGGATGCGACGGCGGCAGCACGGCCACCATGCGGTCGCGCATCGATGGGGTGAACTGCAGCTGCGGATCGATAGGCGGCTTGCTGGTCAGCGCCAGATCGACCTCGCCGGCCCGGACGAGGCCCAGGATCCGCTCGGCGAGCGCGTCGCGTATGACGACGACGATCCCCGGATGCAGCGCGCGCATCCGCGCGACGACCCCGGGCATCACCGTTGCCGACAGCGACGGCAGCGCGGCGACGCTGACGCGCCCGGTGTTGCGATGCGCGACATCGCTGGCGCGCGTCAGCACCGAGCCGATCTCGCCCAGCACGCCGTCGACGACCGGCAGCAGGTCCTCGCCCGCCCGGGTGAGGCTGACCGACCGCGTGCTGCGGTCGAAGAGCTTCACGCCGAGCGCCGCTTCGAGCTCGCGGATCTGCGTCGACAGCGCCGGTTGCGTTACGTGCAATGCGGCGGCCGCGCGGGTGAAGCTGCCGAGCCGCCCGATGGAGGCGAAGGCGCGAAGCTGGCGCAGGCTGATATCCATATGAATACGTAATAATAGTGATATAAATTATTCATTGGCATTATATGTCGACTCGGCGTCCAATGGCGGGTCGCCCCGCAAACTGCTCTCGGAGACCCCCATGCCCACATCCGCCTTCCGCTTGTTCGCTGGCGCGCTCGCTTTCGCGATCGCCGGCACCGCCTTCGCCGACTACCCCGACAAGACGATCACGTTCGTCGTCCCGTTCGCGGCCGGTAGCGCGACCGACCAGCTCGCCCGCGCGCTGGGTGTGGAGTTGACGCGCATCTCGAAACAATCGGTCGTCGTCGACGACAAGCCCGGTGCATCGGGCTTCATCGGCGCCGAGACCGTCAAGAAGGCGGCGCCGGACGGCTACACGGTCTTCATCACGACCAACACCACGCACGCGGCCAACGAGCACCTGTTCAAGAAGCTGCCGTACGATCCGGTGAAGGATTTCCTACCGATCACCGGGCTCGGCAAGGGCGGTCAGGTGATGATCGTCAACCTGAACCTGCCGGCCAAGTCGGTCGCCGAATTCATCGCGCTTGCCAAGGCGCAGCCCGGCAAAGTGAGCTTCGGCAGCGGCAGCTCGTCGTCGCGGGTGGCCGGCGAAATGTTCCAGCAGATGGCCGGCGTCGAGCTCCTGCACGTTCCGTACAAGAGCAACCCGCTCGCGATCAACGATCTGCTCGGCGGCCAGATCAACATGATGATCACCGACATGGCGACCGGCCTGCCGCAGGTGAAGGGCAGCAAAGTGCGTGCGCTCGGCGTCAGCACCGCGAAGCGCTCGCCGCTCGCTCCCGAACTACCGACGATCTCCGAGGCAGGATTGAAGGGCTACGAGATGAGCTTCTGGTTCGCCGCCTACGTTCCGGCGGGCACGCCGCCCGCGGTTGTCGCGAAGTTGCACGACATGCTCGTCGAGGCGACCAAAGGCACCGCGATCCAGCAGTACTACGCGAGCACCGGCACCGATCCGTTCGTCACGACGCCGGCCGAACTCGGCAAGTTCCAGGCGGCCGAGTCGGAAAAGTGGAAGGGCATCATCAAGAAGGCCGGGATCGAGGCCGAGTAGTTCTGCGATTCGCCGCAAAGGCGACGACTCCTCGTGCGCACGACATTGCGATTGGGCGGCGGCGCCGGCTTCGCGGGCGACCGTCTCGATGCCCCCGTTCATCTCGCCGAACACGGGGCACTCGACTACCTGGTGCTCGAGTGCCTCGCCGAGCGGACGATCGCGCTCGCCCAACTGCGAAAGCGCAATGACCTGGCGGCGGGCTTCGACGCGCGGCTCACCGAACGCGTCGAATCGCTGCTGCCGATTCTCGCGCGCCGCCGCTTCCGCCTCGTCAGCAATTTCGGCGCGGCCAATCCGCTGGGCGCGGCGGAGGCGATCGTCGCGATCGCGAAGCGCCTCGACCTCCCAGTCAAGGTGGCCGCGGTCACCGGCGACGACGTGCTGGACGCGCTCGATCTCGACGCACCGGCGATGGAGACAGGCTTGCCGCTTTCGCATTACGGGCCGATCGTTTCGGCCAACGCTTATCTCGGCGCCGAAGCGCTGCTGCCGGCCCTTGCGAGCGGTGCCGACATCGTGGTCACCGGCCGCGTCGCCGACCCGTCGCTCTTCGTCGCGCCGCTGATGCACGAATTCGGCTGGACGGCTGAAGACGTCGATCGACTTGCGCGCGGTACCGCCGTGGGCCATCTGCTCGAATGCGCGGGCCAGCTGTGCGGCGGCTACTTCGCGGATCCGGGGCGGAAGGACATTTCAGGCATGGCGAACCTCGGCTTTCCGTTTGCCGACGTAAACGCCGACGGCGATGCGACGCTCGGCAAGGTTGCCGGTACCGGCGGCCGGATCACCGTCGCGACGGCGACCGAGCAACTCCTCTACGAAGTCATCGACCCGCATGGTTATCTGACGCCGGACGTGACGGCCGATTTCTCCGCGGTGACGCTGACCGAAACCGGCCGGGACCGTATCGCCGTTCGCGGTGCGCGCGGGCGGGCGCGGCCCGCGCAACTCAAGGTCAGCGTCGGCTATCTTGCCGGCTACGTCGGCGAAGGAGAGATCGGCTACGCGGGCGTCAACGCCGTCGCGCGCGCGCGCCTCGCGGCCGACATCCTTCGCGAACGCCTCGATGGGCGCTTCGCCGAGTTGCGCATCGACCTGATCGGCAGCACGTCGCTGCACGGCCGCGCGCTCGATGACCTCGAGAGGCCGTACGAAGTGCGCCTGCGCGTCGCGGGGCGCGCGACGTCGCGAGCGGAGGCCGCGATCGTCGGCGACGAGGTCGAGGCGCTGTACACGAACGGTCCCGCCGGCGGCGGCGGCACCCGCAAGCTCGTCACCGAGCAGGTCGGCATCGTGTCCACGCTGATCGATCGATCGCGAGTCAAGCCGGGTGTCACCGTCCGCGAATGGAGCCCGCATGCCGAAGTTGTATGACCTCGCGCACTGCCGCGCCGGGGACAAGGGCGACACGTCGATCCTGTCGCTCGTCGCCTATCGCGCGGGCGACTATCCGCTGCTCGTCGAGCGCGTGACGATCAAAGCGGTCGCGCAGCACCTCTCCGGCATCGTGAAGGGCGATATCCGCCGCTTTGAGTTGCCCCAGCTCGGCGCGCTGCAATTCGTCTGCCACCACGCGCTCAACGGCGGCGTCACGACCTCGCTCGCGCTCGACGCGCACGGCAAGTCGCTGTCGTCGGCGTTGCTGGAGATGGACGTCAGCTAGTAGTCAGCTACATCGCGCCAGTCGCAAACGTCGGCGCGATCACCTGCGGCGCCATTCCGACGGGCGTCGGCTCGAGCACGGTGATCCGCCACAGCGTGCGCGCATCGTCGGGATCGATCAGCGTTGCCGAGTGCAGCAACGACGCGTTGTCCCAGATGACGACGTCGCCGACGCCGTACTTCAGCGAATAGCGGTACTTCGGCTGCGTCGAATGGGCGGCGAGTTCGTCCAGCAGGCCGTACGCCTCGTCCTGCGGCATGCCGACGATACCGAACGAGCTGCCGGACACCGCGTACAGCGATTTCTTTCCGGTGACCGGATGTGGGCGCGCGACGCGATGGGTGATGAGCGGCATCTTCGCCTTCTGCTCGTCGGTCAATGGGGAGGCCGCCGTGCGGCTCGCGTCGTCGGTGTCGTGACGATTGCCGTAATGGTGGATGCCGTAGAGCGGCTCGATCCGCTTTTTCATCGTCTCGGGCAGATCGTCGTACGCGGTCTGCTGATTCGCGAACAACGTGTTGCCCCCGACTCTCGGGACGACGATCGAATAAAGCGTGGTCGCCCGCGCCGGCATCTGCAGGTACGAATAGTCGGTGTGGAAGTACGATCCGGCGTCCTGCAAGCCCGTCGGCTTCCCGTCCCTCTTTACATTGGACAGAATCAGGATGTTCGGATCCGCTGGGTGATGGAACTGGTCGATCACGTGCGGCTGGGGCGGCCCCAGCCGGCGCGCGAATCCGACGAACTGCGCCGGCGTCAGCGATTGCCCCCGCAGCACCAGCACTTGTCCGGCGTAGAACGCGCGCTCGATCTCGGCGAATGTCGCGTCGGACATCGGTTGCGCGATGTCGACATCGTCAGACTCCAGTCCGAAGCCCGGGCACAGGGGACTCAGCAACATTTGGCGCCTCCTCGAATTTCCGTGGCAAGCACACGTTGACGCGTCGGCGCCTGGCACTCGCGAGGCGACGCGGCCTTCGGCCCTTGGCTTCGCCCGCCTCGCTCATGCCTATTTCAGGAACTCCGGCCGGATGAGCTGCGGGAGCAACAGCGGAATCTCCGGCCAGACGACCATCGCACTCAGCACCAGCAGCATCGGGACCAGCATGATCAGCGTGTCCTTGAGCGCAAATCGTAACCGAACCTTGGCGATCGCGCACGAGATCATCAGGCACAGCCCGTAGGGCGGCGTGACCAGGCCGAACGCCAGCGCGAGGATGCTGATGATCGCGAACGAGACCGGGTGCATGTGCACCGATTCCGCCAGTGGCTGCAGCGTGGTGCCGACGATGATGATGGCCGGGATCGCGTCGAGGAAGCAGCCGACCACCAGGAACACGGCCACGATGAAGAAGCCCGCGCCGATCGGACCCAACCCCCACGACTGTACATTTTCCAGCAGCGCCTTCGGAATCTGGAAGTACGCGAGGAGCCACCCGAACACCGACGCGGTGCCGACGCAGAACAGCGCGATCGCCGAGAGCTTTCCGGTTTCGAGCAGCGCGTGCCACAGCTCCTTTCGACCCAGCTCGCGGTAGAAGACCATCGACAGCACGGCGGCGTAGATCACGGCGGCCGCCGCGGACTCGGTGGATGTGAACCATCCGAGCAGGATGCCGCCGACAATGATGAACGGCGTCATCAATGCGGGAACGGCTACCGCGGCAGCCTTGAAGAATTCCTTGAACGTGGCCCGCGGATAGGTCGGGTAGTGGCGAATCTTGGCGTAGACATGGACCGTCGCCATCTGCGCGAGCCCGATCAGCAGCCCCGGGAGGATGCCGGCCAGGTAGAGCGCGCCGATCGACACCTGCAGCACACCGCCCCACACGACCATCAGGATCGACGGCGGAATGATCACCGCCAGCACCGCCGATACCGCGGTGATCGCGATCGAGAAGGAGAGGTCGTAGCCTTCCTTGACCTGCGCTTCGATGAAGATCTTGCCCTGGCTCGCGGCGTCGGCGGTGGACGAGCCCGAGATGCCGGCGAAGAACACCGACAGCAGCACGTTGATCTGCGCGAGCGCCCCAGGAAAATTGCCGACCATCGTGCGCGAGAGCGTCACAAGTCGATCGGTGATGCCCCCGACGTTCATCAAGTTGGCGGTGAGCAGGAAAAACGGCACCGCGAGCAGGATGAACGAGTTGTACGCTTTGAACGTGGTGTTGAACACGACCATCGGCGAGAGCCGCGGCTCGATGAAGAGTACGGGCAGCGACGCGAGCCCGAGCGCGAAAGCGATCGGAACGCGCAGGACCATCAGCAGGAAGAACGCGCCGAAAAGCAGCATCGCCGCCATACCCGGCGTAAGCGTGGCCCCAGTCATTTGTGGGCCCACACGGCGGCGTTCATACCAGGCTCCCGTCGGTGCCGCTCATACGACGCTACCGGTGCCGATGTCGCGGTGTTTCGATGTGTCCTCCGGCGCGGGGCCGTCGATCACGATGCGCAGATCCGCCCTCATGCGTTCCCAGCCGAACAGCAGCCACGTGAACCCCGTCAAGGGCCACGCTATGAAGATATAGGTCATCGGCAGGTCCGCGAGTTCGGAGGTCTGGTTCCAGCCGAACTGCACGAACTTGATTCCGTACCAGACGAACACCAGCGCGAACACCAGCACGAATACCATAGAGAAAAGCCGAAGCGCGGCGTTGAACCTCGGCTTCAGCTCCGGCCAGACGTCGACGTCGAAGTGCGATCCGTCGCGCACGCCGATCATCGCTCCCAGCATCACCATCCAGATGAACAGAAAGCGCGCCAACTCCTCGGTCCAGATCCACGCCGGGATGAGCTGCGTGAAGCGCGAGATCATCTGCAGCGTCACCGGCAAGACCAGGATGCCGACGCTCAAACCCAGGAGCACGCTGAGCAGCCGGTAGTACCCGTCGATAAATTTGCGCATGCGCCTCCCGCGCCCTGCAATCACGGTGCGATTGTCCCGCCAACGCCCGTTTTCGACAAAAAAAGACCGGCGGGAGACGGGCCCCCGCCGGATCCGCTCTACCTGTTACATCGAGTTGATCTTTTTGTAGATGGCGTCGGCGCCGATTTCCTTCGCGTACTCGGCCATCACCGGGTCCGCGAGTTTCTTCATCGCGGCACGGTCGGCGAAGGGGATCATCTTCAGCTTGCCGGCCGCCTGCATCGCCTCGAGTTTCTTCTGGTCCTCGCCCGATTCGATCTGGCGCCCGTAGATGCCCGCTTCCTTGCCGGCTTTCAGGATCGCCGCCTGCAGGTCGGGAGGCAGCTTCTTGAACGTCTTGCCGGAGAAGCAGATCGGCCGGATCGTGATCGCGTGCTGCGTCATGTTGAGGTTCGGGCCGACTTCGTAGAACTTCATCGCCTCGACACCCGCGGCTTCGTTCTCGCCGGCCTGGATGACGCCGTTCTGGATCGCGTTGTAGATTTCGTCATAGGCGATTACCGTCGGCGACATACCGACTGCGGCGAAGGTCTTGCTCCAGATCGGCGCGCCCTGCACGCGGACCTTGAGACCCTTCATCTCCTGCAGGTTGTGCACCGCCTTGTTGGCGAAGATGTTGCGCGTGCCGCCGCCGGCGAAGCCGATCAGCATCACGTCGCCCTTGGCCGAGACTTCATCGGCGATCGGCTTCAGCGTGTCGGCGTCGAGTACCTTGTTCCAGTGATTGATGTCCCGGAACAGGAACGGCGCGTCGATGAACGGCGCGGCCTTCGAGAACGTCGACATGTGCGCCGGCGACACGATGCCGTAGTCGACCGAGATACCCTGGTTCATGAACGCGAAATAATCCTTCTCGAGTCCCAGTTCGCTGTTCTTGTGCAAGACGAAATTGATCGGCTTGCCGTAGTACTTGGCGGTCAGCTCCTGGAACTTTTCCAGCGCCCGGTTGAACGCGTGGCCGTCGTTGAACTGGACCGCGCCGTGCAACGTGATCGGTGCCTGCGCACCTGCGCCAAATGAAACGGCCAGCGCGACGGCGCCCAGGCAACGAATCACTGCGCGAATCGGATTTCGCATGTCTTCCTCCTGTGGATTCGGGCCCACCCGTCGCCGGCCGCCGCTTGTTCTTTCCTGCTGCCGCGTTCTGGTCAGGTGGTCGGACCAATTGAACCGGGTTGACCGGGTCCTGTCAACGCGAATCGGATGCTGCTGTGCAACATAACTGGTTTCACGGGTGCTTGAGAATCCGGATCTCCCGGCCGCGCGTGTAGTCCTTCACGCGCTCTCGGTAAGCCAGCATGTGGGCCGACATGCCGTGCGCCCGCAGCGTATCGACGCTCTCCCATTTCTCGATGATCGTCACCGTGTCGGGGCCGATCCGATGCTGGGTCGCGATGTCCGTTTCGGCGTCGATCGTCGGCCCGTACTCGATGCAGCCGGCTTCGGCATGTACCAGTGGCATGACCTTGGCGAACTCGGCGAGGAACGCGCTTCGGGTGCCGGGCGCGACCTGGATGGTTGCGATCACGTAGATCATTCGGGGTCCTTGGTTGGGTGATTCGGGTTCTGGTGAGCCGGTGTTCTAGCGCTTCGGTGCTTGCGGATCCATCTGGTTGAGGCCACGCACCGCGGCCTTCACCATCACGGTCGACTTCTTGCCGTCCTTGTCCTCGAAGGTGAGGGTCAGCGCAACGGCGTCGCCGTCGCTCAGCGTCTTCTGCAGATCGAACAGCATCACATGATAGCCGCCGGGCTTGAGCTCGACGGGCTTGCCCGCGGGCAACGCAAGACGGTCGATCGCTCTCATCTTCATCACGTCGCCTTCCTTCTTCATTTCGTGAACCTCGACGACCTTCGCGATCGGCGAAGCGGCGCCGACCAGCGTCGCGTCGGCGGGCGAGGACAATTGCATGAAGGCGCCGGTGGCCTTCTGTCCGGGTACCGTGCCGCGTACCCATGCGCCGCTGACGGTAACCTCTGCGGCCGCGGACAACGGCCAGGCGAGCAGCGCAACGAGGCCCAGGACCGCGGCGGTTGGGTAGGTTTTCATCGGTATCTCCGGTTTCGATGTGGCGGATCGTTCGGTACGAGAGTGCGCGGACAAAAAGCGGAAGGTCACGCCGCCGGCGTTCGAATGACGACGACGAGACTTGGTGCCGGCGCGGCGGCGAGGGTTGGCCCTGCGGGGCGAGGTAGTGATCGGCGACGCTCGAACACGGTGCGCATTCTACGCCGCGAACGGATTAGGCCAAATGGCTTACCAGGTACGCTCGGAAATTCGTCGAGTTGCGAGTCCGTAGCGAAATCATTCGGTTGCGCACTTCCCGTCGGAGAGTTGTCTTTCTCCCCCTGTCGTTTCCTACAGGTGCGCATCGACGCGGAGCGAATTACGTTGCGGTCGCACAGACTGCGATGTGACCCGATCAAGCGATTCGCGGGCGCAGGAGTTGCGGGCGCGAAACCATTTGCCCGCTTCGATTGGATGCATGGGGCAGCGGCGGGACGGGAGTGTCGCGCCGCCAGGATGACGATGGGGAGGTCCCGGTGGGTCGCCAGATCAACAAGAATATCGCTCTGCGTTGTGACAGCCGGCGGGGTGTCCGGATTGCGCCGACCGGAATGCGCGCCTTGGGCCGTTGCGTTGCCCGAAAATTGTCCGGCGCGTTCGTCGTTGCAGGCATTGCGGTTGCAATGCTCGGCGCGCCCGCCTCGCACGCGGCGACCAGCGTCGTGCAGTACACCTACGATGCTGCCGGCAACATCGTCGCGATCGGCCGCGGTGCAGCCGCGGGAGTAAGCATCGCGGGCTTTGCGCCAGCCAGCGGCCCCGTTGGAACGATCGTAACGATCAGCGGAACAGGGTTCTCGCCGACTGCTTCGGGCAACGGCGTCAGTTTCAACGGTGTTGCGGCCCCAGTCACCGCTGCGTCGACAACCACGCTTTCCGTGACCGTTCCGTCGGGCGCGACGACCGGAAGGATCGTCGTGACGGTTTCCGGCACCCAGGCGACGAGCGCGCAGGATTTCGCGGTCTCGGTTCCCGGCATGCCGACGATCGGCGGATTTACGCCTGCTGCCGGGGCCGCCGGAACGGCGGTGACGCTCACCGGAACGAACTTCAATCCGTCAACCGGCGCCACCTCGGTCAAGCTCAATCAGGGCAACGCGACCGTCACATCGGTCACGCCGACGCAGGTGGTCTTTTTGGTACCGCCGTCGACCGGCTCCGGAAAGGTCCGCGTGGTCACAGGCGCCGGCAGCGCGGAGAGCGCCATCGACTTCATCGTGCCGCCGCCCTCGATTGCCGTAGTCGACATTGCGGCATCGACACGGCTGGTCGCCAACGGCGCGACGCAAAGCCTCGCCGTCTACGCGTTCAACAAGTTCGGATTGATCCTGTTCGATGGCAATCCGGGGGACTGGCTCAGCCTGCAATTCGGCAATTTCGTGATCAATCCGGCCGGTGCGGCGGTTTCCTATTCCATCTACAAGCCTGACAACACGCTGTTTACGGCGGGCTCGCTTTCGGCCGGCAACCAGACGATCCACGTTCCGCCATTGCCCGCCGCCGGTACCTACGCGGTGGTCGTCCGATCCGGGACGACGCAGGTGTCGCTCGATGCGCGACTCGAGACGAACCGCTTCATTCCTGGCGATGGTTCGTCCATTGCGACGACGCGCGGTTCGGGGCAATCGACACGCGCACTCATCGCGGCCGTTGCCGGCGAGCAGAAGGCGCTGATGGTCTCGACGATGGCCAACGCTCCTGTCGGCACCAGCCTCAACTACGAAGTCGTATCGCCGAGCGGGAGCGTGATTCGCCGCGGGACCGCCTATGGCCAGGGCAGCACGGATCTGATGCGGCCGTTTGCGCTGACGGGCACGCACGCCGTCATTTTCACGCCGGGTTCGTTCATGACGCTGTCGAGTTATCAGATCGCGCTGCTCGCCGGCGCGACGCTGCAGATCGACGGCGCGGCGACGACGGTCAACATCGCCTCCGCCGGCGCAGGCGCGCTTCTCAACGTCGCCGGAACCGCGGGCGACAACCTGGGGTTCGCAATCACCGGGGTCGCGCCGGATTCGCCGCCGACCGTGGGTGGCACCTTCTGGGTTTACAAGCCCGACGGCAATCTGCTGAACTCGGCCAACTGCTCGGTTACCGGAGGTCCCTGTTCGGTCAATCTCGCGAATCTGCCAGCCACCGGAAATTACGGAGTGATCTTCCAGCCGTGGAGTGGCGGGACGGGGACGCTCCGGGCCTGGCTTTCGCGCGACCTTTCCGGAAGCTTGACGGTGGGCGCGCCGATGGCGGTTGCGCTCGCCCGGCCCGGTCAGAACGCGCGCATGACGTTCACCGGTACGCTAGGCGCACTGATCGCGGTGCAGGTCCGCCGCATCGTCACCGCTCCGGCGAACCAGCCTTTGATCGTGCAGGTCAATCGACCCGATGGCACCCGACATGGGAACGCAAATGCGGCCGGTAGCGGCGAGACGCTCGTTTTGCCGCCATTGCCGGTGACCGGCACGTACACCGTATTCATCGAGCCCGACTCGAACACGGCCCAGGGCGCCGCGACGTCTGCCATGGAGGTCCTGCTCGATCCGGGTCAAATCCTTGCGATCGATGCTCCGACGCTGCGTTCGACGATCGCGGTGGCCGGCGCCAGCGCGCGGTACACGTTCAATGGGACCGCCGGCCAGAATCTCGGCTTCGGGATCTCAAATCTCGCTTTGACCAACGGTTGGAATGCGATCTTCTCGATCTACAAGCCGGATGGCCTCGCGCTTGCGTCCGTCAGCTGCAGCGGCTCCACCGGCCGATGCGGCATCAATCTCGTCAATCTGCCGGCCACGGGAACGTATCAGGTCGTCGTACGGCCCGCGTACGGGGGCGTCGGTTCCGTCGACGCCACGTTGTCGACGGACCTTGCGGGGACGCTGGTGGTCGGGAGCCGGCAGCCGGTCACGCTGGATCGGCCCGGACAGAACGCGCGCCTGACGTTTGCAGGCGCGCAAGGTCAAACGTTGCGGCTTGCATGGTCCGGCGTCACGATCGCCGGTGCGAACCTCTACGTGTACGTCTACCTTCTCCATCCGAACGGCACGATGCTCAGCGGCGCCTCATTCTTCAACGGCGCTGTGGGAGGAATCGATCTGCCGGCGCTTCCGGTGACGGGCGCGTACACGATCTTCATCGACCCGGTGTTCGGAACGAAGATGAACGCCACGTTGGTGCTTACGACGCGCTGACGGCGCATCGCGCAATCGTCGGGAGATGCAATGACAACGAATATCGTCTGTCGATGGGCGCTTTCGCTGGGGCTGCTCTGCGGGATCGCCTTCGGGGCCGCCGCCGAGTCGATCGATACGCGGTGCCTGGAGAACGGCGGGCTGGCGCTGTGCACGGAGCCGGTCGTCGTCGCTTCGACGCCAACCGCCCCGGTCGACAGCGACATGTGGACGTATAACCTCTGCGACATGGACGGGTCCTTTCCATGGCGTGAAGCCGCGTGGTGCACCGCGCGGGGAGGCTGCGGCCGTCCGGTATTCGACGAGAGCCTCGGCGGCGTTGCGATCCAGTTCGAGCGAATCGTTACCGGCGCCTGCCAGTTGAACGTTACGGACAGTGGGTGGGGACAGACCATACCGTCCAACATACTTTGCTGGACGGGCCCGCCGCTCACCCAGAACGGCAAGGTGATCCGGGACTTTCGGAAATTGGCATTCAGCGGAATGAAACCCAGTTCCACCGGCTGCAATGTGCCGTGGACGGATACCGTTTACGCCGGAAAATGGCGGGCGGTGGGATGCCCGGCCGGATACGCCACGCGAAGCAAACCCAACGGCGACCTCGAGTGCTGGAAATTCGTTCCCGAATGCTCGGCCATGGTGGGCAATCCAATCAATCTTCTCGACGGCTGCAAGCTGCAGCGGGAAGTCGATTACCGGCCGCGTACGCCGGGCGGGATCGACGTCGAGCGGTTCTACAACAGCGCGGGATACCTTCGCTTCGATGCCGCGCCGCCAAAATCGACCGACTATTGGCGAACGACGTGGGACCGTCGCATCGTCATCCCCACCGCGGCCGGAGGCATTCTTGCGTACGCGCAACGCGCCGACGGATCGTTGCAGGTATTCATGACGAATGGCCGGGAAAGGCTCAACACCCGGGGAGGCGGTTCGGCCCTGCTGGAGCGCCTGGCCGATAGCGCGGGTGCAACGAGCGGGTGGCGTCTCACCACCGCCGAGTTGGATCTCGAGCGGTACGACGCTTCCGGCAGGCTCCTTTCGATCGCCCTGCGTGCCGGGTGGACCTACACGCTCGCCTACGATGGCAACGGGCGACTCGCGAGTGTCACCGACGCATCGGCAAACATCGTGACTTTCACGTACGACGCTGCCGGTCGTCCGGCCGGTTTCGTCGCACCGGGCAATCGCGTCTATCTCTACAAGTACGACGACAGGGGTCGGCTGACGTCCGTAACCTATCCCGACGGAACGGTTCGCACGTACCACTACGAGAACGCGAGCTTTCTCCATGCGCTGACCGGGATTACCGACGAAAACGGCGTCCGCTTCGCGACGTGGAGTTACGACACCACCGGACGAGCGATCTCGTCGCGGCACGCGGGCGGGGCCCAGGCCGTTTCGCTTTACCCGGGCTCGTATTACCCCTCGATCAACGAAGGATCGACCATCGTCGTCGATGCCTTCGGGACCAATCGCACCTACTATTACCAGAGCGCCGGCGGGATGTTGCGCGTCAAGCACGTGTCGCAGCCTTGTCCCGGCTGCAACGGCGGGGTCGCGAACTATACCTTCGACGCCAATGGCAACGTGTCGTCGTACACGGACTTCAATCGCAACAACACGACCTATGCGTTCGATCTGACGCGCAATCTCGAAATCGTGCGCACCGAGGCTGTGGGTACGGCCGTTGCTCGCACGATCACGACGCAGTGGCATCCGGTCTATCGGCTGCCAACGAAGATCACCACGCCTTCCGGTGTCGTCGGCGTCAGCGAAGTGACGGACCTCGACTACGATTCCCAGGGCAACTTGATCAGGAAGTCCATCACCGCCGGATCCAGTGTCCGGCAGTGGACGACAACCTTCAATGCCTTTGGGCAGGCACTCGTCGTCGACGGTCCGCGGACCGATGTCGCCGATACCACGTCGTATTCCTACTACGGCACGGCGGACGCCTGCATCGGTTGCCGGGGTAGTGTCCGGAGCATCGCCAACGCGCTCGGACACGTCACGACGTTTAACGACTACGATCTCGACGGGCAGCTCTTGCGGGTCACCGACTCGAACGGCATGGTGACGATGTCCGCGTACGACGCGCGAGGACGATTGCGGAGGCGAACCGTCAACGCCGGGAGTCCCGAGGCCGAGACGACGACGTACGACTACGATAACGTCGGACAACTGACCAAGGTCACGATGCCGGACGGCGCATTCCTTCGTTACCAATACGACGATGCGCATCGACTGACCGAGATTGCCGACGGCGAGGACAACGTGATCCAGTACACGCTCGACGCGATGGGCAATCGCATCAAGGAGGATGTCTACGATCCCAGCGACCGCCTCGTGAAGACGCGTCAGCGGACCTTCGACGTGCTGAACCGGCTCTACAACGACATCGGCGCGACGGGTCAAACGTCGGCGTATCAGTACGACGGCAACGGCAACCTGACGAAAAGCTCGGACCCGCTGTCCCGTGCGACCGTACTATCCTACGATGCACTGAACCACCTGCTCACCGCGACGGATCCCACCGGGGGCGTGACGCGCTATGGCTACGACGCCAGGGATCACCTGGTGTCGGTTCGCGATCCGAACAACCTGACCACGACCTATGCCTACGACGGGCTCGGAAATCTGACGCAACTCGCGAGTCCCGACACCGGAACGTCGACTTTCGCTCCCGATGCCCAGGGCAACGTCGTCGGATCGACCGACGCGCGCGGCCTCGCGACAAGCTTTGCGTACGATGCCCTGAATCGTCAGACGCGTGCAGCGTACGTGGGCGCGAACGTCGCGATGGAGTACGACAACACGACGACCGGCGGCGCGTTTGCGCGAGGGCGGTTGACGCGGATCACGGATCCGTCGGGATCGACGACCTATGCGTACGACGCGCGGGGCCGCGTGGTCGGCAAATCGCAGACGATCGGTACGGATGCAGGGACTCGCACGTTCAGCATCGGCTATCAGTACGCCGCGGGCCGCGCGACGGGCATCACCTATCCGTCAGGGCGCAGCGTGAGCTACACGATCGATCCGCAGGGTCGAATCTCCGCCATCAGGATCGGAGGGCAAACCATCCTGAGCGGCGCGCAATACCTGCCGTTTGGCGCAGTGCAGGCGTGGACCTGGAGCAACGGACAGCTTTATCGACGTGGCTTCGATGCCGATGGCCGGATCGCAGCGCTGACGCTTGGGCCGAATATGGCAGCCTACGGCGACGAGCGCTGGACGTTCGGCTACGATGGGCTGAATCGCCTGACTTCAGCGGTACTACCGCAAGGCGAATCGTTCGCCTATGTGTACGACGCCAACGGCAACCGCAAACAGGAGGTGCGCGCCGGCGCCGCGACGAACTACGGATACGCGATCGGCTCCAACCGGCTGCAGCAGTCGTCGGGCGCGAGCGTCCGGAATTTTACCTATGACGCCGCGGGCAATTTGACAAGCAACGGCACCGCGACGTTCAGCTATGACGGACGCGGGCGGATGAATCAGGCGAGTACCGGGCACAAGTATTGGGTCAACGGCCTTGGGCAGAGGGTGGCCAAGACTGGCTCTGGTGTGGCCACGGGCGCAAACTACTTCTTGTACGATGAACAGGGTCACCTGATCGGCGAGTACGATGCGGCCGGCGCGACGCGCCAGGAATTGATCTACCTCGCCGACACGCCGGTGGCGAGCGTACGGCCGAGCGCGGGAGGAGGTGTCGACGTCTTTTCGATCTACAGCGATCACCTCGACACGCCGCGGCTGATCACGAATCAGCTCAATCAGATCGTGTGGGAATGGAAGATCGACACGTTCGGCGCGGGCTCGGCCAACGAAAACCCGAGCGGGCAGGGTGCGTTTTCGTTCAACTTGCGCTTTCCCGGGCAGTACTACGACGGCGAGACCGGGCTGCACTACAACTACTTCCGCGATTACGATCCTGGCGTCGGGAGGTATGTTGAGAGTGATCCGATTGGTATTTGGGGCGGACTCAATACATACACCTACGTTGCGAATAATCCCTTACGGTATCTCGATCCGACGGGCGAGAATATCCACGGCAACTGGTGTGGGCCGGGTGGGAGCGGTCCAATGCAGGATTCTGTCGACCAATGCTGCAAGGACCACGATGCGTGTTACGACAACTGCAGCGCTGATTGGAGGAGCAAGGTATTTGGCACGGGCGGTTCGAAGGTGCAGGAGGAAATTGGAAACTGCGATAGGAAAGTCTGCGGCTGCCTCGCCAAGGTATTACCGAAAAACGATGCCGAACGAAGAGGAAAGGAGCGGGTGAGTTGGTTCTTCAAGTGTGCTACTTCGCCATCCGCGATTCCGAAATAGCAATCGCCGCTTTCGATTACATGAACCCATTTTTCCTCATTGCTGTCTGCGTTTCTGTTTTGCTTGGCATTTGGCATCTCAATATCGCACTCCAAGCGATGTTTCTCTTTCGCAGCGGCGAACCGTTGATGTCGTGGATCGCGATTCTCGTTGGGCCGGCCTCAACCCTGCCCGCCGCGATATTGGCGCTATGGTCTAGTCGCGGCGGAGGCTATTGGCTCGTTGCCGGAGGAGTAATCTCGTTGATGGTATTCGCCATTGGTGAGCGAGGTGGTTTGGAGAACATTCTCCCGTTCGTTCTGCGGATCTCGATGCCGATGATTCTGTCTGGTGCAAGTATCGCTTTTTTGTCTCGGGCACGCGCCTAGAAAAGCCGACTACTATCCGCATTTGGAGAGAGTGAATTGGCGAGTTGGTCGGCGGACCCTTACGTTTGCGCTTGACCTAGGGGCGGCCCGATCGGTCGTGGCAGAATGCGCGCATGGCGACCGAAGTGCTGTTCACCTCCACTAACGCGCAACATGCTGCGCCGAACCCAATAGCGACTTGGCTCTTCGTGTGCTGCGCGCTAGTCTTCGCGATGGTCGTCGTCGGCGGCGTCACGCGCCTGACGAGTTCCGGCCTGTCGATCGTCGAGTGGCAGCCGATCGTCGGCACGCTTCCGCCGCTCACCGACGTCGATTGGCAACAGACCTTCGAGAAGTACAAGGAGACTCCGCAGTACCACCTGGTCAATAAGGACATGACGCTTGCAGGTTTCAAGGGCATCTTCTGGTGGGAGTACATCCACCGGTTGCTCGGGCGCCTGATCGGGATCGCCTTCTTCGTTCCGCTGGTCTGGTTTGTCGTCCGCCGCATGATCCCGCCAGGGTATGCGTGGAAGCTCCTCGGCATCTTCGTGCTGGGCGGCCTGCAGGGCGCGATGGGCTGGTACATGGTAAAGAGCGGTCTCGTCGACAATCCGCGCGTGTCGCAGTTCCGACTCACCGCCCACCTTGCGCTGGCACTCGCTATCTTCGCCGCGATGTTCTGGGTGGGGCTCACGCTCATCCATCCGCAGCGCGCGCGGTTACCATCTCCGCCGCAGCGCGCGGCGCGATCGTGGGCATTCGGGTTCGTCGCGCTCGTTTCGCTGATGATCGTCACCGGCGGGTTCGTCGCCGGCATCCGCGCCGGCTTTGCCTACAACACGTTTCCGCTGATGAACGGCGACGTGGTGCCCGCCGAGATCTTCGTGCTCGAACCCTGGTGGCGCAATTTCTTCTGGAACATGGCCACCGTGCAGTTCGATCACAGGATGATCGCGTGGGTGATCGCCTTCATCGCACCGGTTCTGTGGTGGAAGTTGCGCACGACGGACGGACTGCCGTCGCGCGGCCGCACGGGCGGACACCTGCTTCTCGCGCTCGTCGCCCTGCAGATCGCGCTGGGGATCGCCACGCTGTTGCTGATAGTACCAATTCCGCTGGCGGCGGCGCACCAGGGAGGGGCGGTGCTGGTGTTTGCGGCGGCGCTATACGTCGCGCACGCGCTGCGCTAGTTAAAGCAGGGTTTCAGCGAGTCATCCGCTGGGCGGTTCGAGACTAACGGCGCTGCTCGCAGGCCGCACATCCCGGCTTTTCCTTGCACCAATCGCCCCGTCAGGGGATCATAGAAGGTTCCTACGCGCAGTCCGCGACGAAAGTCATCCATGCCCGATCCCCGCGCCCTCGACGAACCCCTCAACGAAGCCGAGCTCGACCAGCTCGAGGCGTTCCTCGCGTCCGACGCCGTGCCGCAGGACTGCATGGATCTCGAGATGCTTGATGGCTATCTCGCGGCCGTCGTTTCAGGGCCTGAGGTGATCCAGCCGTCGGAATGGCTGCCGCAGGTGTGGAGCGAAGGCAACCGCAGTGCCGCCGCGGCGTTCGCCAACAAGGACGAGGCGCAGCTCATCATGGCGCTCGTGCTGCGCCACCTGGTCGGCATCCAGCGCACGCTCGGCGAGTCGCCTACGCGCTTCAAGCCCTTGCTGTATCTGCCGGAAGGCAAGGCGCGCGGCAAGGAGCGCATGCCGCCCGAAGGCACCGCATGGTGCGAGGGTTATATGGCGGGCGTGAAGCTCCGCGACGATGAGTGGCAACCGCTGTTCGACGCGCCGGACGCGCGCGACTGGGTGTTCCCGATCGAGGCGCTGGCGTTCGGCGACCGCGACGACGAATTCACCGAATGGGTGGACACCGAAGAGAAGCGCGCCGAGCTGATCGACGAGCTGCCGCTGGCCGCGGTGCTGATCTATCGGTTCTGGCAGGAGAAGCGCACCGCCAAGCCGACGCGCGGCGCCGGCGTGCGCCGCGACAAGCTGGCCGAAGCCACGCGCAAATCGCGCCAGCGATTGCACTGACCGGTTGCGGGAGTTTCGCAAGTGCGAGGGCCGGATGATCTCCGGCCCTTTGCATGGGTGGTGGTATCGTCTACGCGCCGTCGCGTGCGGCCGGCGCCATCGGAAGGGTTGCGCCGAACCGCGTGTGCAAGACGATCAGGAGGCGCTTCATGCGAGCTCCTCGAGCGCCGCCTCGATCTGATCGACCCGCCGATCCCAGCTGTTCGCGTGGGCAACGGCGATGCGCGCAGCTGCAGACCCCTCGTCGTGCCCGGCGACCGCCGCATCCACGGCCCGCAGCCACTCGCTGTCGGAACGGCAAAGCGCGACGACATCGGCGAACGGTCGTATCGACGGGACGTCGGAGCTCAGCAGTGGCCGCCCGGTCGCCAGGCACTCGTGAAGCTTCAGCGGGTAGATGTCGCGCCACCACCCGTCGCCGTCGGTGCGATAGAACATCGCGTTCGCATCGACATGGGCGCAATACGCCGGCAGGTCGCGGTAGTGCTTGACACCGAGGAAGTGGACGTTCGCCTGCCCCCGGCACTCGGCCAGCAACGCGCGCGTCCGGGTGCTCATCTGTCGCTCGCCGTGGATGGGGCCGATCAGCAGCCACTGTATGTTCGGCCGCGCCCGAGCAAGCCGCATAATCAATTCGAAGTCGATCTTCTCGTTGAGGGTGCCCGCATACGCAATCCGCGGTCGCGGAATCCCGGCAAGTTCCGCCGGCACGGCGCTGAGCCGCCCGTTCTGGTAGGCCTCGGTATCGGCTCCGTTCGGCACGATCACCGTCTTGCCCGCGGCGGCTTCCCCGAGGCCGCTGGCGACGCCCGGAGTGATCGCGAAAATCCGGTCGGCGCGCTCGATCAGCGCGCGCTCGAAATTGGCAATCGTGGGGCTGGCCCCTGGCATCGCCGTGAACCTGTCGTCGGCGTGATACAACACTCGACATCCTTCGAGGGCCGGGATGTATGGCCAGAACAGCGGGTGGAAGACGTAGGCGATGGGCACCTGCGCCCACTGCCTCGCGCGCGAGCACGCGAAGGCGCGGGCGTGGCGGCGCATGATCGACTGGTCCAGCGCTTCCCAACGATGCAGCAGCGCGGGGATTCGGCCGGGGCAGCGGATGCGCACGCCGTCGCAGTCCGCCCCTGTCGACCGCCACGCCGCCTCGCGCCATCGCAATCCGCCGCGCTCCCAGATCGACATCACCGGCGTCGTATAGCTGACCGACCAGCCCCGCTGCGCGAGGCGCGACAGGACATGCTGGCGTGTTTGCCAGTAGCCGTCCCAGGCGTTGAGCCCGAAGGCGAGAATCGTACGGCGCCGCTCGACGCCGGTGCGAGCGCTGTCGCCCGGGTCCGCGTTCGTTGCCGCACGGACCGGGCCGACCCCACTCATGCTCGGGTCAGTGCCCTGTCGACTGTGCGGGCAGCCGCTGAGGCGCCGTCCGCTCGCCGCCGACGCCGGGCCCCAGCCGTCCTCTCATGGCCTCCACGATTTCAGGAATCGCGATTCCGTCGAATTGGTCGCAGTCGACGCCAAGCGCCTCGCAGAAGGTCGGAGCGAAATCGAGGACGGAAACTTCCCGGTCGAGCCGGCCATGTGGAATGCCGGGACCCGACGCGATGAACACCCCGGCCTGGACGTGCTCGCCGG
This sequence comes from Betaproteobacteria bacterium, assembly GCA_039931775.1. GTDB lineage: Bacteria > Pseudomonadota > Gammaproteobacteria > Burkholderiales > Casimicrobiaceae > CAIWHR01. Next base: position 30,548 of record JBDTRG010000189.1, on the reverse strand, counting down.
TCCTGCAGTACGAGTACTCCCTGTCGATCCGCCCAATCCTGGCGGATCGGATCGCGCGCACCGGCTCGGCCCCGACCCATTCCACGAAAAGATCCGGAAAATGCTCGGTGGCATCGCCGCGATACAGGTCCGTTCTCCGGATGACGCGATTCACGATGCGCCTCCCCGTATCGACGTTCACGAGGTCGAGGAGATCGCGGCTGAGCTCCTCGACAAACGCTTCATACTCCGCGCCAGGCAGCACCTTGCCCTCGGGCTCGCGCCCCACGAGATTGACGCGGATGCCGCCGTGAGTCGAGTTGTTGTTGACGACGAAGCACTTGCCGGCGGCCGGGTCCAGCGGGATCTTCGTCGGCGTCTCGACCATCGCGCGCGCCCGATGACGCAGCGGCTCCAGCAAGTGGTGCGCCGCCCGCGGCGTGTGCCGCCATCCCCAGGTCAGTATCGGATCCAGGGTCCGTCGCAACGACGGCGGCAGCGGTTCCGGTGGAGCGCTGGACGCGCGCTTGGCGACGCCGAGCTTCAGCAGGATGTCGGTGAGCATGAATTGCGGCACGTACTTCGCGGTCATGCCGTGGCCCGCCATCACGACGACGATGGTGCTTTCGTCGACATCGGCAAGGATTTCGCCGATGGCCCGGTCGATTCCGACGGCGACATCTCGCACCGGATCGCCGACGAGCGCACGATCGGCCTCGTTATACCGCGGATGCGTGCGGTCGTGCAGGTGCCAGGCCTGATGGCCGATGCAATGAGCTTCCGTGAAGACCTGGGCAAAGAAATCCCAGTCTTCCCGGGCCAGAAAGTGTCGGGTGACGGCGAGCTTGCCGTCGATCCCGCGCAACAGCCTGTCCCGGAATTCGGCCAGTTGGGCAGGCGTCCGATCGGCGTCGCACAAGCCGTTCTGCGGATGCTGGCCAAACCGTGCGAGCACCTCTTCCGCAAGCGAAGCGGGCGAAGTCGCGAAGCCGTGATTGGCATCGTGCGCTCCCCACTCCACAAGCTGGACACCGTTGATATGCGGCGACGGCCGCGACTGCGGAATGTCCAGGATCGCGACTCGCTTGCCGGCCGCGCTCAGATAGTCCCAGAACGGAGTCGTCCGGACCAGGTCCGGAGTGTAGGCGCGGTACGTCTCATAGGTTCCGGCCTTGAGCTGTTCCCAGCAGTGGACTCCCTGTCGCGCCGGTCCGGTCCCCGTATAGAATGATGGCCACGTACATTGCACGAAAACCGCGGGCACATTACGCGTTCGTCCGACGAGCCCCTTCGCCACCAGCCGCTGCAAGTTGGGCAGGACGCCCGTCCGGCACCAGTCAAGGAAGTGCTCGTGTGCGCCGGCACAGATTCCCAGAAAGACGAGCTTGGGTCGTGCTTTCATAAGCCGTCCGGTGTCTGATGCGCGAGGTCGTCGCGGCGAGATTTACCAGCGAGCTAAGGCGCTGTTGCGATTATATATGAACCAGAATGATGTGCCTTCACCGGACGACACGGCAGACGTCAGCGTCGTGGTGTGCACCTGGAATCGGGCGCAGCGGATCGAAAAGGTGCTCGCGCACATCGGAGTGGCCGCAGCGCGCGGCAATCGCTCCGCCGAGATCGTTGTTGTCGACAACAACTCGCGCGACGACACGAAAGCGGTCGTCGCCTTGGCCGCCCGATCTTCGCCCATTCGTGTCCACTACGTGTTCGAGCCGATCCAGGGCTTGTCGTTCGCCCGCAACCGCGGCTTGCAGGCGGCGCGCGGGAGCATCATCGCGTTCACCGACGACGACTGCATCGTCGAACCCGGCTGGATTGCCGCGCTGTGGGATGAATTCGCTGCCGATCCGCACGTCGCCATCGTCGGGGGACGCGTGGACTTGTATGCTGCGGACGATCAACCCGTCTCGATCCGGCCGATCGCCGAACGGGTCCGCTACACGAACGCCGGGCAGATCTACGGGCTGATCATGGGCTGCAACATGGCGGTCCGACGCGGCGTGGCGGACCGCATCGGCGAGTTCGACCCGGCATTCGGCGGCAGCAAAGGTGTGGTCGCGGACGACATCGAATTCATTTACCGGGCGCTCAAACATGGGCTCGGCATCGTGTACACGCCAAAAGCGCAGGTGCTGCACCATCACGGCCGCCGCACGACGGAGGACTTGCGCGCACTGCGTCGAAGCTATGTCAGGGGCAGGGGCGCCTTCTTCTGCAAGTACCTTCTCCGTGCCGACCGCACCATACTGCGGCACGCATGGTGGGAGGTGCGGGCACGCCGCGGTTCCGGACCGGAAAGCGAGAATCAGTTATCGCGCCGCGAAACCCTTGGCGCGCTGGCTTCGGGGGCGTTTCATTTCGTTCTTACGCGGACGGGCCTTGCCCGTCCGTAGGCCAGTAGCGAGGGCCGATGGGTCCAGTACTGTGCGTCACCGGGTGACCGGGGTTGTGATCTCGCGGACAATGGCCGGTCAGCTGATACCACAATCACCGCCCCGCCTTGAAATCGGCGAGGATTGTCTCCATCACCCGCGCGGTACGGGCGCCGGATTCGCCGGTGGACGCGCAGGCGCCCTTGCCATTCAGCTCATTGACGATCGTCTGGATCAACGGCTGGTGCACGTGGTCAGGGTCGCCGATGGGCCGCTCCTCCACCTTGTCGCCGTGCATGATGAGAATGGGCACCGGCGCGGAGGTCGAGAAACGGATGCGGCCCTTGGCGCCGATGACCTCGTTGTACTCCTCGTCGAAATCCGCCGCGTAGCACCACGTGCCGCTGCCGTAGACGCCCGATGCGAAGCGGTAGCTGGCCGTGACGATGTCCTCCGGGCGGTAGGCGCCCGCCTGGTTGCCGGCGAATGCGTGGACGTCGACGATCGGCCCGAACAAAAAGTCGAGAAAGTCGAACGTGTGGCATACGCCTTCGAAGAATAGGCCCCCGCCCGACAGTTCCGGATTGACCCGCCACGGCACGGCGCCGTCCGCGAACTGATCCACTGCCGGCAGCCGCTGGAATTGCCGCGAGATCACCATGCGCACGTCGCCGATCTCGCCGGCAGCGATGAGATCGCGCACGGCGAGAAAGCGCGGCAGCGCACGCCGGTAGTAGCCCACCCAGAGCGGCAGACCTGCGGCGCGGCACGCCTTGATCATGTCGTCGCACTCGCCCGGGTTCATGCCCATCGGCTTCTCGACGTACACCGGCTTGCCCGCCGCCGCCGCCCGCAGCGTGTACTCACGGTGCGAATCGGTGAGTGTGGCGATATAGACGGCGTCGATGTCCGGCGCGCGCAGGATCGCCTCCGCGTCGTCATGCCATCGCGGCACGCCGTGGCGGCGCGCGTAGTCGGCAGCCAGCGCGCCGTTTCGGCGCATCACGGCCAAAAGCTGCGAGTGCTCGGCCTTGCCGAAGCCCGGGCCGCTCTTTTTCTCCGTTACATCGCCGCAGCCGATGATGCCCCAGCGTATCGTTTTCATGGTTGATTCATCCTTCTGTTTTTCCCATCGGATCGGGTGACTCCTGCTTCCTCGCGAAGCTCTTTGGCCTGCATTTTTCCACGATCGAACTCGGCGCGCCGCTGCGCGATTTCCTCCGGTGAGAGGCGTGCGACGTTGGAGTAGTCGAGCTTCCATCCGGGGTCGGCACTCCATTTCAGCGGAGATTGCACGGTGGTCCGCGGCGCCGACGCATTCTCGAGAGTTCGCAGCGCCAGTTCGATCGTGTGGGCCTGCGACTCGGGATCCTTCGGCCGGCCTGCTGCATTGCCGAGCGGGAAGTCGGAGAACAGCAAGCGCGGAACGCCGACGTGCTCGACGATATCCCTGGCGCAACCCATGACGACGGTGGCGATGCCGCTTTCCTCCAGCATCCGCGCGGCAAGGCTCACCGTCTGGTGGCAGACGGGGCAATTGGGCACGAGGATCGCCGCGTCGACGCCGTCCGCCTTGCAGCGCGCTACGATCTCCGGACAATCGATGTCGAGAGTCGCACGATGGCTGCGATTGGTCGGGGCGCCGTGAAAGCGCGGGGCGACGGAACCGATTCGCCCGGACGCGGCCGCTTTGCGCAACGCAGGCAGCGGAAAGTACGTGCCGGGATCCTCGGCGGTCGTGTGCTTGCGGTCGATCGCGACGTGCGAGATGCGCAGGTCATGGTCCGTTGCCGTGTCGCCCGAATAGACGGTGTAGAACTTCGCGGCTGCGTTGTAAGGGGCGCCCGGACCCTGGTCGCCTTTGTCCGGCTGGTAGGGCGCCGCCGTCGTGACGATCGCCACCCGGCTCACGGCCAGGCGCTTCGGCAACGGCAGGAACGGGACCTCCGCGTAGTGCGCCCACTTGTACGGCGCCCCGTAGCCCAGCGCCGCGTAGTATTCCCGAGTGCGCTGCAGATAGGGGATCGGCGCGTCGTGCGTTGCGGCGAAACCGAAACCTCCGGGGTGTGCGCCCGTCATGGTCGTCCTCTCCCTCCGCCGTCCTATTTCATCGGAATCGGCGTGGATCGGTCGACGGCGATGGCGGTTACGCTGTTCTGCGGCGACCCCTCGATGACCCGATCCGAGTAGGTCAGATAAACCAGCGTGTTGCGCGCCTTGTCGACCATGCGCACGACGCGAATCTTCTTGAACACCAGCGAGATCCGTTCGGTGAAGATTTCCTCCTGCATCGGCAACGGTTTCGCAAACCTGATCGGCCCGACCTGCTGGCAATCGATCGACGCCTCCGACTTGTCTTCAGCGACGCCCAACGCGCCCTTGATGCCGCCAGTCTTGGCGCGCGAGACGTAGCAGGTGACGCCGCTGACACTCGGGTCGTCATGCGCGTCGACCACGATCTTGTGGTCGGGTCCGATGAACTTGAAGACCGTGTCGACCTCGCCAATGGGTTCGGCCCGAAGCACGGAGGCAAGCGGCAGGAGCAGGAGCGCAACAAATTTCTTCATGGCGGGGACCTCGCTAAGGATCCAGGATCCGGGCTCGAGACTCTATATATCGTTCGCGCGACGCGTGCATTGCGGCTTCGGCAATGCGGTTGCATGATAACGGACCCTGTCGCCGTCGCGCGGCCCTTCGGCGATCGGGAAACGACACCGGCCGCGCAATCTATGGAGGAATCGCCATGACCGCATTCAACGTCGTACGGTGTCGGGTAAAGGCGGGCCGCGAGGCGGCGTTCATTGCGGCACAGCAGAAGTCCCGTGCCGACTTCACCGGATCCAGGCGCCTTTCGATCATCAAAACCGGCGACCGGTCCTACTGCATCATCGGCGAATGGGAGAGCATGCAACACCTGTCCGCTGCCCGACCGAAGATGATCGCGTCGCTCGATTCGTTCCGCGACACGCTCGAAGATCTGGGCGGTGGGCTCGGAGTCACCGACCCGGTATCGGGTGAGGTGGTTCTCGAGGTGTAGCAACGTATCGGGACGAGCCGGGCCGCGGTACGGCGATGCGCTAGAATCGGCGTCCTTCCGCCCGGCGCGAACCCGGCAGGCCGCGCCGCCCGCCCCGCGCAACGAGGTGCGTCATGACCGCCGCATTCGATTTCGCCCTCGAGCCCCCCGACCCGCACGACGATCTCGCGCCGTTGCGCGAGCGCATCGCCGCAGCCTGCCGAGCCGATGAGAGCGAGACCGTTCGCGCGCTCATCGCCGAAGCGCGCTTTGCGCCCGGGCAACTCCCGCGGGCCCAGGCGGTCGCCACGACACTCGCCTCGGCCGTGCGCGTCGAGCGCTCGAACGCCGGTGGCGTGGACGCGTTGATGCTCGAGTTCTCGCTCGACAGCCGCGAAGGCATCGCGCTGATGTGCCTCGCCGAGGCGTTGCTGCGCATCCCGGACTCCGCCACGCGCGACCGGCTGATCCGCGACAAGATCAGCCGCGGGGATTGGTCGGCGCACGTCGGCGCGTCGCCGTCGCTGTTCGTGAACGCCGCGGCCTGGGGTCTGCTCGTCACCGGGAAGATCGTTGACACGCGCAACGAGGGGACGCTCGAGCAGGCGCTCGGCTCGCTGCTGCGCAAAGGCGGCGAACCGCTGATCCGCAAAGGTGTGGACGTGGCGATGCGCCTCCTCGGCCGGCAATTCGTCACCGGGCGCACGATCGAAGAAGCGCTGACGAATGCGCGCGAACGCGAGGCGCGCGGCTACACGTTCTCGTTCGACATGCTGGGCGAGGCGGCAATGACCGCCGCCGACGCGGAGCGTTACCTGATCGACTACAAGACAGCGATCCACGCGATCGGCCGAGCGTCGAAGGGACGCGGCATCTACGCCGGACCGGGCATATCGGTAAAGCTCTCCGCGCTGCACCCGAGGTTCGCGCGCGCGCAGCGCGAGCGCGTCCGCGCCGAGCTCGTTCCACGCGTCGTCGCGCTGGCAAAGCAGGCCGCCGGATACGACATCAGCTTCAACATCGACGCCGAGGAGGCGGACCGGCTGGACATGTCGCTCGACATCCTCGAAGCGCTCGCCGGCGATCCGGAGCTCGCCGGATGGCAGGGCATCGGCTTCGTCGTGCAGACGTATCAGAAGCGCGCGCGCCATGTCATCGACTGGATCGTGGCGCTTGCCCGCCGGCACCGCCGCCGGCTGATGGTACGGCTCGTCAAGGGCGCGTACTGGGACACCGAGATCAAGCGGGCGCAGGTGGATGGGATGCCCGACTATCCGGTGTTCACGCGCAAGGTGCACAGCGATGTCGCCTACCTCGCCTGCACGAAGGCGATGCTCGCAGCGCCCGACGCGATCTATCCGCAGTTCGCAAGCCACAACGCGTTCACGATCGCCGCGGTCCATGAGCTCGCCGGCGACGCGCAGTACGAATTCCAGTGCCTGCATGGGATGGGCGAGAGCATCTACGACCAGGTGGTCCCCAAGGACAAGCTCGACGGCGCGTGCCGCATCTACGCGCCGGTCGGCTCGCACGAGACGCTGCTCGCCTACCTCGTTCGCCGGTTGCTCGAGAACGGCGCCAACAGCTCGTTCGTCAATCGGATCGTCGATCCGACCGTCAGCATCGCGTCGCTGGTCGTCGATCCGGTGGCCGTTGCCGAGGCGACGGGCGGCCGGCCGCACGCCGGCATACCGCTGCCCGCCGCGCTGTTGCCCGGGCGACGGAATTCACCGGGTGCCGACCTTGCCGATGACGCCGAGCTCGTTTCGCTGGCGAGGTCGCTGGCTGCCGTCCCGGTGTCGCGCAACGCGGCGCCGATCGTCGCGGGAGCGGTCGACCATTCCGCGCGACCGCGCACCGCGATTCGCAATCCCACCGACCGCGGCGATACGGTCGGGACGGTGATCGAGGCCACACCCGCCGATGTCACGCTTGCGGTCGCCGCCGCGCTCGCGCACGGTTGCGAATGGTCGGCGACGCCGGCGGACCGGCGCGCCGCGTGCCTCGAGCGCGCCGCGGATCTCCTCGAGGACGAACGCACGACGTTTCTGGCGCTCGCCGTACGCGAGGCCGGCAAGACCTTGGGCAATGCGGTAGGCGAGGTGCGCGAAGCCATCGATTTCCTGCGCTACTACGCGGGTGAGGCGCGGGCCGAGGCAAGCAGATCAACCGCATCGCCGATCGGGCCGATCGTTGCGATTTCGCCGTGGAATTTCCCGCTCGCGATCTTCGTCGGCCAAATCAGCGCCGCGCTCGCTGCCGGCAACCCGGTCCTCGCGAAACCGGCGGAGCAGACGCCGTTGATCGCGTTCGAGGCGGTGCGCCTCCTCCATAGAGCCGGCGTGCCGGTCGCAGCGCTGCAACTGTTGCCGGGACGAGGAGAGACGGTCGGCGCGGCGCTCACCGCCGATGCGCGCATCGCCGGGGTGATCTTCACCGGCTCGACCGAGGTCGCGCGGCTCATCAACCGCCAGCTCGCGAAGCGCGACGACGATCCGGTGCTGATCGCCGAAACCGGCGGAATGAACGCGATGATCGTCGACAGTTCGGCGCTGCCCGAGCAGGTTGTCGCCGATGCGCTGACCTCGGCGTTCGACAGCGCCGGCCAGCGTTGTTCGGCGCTGCGTGTGCTGTGCCTGCAGGAGGACGTCGCGCCGGAAATGATGAAGATGCTCGCGGGCGCGATGCGCGAACTCGCGATTGGCGACCCGCGGCGACTCGCCACCGACGTCGGCCCGGTCATCGACGCCGACGCGCGCGTGCCTCTACTCGCGCACATCGCGAAGATGCGCACGCTCGGTCTCGCTGTCACCGAGATGGAGCTGCCGGCGGCGTGCGCGCGCGGGACGTTCGTCGCCCCGACGATGGTGGATCTCGGCGGCATCCGCGGCCTGCAAGCGCTGACCCGCGAAGTGTTCGGACCGGTGCTGCACGTGGTGCGATGGAAGCGCGACGAACTCCCGGCGCTGGTCGACGCAATCAACGCAACCGGATATGGACTGACGCACGGCATTCACACGCGGATCGACGAGACCGTCGCCGCGATTCTGGCGCGGGTGCGCGCGGGCAACGTCTACGTCAACCGCAACATCGTCGGCGCGGTCGTCGGCGTGCAGCCCTTCGGTGGGCATCGTCTCTCGGGCACCGGTCCGAAAGCGGGCGGGCCGCTCTACCTCCGTCGACTGATGCGCGGGGCGCCTTCGCCGCTGCCGACGGCCGCCATCGCGTTGCCCGGCCCGACCGGCGAATCGAACACGCTCGAGTTCCATCCGCGCGGCGTCGTGGCGTGCATTGCCGGCGACGAGCAAGCGCTCAAGGCGCAGGTCAAGGCCGCGCTGGCGGTCGGCAACACGGCGCTCATGCGACGGGATCTCAACGCGCTGCGCGTCCGCGAGATCCTCGACGACCCGCGGGTCGTGCTGGTCGACCGGATCGACGCTTCCGCGGTCGACGCGGTGCTGCTCGATACCGGTCACGACGAGGCGCACCGCGTACGCGCGAATTTCGCCGCGTCGACCGGCGCGATCGTGCCGATCATCGTTCCCGATGCGGACGGTGGTTACGACTGGGCGCGCCTTGTCGTCGAGCGGGTGGTGACGGTCAACACCGCCGCCGCCGGAGGCAACGCCGCGTTGCTCTCGCTCGCCGAGGACGACGCGTAGCCGCGCGCGAACGAAGGGCCGCAGCACCGATGCGCTATTTCGACGCCGCAACGATTCGCACCCGGCTGCCATGGCCGCGGATGCTCGATGCGCTCGACGCGATGCTGAAGGAGGACGTTGCCGCGCCGCTTCGCGCCAACCATCCGATCGAGGTGCCCGGCGAGCCGATCGCGTCGCTGCTGCTGATGCCGGCCTGGCGCACAGGACGGCGGATCGGCGTAAAGCTTGTCACGGTGTTTCCCGGCAACGCCCGCCGCAACGAGCGCGCGGTCGGTGCGGTCTACGCGCTGTTCGACGCCGTCAACGGCGCGCCGCTGGCGCTCTTCGACGGCGAGGAGATCACGGCGCGCCGCACCGCGGGCGCGTCGGCCTACGCGGCCGACAAGCTCGCGCGCCGCGATGCGCGGCACCTGGTCGTCGTGGGGTCGGGACGGATCGCGCGCGGGCTCATCGAAGCGCATCGGCACGTGCGCCCGATCGATCGCGTGAGCCTGTGGAGTCGCACGGCGGCGCACGCGCAGGCCGCGGCCGAGGCGATGAAAAGTGAAGGGCTGCCGGTGATCGCGGTCGACGACCTCGAGCGCGCCGTCGCAGAAGCCGACATCGTGTCGTGCGCGACGCTCTCGACGGCGCCCATCGTTCTCGGCGCCTGGTTGCCGCGCGGCGTGCACCTCGATCTGGTCGGGGCGTTCAAGTCGACGATGCGCGAGACCGACGACGAGGCGATCGGACGCGCTAACCTCATCGTCGTCGATAGTCGCGCGGCGGTGCTGAAGGAAGGCGGGGACATCGTCCAGGCGATGGCGAGCGGTGCGATCGACGCTTCCGATATCGCGGCCGAGCTCGCCGAGCTTGCGCGCGGCGCGCACCTGGGCCGAGCGCGAGACGACGACATCACCGTGTTCAAGTCGGTGGGATTCGCGCCCGAAGACCTGGCGGCCGCCGAGGCGGTGTTCGACGCGGGCGACGACCCCGCCTGAAGGCGCGCCGTCACCCGGTGGTTGCGCCCTGCACCACGCGACGCAACTCGTAGTCTTCAATAAGCGCAAAGAGCTCGTCGATGCGGTGCCCGGCGCTGCTGTCGGGTTCTTCCGCCATCAGTGCGTCGAGCTCGTCGAGTGCGGCGAGGTAGCGGGCCTGGTTGTCGATGTGCGTCGGATCGAGGGCGTGCGGCATGGCGGGGCCTCCGTGGCGGTTGCGAATCGGCGGAGGACGCGGATCGCTTCAGCCAGCCGGCGCGCGTCCTCCGCGAGGATCATCGCGAGGTGCGACGATCCTCGCCATTGGCCGCATGGCCGAGGGGTGCGTGAAACGTTCGGTAGCAGCCGACGCGAGCGCAGGCTGCGCCGTGCGCAGCCCGATCAGCGCAGCGCCGGAAAATCGGCGGGCAACAGGCGCTGCGTTTCGGGGTGGCGTTTCATGTAGGCGCGCACATAGCCGCACCACGGCTCGACATTCAGCCCGTTCGCCTCGGCGTAGGCGAATGCGGTCTTCACGATCTCGCCGGCGATGCCGCGGCGCGCGAGCGACGGGTGAACCTCGGTGTGGTGGATCCGCATCACGTTGCCAACGAGGGTGTAATCGGCGACGCAGAGGTTGCCTTCCACGGTCGCCTCGAATCGGCTCGCTTGCACGTTGTGGCGGACCTCGACCTTGGCCAGCGTCAAGGCAGCTGGATCTTGCCGCCGCCGAGCGGCCCGCCCGGCGGGAGCGCCCCGCCTTGGGGAATCACGATCGAGGACGATTGCTGGCGGCGCATTTCGGCGATTTCGCGCATCGCGTTCGCGACGCCTTCCTTCGCCGCTTCGGCATAGTTCGCGACCGCCTCGGCCAGCGTCGACGCCGCGACGTCGAAGCTGATCGGCAACGGTCCCATGTTCGTCATCAACTGGGCCTCGCCGGTGTAGATCGTCGGGCGCGATCGATCCGGCGTCCCGTCGGCAGCCACCGGATTCAGCACGCGCAACGTACCGACGGCGCGATCGGTGAATATTTCCTCCCGATACAGGGACGTTGAATCCATCGTCGGGCTGCCGGCGCGTTGGCCAGGGTCGGTTGCCATGAGAAGTCCTTTCACCGCAAGTAGAAAACCGCGATTTTACGGGACGGCGGGCTGCCGCGCTCACGCCGTCGACGGCGCTCCCGTTTCCGCTGCACCGCGAGGTCGACTACCGCGTGTCCACGGGGGTTCGCGTCGCCTCGAGTCAGGGCGGCGGCAGCGCTTTGGTGACCATGCCGTTGGTGATGCCCTTGTCGGCCAGCGATAGGGTGCCGCTGGCGTCGACGTCCTGAAGGTAGTTCGACGCCGTGACGAACTGCGCGACCTGGGCGTTGACGAGACCGAGGTCGGCAAGCGATACGACGCGGTTCTGGTTGACGTCGCCGATCAGGAATCCGATGCGCGCCGACGCCACACCGCCGGTGCTGCCGTCCGCGCCGACGACGCTCAAGGCGGAGACGTTCACGTACTGCGCGTTCGCGACGCCGCTCAACGGAATGACCATCGTGTTGCCGGCAAACGTCGGCGCGCCGGCCACGGCCGTTCCCTCCGTCACCGTCGCCGTTCCCGCGGTCACCGGCTTATCGAACGTGAACACGATCGTGTGATTGCCGCCGGTTCCGCCGGACCTCGGCTCGGTCGTGGGATTGAGCGGCGTTGACGCGACCGGAAGGTCAAACGTTCCGGCGCCGCCGTGCGCCTTGCGCGACGCGATCGCGGTCGGGGCCGCGGAGGCCGGGAAGTTGATCCGGTACAGGACGCCCTGCGTGCCGCCGCCGCCGCGGGCGAGGTAGTAAAGGCTGCCGGCATCGTCGACTTTGAGGTCGACGGGGTGGTCGATCCCGGTGGCGAATGCGGTGACGGCGTTGCCGTTCGCAGGATCGAGCTTGTTGACCCATCCGCTGCAGAAGTCGGCGAAGAAATAGCCCCCGGCGTAGCCCGCGGGAAACTGCGCGGTCGACGGGTTGTAGAACGCGCCGCCGGTGATCGCGCAACCCTTGACGCCCGACCCGCTGTGCTTGTACGCGTAGATGGGAGCGCGTTCGCCGCCATTGACCGCCGGGCCTTCCGAGTTCGGCCACCCGTAGTTCGACCCCGCGATGCCGTCGTTGATTTCCTCCCAACTGCTCTCGCCGACGTCGTTGATGAAAATGCGGCCGGTGCCCGGCTGGATCGCGACGTTGAATGGATTGCGCAGCCCGAGCACCCAGATCGCCCGGTTGACGCCGCTCGCCGACGCGTAGAACGGGTTGTCCGTCGGAATCCCGCCATCGGCGTCGATACGCAGTATCTTGCCGAGCAGGTTGGTGAGCGTCTGCGCATTGGCGCTGTTTCCATTTTCGCCGGCGGCGACGTAGAGCTTGCCGTCCTTGCCGAAGTGGATCGCGCCGCCGTTGTGTACCGAAGAGGCCGAAAGCGGATCGAGGTCGAGGACGATCGTTTCACCCGGCGCTGCGACGTCGCCGTTCGCGACGAAGCGACTGACACGGTTGTGGATGACGGGCGAGGTGGCTGTGTAGTAGACGTAGACAAAACCGTTCGTGGCGAAATCCGGATCGACCGTCACCCCGTCCAGGCCGCGCTCATTTGAATTGCTGACGGTGACCGTCAGAAACGGCGCGGGGAGCAGCACGCCGTCCTTGATCACCCGCAACGTGCCGTCCTGTTCGGTGACGAATATCCGGCCGTCGGGCGCCAGGGCCATCGCCGTGGGGCGGTTGAGCCCGCTCACCACCAGGGTTTCACCGAAGCCCGCCGGCAGGCTCGCCGCGCCGGCGAGGGTTGCCCAAAGTGTGCCGCACGCGACGCACAAAGCAAGCGACGAGCGCTTCGCGAAGCGTTCGCGGGCGCCGTTGAAGCGGTTCAGGACATTCACCAGGAGATCCCCGAAGATTGTGCTGGCAGGGGTGTCGGCATTTCCCTGATTTTACGGCCCGGTCGGGGATTGCGGTTTCCCCTGTGCGCTGTGTGGCCATGGCCATAGCATGTGGCCGCGTGAAATGGCTGGGGGAGCCGGCAAAAACTCGTGGCGGGATGCGGCCGACACCGGCACAATCGCGGGCGGCGCGAGCGCCGGCTCGAATTCGAGCGGCCCCGCGCGTCGACCGACAACCCCTTCCACGATACGCACGCCACGATACCCATGACCCCATCGACACCTGCCCCCGCCACCGATGACGAAAAGAAGCGCCTCCGCGAAAAGGTGGACAAGCTGCTCGCTGCGGATCCCCACAAGACCGACGGCACCCTTGCGCTCGACGGCCGTAGCATGGCGTACAGCGCCGTCGCCGCATTCGTGCCCGTCGTGGCCGGCGGGCTCGACGACAAGCGCGGCGACCCGGAAGCCGCGATCTTCACGATCGCCTATCTGCAGAAGGACGCCGACCCGCGCACGCGACCGGTGTGCTTCGCTTTCAATGGCGGGCCGGGTGCGGCTTCGGTTTTCCTGAATCTCGGTGCGCTGGGCCCGAAGCGCGTGGTCATCAACGACGACGGCACGATGCCGCTGCCACCCTACACGGTCACCGACAATCCGCATTCGTGGTTCGAGCATTTCGACCTCGTGTTCGTCGATCCGCCGCACACCGGCTACTCGATGACGGCGAGCGAGGACGCGCGCAAGAAAATGCTCTCGGTCGACGGCGACGTGGCGGCTCTCGCGGAATGCGTGCGTGCGTGGCTGGGAAGGCATAAACGCTGGGGCTCGCCGATCTTCATTGCCGGCGAAAGCTATGGCACCACGCGCGGCGCCGCGCTGACCGACAAGCTGCAGGAACTCGGCGTGGCCGTGTCCGGACTGATCCTCGTGTCCTGCGCGATGGATCTGCAGAGCCTCGTGTTCACGCCGCGCAACGACTTGCCCTATGGGCTCTTCCTCCCCGGTTTCGCGTGCGCCGCGCAGTACCACGGCAAGCTCGCGGGGCCGCTCGCGAAATCGCCCGAGGCGGCGCGCAGCGCGGCCGAGAGCTTCGTCGCCGACGAGTATCTGTCCGCGTTGCATGCGGGTGCGCGCCTGCCCGAGGCGCGGCGCCGTCGCGTCGCGAAGCGCGTGTCCGAGCTGACCGGCCTGTCGGTGGCGCTCGTCGAAGAGAAGAACCTGCGGATTTCCGACGAGACGTTTTTCTTCGAGCTGCTGCGCGACGAGGGGCGCATCGTCGGCAGGCTCGAGGCGCGGGTCACCGGTCCCATGGCGGCCTCGCGCACCCGCCAGTGGGAGTTCGACCCGGGCATCGAAGCGCTGGCGGCGCCGTTCACTATGGCCGCGAACGCCTACATGAGCGAGACGCTCGGCATCGATCCGTCGCCGCGCTACGAAGTCCTCAACATGGACGTCAACAAGGACTGGAACTGGAATCGCGGCGAAGAGAAGGGCAACAACTTCGCCTGCACCAGCCCCGACCTCTCACGCGCGCTGCGCCGCAATCCGCATCTGCGCGTGCTGGTCGCGAGCGGGCACTACGATCTCGGCACGCCGTACTCGGCGACCGACTGGTCGATCGCCCAGCTCGATGCGCCGGCGGAAGTGCTGGCGCGCGTCGAACACCACTACTACGACGCCGGGCACATGATGTACACGCGCGATCCGGATTTGAAGAAGCTGAAGCAGGATCTGGCGGCGTGGCTGTCGGCGTGAACGCGTCCTGACGACCCCGCCGACCGTGGCGTTTCGCTGCCCGCTCGTTTCAAGGCAGCGGAATCCACTCGTGCTCGCCGGGGATTCGGCCCATCCGCTGCTCGGTCCAATCGCCCTTCGCCTGCTCGATCCGTTCTTTGGACGATGAGACGAAATTCCACCAGAGGAAGCGCGGCCCGTCGAGCGCCTCGCCGCCGATGACGACATAGCGGGCGCCTCGAGGCGCCGCGATCGTCGACTCGACACCGGGTGTCAGGACCGCCATCGTGAACGCAGGCACGTCGACACCGTCGACGACGATTCCGTGGTCGGTGCTGTACGCGGCGCGCTCGAAGGTCGCGACGGCGGGCTCGGGGGACAGCAGCAGCGTGCTCCCCTCGCTGGCCGTGACGTCGAGATAGAGCGTCTTCGAGTGCGTGCTGACTGGAGACTCGCGGCCGAACGCGCTGCCGACCAGCACGCGGACCCGCATTCCCGGCTGCGACCACTCGGGAAGGGCATCGGCCGCCATGTGATGGAAAGCCGGTTCGCTCTCCTCGAACGCCTTGGGCAGCGCCGCCCACAGTTGCAGGCCGTGGATACCGTAGGTCGTTCCTCGCAGGTCGGGCGGGGCGCGCTCCGAATGCACGATGCCTCGCCCGGCTGTCATCCAGTTGAGCGCGCGGGGCTCGATGCGCTGTACGGAACCGAGGCTGTCCCGGTGCAGCATCGCGCCCTCGAACAGATACGTCACCGTCGAGAGCCCGATGTGCGGATGCGGGCGCACGTCGTGGTTGTCGTCGGGCTTTGTGGTCGTCGGGCCGAAGTGATCGAAAAAGACGAACGGGCCGACGCTCGGCGTGTGGAGCGTCGGCAACAGCCGCCGCACCATGAATCCACCGCCGATGTCCTTGACGCGCGGGCGCAGCTGCTGTTCGACGGGCATCGACGATCCTCGAGGGTGGAACGCGAGAGTCCTCTTCGCGCGAAAGCGAATCTTGCCGGAACCGTTCCAGCGAATCCAGCGCGATCGCATCAACCGCACGAGCACGCTTCATTGGCGGCTCCACTATAATCGGCCGATGCGATCGCTGCACTTCGACAACAGGTTCGTGCGCGAGTTGCCCGCCGATCCGGAGGCCGGGCCGCGGCTGCGGCAGGTGCACGGCGCGATGTTTTCCCGCGTTGAACCCACACCCGTCGCTGCGCCGCGACTCGTCGCGCATTCGCGCGAGGTGGCGGCGCTGCTCGGCATCGACGACGCGACGATCGCATCGCCTGCATTCGCGCGCGTGTTCGGCGGCAACGCGCTGCTCCCCGGCATGGAGCCCTACGCCGCCAACTACGGCGGACATCAGTTCGGGCATTGGGCCGGCCAGCTGGGTGATGGCCGCGCCATCACGCTCGGCGAAACGATCAACGCCGCTGGCGAGCGCTGGGAACTGCAGCTGAAGGGTGCCGGCCCGACGCCGTATTCGCGCAGCGCCGACGGCCGCGCCGTGCTGCGCTCATCGGTGCGCGAATTCCTGTGCAGCGAGGCGATGCATCACCTCGGCGTGCCGACGACGCGCGCGCTCTGCCTCGTCGCGACGGGTGAAGAGGTCGTGCGCGACATGTTCTACGACGGCCATCCGCGGTCGGAACCGGGAGCGATCGTGTGCCGCGTGGCGCCGTCGTTCATCCGCTTCGGCAACTTCGAGCTACCCGCGTCCCGCGGCGAAGCGACGCTCGTCGAAGGGCTCGTCGATTTCACGATTCGGCGCGACTTCCCGCATTTGCTTTCCGCGACGGGCGCGAGCGGTTTCGATCCGACGGGCGATCGGCTGCCTGGGGCGCTGCGCGCCGCGTGGTTCGGCGAGGTGTGCGAACGCACGGCGCGCATGATCGCGCACTGGATGCGCGTCGGATTCGTCCACGGCGTGATGAACACCGACAACCTGTCGATCCTCGGACTCACCATCGATTATGGGCCGTACGGCTGGATCGACAACTTCGACCTCGACTGGACGCCGAACACCACGGACGCGGGGCGCCGTCGCTACCGGTTCGGCCAGCAGGCGCAGATCGCGTACTGGAATCTCGGCCAGCTCGCGAATGCGCTGACGCCGGCATTTGCCACGACGGACCCCCTGCAGGCGGGCCTGCAGCGCTACGTCGACGTCTTTACGGCGTCGGAGCGCGCCAATGTCGCGGCGAAGCTGGGTCTCGTGGAATGCACTGACGACGACGTTGCGCTCATGGAGCAGCTCTACGTATTGCTGCAGGAAGCCGAGGTCGACATGACGATCTTCTTCCGCGCGCTGGCCGATGTCGACCTCGACGCGCCGTCGCTGACGCCGTTCGGCGACGCGTTCTACGACGACGCGAAGCGGCGCGATGCCGAGCCGGGGTTCGGCGATTGGCTCGCGCGCTTTGCTGCGCGTGTGCGTCGCGACGGCCAGGTGCCGGCGGAGCGTCGCGCGCGGATGCGCTCGGTCAATCCGCGCTACGTCTTGCGCAACTACCTGGCGCAGCAGGCGATCGACCGGGCCGAGCAGGGCGACGACACCGGCATCCACGAGCTGCTTGACGTGATGCGCCGACCGTACGACGATCAGCCGGGCCGCGAAGGGTTCGCGGAGCGACGGCCGGACTGGGCCCGAAACCGGGCAGGATGTTCAATGCTGTCGTGCAGTTCGTGAGCGTCGACGAGGAGGGTGGATGAGGCGGCGCGATTTCATCACACTTGTCGGTGGCGCCGTGTCGGCGTCGGCGCTCGAAGTTCGTGCGCAGAAGCCGCCTTTTCCCATGATCGGGTTCGTCCGGAGTTCTTCGATAGAAAGCGTCGGGAATCTCGTGGCGGCCTTTCGCGATGGCCTGAAGGAGACCGGCTACGTCGAGGGCCAGAACGTGACGATCGAATTCCGATCTGCGGACGATCACGTTGAAAAGCTTCCGGCCATCATCGCTGAATTGATTCGCCGGCAAGTGACGGTGCTGGTGACGAATACCCCGGCGGCGCGCGTTGCCAAGGCGGCGACCACGACCGTACCGGTCGTCTTCGCAGCCGGCAACGACCCGGTAAGGGACAAGCTGGTCGCGAGCTATAACCGGCCGGGCGGCAACCTGACGGGCGTCAGCTTCTTCAATACCAGCCTGGGGGCGAAGAAGCTGGAACTCATCCGGTACCTCGTGCCCAAGGACAGTGCGATTGGCGTGCTGGAGAACCCCGGCAGCCCGAGCAGCGTGGAGGAAAGGGTGGATGCTGTCGTGGCGGCGCAGGCGCTGGGACAGCGAACCGTCGTCCTCGGCGCCGTCACCGAAAGCGATTTCGACGCGGCCTTTGCGACGCTGGTTCGGGAACGCGCGGCGGCCCTCGTCGTCACCGGCGATGCGCTGTTCCTGAGCCGGCGCAAACGACTTGTCGCGACGGCAGCGCGAAATATGGTACCGACGATCTACAGCGAAAAGCTGATCGTCGACGCCGGTGGACTGATGAGCTATGGCGCAAGCATCGCGGATGCGTATCGTCAGGTCGGCGTCTACACCGGGCGCATCCTCAAGGGCGAGAAACCGGCCGACATGCCGGTCCTGCAGTCGAGCAAGTTCGACCTCGTGATCAACGTGACGACGGCGAAGGCGATGGGCTGGACGATTCCGCAGTCGCTGCTGGTGCGGGCGGATGAGGTAATTCATTGATCGATCAATGAGATAGGGGTCATCAGCCGATGCGATCCCGCGCATCGGAAAAGGCGATTTGGCTTTCGTTCATCGATCCGTATATTGGTCTGGTGCAGCGCAGCAATGCGCCGCCCCAACGGAGACAAAGCCATGACCCGCATCGAACAAGCGCAATTGAGCGAATCCATCGAATGCCGTATCGACGCCCTGCACCTCAGTACGACGGACGCCGCGCGCGCCAAGGCGAGCCTTCGCAATGCCGAACGAATCGTCGACTTCGGATTTGCCGCGGTCGCCGCGATGCGTTCATCGGCGGCGTTCATCGCGCGCCATATGAAGTCGGCGTTCATTTCCTCGCCCCAGCACTGAGCATTGCGCACGCTGCGAAATCGCGTGCCGCTTTCCGGCCCGTGATTCGCCTTTGCCGGCGCGTTCCCCGGGTGTAGATTGCGGTTCGTTTCCACGAACCGCTTTACTCACCGGGAGCCGCGCATGCCGCGTTCCATCGTCGCTTCGATTGCGGGCCTCGCCGCCCTCTGGATGGGCGCGCCATCGTTCGCCCAGGATTACCCGACGAAGCCGATCCGGATCGTCGTGCCGTTCGCGGCGGGCGGTCCCGCCGACATCTACGCGCGCTTCATCGGCGCGCGGCTCACCGAAGCGATGGGACAGCCGGTCGTCGTCGACGATCGTCCGGGTGCCGGCTCGATCATCGGCACCGACGCCGTCGCGAAAAGCGCGCCCGACGGATACACGCTGCTGCTGATGTCGAACACGCAGACGGTCAACGAGACGCTGATCCCGAACCGGCCGTACCAGCTGATGCGCGACTTCGTGCCGATCTCGCCGATCAACTATTCGGACCTCGTGCTCGTCGTGCATCCGTCCGCGGGCGCCAACAGCGTCGCCGATCTCATCAGGATTGCGAAAGCGAGTCCCGGCAAGCTCAATTACGCGTCGTCCGGCCCCGGTACGCCGTACCACATGGCGGGCGAACTCTTCAAGGCGATGGCGGGCGTCGACATCGTGCACGTGCCGTACAAGGGAAGCTCGGGCGCGCGCACGGACGTGCTCGGCGGGCAGGTGCAGATGATGTTCGACGCGGTGCCGACGATGACCGAGCACGCGAAGACCGGCCGCGTGAAGGCGCTCGGCACGACCGGCAAGACGCGATCGACGGTGCTGCCCGACGTGCCGACGATTTCCGAAGCGGGGGTGACCGGATACGAGGCGGTGATCTGGCTCGGCCTCATGGCGCCGAAGGGCACGCCGGCTCCGATCGTCAACCGCCTGAACGCCGAGATCGCGAAGATCCAGAACAAGCCCGAGGTTCGCCAGGAGTGGGCGGGCCAGGGGGCGGTGGCGCTCGTGATGACGCCCGACGAGTTCGGCCGCTATCTCAACGACGACGTCGTCAAGTGGGAACGCATCGTCAGGATCTCCGGGGCGAAGCCGGACCAATGATCGGCGCGGCGCGCGTCAGGTCGGCGTAGGGCTGCGCCACCATGGATGTCCGGCTGCTGAGCGCGGGCGCGGCGCAGGGACTGGTCGAAAGCCTGCGTGAAACGTTGCGCGCCAACGTCGGCGCGTACATCGAGGGTTCATTTGGCGCCGTCGGGGCGCTGTTGGAAAGATTCCGTGCAGGTGAACGCTGCGACGCGATCATCCTGACGGCGTCGATGATCGCCGGCCTCGAGCTCGCCGGGCGGGTGCTGCAGGGTTCGAGCGCGCCGCTCGGCCGCGTGCGCACCGGTGTCGCGGTCAGGGACGCCGATCCATTGCCCGCAATCGCCGACCGCGCGCAACTCGCGGCGACGCTGGGCGCTGCTTCCACGCTCTACGTTCCCGACATCGTTCGCTCGACCGCCGGAATCCACGTCGCGCAGGTGCTGAAGCGGCTCGGCATCTACGACGACGTCGCACCTCGCCTTTCGCTCCACCCGAACGGCGCAACCGCGATGCGTGCGCTCGCCGAGGCAGACGCGCCCGGCGGCGTCGGATGCACGCAGATCACCGAGATCAGGTACACGCGCGGCGTTACGCTGGTCGGAGCGCTCCCAGCCGAGTTCGAGCTTGCGACGGTCTATTCGGTGGCGGTTTGCACCGAGGCGCGCGACATCGAACTCGCGCGGAATTTCGCCGGGTTGCTTTCGGGCCCCGCTACGCAGGCCCTCCGCGCGAAGGCGGGATTCGAATAGCTCGCACGGGGTGTGCCGTTATCCGTGCGCCGGTGCGAAGGCCTGATGGAAACGGTATCCGTCATTGGCGAGCGCGCCGCCGTCGAAGCCCGTATTGAACCGCTCGGCGCGCGCGCCCTCGCCCGCCGCGCCCCACGCGACGAGCAGCGGCAGGAAGTGCTCTTCGGTCGGATGCGCGCGAGCGGCTTCGGGCGCTAACTCGCGATACGCGATCAGCGAGGCGGTGTCGCGCGCGGCGAGCCGCCCTCTCACCCAGTCGGCGAACACCTGCGCGTAGCGCAACGGCTCCGGGCGCCGCGGATTCGACATCCAGTCCCGCAGATTGTGCGTCGCGTGCCCCGATCCGACGATCAGCACGTTGTCGTCGGCGAGCGAAGCGAGCGCGCGTCCGAGTTCGACGTGACGCGCCGTGCCGAGTGCCGGCTGCAGCGAGATCTCGACGACCGGCACGTCGTGGTCCGGATACATCCAGCGCAGCGGAACCCACGCGCCGTGGTCGAGTCCACGGCAGCCGTCCACACCCGCGGTGATGCCGGCGGCCTTCAGCAACGCGACCGCTTGCGCGGCAAGGTCTGGCGCGCCGGGCGCCGGATAGCGGACCTGGAAGAGCGCGTCGGGAAATCCGCCGAAGTCGTGGATCGTTTCGGGCTTCGGATTGCCGGTGAGCATCGGCACCGAGGTTTCCCAATGCGCGGAGGCCATCAATACGGCGCGAGGCTTCGGCAACTCGCGCGCAAGCGCCGCCCACGCGAGGCTCGACGGCGTGCTCTCGATGCCGTTCATCGGCGAGCCGTGCGACAGAAAGAGCGTGGGAAGGCGAGGCATGGTGGATCCTGTTCTCATGTGGCGTGTCGAGCGTCCCATTGCGCCCATCCCGAGCTCGCAGGACGGGCGCCGTTGATAGTGCGTCGGTTCAGGCCGACGCCGGTGCCGGGTCGCGCACCAGATGCTCGGCCTTCATCGCCGCATGCACCATCGGACGTGCCGCGACACGCGCCTGGAACTGCTGCAGCGCTGGCCACGGTGCGAGGTCGAACTTGAGTATGCCCGACCAGTTGACGACGGTGAACAGGTAAGCGTCGGCGATCGTGAACGAATCGCCGGTCAGGTATGACTGCTTCGCAAGCGTTTTCGCGACGAGGTCGAAACGCTTCTTGAGCAGTGCGCGCTGCGCGGCCTTCGTTGCGTCGGGCGTTTCGGCGTGCCACAGCGGTCCGAATTGCTTGTGGATTTCGGTGGCGATGAAATTGAGCCACTCGTTGACGCGATAGCGATCGATCGTTCCGTACACCGGTGCGAGCGTGCCGGGCTTGCGGTCGGCGATGTATTGCAGGATGACCGCGACTTCGGAGAAGCGCATGCCATCGTCGAGTTCGAGCATCGGGACGTAGCCCTTCGGATTGATCGTATAGTAATCGGTACCGTCCGCGAGCTTGTGGGTGCGCAGATCGACCTTGACGAGCTCGACGGGAAGGCCGGCCTCTTCGAGCGCGATGTGCGGAGCGAGCGAGCAGGCGGCGGTCGAGTAATAGAGTTTCATCGCGATTTCCTTTGAGATACGAAATGGGCGGGTGCGCCGATAACGGATTGCGGGGCACCCGTGATCAGACGATTATGCCGTCCGTAATTGCGTGGGGCGGACTTCGGTTGCGAGCGCGTACGCGCCGTCGCCGAGCAACGCCTGCACGAAGAGCGCGATGGTCCAGAACGCCGGGTATTCCCAGCCGCCGTTGGGGGCGCTGAACACCCAGCCGTTGCCTGAATGCGCCCAGGCGGCGCCCAGCAGCACGGGAACGAGCGCAAGCGCAACGGCCCGGGTGCGCACTCCGGCGATCAACAGCACGCCGCCGACGAGTTCGACCGCGAACGTCGCATAGCCGAGGACGCCGGGAAGCCCGAGCGATTCGAAGAACTTCGCGGTTCCGGGCAGCGTGAAGACGAAGTACTTGAGCAGCGCGTGGGCAATGAACATCGTGCCGAGCGAGAGGCGCAGCAGCAGCGCTGCGAGGGCGGGGTTGCGGGATTCGGTCATGTTGACTCCTTGGGTCGGGGGGTGCGCCGTGGTGGCGCGACGGGACCCATCATGTCAGTTGATCAAATAGTGATAAATAGGCAAGCAATTGAAATACTATTGCGTAAAACGCAATAATGTAGAATCGGCGCGATGGATCGGTTTCATGCGCTGACCGCCTACGCCAGAGTCGTGGAAGCAGGCAGCTTCGCCCGCGCGGCCGAGCGCCTCGGCCTCTCGGTCTCGGCGGTATCGCGGCAGGTGTCGGAACTCGAGACGCATCTCGGCGTGCGCTTGCTCAATCGCACGACCCGGCGGCTGTCGCTCACCGAGAGCGGGCAGGCGTTCTATGAGCGTTGCGTGCAGCTTCTGGCCGACCTCGAGGAAGCCGAAGTCGCGGTGACCTCGGCGTCCGTCGTGCCGCGCGGAACGTTGAAGCTCACCTCGTCGGCGACGTTCGGCTCGCGCCACCTGGCGCCAGCCATCGCCGCATTCGTCGCCCGCTATCCGCAGATCCGCTTCGATGTCGAACTCTCGGAACGCGTGGTCGACATCGTCGAGGAAGGCTTCGACGTCGCCGTTCGCATCGGCACGCCCGGCAGCCAGAACCTGGTCGCCCGCAAGATCGGCGCGGCGCGCATTCTCTGCTGCGCCGCGCCTTCCTATCTCGCGCGCCACGGCGAGCCGCACGAACCCGAGGATCTCGCGAAACACGCGTGCCTATCTTACGAGTATCTGCCGAACCGCAACGTCTGGACGTTCCGCGATCCCGCCGGTGGCGAGCGAAGCGTGCGGATCGCCGGGCCCGTCCATGCGAACAACGGCCGGTTCCTCGAAGCGCTCGCGGCGGACGGCGCCGGCATCTCGATGGAACCCGACTTCATCGTCGGACCGGACGTGCGCGCGGGCCGATTGAAGCCTATCCTCGCGCAATTCGAGCCGCTGCCGCTGCCGATCTATGTCGTCTACCCTAGCCGGCGGCATCTGTCGGCGAAGGTGCGGATGTTCGCCGAATTCCTGATCGAGCGTTTCGCACTGGAGAACTGGGGGATCGCGTGAAGGGAATGCTGCTCCCTCTGATCGTTGCGACGCTACTGGCAGCGAGTACCTGCGCGAGCGCGGCCGACCCTGCAAAGATCCTGCGCATCGCCTCGCCCGACATCGAGACGCTCGACCCGCACCAGTACAACGACTCGCCGTCGTCCAACGTGATCACCGCGATCTTCGAGGGCCTCTACGAATGGGATTACCTCGCGTCGCCGGCGAAGCTCAATCCGGTGGGCGCGGTGGCGTTGCCGGAGATCACCGACGGTGGAAAGACGTGGACGATACGCGTGCGGCCGGGTGTCATGTTCACGCCCGATCCGGCGTTTGCAGGAAAGGCGCGCGAAGCAACGGCGGAGGACTACGTCTACTCGGTGAAGCGCTGGATCGATCCGAACCTGCGCCGGGGTGGCGATGCGATCTTCACCGATCTCATCGTCGGCGCGCGGCCCGTCGTCGATGCGGCGAAAGGGCCCGGGGCATCGTTGGACTACGACCGCCCGATCGCCGGACTGCGCGCGCTCGACCGCTATACGATCCAGCTGAAGCTGACCCAGCCGAACTACCCGAACGTCGAGCAGGTCCTGACGACTGGCGTCATCGCGCACGAAGTCGTCGCGGCGGCAGGCAGGGACATCAGGACGCGGCCGGTCGGGACCGGCCCGTACCGGCTGAAGGAGTGGAAGCAGGGCTCGCGCGTGACGCTGGAAGCCAATCCCGCGTATCGCGCCGTGCGCTTTCCCGAAAGCAGCGACCCCGCGCTGGCGCCGATGATCAAGACGATGCGCGGCCGCGCGCTGCCGCAGGTCGGGGTTGTCGAGATCAACGTGATCGAGGAGGACGTCACCCGCCTGCTCGAATTCGAGCGCGGGCGCCTGGACTACGTCGAGCTGCGAGGAGAAATCGCCAACCGCATGCTCGCGGGCGGCAGGTTGAAGCCCGAGTACGCGGCGCGCGGCATTGCCCGCTTGGTGTTTCCCGAGCCGTACATTTTCACGATCACGCTCAATGTTTCCGACCCGACCCTCGGCGGGATGGGCAACGATCGCGTCGCGCTGCGCCGCGCGATCGCGCTCGCCTACGACATCGACAGTCTGATCAAGGTGGTCTACGCCGGGCAGGCGCTGCCCGCGAACCAGCTCGTTCCGCCGCGCGTGACCGGGCACGATCCGGAGCTTCCTCCGCGTCCGGGACCCGACCACGCGGCGGCCAACGCGTTGCTCGACCGGTTCGGTTACGGCAACCGCGATCCCGACGGATATCGCCGCGCGCCGGACGGCAAGCCGCTGACGCTGCAGCTCACGTTGCGCACGGCCGCGGTTTCGCGCGAGGTCCAAACCCAGTGGAAAAAGGACATGGATTCGATCGGGCTGCGGATGACCTACCGCCTCACGCCGTTCCAGGACATGATCAAGGATCTCGAGGCCGGAAAATTTCAGCTGTACGCAGGCGGCTACGGCGGCATTCCATCGGGGTATGGCGCGCTGAGCCAGCTGTACGGCCCCGAGCCCTCGTCGGTGAACACCAGCCGTTTCAAGTCGACCGATTACGACCGGGCGATGGAAGAGTACGTTCGCAGCCCCCGGGATGCCGAGCAGATCGCGACGGCTCGCCGCATGTGGGAGGTCGCGAGAACCTACGTTCCCCTCATTCCGACGATCTACCGCCTCGAGAACGACTTCGTGCAACCCTGGCTGCTGGGCTTCCAACCGCAGATGTTCCAGACCTATTGGAAGTATCTCGACATCGACCTCGCCCTCCGGCGGCAGGTGGAACGAAAGTAGAGATTCTCGTCCTGGCGCTTGTTGGCGGCGCTTTCAGACAGCGCCCTCCGTCTCGTAGGCAATCGCTGGTTCGACGCACGCGGGATGCCTCCCGTGCAACCTTACCCACGGCGCGAAGGCATCGGCAGGAAGCGGTTTGGAGTACAGGAAACCCTGAGCTTGCTCGCAGCCGATGCTCTCCAGGAATTCGGCCTGCTCAATCGTTTCCACGCCCTCGGCGACGATCCGTATTCCCAGGCCGCGACCCATGCTCACAATGGCGCGTGCCACCGAGCCCGCCCCCTTATGGGTCGGCAGGTCGCGCACGAACGAACGATCGATTTTCAGGATGTCGAGCGGCAAGTGCGCGAGGTAGCCCAGGTTCGAATACCCCGTGCCGAAATCGTCCATCGATAGCGTGACCCCTAGCGCCCGCAGCCGGTTCAGGATGGCGATCACGGGGCCCGCACTGCCGATCATCAAGCTTTCGGTAAGCTCCAGGTTGAGGCAGCGTGGCGCGAGTCCGGTTTCGTCCAGCACGCGCGCGACCAGCTCGACGAAGCCGGGCTGCATGAGTTGCAGCGCCGACAGATTGACGGCCACGGTCATGGCGGACATTCCCGAATCCTGCCAGGCCTTGTTCTGTGCGCACGCCGTTCGAAGTACCCACTCCCCGATCGGGATGATCAACCCGTTTTCCTCCGCCAGGGGGATGAATCGATCGGGTGCGACCATGCCCAGTTGCGGATGCTGCCATCGGATCAGCGCCTCCATGCCCGTGATCTCGCCCGTACTGATGACGATCAACGGCTGGTAGTGCAGCGAGAATTGCCCTTGCGAAAGCGCCTGGCGCATCGACGAGTCCAACGTCAAACGCTGGGTCGCCTTGATGCTCATTTCGCTGGCATAGAACTGGTAGCCGTTGCGACCCATCTCCTTGGCCCGATACATCGCGGCGTCGGCATCCCGTAGCAATTCATCGAGCTCCCGCCCGTCCTGGGGGTAGAGGCTGATTCCCATGCTCATCGTCACCGCGAATTCGCGTCCTTCGATGAGGAAGGGCTGGGCGAATGAATCGACGATGGCTTGCGCGACCTTGGAGGCACCCAGCAGCGTGTCCTTGAGATCGGTCAGCAGGATCACGAACTCGTCGCCTCCCAGCCGCGCCACCGTGTCGGAATCGCGTACGAGCCCTCGCAGTCGCTGCGCGATGGCTTTCAGCACGGCGTCGCCGACCGGGTGACCGAAACCGTCGTTCACGAACTTGAAATGATCGACATCGAGGAAAATGATCCCCACGCTCGTGCCGGAGCGCTGCGCATGGCCGACGGCGTGGGTCAGACGATCGTTGAACAGATTGCGGTTGGGCAGGTCGGTGAGCGCATCGTGCGTCGCCAGGTATTCGATCTGGCGCTCGTACGCCTTGCGCTCGGTGATGTCTGAATGAACACCTATCGTGCCGATCAATGCGCCCGATTCGTCGTGAATCGGAGAGAGCGCCACCTGCAATGGGATCGACGACCCGTCACGTCGTCGGAACTGGTATTCCCCGGTCCAGCTTCCGCCTGCCGGGAGCACTCCGGCGATTTCGGCCACCTGGGATCTCGACAGCTCGGTGGGCGCGACGTCAAAAATGTTGCGGCCCGCCATTTCCGCCGAAGTCCAGCCGAAGAGAAGTTCGGCCGGGCGATTCGAATAGGTGATCGATCCCGCGAGGTCCGTGGCGACCACCGCTTGTCCGACGGCGGCGAGCAGATCCGCCTGAAGCCGCAACCCGTTCTCGGTACGCTTTCGCCCGGTGATATCGCGCGTGGATCCGGTGACAAGCTCGACTGATCCGTCGGGGGCAAAAACCGGGTGCAGGATGTATTCGAAATCCGCGGTGAATCCTCTCAGACCGACATAATGCAATTCGTCGGTGATATTGCACTTATCGGCGAACACTTGGCGCACCTGCAGCAACAGTCGCGCCGCCTGCGCGTCGGTTACGTGCATGTCGGAGAATCCGCGCCCGACCACTTCCTCGAGCGTCATCCCGACGACGGTCAGCAGCGCTTGATTCGCGTAGACGAAACGACCATCGCGATCGACGATATAGGCTTGATCGCTGATCGACGACAACGCGGTATTGAAAATCCGGTATTGGTTCTCGATCGTCTGCGACAGGCGCTTCACCGATGCTTCCTGCCTTCTCCGTTCGGTGATGTCCTCGACCTGCGCGAGCATGTAGTCGACGGCACCGTCGAAGCCGCGCACGCACCTGACCGCGATGGTCGCATCGATGACACGGCCGTCCTTGCGGATGAAGCGCTTGTCCAGCGAGTAGCCTTCGATTTCGCCGGAGACAATGCGGTCGAACTGTTCGACATCCCTTGCCAGGTCGTCGGGGTGCGTGAGCCCAACCCAGGTCGTTGCCAGCAATTCGGCGCGCTCGTATCCCAGGATGGTGCACAGCTGATCGTTGACTTCCATGCACCCTTTTGACGGCGAGGTGATCGCCATGCCGACCCGTCCCAACTCGAAATAGCGGCGGAAGCGCTCCTGGCTGATGCGCAGGCTCGCTTCGGCGCGCGCATGATTGAGGCGCATACGGAGGGCGAGGATCCCGAAGCCCATGTCCGCCGCCATTTCCTTGAGCAGGGCGATTTCCTGGACGTCGAACGCGTTGCGCTCGAGCGCGTTGATGGTCACGACGCCGATGGTCTCGCCGTTCCCGGTCAGCGGAAGCGAGGCGACGGAACTGAACCCGTGCTGTCGCGCCTGCGCATGCCAGAGAGCCAGTGTCGGGTCGGCCAGGATATCCCCGACCACTGCGGGCCGGCCCGTTCGGATGGCCCGACCCGCCGTTCCGCGTCCGCGCTCCCCGTCGCCCCAGGACCAGCGCAGCTCCCCCAGCTCTTCAGCAGCCAATCCGGCCTGTGCGACGACGCGTACGTTTTTCTCGTCGTCGTGCTCGATCAGGCCCACCCGCACCAACCGGTAGCCTCCCGGGCCGACCAGCGTGCTGCACATTTCCCGCAGCATTTGACCCTCGTCGGTTGCATGCACGAGCACGCGGTTGCAATCGGCCATCACGCGACGGGCTCTCGCGACCCTGCGCAATTGCTCCTCGCTATCCTTGCGAGTCGAGATGTCCTGGACGATCGCAACGAAATGCTCGATGTCGCCGTTGCCGTTGCGCACGGCCGAACCACTGATCAAGCACCACACCAGGGCTCCATCCTTGCGGACAAAGCGCACTTCCCGCTCTGGAGCGGCGTCGCCGGCGTTGCCATGGAGCAGCTGCCGGGACTGTTGCCGCGTGGAGGCAATATCGTCGCCGTGCACGATGTCGATGAACTTGAGCGCCAGCAACTCCTCCGGGGAATAGCCGACGATGTCGCAAAACTTCTGGTTGACCTGCAGGAAAAGGCCGTCGAGTCGCGTGTGAGCGATGCCCACGGCGGCCTGGTTGAACGTCGCGCGCAGGCGTTCTTCACGGCTGGCGAGGGCCTCCACCGCATGCTTTTTGCGCTCGAGGGTGACGATGAGCAGGATGGCGATCGAGATGAGGAATGCCGTCGCCGCGGCTGCTATCGCGTGCACCCGACGCTGCGTTTCGGTATGGGCGGCAAGCACGTTGGCTTCGGCTTTGCCTGTCATGACCGCCAACGAGTAGTCGCGCAGCGTCCGAAAGCTGTACAAACGCTGAACGCCATCGATGGCGCCGATCGCAGAGTAATTTCCCGTCCTTTCTTTCGCCAATCGTGCGATGAGCGGGCTTGCGCTTACGTCCACTCCGAATTCTTCCCGGCCGCCCGTGAGCCGCGAACGGATGATGCCGTCCAGTCCCACGATTGAAACTATGTCACCGTCGGCGAGCGTCGCGTGCCGGTAAAATTCGGTGAAGCGTGCGGGGTCGATTTGCACCACGACGATACCGGCGAATTGACCCTCGGGTGTGTTGATGCGGCGCGTGATCGGAATCGAGGCCTTGCCCGGGATGTGCGAAACCACTGGCTTGCCGACGAACACATGTCCGGTGTCGCGAAGCTGGTGGACCTTGAAGTGTTCGCGATCCGTGAAGTTCACGTTCGCAGGTCGGGGCGACATCGTGGTCATGACGAGGTCACCGTGCTCATCGATGATCCCGATGCCCTGGAACGCGGAGCTGCTGATCCCCAGGTCCAGCATGAGCGCGTCGAGGTCGGTCCGTCTGCCCTTGCGCGCGTATTCCCGCTGCACAACGTGCAGCACATCGTCGGCGTTCTCAAGGGTGCGGACTGCGTATTGTTCGAAGGCAATCGCAAGGTTGTCGTTGGACTTGACGGCAGACGCGAGCGCGTCCGCCCGCCCGTGCGCCGCGCGCACGAGTACGTTTGTCCATACGCCGCCGATGACCAGCATGCAGACGGCAATCACGGCTGCATTGAGACCTGACCACCATCGATCCGTGCCACGCGATCGGCGGACATTGGCGCCGGATTCGACGGTGGCCGCGAGCCTGGCCCGCGGGTTGGGGATTGTAATTGGGAGGGGCGACTTCATCGGTAGCAGCGTATGTCGGCAGGCGAATTTCGGAAATACGTGGAAGTACCCATGGGAACCACGTCGCGAGCTCGCGCGGCCGCAGGTTGTGCTCTGCGGCAAGGGGCCACTCTCTGCGAACAGCGGCCGCTTCCGATCGGCCGATTACGACCGTGCCGTGGAGGAGAACCTGCGCCGCTCCGGCGACGCCGAACAAAGCGCGGGGGCCGACCTGCGGCTGGCGCCCATCGGTCCCGGAGAATCGGTCAACCGGGCAAGGGGGATGGGCGTTCTGGTTGGAGAAGTCCAATCGAAGGCATAACATTGGGTGTGCTGGATCTTTGGCCGAGGGTGGGGCTTTCGAGCCCGCCTCCCTTTCCGGCAATACATCCGACCACGGGGCTTGAGTGTGAAGCTCGCCCCGACTGACCGGAACTAGAATCGGGTTGGCGCGTCGAATCAGGATCGAGCACAGGAGGGAAGCCCTATGAAAAATCTTACATTTGCGGTTGCCGGGATCGCCCTGGCGGTATGCGTTAGCAGCGTGGCGCTGGCCCAGGGTCGCGGTGGCGGCGGGGTTAGTGGCGGCGGCAGTCGCGGCGGCGGTGCCGGGGGTGGCGGCTCCTCGATGGGCGGCGGTGGCTGGCACGGCGGGGGCAACAGCGGCGGCAACAGCGGCGGCTGGCATGGCGGTGGCAACGGCGGCGGCGGCTGGCATGGCG
>JBDTRG010000188.1:0-40936 GCA_039931775.1 Betaproteobacteria bacterium | reverse complement strand
TGTGAAAGTAGGGTCAGACTCGACTTTCCGGGTCTCTGCCCTTGCCGTGATCGCGGCGGGGAGAAAGTCGAGTCTGACCCTACTTCAGGCGCTACTTCAGGCGAGGCCGTGCTCGGACGCGATTACCGCCGCCTGCACGCGGGAGCTCACGTCGAGCTTGCGCAGCACGTGCTGAACGTGGACCTTGACCGTCGTCTCGGCGATGCCGAGCTCGCGGCCGATTTCCTTGTTGCTTGCGCCGCGGGCGATGCCGCGCAGGATCTCCTGCTCGCGCGGCGACAGCTGCGACACCTTCGACGCCGGCGCGGGCGCGGGACCTGCCGCGGCGTCGCGATAGGCGGCGACGAGCTTGCCCGTCATTTCCTCGGCGACCACCGACTCCCCGCGCATCGCGCGCGCGATCGCCGCGACCAGCGCGTCGCCCTCGATCGTTTTGAGCAGGTACCCGCTGGCGCCGCCGCGCAGCGCCGCAGCCAGGTCCTGCTCGTCCTCGCTGACCGTCAGCATCAGTACGCGCACCTCCGCGACCGCTTCGCGCAGCGCCGGCAGCACGTCGACCCCGTTGACGCCCGGCAAGTGATTGTCGAGGAGGATCAAGTCCGGTTGGAGCTCCTGCGCGCGCCGCAGCGCCTCGCCGGCGTCCGCGGCGTCGCCGACGACCTTGAGCAGCGGATCGCGCGCGAGCAGCGCGGTGAGACCGCGCCGGAACAGCGTGTGGTCGTCGACGACCAGAATGCGGATCGGCCGCTCGTGGGTTGGTGTCATGGGGGTCAATGCAGCGTTGCCGCTATCTCCGCGGCGCGCTTCGGGATCGGCACCGGGGCCGACGGCGGCAGCGTCAGGATGATCGACGTGCCGCGGCCGGGCGTCGAGACGACGTCGAGCGTTCCGCCGATCCTTTCCGCGCGCTCGGCCATGATGCGCAGCCCGACGTGGATGTCGTGGTCGGAGCCGCTGCCGGTCGTGAATCCGATCCCGTCGTCGCGCACTTCGAACCGCCATTGCGGCTGCTTCGTGACGGTCAGCCAGACCCTGGAACACTGCGCGTGCTTCCTGACGTTCGACAGCGCTTCCTGCACGATATGCAGGACCTGGGTCTGGAGGTCGGGCGCGAGCGGCAGGCCATGACCTTCGCTCTGCATGACGGCCTTGAGGCCGCTCTGGTGCTCGAACTTGCGCAACGTGGTCTGCAACGCCGGCTCGATGTCCTCCGTCTGCGCGCGCGTGCGGAAGTGCACGAGGAGTTCCCGCACGTCGCCGTAGCTTTCGCGTACCCCGGTATCGATTTCTCCCAAAACCCGCTGCACGCGCTCGGACTCGCCGCTTTCGAGCGCATCGCGCATCAGCTGCACCTGGATCTTGAGGAAGGCGAGCGACTGGGCGATCGAATCGTGCAGCTCGCGCGCGAGGAACGTCCGCTCCTGAGCGACCGCCGCCTCCTTCTCCAGCGCATTGAGGCGAAGGTTCTCCATCGCGCCGGCGAGATGCGCGGCAAGCGCCTCCAGCAACGACCGCTCGGACGGCGACAACGCGACGTGCGCGTGAAAGAAGAGATTCGTCTCGCCCATCAGCCGATCGTGCAGGCGGATCGGGATCGAGACAAGGGTGGCAAACCCCGCGTTGGCACAATGCAGCGTGCCGTTCATGCGCATGCCGTCGATGGGAATGACGCGAACCTCGAAGGGCTCGGCCATCGCGCCGCAATGACACTGTCCGGCGTGCAGGCAGCGCTCCTGCTCGGCCATCGCGGTGGGCAATCCTTCCGATGCCAGCAACAGGAAGCGCTGGTTGGTTTCGTCGGACCAGCGCAGCGCCACGCCGTCGGCGTGCGCGAACCGCCCCACACGCTCGGCAAAGCCGCCGGCCAGCTGTTTGAGCGTCGTCGCCTTCGCGACCAGCGTCGTCACGTCGTAGAGCACCTCGAGCCGCTCGCGCCGTTCCTCGAGCTGCGCCGTCTTCTCGGCAACCTTGGCCTCGAGATTGCGATACATCGACTGCAGGTGCTCCGCCATGCCATTGAAGCATTCCGCCAGCGAGCCGAATTCGTCGGTCGTGACACGCTCGACGCGTGCGCCGAAATCGCCGCGCTGGATCCGGCCCGTCGCCTGCTTCAGGTGTCCGACGGGTTCCAGCACGAACAGGTATCCCATGTAGAGCAGTACGGCCGCGCCGAGCACCGCAAATACCATCATCGCGATCTGCAGCAGATGGAGCAGCGCCGTCCAGCGGGCCATGTGATGCTCGATGCCGGCGACCAGCGCGTCGATGTCGGCGGTGAAGGACACCGTGTCGTCGCGCAGTTCCCGGTCTCCGATCGTGGGAACCATCGTCAACCGACGATCGAAACGCTCCCAATCCTGCTCGACGATCGCGAAGCGCTGGCGAACGCCGTCGTCCCAGGGCACGAACAGCGGCCGCTCGAGGTCGCCCTGGCGCAGCAGGTCGAGGCTAGCCGCGAACTCTGCCGTCTGCTGCGGCAACGCCGCCACCTCGCCGGTTCCGACCGACAGCGACATCCGGTAGGCCTGCATCCGCATGCGCCCGGCTTCGTTCACCGCCGCGGCGCCGCCGTCGAGCTGCCAGGACACCCACAGGGTCAGCGCGATCGACAGGAGCGCCAGCAGCAGGAACGGCGCGCCGACGAGCGCGAGTTTTCCCCCCAGGCTCCAGTGCCGCGGATGGCTCACGGCCTCAATATAGCGGCTCCCGGCCGATTCCGTTTGATCGTCGTCAATGCCACCGCCCGGCCGGCGCCGGAGGCCCGGCGAGCGGGCGAGTCAGGCGGCCGGCTTGCGCCAGACGGTCGCGAGCCAGGGCTGCTTGTCGCGCGGCAAACCCGGCGGGCGGAAGTAGGCGGCCAGTTCCACGAATCCCGCCGCGGTCACAAAGTCCCGCCACGTCTGCGGGTCGTGGTACGCGCCGTAGCGGCCGCGGTTCCAGCCCTCCTCGTCGCGGCCGTGCGGGTTCGAGCTGAACAGCACGCCGCCCGACTTCAACGTTGCACGGATTTCGCGCAACACGCGCGGCAGTTCGACACTGGGAACGTGTTGCAGCGTGGCGTTGGCGAACACGCCGTCGAAGCGGCCCGCCGGCAAATCGAGGTGCAGAAAATCCTGCTCCCAGACTTCGCAGCCACTGTAGCCTCGCGCCATCGCCGCAAAGCGCGTCGCGCCGTCGAGGCCGATCGCAATATGCCCCAGCGCCGCAAATGTGCGCAGATCGCGGCCGGGACCGCAGCCGAAATCGAGGATCGTGAATGGCGCCACGCCCTCGATGTGATCGAGCAGCGCGGCGACGTTCTGGCTGACGTCGTGGCCCTTCGTGCTCTCCCAGAACTCCTCGGCGCGCTGGTCGTAGTTGTCGAGCGTGCCGCCGGTGATCTGGCTGAGTTTCTCCTGCGCCATCGTCACCCCGCTAGACCGCGAACTTCGCTACCGCGGCCTCGTTCCACGCGACGCCCGTACCCATTGCGCCGCCGACGTCGGCCAAGCCATTCTCAACGCGCAGCGGCTCGGCGAGGATCGGGTTCCACCAGTCCGCATACTCGAGCCAGTGCGCGGTCGGCGTCACGCACAAGAGTTGCGCCGAGATCTCCGGCCACAGGTGGTTCGACATGCGGATGCCTTTCGCGTGTGCGAGCGATGCCGCGCGCATCCATCCGGTGACCCCGCCGATCTTCATCACGTCCGGCATCACGTAATCCGACGCGCAGGCATCGATCGCGTGCTGCATGTCGAGCAATCCCCACCAGTTCTCGCCACACTGGATCGGCGTCGCCGTTTCGCGCGCGACCATCGCGTGACCGGCGTAGTCGTGCGCGAGCGTCGGCTCCTCGACCCAGGTGAGCCCTTCGCCCTCGAGCACGCGCATCCGCTGCACGGCCTCGGCGGGCGTCAGCGATTGGTTGTAATCGACCATGATCGCCACACCGTCGCCCACTGCGCTCCGCATCGCGCGGACGACCGCTACGTCCTCGCGTACGCTCGGGTAGCCGATCTTCGCCTTCACCCCCGTAAAGCCGCGCCGCACCCAGTCTTCCGCGACCTTAGCCGAGCGTTCCACGCCGTCGTAGCCGACCGCGCCGTAGGCAGGAACCGGTTTCTCGACCCCGCCGAGAAGTCGAACGAGCGAACTCCGGTGGCTTCGCGCCAGCGCATCCCACAGCGCCATGTCGATCGCCGCCAGCGCGATGCCGACAAGGCCCTGCGTGCCGAGAAGCCGGAAGCGCCGCGCGAGCTTTTGCTCGACTTCGGCCGGAGCGAGGGTCTCGCCGATGATGAGCGGCGCGATGTTCCGGATGAGTTCAGCGACCGGCACCAGCGCTGCCGGCGTATAGGTGAACACCAGGCCGTGCCCGATGACGCCATCGTCGAACACGGCATCCGTCAGCACGAGGGGCGATTCGCCGACCGTGCCGCTCGCCGTCTGGTGGGGCTCCTTCATCGGGACCCGCACGGCACGCACGCGCAACTCGACGAGCTTCGTTGCCGCTTTCGGCGGCGGGACGCCATCGTTCATCGTCACCTCCGGGTATAGCAATCCAAGCCGATATTTATTCGCCCATCTGAAGCAGCGTACCGCGATTGCGCGCGTCGCGCATCGCCCACGCGAACACGGCGGCGCCCCCCGCCAGGTAGAGCACGTTGAGCCCCGTGGCGGTCCAGAAGTGATCCCAGCGAAACACGCCGAGGAGAAGCACGGAACGCATCCCCTCGAACACGTGCGCCGAGGGAATCGACCACGAGATGGCCTGCAGCCACGACGGCAGTACGGCGATCGGATAGTAGACGCCCGAGATCGGCGCGATGATGAACACCGCCGCCCACGCGAGCTCCTCGGCGCCCAATCCCAGCCGCAGGATCATTCCCGACATCGCGAGGCCGATCCCCCAGCCGAACACGACGAGGTTCAGGAAGAACGCCGCCAGCGGAAAACCGATCGAGAAAATCGAATACCGGAATATCAGGAACGCGAACAGACATGCGCCGCCGACGCCGATCAGCGCACGCACGAGGCTGATCGTCAGCTGGCCGGCGATGTATTCGGGCAATGTCAGCGGCGCGACGAACAGGTTGCCGAGGTTGCGTGCATAGAATTCCTCGATGAAGGTCAGCGACACGCCCAGCTGGCCGCGAAACAAGAGATCCCACAGCAGCACGGCGCCGATGAAAAATCCCGGCGCGTCCTTCAGGAAATGGTTGGTCGGCGCGAGGTAGAGCGTCAGGAACCCCCAGACGATCATTGTCACCGACGGGTAGTACATCATCGAAACGATGCGCGTCCACGAGCGGAGGATGAGGTAGCCGTGCCGGCGCAACACGGCGCGCACGCGCCGAATCGACGCCGCGGCGCCGGTGTGACACGGGACGTCCGCCGCGCCGGTCACGCCGTGCTTTCCAGCGCCGCGCCGTCGGGCGCGCGCTCGTCGACTCCTCCGCGCGCGATGTCGAGAAAAACCTCCTCCATGTTCTCGCGGCCATACCGGGCGATCAACTGCGACGGCGAGCCCTGGTCGACGAGCTCGCCGGCGCGCAGCATGATGACGTCGTCGCACAGCCGCTCGACCTCGCCCATGTGATGCGACGCCAGCAGCATCGTGCAGCCGGTGCGGTGCTGGTAGCCCTCGAGATAGGTGCGCATGCGATCGCCGATGTCCGGATCGAGCGAGGCGGTCGGCTCGTCCAGCAGCAAGACCTCCGGTTCGTTCAGCACCGCTTTCGCGAGCGAGACGCGCGTACGCTGCCCTGCCGACAGGCTGCCGTAGGAGCGCACCAGCAGGGGGCCGAGATCGCAATCCTCGGCGACGGCGGCGATGCGCTCACGCGGGCGGATGAGGCCGTAGAGATCGGCGAAAACGGCGAGGTTCTGGGCAACCGTCAGGCGCTTCGGCAGGTCGACATACGGCGACGTGAAATTCATCCGCGGCAGCACCCGGTGGCGGTGGGTGCGCATGTCCTCGCCCAGCACCGTCACGCGCCCGGCCGTCGGCGTCAGCACGCCGAGCAGCATCGACAGGGTGGTCGTCTTGCCCGCGCCGTTGCCGCCGAGCAGCGCGGTCGTCGTGCCGCGCCGGACCGTGAATGAAATGCCGTTCACCGCCTGGACCGCGCCGTACGACTTGAACAAGTCGACGACAACGATCGCGGCGTCGGAAGCGCTTCGATCCGCGCCGAAAGCGCTTCGATCCCCTAGCACTGGATCGTCTGCCGGCAGTACTGGGCGAGCTCCTTGACCGCGGTCGTGTCGCCGATCGGCCGTCGCGCCTTTCCCTCGCCGTACTCCATCGCCAGCTTGAAGTCGTACTTGCTGAAGAACGCATCGAACTGCTCGGCGCCTAGCGTGCCGATCGCGGCGAGCTCGTCCTTTGCCTGATCGTACTCGAGCAGGATCGAAGCGAGCGGTTGCGGCGCCGGCCCGGAAACCACGCGCGCGCCCGACGCCGGGTCGTAGACGCTGTGCTCGGCGCAGCAGTGGATCACCTGGGCGGTCGAGGTCGTCGAGCGCTGCTTCTGGTAACGGATGAACGAAACGTCGCGCGTCGGGTAGGCGAGCTTGTGCGCGCAGATCGCGGAAAAGGCGACGATCGAACGCGCCGGTCCGACGCCACCCCGCCACTCGTACGTCGACCCGTCCTCGCGCGAGAGCTTCGCCGACGCCTCGGCCGGACGGCCGAGATCGAGCAGGAAACACGGTGTGCCGGCGAACGGAAAATGGAACACATAGTTGGTCTCGGCGACGAGCGAGCGCGCGCGCAGCGGCCCGCCGTTGGGGCCAACCAGGCGCACACGGCTGTAGAAACGCGGTGCCGCATCCATCGGGACCGACAGTGCCGGCATGCCGACAGCACCCGAGATCGCCGCGCAGGACCCGAGGAATTTTCGCCGCTCCATGTCAGCGCTCCTTCAACCGGCGACGAGTTCGCGTATGTGCTCGGCCGCGCTGCGGCCCAGCGCCGACAGACCGTAGCCGCCCTCCAGCGCCGATACGATCCGTCCTTTCGCGTGCCGCGCGGCCACGGCGATCAGCTCGCGAGTCACCCATGCGTAATCCTCCTCGACGAACTTCAATTCGGCGAGCGGATCTTCACGATGCGCGTCGAAGCCCGCCGACACGAACAGCATCTCGGGGCGATGGCGTTCCAGCGCGGGCAGCCAGTGGTCGGTTACCGCGTCGCGGAACTCGGCGCCCCCGGCACCCGCCGACAACGGAATGTTCACCATGTTACCGGCCGGATTGTCGAGCCCGGAGTAGGGGTAGAGAGGATGCTGGAAGGTCGACACCATCAGCACGCGCGGGTCGTCGGAAAAAATCTCCTCGGTCCCGTTGCCGTGATGGACGTCGAAATCGATGACGGCGACGCGCGCGATGCCGTTCGCCAGCGCATGTGCGGTGCCGATCGCGACATTGTTGAACAGGCAAAAACCCATCGCCCGATTGCGTTCGGCATGGTGGCCCGGCGGGCGGACCGCGCAGAACGCGGTGCGGCATTCTCCGGCGAGGACGAGATCGGTGGCGAGCACGACGGCGCCCGCGGCGTGCAGCGCTGCGTCAAGCGAGTGCGGGCACATCGCCGTATCGGGATCCAGAAAGTGGAGCCCGGTCGTCGGGCTCTCGGCCTCGATCGTCGCGATGTAGTCGCGGCCGTGGACCCGGCCGATCTGCTCGCGGGTGGCGACCGGTGCCGAGTAATGCCTCAGGTAGCCGTCGAGACCCGCGCTGATCAGCCGATCGCCGATGGCGTTGAGCCGGTCCGGACATTCGGGATGGTAGGGCCCCATGTCGTGCAATGCGAACGACGGGTGCGTGATGTAGGCGGTGGGCACGGTGTTTGCTTCGATGATTCCGGCGGCATGGGCGGGAGCCCGTCCCGGCACGCGGACGCCGAACGGCGTAAGCGCTCCGACGGGCGGAGTGTAGCCCGTGCGTGCCGAGGATGACCAGTCCGAGATAACAAGTTAATGTGCCCTAAATCGGCACCTACGCCACGGAAGAAGGCCCATGACCGTTCGTCCCCTGAGTCAGACCAATGAGCCGATCGCGCAACGCCTGTCGGCCGTCCTCGCCCAGCTCGACCGCATCGTCGTCGGCAAGCATGAACCGCTGAAACTCGCGTTCGCATGCCTCCTTGCGCGAGGTCACCTGCTGATCGAGGACATACCCGGCGTCGGCAAATCGACGCTGGCGCAGGCCCTCGCAACGACCCTCGGCCTCAAGTACGCACGTGTCCAGTTCACGAGCGACCTGCTCCCCGCGGACGTGCTGGGCGTCTCGATCTTCGACACCGAGACGCGCTCGTTCCGCTTCCATCCGGGTCCGATCTTCCATTCGGTTGTGCTCGCCGACGAAATCAACCGCGCGCCGCCGAAGACGCAGAGCGCGCTGATGGAGGCGATGGAGGAGCGGCAGGTTTCGCAAGACGGTGTCACGCGCAAGCTGCCCGACCCGTTCTTCGTGATCGCCACGCAGAACCCGGTCGAGCAGATCGGCGCCTATCCGTTGCCGGAGTCGCAGCTCGACCGCTTCCTGATGGCTATCGAAATCGGCTATCCCGATCCTGCGGCCGAGCGCGAACTGCTGATGTCCGGCGACCGGCGCGTGCAGGTGGCCTCCCTGCCCCCGCTCGCCGATCCGCCGACGCTCTCCGAATGGCAGCGCGAAGCCACCGCGATCCACGTCGCGCCTGCGTTGCTCGACTACGTGCAGGCGCTGCTCGCGGCGACGCGCGGCAACGTGGGGACCGGCGCGGACGCCGGAGCCCGCCGCGGCCTGTCGCCGCGGGCAGGCCTCCTGTTGCTCGCCGCGGCACGTGCATGGGCGATGCTGTGCGGCCGACCGATGGCGCTTCCCGAAGACGTACAGGCGGTGTTTCCGTCGGTCGCAGGGCACCGGCTCGCCGGCGGCGCGCGCGCCGGCGCACTGCAGGCGCAGGCGCTGCTGCGCACCGTCGCGCTGCCCTGATCCCCAGCGGAGTCGCGGCCACGGTGCATGGTGCAGCGCCGCAAGGCTCCCGATTCAACC
Source organism: Betaproteobacteria bacterium (assembly GCA_039931775.1). Taxonomy (GTDB): domain Bacteria; phylum Pseudomonadota; class Gammaproteobacteria; order Burkholderiales; family Casimicrobiaceae; genus CAIWHR01. The sequence continues at coordinate 31,918 of JBDTRG010000188.1, read as the reverse complement.
GTCCCTGCCGATGTCCGCGTCGATGAACGCTCCCGAGAGCACCGCGCTGCCCGCCTCGTGGCGAACGGATTATCTGCAGCGCCTGTTCCGCCACGCGCCGGCGGACCATGATCCGGTGATCCTCCGGCACCGGCGCATCTACATCCTGCCGACGAAGCGCGGCATCGCATTCCTCGCAACCCTCGCGATGACGCTGCTCACGTCGCTCAACTACTCGCTGTCGCTCGGATTCGCGGCGACGTTCCTACTGGCGGGAATGGTCGCGGCGTCGCTGATCCACACGTTCAGAAACCTCGCGGGCATCGAACTCCGGCCGCTTGCCGCCGGCGAGACCTTCGCGGGTGGCGTGATGCCGTTCACGCTTGCCTTGGTCGGCGGCGCGACGCCCCGGTACGCGATCACACTTTCCGCTCGCGGCTGCTTTCCGGTCACTGCGGATGTCGTTCCGGATGCCGCGCTGCCGGTCGCGCTCGAACTCCTCACCCCCCGCCGCGGCCGCATCGTGCTGGGACGGATCACGCTGTCGTCGGACTTTCCGATGGGCCTGTGGCATGGCTGGGCGTACGTGCACTTTCCGCTCGCCGGCATCGCCTTCCCGACGCCCGAATTCGCGCCGCCGCCGCTTCCCCCGGGGAATGCCGGTCAGGACGATCTGTCGGTGTCGCGCGGCGACCACGGCGACCTCGCGGGCCTGCGCACGTACGAGCCCGGCGATCCGTTGCAACGAGTCGCGTGGAAGACCGTCGCGCGCGGCATCGGATGGTATACGAAGCAATTCGAAGGAGGTGGCGGCGGAGGTCCGGTCCACCTCGATTGGCATGCGCTCCCGCCGAACCTCGACCCGAAGGCGCGGATCGCCCGGCTCACGGCCTGGGTGCTTGCGGCGGAGCGCGCGGCGCGACCGTTCGCGCTGACTGCGCCGGGGATCACGCTCGCCGCCGGTCAGGGACGCGATCACCGCCGGACCGCGCTTACCGCGCTGGCGCTCCTGCCCGAGCACGCAAAATGATGGGCGTCGCCAGCGCCAACCTGCAGCGCCGCGCGCGGCCGGGGCGACGCGTCGTCACGCTTTCACCGGCGCAGGTCCGCTGGCTGGGCGCGCTGCTGCTCGCGACGCAACTGCCGATGATCGCGTTCGTGCCGCTTTGGATCGCCTGCCTTGGCACGGCCCTGGTCGGCCTGCGCTTTCTGCTGGTCGCGCGCAGCGTGCGCCGGCACGATCCCGCGCCAGAGACCCTTCGTTCGTGGGTGCTCGGCCTGCTGGCGCTCGTGACGGCAATTGCAATCCACCAGTCGATGGGCTATTTCGTCGGCCGCGATCCGTGCGTCGCGTTCCTTTTCGCGCTGATCGGCATCAAATACCTGGAGACGCGCAATGCGCGCGACGGAACGCTGGTCGTCTGCCTCGCCTGCCTCCTCATCGTCACCCCGTTTTTCTACAGCCAGTCGTTGTTCGCCGCAGCGCTCGCCATTCCGCCGGTGATCCTGCTGGGCGGCGCGCTGCAGGTGCTGGCGCGGCCGGATCGGCTGCCGCCTCTGCCCGGCGGATGGCGCACGCCGCTCGCGGTCACGTTCAAGGTGTTCGCGCAGGGCATTCCGCTCGCCGCGACGCTGTTCATGCTCTTCCCGCGCATCGCCGGGCCCCTGTGGGGAGTCCCGGCCGACCACTCGGCGAATTCCGGCCTGTCCGATCACATGTCGCCCGGAGTCATCAGCGAACTTTCGCTGTCCGATGCCGTGGCCTTCCGCGTCGACTTCGACGGACCGGTGCCGCCGCCCTGGCTCCGCTATTGGCGCGGCCCGGTGCTTTCGCACTTCGACGGACGCGAATGGACGATGGGAGCGTCGAAATCGAACGGCACCTTTACCCGGCCCGACGGCCGCCCCGTCATCTACACGGTAACGCTCGAGCCGCACTGGAAACCCTGGCTGTTCGCGCTCGACCTGCCGGGGAGCCTTCCGCAGGTCGCGTCCGACTCCGACGTCGGCATGAAAACGGACGCCAACGCCATGCTGACGCGCGATCAGCAGCTCGTCGCGCGGCAGCCGGTCACGCAGCCGTTGCGCTACCAGCAGACATCGAACCTGCGCAGCGCCTACGCCGCGGGCAGCGGCCCCGACCTCGAGCAGGAGACCGAGGAAAATCTCGCCATGCCGCAAGGCCCCGTGAATACCAATCCGCGCACCGTGGCGTTTGCGCACGAACTGCGCGGCGCCCATCCGGACGACCTCGGCTACATCAACGCGGTGCTCGAAGGATTCAACAAGAAGTCGTATTACTACACGCTGTCGCCTCCGCTGCTCGGCACCGACCCCGTCGACGGTTTCCTGTTCGAAACGCGCCGCGGTTTTTGCGAACACTACGCAAGCGCGTTTGTGCTGTTGCTGCGCGCCGCGGGCATTCCGGCGCGCGTGGTCACCGGCTATCAGGGCGGCTCGATCAATCCGAACGGCGATTACATGATCGTCCGGCAGTCCGACGCGCACGCGTGGGCGGAGGCGCTCGTCGACGGGCAGTGGCGCCGGTTCGATCCGACCGCGGCGATCGCGCCGTCGCGCATCCAGGTGGGATTGGGCGGCTCGGTGCCCGATACCGATCCGATCCCGATGCTGGCCCGGCTCGACGACTCGTTCCTGAAGAGTTTCCAGCTCTCCTGGGACGCGATCAACCACGACTGGCGTCGCAACGTGATCGGTTTCAATTTCGACCGGCAGCGCGCGCTGTGGCGGGAATGGAAGCTCAACGTGCTGGCGCCGTGGCAGGTGACCGCCATCGTCATCGCGATCGCCGCAACCTGGGTTGGCACGCTCCTGGGCTGGCTCGCGTGGCGCCGACGCCGGCAGGATCGCGCCCGCGCACTGTACGACTCGATGTGCACGCGCCTCGCACGAGCGGGACTACCCCGCGCGGCGTACGAGGGACCCCTTTCCTATGCCGCGCGCGCCGCGGCGCGCTGGCCCGAATTCACCGGCGCATTCGGCATCATCGGAGACTCCTACGCGGCGTTGCGCTACGGGCCGGTCGCCGCGCACGCGGATACCACGCTCGAACGGGCCTCCGCGCTATGGCGCTTGAAACGCGCGCTCAATCTGCTGCCATCGCCCGCGCAGCTGCGCGGCGTGCCCAAGGCCGTGCCCACCTGATCGTCCTGGCCGTCGGCGCGTCGCCCCCTCACAGCAGCGCGTCGCGGTCGAATCCCGTGCGCTTCAGCCACAGGCGCAGCTTGTCGAGCGCCTCCGACTGGATTTGCCGGACGCGCTCGCGCGTGACGCCGATCTCCTGCGCCAGTTCCTCGAGCGTCGCGACTTCACGTCCGTTGAGGCCGTAGCGGCGCTGGATCACCGTGCGCTGGCGATCGTTGAGTTCGTCGAGCCACCGCTCCACCCAGGCTTCGATCGCCGCGTTGTGCAGCACGAGTTCGGGGGCGAGCGCACTCTCGTCGGCGAGTCCCTCGCCGATCGAAACGCCGGCATGCCGATCGAGCGGCGCGTCGAGCGACGACATCCGCTCGTTCCACCCGAGCACCTTGCGCACTTTTTCGATCGGCTTGCCCAGCAGGTGCGCGACATCATCGAGCGTCGCATCGCGGCCATCCGGCTGGCCGTGCATCTCGAGATGGCGAAGCGCGCGCAGCACGACGTTCAGCTCCTTGACGACATGGGCGGGTAGGCGGATGGTCCGCGACTGGTTCATGATCGCGCGCTCGACCGCCTGCCGGATCCACCACGTCGCATAGGTCGTGAATCGGAATCCGCGCTCGGCGTCGAACTTCTCGAGCGCGTGAATCAGGCCGAGGTTGCCTTCCTCGATCAGGTCGGGAAGCGCCAGGCCTCGGTTCGTGTAGTGCTTGGCGATGCTGACGACGAGACGGAGGTTGTGCTCGATCAGGCGCTGGCGCGCATCGAAATCGCCGGCGGCCATCGCCCTCGCCAGCGACAGTTCCTCGTGCGCGGTCAGCAGCAGGTGCTGGCCGATCTCGTTCAGGTACATCTGCGTGACATCGTTGACGATGTCGGCGCCGAGGCCGCGCGCGGGCTCAGGGAGCGGCAGCTCCTGTGTGAAGCAATCCCGCTCGGGCCGCAGGGCGACCGCTTCGCCGGCGACGTCGGGCTCCGCCTGAGCCTTGAACTCGCCCTCGTCCGCGCTCGCGATTCCCGGCAGGTCCGGGTCCGCGCCGTCGCGATGGCGCGCAACGCGGGTCATGCCGGCGGCAGGTACCGGAGGGGGTCGACCGGCTTTCCCTGCCGGCGAATCTCGAAGTGCAGCTTGACCTGATCGGCGTCGGTGTTGCCCATCTCGGCGATCTTTTGCCCCTTGCCGACCTGCTGTCCTTCCTTGACGAGGATCTCGCGGTTGTGGGCGTACGCCGACAGGTACGTGTCGTTGTGTTTGACGATGATGAGCTTGCCGTAGCCGCGAAGTCCGGTGCCGGCGTAGACGACCTTGCCGGCAGCGCTGGCCGTGACCGGTTGGCCGGCCGTGCCCGCAATGTCGATGCCCTTGAGGTTGGTCACCTCCGAGAATCCGGTGACAACCTTGCCTTTGGCGGGCCATGCCCAATCGAGCTTCTCCGCGTCGTCCGGCGCACCGCTCGCGGGCTTCGGCGCCGCCTTCGTCTCGGGCTTGGGCTCGACCGGCGCGACCGCGGGCGCGGGTGCAGGTTCGGGCGACGGTGCGGCCGCGACGCTCGCCGCGGCGGTGCCCGCGCGCTGCATGTCGCGCACCGCAACCTCCGAATAGGGCTCCTTGACGATCTTCGGCTGCGTCTTGTACGTCTCCGTGTTGCGCGACCCTGCCGCCGCCATCGGCGGCGGCGCGGAGGAGGGCGGCGATGCGGCTTCTCCGGGCTGGACAGGCGGCACCGACCGAAGCGGCATCGTTTGAACGCCCGAGGCGACGGCCGGCGACGCCTCGCCGGGCGGCACGACCCGCAACACCTGGCCGACCAGAATGAGATTGGCGTTCTCGATGTTGTTCCACGCGGCGAGGTCGCGATAGTCGAGTCCCTGATCCAGCGCGATCGCATGCAGGGTGTCGCCTCGCTTCACCGTATACGTTTGCGGGCGTCCGTCGGGCTCGACCGCGGCCGGCCGCGCCGGTGCCGGCGCCGGCGCAGGTGTCGCCGTCGGCGGCGTCGGAGCACGCGTCGAGCGTTCCTCGATCGGTGCGCGCCCGCGCGTCGAGCACGCGGCGAGGGCAACGAGCGTCGCGACGAGCGCGACTCTGGCCACCCCCGAAAAGGTGGATGCGAAGATGTGCGAGGGAAGCGCGAACGGCGGCATCGTGAACAGTGAAAAGGATCTACGCGAGGCCGGGCAACAGCGGAACAAATCTTACCGCATCGAATGCCTGCTCACGATGACTGGCCGGCGTTCCCTCGATGACGGTCAGGCGCTGTACGCCGTCGCCGTGCTCGCCGTGTTGCGCAAGCGGCAGCACCATCCGGCCGCCGGGCTTCAGGTATTTCAATAGACCGGTCGGAACGTGCGTCGTTCCCGCGGTGACGACGATCGCGTCGAATTGCAGATCCTCACCGAGGTCCGCGGTGCCGTCGCCGTGCATGAGCCGCACGTTTTTCGCCTTGAGCGCCAGCAGGTTGCGGCGTGCTTTCGCGACCAGCGCGCTGATTCGCTCGACCGTGTAGACCTCGTCCGCGATCTGACTCAGGACGGCGGTCTGATAACCGCAACCCGTGCCGACCTCCAGCACCCGTCCCAATTTGCGTCCGGCGCGCGCGAGTTCGCTCATGCGGGCGACGACCCAGGGTTGCGAAATCGTCTGGCCGCTGCCGATCGGCAGCGGCGTGTTCTCGTAGGCGCGGATGGCAAGCGCTTCGTCGACGAAGATGTGCCGCGGAACCGCGTTCATCGCCTCCAGAACGATCTCGTCGCGAATGCCGTCGGCGCGCAGTCGCTCCACCATCCGGATGCGCGTCCTCGTCGACGTCATCCCGATGCCCGACAGCTTCTCCTCGCGCGTCACGCACCGATCCAATCCGCGATCGCGGGCAGCTCGTCGCGGTTCGTGAGATCGATCTGCAGCGGCGTGAGCGATGCATAGCCCTGCTCGACCGCGTAGAAGTCGGTGCCGTCGCCGGCGTCGGCGGCCGCGCCGGCGGCCCCGACCCAGTAGACGGTCTCCCCGCGCGGATTCTTGCTGACGACGACGTTTTCGGCCTTGTGGCGGCGCCCGAGACGCGTGATCCGAAATCCCTTGAGCGACTCGCGCGGCACGTCCGGAACGTTGACGTTGAGCAGGCGCGCGCCGAGCGGGAGCCGCTCGTGACGCTCGAGAAGTTCCAGCGCGATGGCCGCCGCCGTCTCGAAATGGGCGCCCGTCCTAGACGCGAGCGACATGGCGATCGACGGGATGCCGAGGAGATAACCTTCCGTCGCAGCGGCGACCGTGCCCGAATAGATCGTGTCGTCGCCCATGTTCGCGCCGAGATTGATCCCCGACACCACGAGATCCGGGAGCCAGTCGAGGAGGCCCGTGACCGCGAGGTGCACGCAGTCGGTGGGGGTTCCGTTGACGAACAGGAATCCGTTCGGCGCGCGGCGGACGCTCAGCGGACGATCAAGGGTCAGCGAATTCGACGCGCCGCTGCGATCGGCTTCGGGGGCGACGACGGTGATCTCCGCGCGCGTCGAAAGCGCGGCGGCGAGGCGCTCGAGGCCCGGGGCGAAGTAGCCATCGTCGTTGGAAAGCAGGATGCGCATGGGGACGCGGCGATTATAACCGTCGCCTATAATCGCCCAATGGCGAACCGCTCCGATCTTTCGCGGACGTGCGTCGCCTCGGCGCGGTACGTCGCCGGGCGAAGCCGCGATGCGTAGCGGATCGACACTGGCGGGCGCGGCGATCGCGCTCGCCGCATTGGCAGCGCTGCCGGTCGCCGCGGTCCTGGGGCTCGGCCTCGCGCCGGGACACGGAAGCGTATGGGCACACCTGATGTCCACGGTGCTGCCGGGCTTCATCGCCAACACGCTCGTTCTCGTGGTGGTCGTCGGCATCGGTGTGGCTTTCGGTGGAACCGTGACCGCGTGGCTGGTCACGAACCGCCGATTCCCGGGCGCGCGCGTGTTCGAATGGGCGCTGCTGCTGCCGCTCGCGATGCCCGCCTATGTCATGGCGTACGCGTACACCGACTGGCTCGATTACGCGGGGCCCGTGCAGACCGCGTTGCGCGGCGCGTTTGCCTGGGCGAAGGGCGACTATTGGTTCCCGGACGTACGCTCGCTCGGGGGCGCCGCGGCGATGTTCATCGCCGTCCTCTATCCGTATGTCTACCTGCTGGCGCGTACCGCCTTCCTCGAGCGGCCAGCGTCGCTGATCGAGGCGGCGCGGACGATGGGACTCGATGCCCGCCGCGCGTTCTGGCGCGTCGACCTGCCGCTCGCGCGGCCCGCAGTGGCCGGCGGCATCGCGCTGGCATTGATGGAAACGCTCGCGGATTACGGCACGGTCGCGTATTTCGCCGTCGATACCTTCACCACCGGTATCTACCGCGCGTGGTTCTCGCTGTCCGACCGCGTCGCCGCAGCGCAGTTGTCCGCCGCGCTCCTCGCATTCGTCATCGGCGCGGTGCTGCTCGAGCGCTGGTCGCGCGGCGCGGCGCGGGTGTCCGGTGGCAGCCGCCCCCGCAGCCCGAAGGCACCGCTTCGCCCGCGGCTCGTCGGCTGGCGCGCCTGGCTCGCGACGCTCGTCTGCGCGGCACCGGTCGTCGTCGGCTTTGTGCTGCCGCTGCTGTTGCTCGGGCGGCTTGCGTTGTCCGAGCCGGGCTTCCCCCGCACCGCGCGTTTCGCCGAACTCGCGTGGAACAGCTTTCGCGTCGCCGGGCTGACGGCCGCGCTCGCGGTGGTCTTCGCGATCGTCGTCGCGTACGCCGTGCGCATACTGCCTGGCGCACTCACGCGCGGGACGAGCCGCTTTCTCGCGCTGGGTTACGCGGTTCCCGGTTCCGTGCTGGCGGTCGGCGTGCTGTTGCCGCTCGGCGCCGTCGACGCCTGGCTCGCCGAGTTCGCGAAACGAGAGTTCGGTCTGTCGGTCGGGCTCGTACTCACCGGGACGATCGCCGCGCTGATCTACGCCTATCTCGTTCGGCACTTCGCGGTCGCGTGGAACGGTGTCGAGCCCGGATTCGCGCGGATCACCCCCAGCATGGACGCGGCGGCTCGCGGCTTGGGCGCCGGAATGCTTGGAACGCTGCTGCGCGTGCATGCGCCGCTTCTCGCGCGCACAGCGGCCGCGGCGGCGCTGCTGGTGTTCGTCGACGTGATGAAGGAGTTGCCGGCCACGCTGGTGCTGCGCCCGTTCAACTTCGATACGCTCGCCACACAGGCGTACACGCTGGCCAAGGACGAACGGCTTGCCGAGGCGGCGTGGCCGTCGCTCGCGATCGTCGCCGTCGGCGTGCTGCCGCTCCTCGTCCTCGCGCGCGCCGTGCGCCGCGGCACGAGGGTCGGACGTCCGGCGCGAAACGATGCCTAGCCCGCGCCGCCCGGGTCCCGCCGAGTTGCGTCAGGACCGGGGGGCGGGACCGGGGGGCGGAACGGTTCATTTCCAGCCGGCGCGATCGAGGAGCTTTTGCGCAGCCGGGGTATTGCGCCCGAGGGTCGCGATCGGCAGCGGATCGATCTTGAACGTTCCGAGCGACTCGAGTTCCGGGTTTTTCGCAACCGCACCCTTCACCACCGGCCATTCGTTGTTGCCGTTCGCGAAGTACGCCTGGGCCTCGGCGCCGGCCAGATACTCGAGGAACCTGATCGCGTTGGCACGGTGCGGTGCGTTCTTCAGCACGCCGGCGCCGGCGATGTTGACGTGCGTGCCGTAGCTCGCCTGGTCGGGCCAGATTACACCCGTCTTCGCCGCCCACTCGCGTTCCTCGGGTTTCGCTGAGCGCATCAGGCGCACGTAGTAATACGTGTTCGACAACGCAACGGCGCATTCGCCGGCGGCCACGGCCTTGATCTGGTCGGAGTCGCCGCCACGCGGCGTGCGCGCCATGTTCGCGACGACACCCTTCGCCCAGGCTTCCGTCTTCGCTTCGCCGTTGTGCGCGATCAGCGCAGCGACGAGCGACAGGTTGTACGGATGGCTGCCCGAGCGCGTGCAGACCTTCCCCTTGTTCCTCGGGTCGGCGAGCGCTTCGTAGGTCGCGACGTCGACCGGATTGACCGCCGACTTGTTGTAGACGATCACGCGGGCGCGGCTCGAGAATCCGTACCAGTTGCCCTCGGGATCCGCGAACGCCTCCGGTATGCGCTCGTCGAGCACCTTGGTCCGGACCGGCTGGAACAGGCCTTGCTGCTGCGCGGACCAAAGGCGAGCCGCGTCGACGATCATCAGGATGTCGGCGGGACTGTTCGAACCTTCGCTCTTGATGCGCTCGAGCAGCTGGTCGTCGCCGGCCTCGATCCGGTTGATCTTGATGCCGGTCGCCTTCGTGAAGTTGTCGTAGAGCGCCTCGTCCGTCTGGTAGTGACGCGCCGAGTAGAGGTTGAGGACCGGTTCGTCGACGGCGCGGGCCGCCGGGGCGGCCAGCGCGAACGCGAGCGCGAGCGTCGCAACGGCGGTTGCGCGCGCGGGCTGAAAGAATTTCATTGGGCCTGTCCGATCGGATCGCGGTTAGCAGGCTCCCATTCTGCGTCCGCCTCCGGGCATCTGTCAATACGAATGCGAATTATTCTTATTTGATCTGGATCAAGGTCTGCGCCGGGGCGCCCACCGGCGTCAGCCGCTGTTACGCAGCCCCGCGGCCAGCCCGTTGATCGTCAGGTGAATTGCCCGCTGCGTGCGCTCGTCCGTCTGCCCGCCCCGGTATCGGCGCAGCAACTCGACCTGCAGGTGATTGAGCGGATCGAGGTACGCGAACCGGTTCCTGATGCTCCGCGCAAGCGTCGGATTGTCGTGCAGGAGATCGGCCTGCCCGGTGATCGCGCAGAGATGGTGGAGCGCGCGGCCGTGCTCGGCCGCGATGCGCTCGAAGATCGCGTCGGACAGGTCGGCGTCGTCGATGAGTTCGGCGTATCGCGACGCGATGGCGAGGTCGGTCTTCGCGAGGACCATCGCCATGTTCGACAGCACGCTCCGGAAAAATGGCCAGCGCTCCTGCATTTCGGAGAGGAGCGCGATGCCGGCTTCGGGGCCGCCGGGGTGCGCGGCGAGCCACGCGTCGACCGCGGTACCGAAGCCGTACCAGCCCGGCAGCATGAGCCTGCACTGCCCCCAGCTGAACACCCACGGGATCGCGCGAAGGTCCTCGATCCGCTGCGACGCGGTCCGCGATGCGGGCCGGCTGCCGATGTTGAGGCCGGCGATTTCGGCGATCGGCGTCGACCCGCGGAAATACGCGACGAACTCCGGCGTGTCGTAGACGAGCCCGCGATAGGCGGCAAACGCGTGCTCCGAGAGCGTGCCCATCACAGCGAAATAGCTCCCCGTGCGGTCTTCGAGGCGCTCGCCGTCGACAAAACTCGCCTCGAGCGTCGCCGCGACGAGGGTCTCGAGATTGCGCCGGCCGAGTTCGGGATCCGAATACTTGCTGGCGATGATCTCGCCCTGCTCGGTGACGCGCAGTCCGCCGGTGACACTGCCCGCCGGCTGCGCGAGGATCGCATCGAAACTGGGCCCGCCGCCTCGACCGACGGTCCCGCCGCGGCCGTGAAAAAGGCGCAGCTTGACGCCGTGGTCGCGAAACGCGTCGACCAGGGAGAGCTCCGCGCGATAGAGCGCCCAGTTCGCGGTCACGTATCCGCCGTCCTTGTTGCTGTCGGAGTAGCCGAGCATGATTTCCTGGTTGCCGTCTCGACTGTCCAGCCAACGCCGGTAAAGCGGCAGCTCGAACGCGGCCCGCATGACGGCTGATGCATGGTCGAGATCGTCGATCGTCTCGAACAGCGGCACGATGTTGACGCCGAGGGTATCGCCGCTCTGCAGCCCGACCTCCTTCAGCAGAATGGCGACTTCGAGCAGATCGGAGACGGACTGGCATTTCGAAATGACATAGTTCGGCAGCGCCGTCGGACCGAATCGACGATGGATGTCCGCAGCGACGCCGAGAATCTCGAGCTCGGAGCGCGTGCGCTCGGAGTATGCGAGATGCGGCGAGTGCAACAGCCGGGGACTCGAGAGCTCGCGTGCCAGCAATGCGGCGCGCGCGGATTCCGGGAGCTCCAGGTAGTTGGCATGGGCGCCGGCACGCGCGAGCAACTCGCCGACGACCGCCTCGTGCACGTCGGCATTCTGGCGCAGGTCGAGCACGGCGAGATGGAAGCCGAACACGCCGATCGCGCGCATCAACGGCACGAGCCGACCCGCCGCAAGCTTCGACGCGCCGTGCTGCGCCAGCGACGCGTTGAGCGTGGACAGATCGGCGACGAGCTCGCCCGGCGTCGCGTAAGCGGGAAGGTCGACGGAGGCCGTACGCGGAGGGACATACCCGGCCAACGCCCGCGCCGTCGCGGCGACTCGCGCGTAGATGCCGATCAGCGCCTGCCGGTAAGGCTCGTCCGCGCGGTGCGGATTTGTGTCTCCCGCCTTGACGGCGAGCGCGCCGAGCTGCGGCGTGGTTCGCACGAGCCGCGTCGACAACGACAACTCGCCGCCCAGCTGGTGGATCTCGTCGAGGTAGTGGTCAAACGCAACGCGCGCCTGGGCATGAATCGCGTAGCGCAGCGTCTCGCCGACGACGAACGGATTGCCGTCGCGGTCGCCGCCGATCCACGATCCGATTCGCAGGAACGGCCCGAGCGAAACGGATTCGTCCGCGCCGAACCGCTCTCGGAGCCGCGCCTCGAGCGACAAGTGCAGCCGCGGCACCTCCGCGAGGAAAGTGTAGCGGTAGTAGGCGAGCCCATTGTCGACTTCGTCGCGCACCTTGAGCTTCGACAGCCGGATCATTGCGGTCTGCCACAACGCGAGCACCTGCCGGTAGAGACAGGATTCGAATTCGACCGCCTCGTCCGGCGTGAGCTCGACGCGATCGCGCCATTGCAGGAGGCGCGCGATCTCGCGCTCGCAATCGAGGATGCTCTTGCGCTGCACCTCGGTCGGATGGGCGGTGAGCACGGGACTCACCAGCGCGTTCGCAAACCATTCGACGACCGCGGGCCCGTCCACCCCCTGCGCGGCGACGCGGTCGAGCGCATCGGCGACGCTGCCGCGCTGCGGTTTCGACCCCGCGAGCGCATGCCTCCTGCGCCTGCGGTTCTGGTGGACGTCCTCGGCGATGTTCGCGAGATGCGAGAAGTAGCTGAACGCACGCACGACGTCGAGAGTCTGCGCGATCGGCAGGCCGTTCAGCAGCGCGGCGAGTTCGCGCTTGACCGCGTCGGCGTCGCCCGAACCGGCGCGCCGGAAGCGGATCGCGGTCTGGCGGATCGCCTCGATCCGCGCGAAGCCGGCGTCGCCGGTCTGACCACGCAGCACGTCGCCGAGCAGACGCCCGAGCAGGCGCGTGTCCTCGCGCAGCGGCAGATCCTTGTCGGCGGGGTCCTCGGTCACGTCGGTCATGGGCAAAATCGCGTCGATGGCGGGCGAAGGCGCACGGGGTGATTCGGGCGGACGGGTCGCGTTGCCGTCGGATCGAGGCAAGCGGACGGCATTGCGGGACACCGGGAATCGGAATCGACCCGGCCGATTCTATCCGTTTTGCATTGCGTGCCCAATCGACTATGCTGCAAAAAACAACACCCGCGGCTTCCGAACCCGGGACACCCCTCCTCTCCCGTCGATACGCGCGATGGCTGCTCCGACTCCGATCGATCTTTCCGGACACTGCCGGTCGCTGTCGCAGCGAACGATCGCCGAACTCTTCGGCGCCGATCCCGGACGGTTCGCGCGCCTGTCGTTCGCCTGGGACGACTGGCTCATCGACGTGTCGAAGGAGCGGCTCGGCCCCGACACGTTGCCTCTGCTCGTCGAGCACGCCGTTGCCACCGGACTCCCCGGCTGGATCACGGCGCTTTTCGCCGGCGAAAAGGTCAATCAGTCGGAGCGACGGCCAGCGCTGCACACGGCGCTGCGGCAGTTGGACGACTCCCCGATCGACGTCGATGGTCGCAACATCCTCGCCGAGATACGCGCCGCGCAGGCACGCATGAAGACGCTCGCGGCGCAGATCCGCGGCGGCCTGCGCGTCGGCGCCACCGGTCGACCCATCCGCTCGGTCGTCAACCTGGGGATCGGCGGGTCCGACCTGGGACCGCTCGTCGTATGCTCGGCGCTCGCGCCGCCGCCGGGCACGCGGCGCCGATTCGGCCCGTACACGGCCGGCGTCGACGTCTCGTTCGTCGCGAACGTCGATCCCGAGCACCTGACGCGCGGGCTCGAACCTCTCGACCCCGCGGCCACGCTCTTCATCGTCACGTCGAAGACGTTCACCACCCAGGAGACGCTCGCCAACGCCGCCAGCGCCAAGGCCTGGCTCGTGGCGGCGCTCGGACGGGGCGCAGACCTGAAACCGCATTTCATCGCGGTCACGGGCAACACCGCGGCGGCGCAGGCGTTCGGCATCGCGACGGCCGACATCCTCCCGATCTGGGATTGGGTCGGCGGACGCTACTCGCTCTGGTCGCCGGCCGGACTGCCGATCGCGCTGAAGCTCGGCTGGGAGCGCTTTTCGGAACTGCTCGCGGGAGCCGCGAGCGTCGATGCGCACTTCCGGTCCACGCCGCTCGAACGCAATCTGCCGGCGGTGCTGGGGCTCGTCGGCTGGTGGAATGCCGCGTATCTGCGGCATGCCGAGCGGGTCGTGATCCCTTACGCGCAAACGCTGTTCCGGCTGCCGGCGTACCTGCAGCAACTCGTGCTGGAAAGCAATGGCAAACGCGTCGCGCGCGATGGCGCTCCGCTGGCAGGCCCTTCCGCGGCGGCGCTGTGGGGCGACGCCGGCACCAATGCCCAGCACGCCTTTTTCCAATGGTTGCATCAGGGAACCCGCGAAGCGCCGGTCGAATTCATCGTGCCCGTCCGCGCGACGCATCCGCTCGCGAACCAGCAGACTTTGCTGGTCGGGAACGCGCTCGCGCAGGCGCAGGCGCTGCTCGTCGGCCGCGGCGCGGACGCGCTCCGCGCAGAACTCCTCGTCAAGGGGCTCGACGGCGAGGCGTTGAACGCGGCGGTCGCCGCGCGCGTTTGTCCGGGCAACCGCGCGTCGACGACGATTCTGATGCCCGAGCTCAACGCCTACCGGTTGGGACAGCTCCTCGTGATGTACGAGCACCGGACGTTCGTCGAGGCGGTGCTGTTCGGCATCAATCCATTCGACCAGTTCGGCGTCGAACTCGGCAAGACGCTCGCACCGCCGATCGTGGCCGCGCTCGAAGGCCGGGTCGGGCTGCCGGAGGATGCCGACGCATCGACGCGGGGTCTCGTCGCGCACGTGCGCACGCTTGCCTCGCGCCGCGAGTCCTAGCGGCGGGCCGTCGCGGCCTTGTCGCTCTATCAGCGCGGCACGTTGCCCCGCGCCGCCTTCATCGCCTTCGCGAGTTCCCACACGGCAGCGGCGTACAGGCGGCTCCGGTTGTATCGGGTCAGCACATAGAAATTGTTGCACGCGATCCAGTGGCTGTCCGTCGCGACGCCGTCGGTCTTTTCCTCGAGCAGCAGGAGGCCAACCGGTTCGGGCGCAAGGCCTTCCGGCGCGGTGGCGGGCGTCACGCCATCGGCCGCCCAGGCGTCGAGCGCTCGCCGTTCGGAAAGCCCCCCGTCGAGCTTGCGCAGCACGACATCGCGCGTGCCCTCGGCAAAGAGCGCCGGGAGCAGGACCGGCTGGCCCGGCTGCCAGTCGTGCCGCGCGAGGTAGTTGGCGACGCTGCCGACGATATCCGCAGCGCTCGTCCACAGGTCGGCACGGCCACTGTCGTCGAAATCGATGGCGAAATTCCGATAGCTTCCGGGCATGAACTGCGGGACGCCCAGCGCGCCCGCGAAAGATCCTTTCGCCGACAGCGGTGGCATCGAGAGCTCGCGCGCGAGCAGCAGGAACTGCTTCAGCTCACCGCGGAAGAACGCCGCGCGACGCGGGTAATCGAACGCCAGCGTCGCCAGCGCGTCGACGGTCCGGTAGTTCCCGATGTACTTTCCGTAGAACGTCTCGACGCCGAGAATGGCGACGATCACTTCGGCGGGAACGCCGAAACGCGCCTCGGCGCGCGCCAGTTCGTCCGCGTGCGCGGCCCAGTAGGCGACGCCGGCATCGACACGCGGACCGCTCAGAAACATCGGCGCGTATTCGTACCATTTCGGCGGCTCGCGCAGTGGCCGGTCCATCGCGACGACAATTGCGCGCTGGTACCGGACCTCCGCGAACAGGCGGCGCAGCTCCGCGCGATCGAAACCGTGCTCGTCCGCCATCTCGACGATGAACGCGCGCACGTCGGCGCGCGTCGCGTAGCCGCCCGGCGCCGGTAAGGTCGCAGGGGCGGCGAGCGCGAGTGGAGGCGCCGCGACGAGGGAGACGGCGAACAGGAGCGCAGCGAAGGGGCGGCGCATGGCACCATCGGAGGAGGACGCGGGGCGCAGATGGTATCATCGCGCCGCCTCCCCACCGACGGTACGTGCCTCGCACCGAGCGAGCCGCCGCGCAATGATCTACCCGTTGTTCCGCCCGCTGCTGTTCACGCTCGACCCCGAGACCGCGCACGAGTTGGCCTTCGCGAGCCTCGACCTCGCCGTGCGCTGCGGGGTCGCCAGTGCGCTTTGCCCGGATGTCGCGCCGTCGCCCGTCACGGCGATGGGCCTCGCGTTTCCGAACCGCGTCGGACTCGCGGCCGGCCTCGACAAGAACGCGGCGCACATCGACGGGCTCGCGGCATTCGGTTTCGGATTCATCGAATGCGGCACGGTCACGCCGCGCGCGCAGCCGGGCAACCCGAAACCCCGGATGTTCCGATTGCCCGAAGCCGGGGCACTCATCAACCGGCTCGGCTTCAACAACGAGGGCGTCGATATGTTCCTCGCCAACGCCGGACGCGCCGCCTGGCGGGGCATCCTCGGTCTCAACATCGGCAAGAACTTCGACACGCCTAACGCCCGCGCGGCCGACGACTACCTCACCTGCCTGCGCGCCGTCTATGCTCGCGCGTCGTACGTCACCGTCAACGTGTCGTCGCCCAACACCAAGGGCCTGCGCGACCTGCAATCCGAGGAGATGCTGGGCGGCCTGATCGCGGCGCTCAAGGCGGAGCAGAAGGTCCTTGCCGACAAGCATGGCAAGTACACGCCGATTGCGGTCAAGATCGCGCCGGATCTGACGCCGGCCGCCATCGACGGCATTGCGAGGATTCTCGTTCGTCACGGTACCGACGGCGTCATCGCGACCAACACGACGCTCGCGCGCGACGCCGTCAAGGGCCGGCCGAACGCCGACGAGGCGGGCGGCCTTTCGGGCCGGCCGCTGCGCGCACAGGCGACCGCCGTGGTGGCGAGGCTAGCGACGGCGCTCGACGGCGCGCTGCCGATCATCGGCGTCGGCGGCATCCAATGCGGTGCGGACGCGAAGGAAAAGATCGACGCCGGCGCGACGCTGGTGCAGATCTACACCGGGTTGATCTATCGCGGGCCCGTCCTCGTCGCCGAATGCGCCCGGGCGCTAGCGGATCGGTGAGCGGCGATCGCGCGCAACGCGGGGCTCGACTTCGTCTTGCCGACGCCCGCTTTCGTCCTGCTCGAGTCCCCGCTTCATCGCGGCGCGACCGCCGATCCGTCGTCGGGATCCGGCATGCCGAAGGGTACCCAGCGGAACCCGCCCGCCTCGACCCCTTGGATGAGGTCCGCAAGCGCCGCGTCCGCGGCGCAGCTCTCGCCGCGCACGCCGAGCTCCAGGCGCCGGCGGCCCTCGGGCAGCAGCGTCGGCAGGCTGAAGAGCTTCAACTTCGGATACCGCGCAACACATTCGTTCATCAGCGGCAGCAGCATGCTTTCGCCGGCGCCGAACACGACGATCGCGCGCTCGACGCTCTCGACCGAAGCGAGCCCGGAATAGTAGGTCGCCAGCACCCAGTCGAGCATCGGCCACGCCATCTGCGGGAAGCCGGGGAAAAAGTGGTGATGGCGCACCGAGAACGACGCGACGCAATTGACCGGATTCGGGATGATCGTCGCACCCGCCGGAAACTCGGCCATCAGCACGCGGTGCGGATAGGCCGCCGCGCCGAACTGCGCTTCGAGGAAGGCTACGGCCTCCGCATGCCGTTCGAGCGGCACGCGAAGCGCGGCGGCCGCCGCCTGCCGCGTATGGTCGTCGGGCGTCGCGCCGACGCCGCCGAAGGCGAACACGATGTCGCCGCGCGCGAAGGATTCGGCGAGTACGCGCGTCAGCACGTCCCGATCGTCGCCCTCGTAGCGCGCCCAGTCGAGGGCCTGACCGCGTGTCTTGAGCGTCGAGATGACCTGCGCGAGGTGCCGGTCCTGGCGCTTGCCGGAGAGGATCTCGTCGCCGATGATCAGCGCGCCGATGCGCGCTCGCCCGACGTCAGCCACGACGGACCGTCCGATGCGCGCGGGACGCGCTCCGGATACTGACGCTCAACCCGTCAGCTCGCTGCCGTTTCGGGAATCTTTTCGGCAAAGGACGCCATCACGCTGCCGAAGGCGCGATCGATGAGCGGCTCGGCCTCGACCAGGCGGGCACGGTCGGTGCGGAAGCGCACCGCGAGCTCCTCGGCGTTCATCGACAGCGCCTTCAGGCCCTGCCGATTCGTGAACAGGTAGGTGCCGCGCAGCGGGCTGATCCACGCGAGTTTCGCGAAGGCGAGCTGACCGTCGTCCGCCTCGAATTCGATCCACGTGCCGCGCTCCAGGCTCTGCGCGATCTCGAGGAACTGGTCGTCGATGATCTCCGGTTCCTGGTCGATCGGCGCCGGCTCGGCCTGCGTCATCGCTTCGGCGAGCTCCTCCGCCTTCGCCGCCTTCTCCTGGTCGCCAGCGGCCTTGGCCATTTCGGCAGCCGCCTTCGCCTGCTCGACGACCGATGCCGTGGCGAGCGCCGCGGATCCGAGGTTCGGCTTGACGGAGGCCGCATGCGCCTCGACGAGGTTCGACATGAACCGCTCGCGCTCCTCGCTTTGCGCCGCGACTTCGAGCAGCGCGCCGGAAAGCCGCTTCAGGAGCGACGGCAGCAGCGCGACCAGGTGCTTGCGATCGTCCTTCGTCCGCTTCGGCTGCACGCTCCAGACGAGGTCCTCCAGCATCGCGATGCTCTGCTCCCAGGTTTCGCTGTCCTCGCCGTGCTTCATGTAGACGTCTTCGAGCGTGCCGGTCCATTGCTGGCGAAGAAACGCGGCGAGGAAGTTCGGCACCGGGTACATCTGGATGCGCCGCTCGATCTCGGCCTTCGCGACCGCCGTCGCCATCTCCTGCCGGTCGGTCTGGTTGATCTCCTCGGCCGTCGACTGGATGTTGGCCTCGGCGACCGTCTGCTCTTCGGCGAGGAACTTCTCGAGCTTTTCGCGCACCTCGTCGAAGATCGCGAGGTTGTCGGTGAAACCGTCGAGGATCCGGTGGACCAGCGCATCGATGTGGTTGTACAGCGGATCGTCCGCCCCCATCGCCGGCGACCAGCCGCGACCGGCCTCGGCGAGCGCGTTGACCAGCAACCGCGACGGATGCGACTTCTTCGCGAAGAACGCGCCGTCGAGCATCGCGGCCTTGAGGACGGGGATCTGCAGTCGCGCGAGCAGCGCCTTGATGCCGTCGGGCAGGTCCTTGGTCTCGAAGATGAAATCGAACAGCATCGCGACGAGCTCGATCGTCATCGATTCGAGCTGGTTCGCCCGCTTGCCCAGCGTCGACTCCTGGAGGTCGCGCAGAACGTTGTGCCGGCCTTCCGGGATGCCGGAAAACTGCACGAACGTGCCGCCGCCCAAATCGAAGTCCGATTCGCCGGCCTGCAATCGCGCGAGGCCCTCGCCCAGCACTGGAGTAGCCATGATCGGCGCGCCGGGAATATATCCGGACGGCGTTGGCGCCAGCGGGCCCCGCGGGATGTATCGGGCGCCCGCCTCGAGCGAAATCGGCGGGAATTCCTGGCTACCGTCCGCCATCATCCGCAGGGCGGCCGCCTGCATTCCGGGCGGAAGCTGCGGGGGTACCGCCGCGCCAAACCGTTTCTGGAAGAGTTCCATCACGTCGACCTCGGCGGACGACGTTCCCTCTTCGCCCT
This sequence comes from Betaproteobacteria bacterium, assembly GCA_039931775.1. Taxonomy (GTDB): domain Bacteria; phylum Pseudomonadota; class Gammaproteobacteria; order Burkholderiales; family Casimicrobiaceae; genus CAIWHR01. Next base: position 12,752 of record JBDTRG010000188.1, on the reverse strand, counting down.
TACCCGGCCCTCCGGCCCCGCGTCCGTGTCCGCCGCTGCGCCTGATCGCCGAGGATCGCCTTGAGCCGCCGGCAGGCATCACATGCATGTTCTGCAGATGCTTGTTGATATCGGCGTAGATCCCGTTGATTTCGGCGAGCGACGCCTGGTTTAGTTCCTTCAGGATCATGTACTTGACCCGGTGTTCCGCCTTGATCGACTGCAGGGAATCGGCAAACGCGGAAACGATCGCCGCGGGCGCGAACGGGTTCCTTTCGGTCTCCAGCTCCGGTTGGCCCAGCAGGTGGCCGATCCCTCGATTGAGGAGCTGCAACTCGTCGTGGCAGAGATTTTCGAGGACACGCGTGATGTTGCCGGTCACGACCGACTCGTCCATCGCATTGGTGTCGATGAGCGTGAGCTTGTCGGCATCCACCTTGGAGAAGTCGGTCTTCACGATCGCCTTGCCGGCGATGCGGTCGTCGATCTGGCTGCGCAACCGCCGCTCGAATTCCGTCATCACGTCGGAGCGGCTCTGCTGGAGCGTGTCGCGGGCTTCGAGGCAGACGGCCTGCTCCTCCCGGACATCGGTGCGGCTCGCGCGATCCATCAGCATTTCGCCGACGCGCTCGAGCACCGAGTTGAACGAAAGCAGCAGGCGATGAATCGCGATATCCCGGCAATCGCCGAGAATTTTCGCCATGTCGCGAGAAGGAGGCCTCCGGGCCGTCGAATCGGTCGTCAGGGCGTTCACGCTGGTCGGGCGGTTTTCCTATCGTCCGCCGGATTCGCGTCGCCCTGCCCCGCGATCGACCCGGGGCGAGGCACTCGGCCGGCAACGTACCCAAATGTCATGGACAAGCACAAGCCAACTTACTGTAACACGGGGACAATCGGCCCCACAACGCGTCGAAATCGCCAGGGGTCAGCGTGAAAGCTCCGCCCACGCCTTTTCCAGGCGCCGGTACGAGACGGGGAACGGAGTCTTGAGCTCCTGCGCGAAAAGCGACACCGAGAGCTCTTCCAGCAGCCATCGGAACCGCTCGAGCCCGGGTTCGGCGCGGGCGGCCTTCCGATTGGCGTCGTCGCGCTCGCGATAGCGCTCCCACCATTGCCCGACCGATTTCGCGTGATGGGCATCCCGCGAAGGGTCCAGTGCGAACTTGACCAGCCGGCGATCGAGCGCGGCCAGGTATCTCGGCACGTGGGCGAGCTGGGTCCACGGCGTCTCGTGGAAGAAGCCCGCGTGGACCAGGGCATCGCGGCGGTTGCGCAACTCGGCTCCGAGTCGCGACGCCGACGGGGAGACCGATGCCAGGCGCTGCGAAAGCTCATGATGCCGGGCGGCGATCGCGGCGAGCAGCCGGAAAGCGCCCTCCGCGACCGCCGGCAGCCGTGTCCGCGCGCGCTTCACCTGCTCGGCGAACATCTTCTCGGAGCGTGGCAGCGGGTCGTCGCCGACGAATGCCCGATCGCAGAGGGCGGCCATCACGTCATCGATCAGCCGGTCGGTCGGAATCGTCGTCTTCAGCTGCAACGCGGCTTGCGCGAATCCAGGCCCGCCCTTTTCGTGCCGGGCGACGACTTCCTTCATGGCGATCCGGATCAGTCGGACGACGCCGGCCCGCGTCGAGGCGTCCGCCGCGGGACGGGTGTCGAGGAGCGCGATCGAAACGCTGTCGCCGTCGTCGACGAGCGCAGGGTAGCCCGTGAAGCGATGGCCATGCTTCACGGTCGTCAGCGATTCGGGGAGGTCCCCGAAATCCCAGGTCTTCATACCGCGCCGTTCTACGGAGGGCCCCGCTTTCGCAAACGACAGCTGCGCGGCCTCCCCGAGTTGCGCGCGCAACGCCGCGAGATCGCGGCCAGCGGCGAGCTCGATGCCCGACGCATCGACGACCCTGACCTCGATGTCGAGGTGCGGCGGCATCGCTGCCCGGTCCCAGGCATCCGGAGGGGGCGCCTCGCCGATGCGCGAGCGCAGCCAGACGCGCAGCGCTTGGGCGAGCGGCGCCTCGCCGCTCGGCACAGACTCGAGAAACGCCGTCACCGCATCGGGCACCGGTTGAACGCGGTTGCGCAACGCCTTCGGCAGCGCTTTCAGCAGGAACGTCACCTTCTCACGGATCATGCCGGGCACGAGCCACGACAGGCGGCCGGCGTCGACCTGATTCAACAGCGCCAGCGGGACGGTCAGCGTGAGGCCGTCTCCGGGCTGTCCGGGCGCGAATCGGTACTTCAAGGGCAGCTCGGCTCCCGCCAGCGCAAGCCGTTCGGGGAAGAGCACCTCGGTCACGTGCGCCGCTTCGTGGCGCATCAGCGCCTCGCGCGTCAGGTAGAGCTTGCGCGGGTCGTCGCGTTCGGCGCGGGCACGCCAATGCTCGAACGTCGCCAGCGAATGGATGCCCTCGGGCACCCGCTCGGCGTAGAACGAGGCAATCGCTTCGTCGTCGACCAGCACGTCCTGACGCCGCGCCTTGTGTTCGAGCAGCGCGACGTCGGCGACAAGCTGCCGGTTGTGCGCGAGGAACACGCCTCGGGTCGCGAGTTCGCCGGGCACGAGCGCCTCGCGGATGAACACCTCGCGCGCCACTGCCGGCTCGAGGGTGCCGTACGACACGCGCCGACGTGGCACGATCGTCAAGCCGTAGAGCTGCACGCGTTCGCTGGCGACGACTTCTCCGCGGTCGGCGTCCCAACGCGGCTCGAAATAGTCGCGATCAACACGGTCGCCAGCGACCGCCTCGACCCATTCGGGCTCGATCTTCGCGGCGCAGCGCGCAAAGAGCCGCGACGTCTCCACGAGTTCGGCGGCCAGCACCCATTTCGGCCGCTTTTTGGCGAGGCCCGACCCGGGATGGACATGGAACCGGATACCGCGCGCGCCGAGGTATCCGTCGCCGTCGCCGTCCTGCGTGCCGATGTTGCCGAGTAGGCCCGCGAGCAGCGCCTGGTGGATCGCCTGGTACTTCGTCGCGTCGATCGCTTCGGCGAGCTTCGGCTGCCACGTCCATCCCTGGTCGGCGACCTCGTTCGCCAATTGCGCGTGCACGTCGCGCCATTCGGTGAGGCGCAGGTACGACACGAATTGCCCGCGGCAGGCATCGACGAGCTTCCGGTGCGAAAGCTTCTCGGCGAGCCTCTTGCCGAAGAATTCCCACAACGCGATGAGCGACAGGAAATCCGATCGGTCGTCGCGAAACGCGAGGTGCGCCTGATCGGCGGCCTGCTGCTTCGCAAGCGGCCGGTCGCGCGGGTCGGGGACGGACAGCGCGCTCGCGATGACGAGCACTTCGGCGACGCAACCGCGCTCGCGCGCGGCGAGCACCATTCGTCCGACCCGGGGGTCGACCGGCAACCGCGCGAGCTCGGCGCCGAGCGGGGTCAGCCGGCGCCCGCCGTCGACGGCGCCGAGTTCGGCCAGCAGCTGGTAGCCGTCGGAAATCGCGCGCGCACCGGGCGCCTCGACGAACGGAAAATCGGTGACCTCGGGGAGCCCCAAAGCGGCCATGCGCAGGATCACCGCGGCGAGCGAGCTCCGCAGGATCTCGGGCTCCGTGTACTTCGGGCGCGCGTCGAAATCGTCTTCGCCGTAGAGACGCACGCATATGCCGTCGGCAACGCGCCCGCAACGCCCGGCGCGCTGGTTCGCCGCCGCCTGCGAGACCTTCTCGATCTGCAGCAGCGTCGTCTTGTTGCGCAGCGAATAGCGCTTGATGCGCGCGACGCCGGTATCGATCACGTAGCGGATGCCGGGTACGGTGAGCGACGTCTCGGCGACGTTGGTCGCCAGCACGATGCGCCGCCCCGACGAAGGCGCGAAAACGCGCTGCTGCTCCGGCACCGACAGTCGCGCGAAAAGCGGCAGGATCTCGACCGCGCGCGCATACGGCCGGCGCGCGAGCCCCTTCTGCAGAAGCTCGGCCGTCTCGCGGATCTCGCGTTCGCCGGGAAGGAAGACCAGGATATCGCCGGGGGCTGCGCGCCACAGATCCTCGGCAGTTTCGACGATCGCGTCCTCGAGTTCCTCCTCGTCGTCGGCTTCATCCTCCGCGGTCTTGAGCGGTCGGTAGCGAACGTCGACCGGAAACATCCGGCCGGAGACTTCGATCACCGGCGCCTTTTTCCCCTCGGCCCCGAAATGACTCGCGAAGCGATCGGCGTCCAGCGTGGCCGACGTGACGATCAACTTGAGGTCGGGTCGCTTTCGGAGAAGCTGCTTAAGGTAGCCGAGCAGGAAATCGATGTTGAGGCTGCGCTCGTGCGCTTCGTCGACGATCAGCGTGTCGTAGGCGGCAAGAAGCGGGTCGCCCTGCGTTTCGGCGAGCAGGATGCCGTCGGTCATCAGCTTGATGAACGCGTCCGGCTTCGTGTGGTCGCTGAAGCGGACCTTGTAGCCGACGACGCTGCCCATCTCGGTGCCGAGCTCCTGGGCGATCCGGGTCGCGACGGCGCGCGCGGCGATTCGCCGCGGCTGCGTGTGACCGATCAACCCGCGCTCGCCGCGACCCGCCGCCATGCATATCTTCGGCAACTGCGTCGTCTTGCCGGACCCCGTTTCGCCGCAGACGATGACGACCTGGTGCTCGCGGATCATCCGCTCGATGTCGCCGGCGCGCGCGCCGACGGGCAGCTCCGGCGGATACGAGATCGGCGGGCGGCGAGCGGCGCGGGCCTGCCGCTTCTCGACCGATCGCGCGAGCGCGGCGGCGATCCGCTCCCATTCCGCCGCCGGCGCCTTCGCGCGCCGCGCGCGTTCGATGCGGCGGGAAAGCGGCATTTCGTCGGCGGCCATCCCCGACGCGAGTTGCGCTTCGAGGCGGGACGCGGGCGCGGAGGAGCTCATGCGATGGCGGGAGACGACGCCGGCCGGGAAATCCTGCGGCCCGGAGGGCCGGCGAGGGCCGGCGGCCGGCCGCGCGGATTCTACCCTGCGCCGTCGGGGCGGCGTTATGATCGCGGCCACCCGCCAGGCACGATCCGGCATGCGCCGACCGCGAACCCGATCCGAAGAGGCTCCATGAACCGTTCCTTCCACGCTGCACCGATGTTCGTTGCGCTTGCGCTGCTCCTCGCGCTGTCCACTTCCGACGCGAAGACGCTGCGCTGGGCGGGTCGCGGCGACATGCAGACGACGGACCCGCATTCTCAGAATGAAAACCTGACCAACAACATCAATCAGCTCGTCTACGAGTTCCTGACCGTCCGCGACAAGAAGCTCGGCATCCAGCCCGCGCTCGCCGAATCGTGGACGCAGGTCAATCCGACAACCTGGCGCTTCAAGCTTCGCGCCGGCGTCAAATTCCACGACGGCACGCCGTTCACCGCCGACGACGTCGTGTTCAGCTTCGAGCGGGCCCGCTCGGACACCTCGCAGCTTCGCGCGTATTCCAACGCGTCGGGCATCCCGAAGAAAATCGACGACCTGACCGTCGAGTTCACGACCAACGGCCCCAACCCGGTCATGCTCGAGCACATCAACACGATCAACATCATGAGCCGCGCGTGGTGCGAGAAGAACCGCGCAACCAAGCCGCAGAATTACACGCAGAAAGAGGACATGATCACGGCGCACCAGGCGAACGGCACCGGCCCCTACATGCTGAAGTCGCGCGAGCCCGACGTGAAGACGGTGCTCAACAAAAATCCCGACTGGTGGGGCATCAAGGCCGGCAAATTCGAAGGCAACGCGGATGAGGTGATCTACACGCCGATCGTCTCCGACGCGACGCGCGTCGCCGCGCTCCTGTCCGGTGAAGTCGATCTCGTCAACGACCCGCCGCCGCAGGACGTGCCGAGGCTCTCGCAGACGCCGGGCATCAAGGTGCTCGAAGGCACGGAGAATCGGATCGTGTTCATCGGCATGGACCAGGCAAGGGACGAGCTCCTCTATTCCAGCGTGAAGGGCAAGAACCCGTTCAAGGACAAGCGCGTGCGCCAGGCGCTCTACCATGCGGTCGACATCGAGGCGATCAGGAAGAACACGATGCGCGGACTGGCGCAGCCGACCGGCGCGCTTCTGCCCTCCCCGCTCACCACGACGCCGGAGATCGAGAAGCGGCTTCCGTTCGATCGCGAGCTCTCGAAGAAGCTGCTCGCTGAGGCCGGTTACCCGAACGGATTCGAGGTGACGCTCGACTGCCCGAACAACCGCTACGTCAACGACGAGAAGATCTGCCAGGCGCTCGCCGCGATGTGGGCGCAGATCGGCATCAAGGTCGCGGTCAACGCGATGCCGCGCGCGAACTATTTCCCGAAGCTCGAGAAGACCGAGACGAGCATGTTCATGCTGGGCTGGGGTGGCGGCACGACGGACGCCATCTTCATCCTGCAGCCCGTGCTGTCGACCTACAGCGGCAAGGGCGACGGCGATTACAACTACGGGCGCTACACGAACGCGAAGCTCGACGCGCTGACGGCGAAGATCAAGACGGAGTCGAATGCGCAGGCGCGCCTCAAGATGATCCACGAGGCGCTGCTCGCGCACAATGCGGAGACGAACCACATACCGCTGCATCGGCAGGTGATCCCGTGGGCGACGCGCGCCAACGTCACGGCCGTGCATCGCGCCGACAACAACGTGATCCCCTACTGGGTCACGATCAAGTGACGACGGGGGTCACCTCGCCGGCGAGATAGCGCGTCGCCGCCCATCCGGCGACGAGCGCGACGAGGGCGGCAATCGCGAATTCGATCCACCCTGCCGCGGTAGCCTTGACGGCAGCGTCCTCGGCCGCTCCGGCGAGCGCGGCGGCGACGACGTAGCCGGGCACCGTTCTCGCATCGAAACGCAGCACGCAATACACGGCCAGCGCCGCCGCAACACCCGCCATGAGTCCCGCGGCGACGGCCGTGCCCTGATCGCCCGCCCTGACGGCGGCAAGCGCGGCGATCACTACGGCGCCGGCGGCGACCGCGAGCCACGCGCGTCGCGTCCAGCTCGCCGTCATCCGGTCGAGGATGTGCAGCAGGAAGAGCCCGAGGCCGATCGAGGAAAAGATCCGCAGGCCGTGCAGCGCTGCCGCGACCCACGGCAAGGCGGCCGACTCGAAATCGAGCGACGGCCAAAGCGGGGCCTCCGGCGGTACCAGGTGCTCCGCGACGGCCGCCACCCCCGCGACAAAGAGCGCGGCGGCCCCTCCTGACGCCCAAGGCGGCAACCCCCCGGCGAGAGGCGTTCGAGGGCGCGCGCGCGCCGCCCATGCTCCGACACCGGCCGCGAGCCCGACGACGAGCGCGCCGAGTGTTGCCGCCAGCAGCAGCCCCGCGACGCGCAGCACTACCTGCCACACGACGGGTTCCGTCGTCTTGAGGTTCATCGCGACGGCGGGCCACATCACGGCAAACCCGGCGAGCGCGCCGGCGAACGTGACCGCCATCACGAACAGCATTGCGCGCGTGTCGCAGTGGTCGCGCATCCAGCTCTTCACGCCGACCCCGAGCGCCGCGAGCGCCGCGAGGGCAAACAGCAATCCGGCGACGATGCGCGCGATCTGCGTGCGGCCATCGCGCTCGCGCTCGGCGCGAAGCCACGGTTCAGGCACGTGCACGTACCGGCCCGCGCCCACGATCTCGTCGCCGGCGATCGCGATGCCGATGCGCGCTTCGCCGTCCTTGCCAACGTCGACGCGCGGATCGGCGAAGGTGAACGACCAGTCGGTACGGGCCGGACGGTCCTTCTCCTCGGCCGCGACGAGCTTGCCTGCCGGCGGATCGATGCCGAATCGCAGAGCGATCTCGCGCTCCGCCAGCACGCGCGCGGCGTCCTGCGCGAGGCGCGCTCCAGGTTGCGCCTCGGGAAGCGCGTGGCGGATCTGCCGCGGATCGCCGCGCGGATCGATCGTGATCCGCCATTCCTCGGCGCGCGCGGCAACGTCGCCTTCGAACATCGCATACCGGACGTCCCAGAGCGGCGGCGGCAGCGTCGAGCCGACGAGAGCGCGATACGGCGCCGGCCCCGCCTCGCGCCACACGAATACGTGTTGCGACCACTGCGATTCGTCGCTCGCAAGGCGCACCATCGACAGGCGCCGCCACTCGGGACCGAGCGTCACGCCGCGCGCTTTCAATGCGGCATCGGCCGCAGCCTCGGCGTGCGCCCGATCGAGCGGAAGCGCCGGCACATCGCTTCGCGTCGGGGCAAAGGCGATGCCCGCGACGAGTCCCGCGATGCCTAGCCCGGGCAGCCAACGCTGCATCCTCGCCACCGCCCGCGAGGCGACGGCGCGCGATGCCGGAGCCTCGCTCGGCGGCGCCTGCACCGAGGGCGCCCATCCGCCGTTCGTCGACGCCAGCGCAATATCTCCCCACGCGCCCGCCTGGCGGCGCCGCCAGACCACGATGGTCAGCGGCACCAGTGCCGCGACGATGACGGTGGCACGCTGCACCCACGCCGAAGGGGCGTCGACCAGATAGAGCGGGATCGAGAAGAGCGCCAGGTCGAAGAGCGCGTGCAGCAGGATCGTCGGCAACAATCCGAAGCGCAGGAAGATCGCCGCCCAAAGCATCGACGGCACGATGAGCTCGACCAGCCGCGAGTAAGGCGGAAAGCCCGGGTAGTTGGCGTGCGCCGCACCGAACACCACGGCCTGCAGAACGAACGCGACGGCGATGCCCCAGTTGCGCCGGCCGAAATGCGCGCCGATCAGCGCACCGAGCGCCAGCGGCACGGCGCGAAACAGGCATTCCTCCATGAACCCGGCCTGCAGCGAGACCGCGATCGGCATCAGCGCCGGCATCGCGTAGGACAGGATATTCGGGTCGGTCAGCACCTCGGACGGTTGCCACCAGCCGAGCCATCGATTCGTCGCGTAATAGAAGACGGCGACGAGCGCGAGTTGGACCGGCACGAACAGGTATCCGCCGATGGTGCGGCCCAGCACGCCGTACGTCGCGCCCGCTTCGCGCGACCAGACCCGCCACAGCTGCGGCTGATGGGGGAACGCATGGCGCGTCAGGCTTTCGGCGGCCATGAACACGAGCGCGTAGCCCAGCCCGCCGCCGATCGCGACGGCGATCGCCGCGCCGACCTGCTTCAGCCAGAATGTAGTCGCCGATTGCGCCGTGTCGAAACCGAACCAGCTGACGGGCGCCGCGGACAACGTCACCGCCGCCATCAATGCCGCGACGATGAAGCCGGCGCGAACGGCCGGTCGGACGACGAGCCAATGCTTGCGGCCGAGCCACAACACGCCGAGGATGCAGCCGCCGAGACCGTAGATGAGACCGCCGGCGACGGACGCGAATCCTGCGATCGTGTCGTTGGCGCTGCGCAATTCGCGGAACCGGCGTTCGAACGCCTCCGGGATGTGAACGTACGGCGCGATCTCGACCAGCTCGTCGCCGGCCACGGTGAGCCTCACGCGGATGCGCGCGTCCCCCAGGCGCTCGGCGCGCTCGTAGACGAACGCGTGGTCGACGCGCCCGGCCGGTCGCGTCTGCGTCGACTGTTCGAGAAGCGCGTAGGGCGCGAGATCGAATTTCCAGTCCGCGGTCGCGCGATCCTCGGCGAGTTTCCTTGCCGCCGCGGCATCGAGCGCCTTCGTGGCCTCGTCGCGCACGTACGCTTCGGGAAGGCGCCGCCCGAATCCGTTGGACGCGCCATCGGGCTTGAACCGGATCACGACCTCGTTCACCTCGCCCGGCTTGAAGATCCGCACGTCCCACCAGTACGGGGTGTAGAGATCACCCTGGACGAGCGCCGCAAACGCGGCCTTGCCCCCGCCTTCGAGCTCGACATAGTTCTGCGTCGTGCCGTCGTGCGAAAACCGGACGGCGCTCTGCGCGCCGTCGGGCGCGAGGTTCTTCACCGCCGCGATGTCCTCAGCCATCGCGACGGCTTTGAGGCGGGGCATCGTGATATCGAGATTGACGATCGGAATCGCGAGCGGAAAGAGCCGCCAGGCGATGGCGAGCGCCGCCGCCGCCAGCGCCGCATACGCGATCCAGAAGGCGGGGCGCCGGCTCACTGGCGCAACTCGATCACGCCGCGCGCGGCGAGATCGGCGATCGCGTCGCCCTCGAGCGCCAGCCGGTCGCGCAGCACGTCGGCCGTGTGCTCGCCGAGTAGCGGCGGGGGCCGCTCGTACGCGAGGTGGGTCGACGAAAATTTCATCGGCGAACCGACCTGGGGCACGTTGCCCGCGAGGGGATGGGGAAGGTCGACGCGCATGCCGCGCGCGGCGAGCTGCGGGTCGGCGAACACCTGATCGAGGCGGTTGATCGGCCCGCAAGGAACACCGCGCGCTTCGAGCGACTCGAGCCAGGCGCGCTGCGTACGCGTGCGCACCACGTCGGCGATCAGAGGGACGAGAGTCCCGCGGTGGCGCACGCGATCGGCGTTGTTCGCGAATCGCGCGTCGGACACCCATTCGGGCTTGCCGGCCGCGTCGCAGAATTTCGCGAACTGGCCGTCGTTGCCGACGGCGACGATCACATGACCATCCGCGCACGCGAACACCTGGTAGGGGACGATGTTGATGTGCGCATTGCCGGCGCGGCCCGGCGGCGTGCCGGTGACCAGATGGTTGAGGTTCATCGTCGACATCATCGCCACCGCCGAGTCGAACAGGCTGAGATCGACCCATTGACCCCGACCGGTCCGATCGCGATGCGCGAGCGCGGCCTGGATCGCGACGGTCGCGTACATCCCGGTCATCAGATCGGAGATCGCCACGCCCGCCTTTTGCGGTCCGCCGCCGGGCAAGTCGTCGCGCTCGCCGGTGACGCTCATGAATCCGGACATGCCCTGGATGATGAAGTCGTAACCGGCGCGATCGGCGTAGGGGCCGTCCTGCCCGAATCCCGTGATCGACGCGTAGACGAGCCGCGGATTCACCGTCGCGATGGACGCGTAGTCGAGACCGTATTTCGCGAGGCCGCCGACCTTGAAGTTTTCGACGAGGACGTCGGCTTGCCGCGCGAGGTCGCGCACGATCTGCGCGCCGTCGGGATCAGTGAAATCGACGGCGACGGACAGCTTGCCGCGGTTGCACGACAGGTAGTACGCGGCCTCGCTCGTATCGTGCCCCGACGCATCCTTGAGATAGGGCGGTCCCCAGGCACGCGTGTCGTCGCCGCTGCCGGGCCGCTCGATCTTGATGACCGTCGCGCCAAGGTCGGCGAGGACCTGCGTACACCACGGCCCGGCGAGGACGCGGGAGAGGTCGAGGACCGTGAGATGGGCAAGCGGGCCGGGCATCGTTGGATCGGGCAGTGCGATCGACGAGCGCAGCAGCCCGCGCGAACTACCGATGGGGCATCAGGATTTCAGCGCCGCCAGAACTTCATCGAGCGTCTTCTTGGCATCGCCGAACAGCATCCGGTTGTTGTCCTTGTAGAACAACGGATTGTCGACCCCGGCGTATCCGGAGGCCATGCTGCGCTTCATCACGATCGACGTCTTCGCCTTCCAGACCTCGAGCACCGGCATGCCGGCGATCGGGCTCCCCGGGTCGTCCTGCGCCGCCGGGTTGACGATGTCGTTGGCGCCGATGACCATGGCCACGTCCGTGTCCGGGAAGTCGCCATTGAGTTCGTCCATCTCGAAAACGATGTCGTATGGCACCTTCGCTTCGGCCAGCAGCACGTTCATGTGGCCCGGCATCCGCCCCGCGACCGGATGGATGCCGAAGCGGACGTTGATGCCCTTCTCGCGCAGCGTCTTGGTGATCTCGTAGACCGTGTGCTGGGCCTGCGCGACGGCCATGCCGTAGCCCGGAACGATGATGACGCTCTTCGCTTCGCGGAGCAGCTCGGCCGTCTCGGGGGCGAGGATCGGATTCACTTCGCCGGCCGGCTGGACCGCGCCGGCCTTGGCCGGGGCGCCGCCGTCGGTGCCGAAGCCGCCGGCGATCACGCTGATGAAATTGCGGTTCATCGCCATGCACATGATGTACGAGAGGATCGCGCCGCTGGAGCCGACCAGCGCCCCGACGACGATCAGCAGGTCGTTCGAGAGCATGAAGCCGGTGGCTGCCGCCGCCCAGCCGGAGTAGCTGTTGAGCATCGACACCACGACCGGCATGTCAGCGCCGCCGATCGCCATGACCATGTGCACGCCGAACAGCATCGCGACGACGGTCATGACGATCATCGGCGTCATCGCCTCGGCCACGCTGTGCGCGTTGATGAACGCGTAGCCGAAGTACAGGACGACCAGTAACCCCGCGAGGTTGAGAAAATGCCGCCCCGGGAGCAGCATCGGCTTGCCGCTGATCTTTGCCGAAAGCTTGCCGAAGGCGATCACCGAGCCCGAAAACGTCACGGCGCCGATCAGCACGCCGACGTACATCTCGACCTCATGGATCGTCTTCTCCGCCGGCGTCATGCCGACGGATACCGCCGGATCCACGAAGTTCGCATAGCCGACCAGCATCGCGGCGAGGCCGACGAGACTGTGCATCAGCGCGACCAGCTCGGGCATCTGCGTCATCTTCACGACGCGCGCCGCGTAGAGCCCTATCGCGGCACCGATCACCATGGCGACGAGGATGTAGGGCAGACCGGCGGCGGTAACCTGCGGGCCGAAGACGGTCGCCAGCACGGCGATCGTCATGCCGATGATCCCGTAGAGGTTGCCGCGCCTCGATGTCTCCGGGTTGGAAAGCCCGCCCAGGCACAGGATGAACAGAATCGTGGCCCCGAGGTAGGAGACCATCGAAAGACTGGAGGTCATGTTCTTGGCGTCCTCATTTGCGGAACCTCATTTGCGAAACATCTGCAGCATGCGCTGGGTCACGGCGAAGCCGCCGAACATGTTGATCGTGGCCAGC
>JBDTRG010000187.1:0-2976 GCA_039931775.1 Betaproteobacteria bacterium | reverse complement strand
TAGCGCATCGGGTCAGCCGCCGGCGGGTTTCGATTGGGGCGGCGCGAGTGCTGCCCACTCGTCCTTCCGGATGCGCGCGACGACGCGAAACCCGTCCTTGCCTAGCGGCTCGATGACGGCGGCTTCGCCTTCCGCGAGGTACGGGCCTCCGACGACGGCGCGATACGGATTGCCGTGGCTCGCGATCGCGAGGTTGACGCCGGCTGCGACCGGATTCGACAGCAGAACCTTGAGTTGCGCATAGCGGTCGTCGTCCGCCTGCGCGGGTCCGCCGCGCACGGCCGCAGACGTGGTCGCCTTTCCGAAGATCAATCGGGCGGTCTCCCGCGTCCGGCAGTACGGACTCGCGAGCACATCGCCGATCGGTATGCCGAGCGCGCGGATTTGAGCGCCGATTGCCCGCGCCTCGGCGCGGCCAGCGTCGGTCAGGTTGCGCTGGCGCGCGCAGTCCTCGAAGCCGGTCATCTTGTCGTCGTTCTGGCCGAAGTCGGTCGACGTGTGGCGAAAGTAGAGGACGTAGCCCCCCTGACGGAGCGCGGCGAAGAGCGCGGGGCCGTCGAGCGTCGGTGCTGCGCTCGCCGCGCCGTCGGACTGGGCGAGGACCGGGCACGCGGCGCCCCACAACACCGCCGCGAGTACCATCGCGCCAAGTCCCGGGGCGATCCTGGCGAACGTTCGCGGGGAGATCATGCCGCAATCGTGACGGGTAGCGGTTGGCGGATCGTCAGCGCGCGCGGGCGCGCTCAATCCCCGTCTCGTCCGGCGCGCAGGAAGGTGACGGGGACCGCGGAATCGCCGGTATCCGCCGCAGCGCCGTCCGTCGCCCGCTCAAGCACAGGATCGACGTCGAAGGCGATGTCGCCCCCGGCCTCGTCGCGGCCCGTCGCCGCGACGTTGTTAAAATCGAAGAGCGCGCGATCCATCAGGTGCGACGGCACGACGTTGCCGAGCGCGTTGCAGATCGACTCGATGCGTCCCGGATGCTTCTTCTCCCATTCCCGCAACATCAGGCCGACCTGCCGTCGCTGCAGATGCTCCTGCGATCCGCAGAGATTGCACGGGATGATCGGAAAGTCGCGGAGCGCGGCAAAGCGGGCGAGATCGCGCTCGCGGACATTCACGAGGGGCCGGATCACCACATGCCGGCCGTCGTCCGATACGAGCTTAGGCGGCATGGTTTTAAGCTTCCCGCCGAAGAACAGGTTGAGGAAGAATGTTGCGAGCAGGTCATCGCGGTGGTGACCGAGCGCGATCTTGGTCGCGCCGATTTCACTGGCGACCCGGTAAAGCGCGCCGCGCCGCAGTCGCGAGCAGAGCGAGCACATCGTCGCGCCTTCGGGGATCACGCGCTTGACGACGCTGTAGGTATCCTGCTCGACGATCCGGAACGGAATGCGGCGCTCGTCGAGATAGCGGGGCAGCACGTCGGCCGGAAACCCCGGCTGTTTCTGGTCGAGGTTGACCGCGATCACCTCGAACGGAAACGGCGCACGACCCTTCAGCGCCCACAGGATGTCGAGAAGTCCGTAGCTGTCCTTGCCGCCGGACACGCAGACCATCACCCGGTCGTTCGGCGCGATCAGTGCGTACTCGCCGATGGCCTCGCCGACCTGCCGGCGCAGGCGCTTTTGGAGCTTGTTGGCCTCGAATTCCGCCTTGCGCGGATCCGGACGCGAAACCGCCGGGCGGATCGGGGCTCTCGCGGGGGGCGCCGCGAGCGGGGCGTCGATACGGGTGAACTCGTCCATGATGCGCCCGCCATTCTACCGGCGGGGGGGCGATTTGGCGCTACCATTCGGCCTTGCGGACAATGAGGTCCGACGGAGGCCCCGATGCAGACGATTCTCGTCGCCAATCCAAAAGGCGGCAGCGGCAAGACGACCCTCGCCACCAATGTCGCCGGCTGGCTCTCGGCCAAGCGGCAGCACACGGCGCTTCAGGACCTCGATCCGCAGCGATCGTCGGCGCAGTGGCTGGCGCGGCGTCCCGAGCTCTTCCCGCGCATCGTGGCCGCGGCGCCTTCCGCCAAGACGCGCGACGTGAAGGAAAGCGGCGCGCAGTGGCTCGTCGTCGATACGCCGGCGGGTCTTCACGGTGAGGACCTGCGTGAATCGATCCGCCGCGCCGACATGATGCTCGTGCCGCTGACGCCGTCGGCCTTCGACATGGCGGCCACCCACCACTTCCTCGCGGCGATAAACGAGTACAAGGCCGTTCGCAAGGGCGAACTCGCGATCGGCATCGTCGCGATGCGCGTCGACGCACGTACCGTGAGCGCCACTGAGCTCGACGAGTTCCTGAAGGCGTTCGCTTTTCCGGTGGTCACGCATCTGCGCGACACGCAGGTCTACGTCCACTGCGCGCGCGACGGCGCTTCGGTTTTCGACCTGCCGCGCTCGCGCGGGGAGCAGGACTGGGAGCAGTGGAAGCCGCTGACCCGCTGGATTTCGCGTCATGCGGCCCCGAAATCCACCTGAGCGGGGCAGGACCGCCAACGAAAACGCCGGCTCGAAGCCGGCGTTTTTCGTTGCGGCACGCGCCCTGTTACTTCTTCGGCGCGGCGGCGTCCTTCGCGGCGTCGACGGCCTTGCCGGCGGCGTCCTTGGTGGCGTCGGCAGCCTTCATGGCGCCTTCCTTGGTCGCGTCGGCGGCCTTCATCGCGGCATCCTTGGTGGCGTCCGCCGCTTCCTTGGCGGCATCCTTCGTCGCATCGGCGGCCTTCGACGCGGCTTCCTTGGCCTTGTCGGCGGCTTCGGACGCGGCCTTCTTTGCATCGGCGGCGGCCTTGCTGGAATCCGGGCCGCAGGCGGCCAATGTCGTGGCGGCCAATAGGGCGGCCAGCACGATGAATAAGCGGGATTTCATGGACTTCTCCTGTATCGGTATGCGAGATTCGCGGGGAGGCGATCACCCAACTGCCCCCGGGCGACCGCCAACCATCGACTATAGCACGAAATCGGTGCGCGTGCCAGCCAC
>JBDTRG010000186.1:0-53462 GCA_039931775.1 Betaproteobacteria bacterium | reverse complement strand
CCGGGCGTTACCCGGCATCCTGCTCTGCGGAGCCCGGACTTTCCTCCCCCCGGTTGCCCGGGCGGCGACGGTCTGGCTGGCTTCGGACGGCAAGGATACCGTATTCGAGCGGCGGGTCATGCCACGCGCCACTCGACCGCCTCGCCGGCGCGCAGAGGTACGATCGTGTGCCCAGCGTACGGATATTCCGCGGGTACCGTCCACGGCTGGCGCGTCAGCGTCACTTTGTCGGCGTTGCGCGGCAGTCCGTAGAAGTCCGCGCCAAAGTGGCTGGCAAAGCCTTCGAGCCGGTCGAGGGCGCCGGACCGGTCGAAGACCTCGGCGTAGAGCGGGAGCGCGAGCGGCGCGGAGTAACAACCGGCGCAGCCGCACGCGGCCTCCTTCGTGTGCCTCGCGTGCGGCGCGGAGTCGGTGCCCAGAAAATATTTCGGGCTGCCCGAAACGGCCGCGGCGACGAGCGCCTTTCGGTGCGATTCGCGCTTCAGGATCGGCAGGCAGTAGTGGTGGGGACGGACCCCGCCTGCGAACAGCGCGTTGCGCGAGTAGAGTAGGTGTTGCGGGGTGATCGTGGCGGCAACGCGCTCCGGCGCGGCGGCGACGAACGTCGCGCCTTCGGAGGTCGTGATGTGCTCGAGCACGACCTTGAGACCCGGGAAATCGCGGACGATCGCCGCGAGCGAATCCTCGACGAATTTCCGCTCGCGATCGAACACATCGACGTCGGCGCCGGTCACCTCTCCGTGCAGCGACAGCACCAGTCCGTGCTTCTCCATCGCTGCGAGCGCCGGATACGCGTGCGAAAGCTTGGTCACGCCCGAATCGGAATTCGTCGTGGCGCCTGCGGGATAGTATTTGACGGCACGGATGAAACCGGTCGCCTTGGCGCGGGCGATCTCGGCGGGCGCCGTGTTGTCGGTGAGGTACAGCGTCATCAGCGGTTCGAACCGGGATCCGGCCGGCAGCGCGGCCAGGATCCGTTCGCGGTACGCGCCCGCCGCCTCGGCTGTTGTCACCGGCGGCACGAGGTTAGGCATGATGATTGCTCGCCCAAAAACGTCGGCCGTGGCGCGGACGACATCGCGCAGGGCCGCGCCGTCGCGCAGATGGACGTGCCAATCGTCCGGACGGGTGAGGGTGACGGTCTGCGTGCCGGACAAGGGAATGGGCATTGAAAGGCCTTGTTTTTCCAAGATTATACGGTTGCGGGCTGCGGTGGGCGGCGGTTCCGGGGAGGACGCTCCCAACAGTGGCCGCATACGCAGCGGACGGGATATAATGGTTGGTTTAGTGCGGCCGAGAACGGGGCAGGCGTCAATCCGGGAGTTGAACGAGAACCCCGGGAACCTGCGGGAACCGCGATACGACACAGGGCATCGGGTAACGACGAGGCAACGGAAATTGCACGGCACCATGGGGAAGCGGCCAACGCCGCTCGGTGCCGGCGGATGATGAGGTCAGAGGTCAGGATGGCAGCGAAGCAAGCAACGGCAAGTGTGGCGGTCCCGAAGAAGGTCAAGATCCTCACCGAGGAGGACCTCCTCAAGGCGCCGGAAAAAGATTACATGAACGACGCGCAGCTCGCGTTTTTCAAGCAGCGCCTGATCGAGCTGCGCGACCAGCTGCTGCAGAACGCTGACGACACCGGCGAGCACCTGCGCGAGAACGAGACGACCACCGATCCTTCGGATCGCGCGACGCTCGAGGAAGAGTACACGCTGGAACTGCGTACGCGCGACCGCGAACGCAAGCTGCTGAAGAAGGTCGAGAAGTCGATCAAGCTGATCGAGGATGGTTCCTACGGGTATTGCGACGAGACGGGCGAGCCGATCGGCATCCCCCGGCTGCTGGCCCGGCCGACGGCGACGCTGTCGCTCGAAGCGCAGGAACGCCGCGAGCGCGTCCAGAAGCTCTACGGAGACTGACCGACGGCGTTGCCGCCGTCGGAGCGAACCCGGGGTTAGCGACGGGTGACGCTAAAGTCCGAAGAGTGCCCGGTGCGACCAGCCGCCGGCCATGAAGAACAGCATCGGAATCGACATCGCCACGTTGGCCCGCGACGCGAGCAGCGCCACGCGGCGTGCCTTGGTCTTCTCTTCGTCGTTGGCGGGCTTCATCCCCAGGATCTTCTGCTGATTGGGCCAGATCAGCGCCCAGACGTTGATCAGCATGATCGTGCCGAGCCACGCGCCGATGCCGATTCCGGCGAGGCCCTTCGACAGCGTGAAAGCGCCGACGAAATTACTGCCGAGCAGCGCGGCGCCCGCGAGCCATGTGACCACCGAAGACCAGCGGAAGTAGAGAAGGGCGCGCGGCGCGACGTGCTTGGTGATGCCCGCTGCGGTGCCATCCGCTGCGGCGGCCTTGAGCGCCGGGACCTGCACGAAGTTGAAGTAGTACAAAAGGCCGATCCACATGATGCCGGCCAGAAAGTGCAACCACCTTGCGAATACGGGTACGAGATCCATTTCCGTTGCCTCCCTTACATCAGAATGTTCTTGGCGGCGAGATACAGGATCGCCGTCAGAACAAGGCCGGAGATGATCGTGCCCCAGATCGAATCGAGCGGGTTCTTCATCGTCATCCTCCTAGTTGTGTCGCACAAGATCATGCGACGACTCATTCTAGCAATTGCGTACTGATCGGGCCACCGGCGATTTGCCGCACGGCCGAATCCGGATTTCACGCCGGGTCATGGCCACGGCAGTGTTGCGAATGTGCCGACGCGACGCGCGGAACAGGTCCCGGCGCTTGTGGGATGGCTATGACGGGAACATAATTAGAGACTTGCGTTCGAAGGGCGTGCGGCCCTCGCGCGGCGGCCCTCGAACGCTAAATCGTCGCCCGCAAACGATCGAAGGAACCGGTATCGCGATGGCGTTCTTCTCGAAACCGCCGGCCAAGAAAGTTCCGAAACCGGACATCCGGACCCACCCGCAATCGTCGGTCGGGACGGGCCGCGGCGCTTCGGCGCGCGAACTCGCCGCGCAAGTCTCCGGCAAAGGCGCCAAGAAGCAGGTCGAGCCCGCCGGCGGCGACATCACCGGGATGGGCGGAAGCCTCGTCCAGTGGACGCCGTCGCAATCGGCGTTCGAAGTCGCGCAGGCGAACCCCGGCCTTTGCCCGGTCCTCGAGAATGCCGCGCTGCGCTTCGCCAGCGGGCAGGCCGACACGGCGCGCGCGTTGCTCGAGGAGGGCATTGCCAACGACACCGACACCCGGCTCTCGCCCCTCGCCTGGCTTGCGTTGTTCGATCTGATGCAGCGCGACATCGACCGGCCGGCGTTCGACCGCCTGTCGATGCAGTACGTCGTTCAGTTCGAGCGCTCGGCACCGGCGTGGGAGGACCGAGCCGTAGCAACCGTCGCCCCACGCGCGGTCGGTGGCTACCTGGCCGTCACCGGGCGACTGACGGCCGCGTCGGCGAAACAGATCGAAGGCTTGAGCCGGGCGGTGGCCCGCAAAGCGGAGGCGACGAGACTCGACCTCAATTCACTGCAGAGCTTTGACGACGCTGGCGCGCGGATGCTCGCCGATGCGCTTGGAGAAGCGCGTCGCGCGCGGATCGCGCTCTCGGTGCAGCAAGGTACCAAGTTCCCGCAGGCGCTCGACGAGGCGGTGAAGACGGGACGCGAATCCGGCGAAGGCGCGTGGCTTCTTTCGCTTGAGCTCCTGCAGTGGGCGAACGACCGCGCCACGTTCGAGGACCGCGCGGTCGACTTTGCCGTGACGTTCGAGCTTTCGCCTCCATCGTGGGAGCCGCCGGCGCCCGCCGCTGCCGCACGAACAAACTCGGGAGCGCATGAAACTCCACGCGAGGGCGATGACGCCGACCCGGACATCCTGAAATGGGCGGGCGTACTCGCCGGATCGCTGGCACCGCAGCTCGGCAAGCTCGCCGACGCCACCCATTCCAGGTCGGTGGTGGCGGTCGACCTGAGCGAGGTCGAGCGTATCGATTTCGTCTGTGCGGGCGCGTTGCTCAACCAGATCACCCGCATCGAGGCGCAGCGCAAGGCGGTTCAGTTCATCGGCGCTTCGCCGATCATCCGGGCGCTCCTGCTCCTGCTCGGCGTGTCGCCGCGCCATTTCGTCAAGAAGGCGGAGTAGCGGAGCAGGGCGCGCTGCCGGTTACCGGCGGCGCGGCGGATAAACTCGCCGTACAACCGCTTCGCGGGACCCCAGGACCCATGGAAACCTTTCACGGAACGACGATTCTCTCGGTGCGCCGGGACGGCGCCGTCGCGCTCGGCGGCGATGGCCAGGTCACGCTGGGCGCCGTCGTGGTCAAGGCGACTGCGCGCAAGGTGCGGCGTCTGCACAACGACCGCGTGCTCGCGGGCTTTGCCGGCGCGACGGCCGACGCGTTCACGTTGTTCGAGCGCTTCGAAGCGAAGCTCGACAAGCACCAGGGCCAGCTGGCCCGGGCGGCGGTCGAACTCGCGAAGGACTGGCGCTCCGACCGCATCCTGCGGCGCCTTGAGGCGATGCTCGCCGTCGCGGACCGCACCGCGTCGCTCATCATCACCGGGACGGGCGACGTGCTCGAGCCCGAGCATGGCATCGTCGCGATCGGCTCGGGAGGGCCCTATGCGCAGGCGGCCGCGCGGGCGCTCTTCGACCACACGGCACTTTCCGCCACCGAGATCGTCAAACAGAGCCTGACCATCGCCGGCGACCTTTGCATCTACACCAACCAGAACCACGTGATCGAGACGCTCGACCGCGAATCATGACGACCGGAGGAATCGACCACGACGTGCTGATCGCCGGCACAGGGCTGACCGGGCTCGCCGTCGCCCGTGCGCTCGCCAACACCGGCCTGTCCGTCGCGCTCGCCGACCGCGCGGGGGTGGCCATGCCTCTTTCCCCGCTCGATGCCGGAGATTGGGATGCGCGCATTTACGCGATCAGTCCCGGCAGCGCGTCGTTCCTGCGCTCGCTCGGGGCGTGGCAGCTGCTCACGCCCGACCGCGTTGCGCCGGTCGAATCGATGCGCATCGAGGGCGACGCGGGAGCGCTGCTCAACTTTTCCGCGTACGAGCAGGGTGAGCGCGCTCTTGCCTGGATCGTCGAGGAGCGCGCGTTGCGGGCGGCTCTGCTGATGCAGGTCCGCACGTCGGGCATCGCGATCCGCGCCCCGGTGGTTTTCGATGCGCTGTCCTATTCGACGGATGCGGCCGTGCTGCGTATGGGCGGTGGCGAATCGATCGCCGCGCGCCTCGTCATCGGCGCCGACGGCCTCCGATCGTGGGTACGCGAAGCGGCGGGGATCGCCGTAACGCCGCGGCCTTATGCGCAGACGGCCGTGGTTGCGAACTTCGCGTGCGAGCGCGCGCATCGCGGACGCGCCTGGCAATGGTTCCGCGACGACGGCGGCATCCTCGCGTGGTTACCGCTTCCGGGACGCCGGGTGTCGATCGTCTGGTCTGCGCCGGAAGCGCTCGCCCGGGAACTCCTCGCGCTTTCGCCCGAAGGTCTCGGCGAGCGCGTCGCGGCCGCGGGGCGGCATTCGCTGGGCGCGTTCTCGCCGCTGTCGCGAAGCGCGGGATTCCCTCTTCAAAGCGTCAAGGTGCCCGCGGTGAGCGCCCACCGCGTCGCGCTGGTCGGCGATGCCGCCCACGGCGTGCACCCGCTCGCCGGGCAGGGCGTCAATCTCGGATTCGGCGATGCCGAAGCGCTGTTCGCCGTCGTTCATGAGCGCGGTCCGGTGGCCGATGCCGGCGCGCCGATCCTGCTCGAACGCTACGCTCGCCGGCGGGCGGAGCCCGTGCTGGCGATGCACGCCGTCACCGACGGATTGGCCCGGTTGTTCGGTACTCCCTCCCCATGGATCCGATCCGCGCGCAACCTCGGCATGGCCGGGCTCGACCGGCTTCCGGCCGCCAAGCGGCTGCTCGCGCAGTCCGCGCTGCGCTAGACTTGCAACACCTTACCGGAGATATCGATGAATGAATTCAACGCGGCGACGGCTCGCCGCTACGTGTGCGCCCTGGCCCTGTCGGCAGGCGCCGCGTGGGCCGGCGCGGCGTTTGCCCAGGCTCCCGCCGCCGCGGCGCCGCGCATCAGCGAAACCGCAGCGATCAAGAAACTGCTCGAGCAGCGATTCG
Organism: Betaproteobacteria bacterium; assembly: GCA_039931775.1. Taxonomy (GTDB): domain Bacteria; phylum Pseudomonadota; class Gammaproteobacteria; order Burkholderiales; family Casimicrobiaceae; genus CAIWHR01. The sequence continues at coordinate 47,355 of JBDTRG010000186.1, read as the reverse complement.
ACGGTGTGAGCATCGGTCACATCAGCAAGACCCCGTATTTCGGCCTGTACGAAGTGCAGTTCGACGATCAGATCGTCTATACCGACGCCAAGGTGACCTACGTGCTCGTCGGCAGCATCTACGAAGCCGCCACGAAGAAGAACCTGACCGAAGCGAAACAGCGGGAATATTCGCGCGTCGCGGTCGACGCCCTGCCGCTCGACCTGGCGTTCAAGAGGGTCAAGGGCAACGGCGCGCGCAAGCTCGTCGTCTTTTCCGATCCGGATTGCCCGTTCTGCGCGCGGCTCGAGAAGGAGCTGAAGGGCATCGACAACGTGACGATCTATACGTTTCTGTATCCGATCGACCAGCTGCATCCCGACGCGGCGCGCAAGTCGAAGCTCATCTGGTGCGCGCCCGACAAGCTCAAAGCCTGGGACGCCTTCTTCGAGTCGGGTGCACTCCCGAAAAACAGCGGCGACTGCGAAAATCCGGTCGCGACGTTGAACGCGCTGGGCCAGAAGTTGCGCGTGCAGGCGACGCCGACTCTCGTGTTTGCCGACGGTTCGGTCATTCCCGGGGCGTTGCCTGCTGCGCGCATCGAGGCCGAGATCGTCCAGGGCGAAGCCGAGGCCGCCCGGCTCGCGGCGGCGAAGAAGTAACGGAAGCCGAATCACGCCTCCCTCAAGCCTCCGGAGACCCCCGCAATGGCGATCATCGATTTCCTCAAAAAACAGTTCATCGACATCATCGAGTGGACCGACGACTCGCGTGACACGCTGTCGTTCCGGTTTCCCGACGAGGACAAGGAAATCAAGAACGGCGCGCAGCTCATCGTCCGCGAGTCGCAGGTCGCCCAGTTCGTCTATCTGGGCGAGTTCGGCGACACGTTCGGCCCGGGAAAGCACACGCTCACCACCGACAACATTCCGATTCTCACCAACCTCCGAAGCTGGAAATACGCGCTCGAAAGCCCGTTCAAGGCGGACGTCTACTACGTCCTCACCCGGGTGTTCACCGGCAACAAATGGGGCACGTCCAACCCGGTGATGATGCGCGATGCCGATTTCGGCGTCGTGCGCCTGCGCGCGTTCGGCACCTACGACTTCCGCGTCGTCGATCCGAAGAAATTCCTGAAGGAGGTCGCCGGCACCGACGACCATTTCCGCCTCGACGAGTTCGCCGACGCGATGCGCTCGCGCATCGTCAGCATCTTCTCCGATGCCCTCGCGGGCTCAAAGATTCCGGCGCTCGACGTCGCGTCGCGGTACGGCGAGCTGGGCGAGGCGCTGTTGCCGCTCATCAACCCGGCGATCGGCGCGAAGTACGGGCTCGAAATGACGACGTTCATCGTCGAAAACGTGTCGGTGCCGCCCGAGGTCGAACAGGCGATCGACAAGCGTTCGAGCATGGCCGCGGTGGGCAACCTCAACGACTACGTGAAATTCCAGATGGCGCAGGGCCTCGAGAAGGGCGGCGGCGGGCCAGGTGGCATGGCGGCCGAGATGGCGGTCGGGATGGCCATGGCCCAGCAGATGCTGCAGCAGACCGGTGGACTGATGGCGCAATCGACGCCCGGCGTGGCAACACCCTCGGCGGCGGCCGCCTCGGTGCCTGCTTTGTACACGCCGGCGCAGGTGGCCGAGACGCTTGGTGTCGCGGAGGCCGACGTCATCGCGAGCCTCGACTCGGGCGACCTCAAGGGCAAGAAGATCGGCACCCAATGGCGCATCACGCGCGCGGCCGTCGACGCTTTCCTCAACGCATGAAGACCCTGCTTACGCGGCGTGCGGTGTTGGCGCTACTCGCCAGCCTCGCCTGGGCACCGGGTGCGGCGCTCGCACAGGATCCACACGCGGTGATCGTGCAGAAGGTCGCGCGCGATTGGCTCGTCCTCGCCGACAACCTCGACGCCGATGCGACATGGAAGGCGGCCGGAGTGCGGTTCCAGAAGGCGATCACGGCGGCCAACTGGGCCGATTCGCTGAAGAAGGCGCGCGGTGCGCGGGGGACGGTCATTCAGCGCGCGGTTGCCGGGTCAACGTTCGCGTCGACATTTCCAGGCCTGCCCGCGGGTGGCACCTACGCGCTCGTCCGCTTTCGCACCTCGTTTTCGAATCCTCCGAGCGGCAGCGAAGACGTGACGCTGGAGATCGGCCCCGATTCCACGTGGCGCGTGATCGGGTACACGATTCACTGACGGCCCGGCGAGGTGGCGGAAACCATCGCGCTGTCGAAGTTCGCGTGCCCCGCCTGCGGCGGCGAGGCGACCTGGAATCCCGCCAAGGCCAAGCTCGTCTGCCCGTTCTGCGGCACCGAGTCGCCGGCGAAGGAGGGTGCGGCCGGCACGGTCGTCGAGCATGATCTCGTCACCGCGCTGCGCGGCATCGGCGACGACGTACGCGGCTGGCAAGCGGACAAGCGGCAGGTCAAGTGCCAAAGCTGCAACGCGATCTCGGTGCTCGACCCGAAGCGGCAGGCGCAGAACTGCGAATTCTGCGGTTCGGCGCAGCTCGTCGCCTACGAGGAAACGAAGGCGGCGTTGCGCCCCGAAAGCGTGCTTCCATTCAAGGTCAGCGAGTCCGTCGCGCGCGACCGGATCCGCGTTTGGTACGGTAAGCTGTGGCTCGCCCCGTCCGCGCTCGCGAAAAAGGCGCTCACCGACACCGTGCGCGGCGTCTATCTGCCGTACTGGACGTTCGACGCGCACGTCGACGCCGAGTGGACCGCCGAGGCGGGGCACTACTACTACACGACCGAGACCTTCGAGCAGAACGGCCGTACCCAGACGCGCCAGGTGCAGCATGTGCGCTGGGAACCCGCCTCCGGACGCCTGCAACACGCCTTCGACGACGACCTCGTCTGCGCATCGGTCGGCATCCACCCCGGACTCCTGCGCGGCATCGAACCGTTTCCGACCGGCGAACTGAAGCCGTATGACTCGGCGTTCGTCGCCGGATGGGTCGTCGAGCGCTACCAGATCGACCTGATCGCCGCCGCGCAGCGCGCGCGGGATGCAATGGACGCGCAGGTTCGCGCGATGGCTGCGGCCGAGGTGCCCGGGGACACCTATCGCAACCTCGCGGTGCGCGCCGACTATTCGGCGCAGACGTTCAAACACATCCTGGCGCCCGTCTGGTTTCTCTCGTATACGTATGGTGCGCGCGTGTTCCAGTGCGCGATGAACGGCGTGACCGGCGCAATTCGCGGCGAATACCCGAAGAGCCCGTGGAAGGTGGCGCTACTCGTCCTCGGGATCCTGCTGGTTGTCGCCATCGCCCTTTTGCTGGGCGGAAGGTGGTGACGCAGACGTTGCTGCGCCGGCGCGACCGGGTCGACGCGTGCTACGCTCATCGCATGCGGCGAATCTCCCGGGGACCCTGACCATGCATGCAGCGATTGTGACCGGCGTCTCGCGCGGCCTCGGCGAAGCGCTGGCCGTGGCGTTGCTGGCGCGCGGGTTCGCGGTGCTGGGCGTCGGCCGGACGGCGAGCGTCAAGCTCAAGGGCAAACACTATCATCACGCGACGTGCGATCTCGCCCATCCGGCATTGATCGCGGCCTCGGTGACGCCGGGGCTGCGCGCGCTGGCCGCGCAAAAGCCCGAGTCGGTCACGCTCGTCAACAACGCCGCCGTGGTCACCCCGACCGGTCTCGTCGGGCACCTGGACGCCGCCGAGGTCGACGGTGCTTTCGCCACCAACGTGGGTGCGCCGGTCGTGATGGCGGATCTTTTCTTCCGGACATTTCCCGACGACGCGATCGAACGCCGCATCATCAACATCTCGTCGGGCGCCGCCCAGTCGGCCATCGCCGGCAGCGCCGTCTACTCGATGTCGAAGGCGGCGCTGGAAATGCTCACCCGATCGATCGCCGCCGAGCACACGGCGCCGCGCCTTCGATGCATCTCGCTGCGTCCGGGAATCTTCGAGACCGGGATGCAGGCCTACATGCGCGGCCTCGACCCGGCCAAGGTCCCGAGCGTCGGCATGTTCCGCGGGTTCAAGGAAAACGGGCTGCTGAAAGACCCGGCGCAAGTCGCGGCGCGCATCGTCGACAGGCTGATCGAAGCGCCGGTCGAGAACGGGCGCACGTACAGCCACACGGATCTCTGATCGCCGCCGGCGTCAGGCGCCCGCAGGCTTCAAGCGAATCCGATAATCGATGGCGGCGCCGGTGACGCCCGCCTCCCACATCAGGCAGTAGTCCTGCACGATCGGGGACGCGAACACCCCCGATTCGGCCTGCGTCTTGTTTCGCGAGATCGGCATGACGACCGTCTTGCCTTCGTGGTAGTGGATGTTGAAGTCGACGGGCTGAGTCGACTCGAACGCGAACTCGACCCGATCGCCGACTGCAAGGTGCAGGCACTCCTCGTGCCACTCGTTCGGCAGGATCGGATGGGCCTTCACCGATTTGGGCGCGTCGGCGGTGACGAGCGCCGCGGTGCACGCGCAGAGCGCGAGTGCCGGCAGAAGGGCGGCGTGCGACCACCAGGTGTGCGACCTCATGCGCGGCGCTTCCGGCGTGCGCGCCAGTCCTCGACCAGCAATGCGAGCCTTGCGTGATCGCGCCACCGTCCGGCGATCCTCATGTAGCGCCGCGAGAAGCCCTCGCGAAGGAAACCCGCGTCGTTCGCGAGAGTGAGCGACCGCAGATTCGTCGGCTGGATGTTGGCTTCGACACGGTGCAGCTTCAAAACGCGAAACGCGGCCTCCAGCGTCAGCTCGAGGCCTTCGGACATGTAGCCCGCTCCGGCATGGGGCGCAAAGGCGTAATAGCCGAGGTAGGCGCTGCGGAACACGCCGTGGACGATCTCGCTCAGGTTGAATGCGCCGACCATCGCGTCGTCGCTGCAGCGGCAAACCAGGAACCCGGCGTGCGTCGCGGTCATCGGATCGCCGGTCGTGAACCGGCCGAACCGGCGAACGAACTCTGCGAACCGCGAGGGCGTCGACGGCGGGTGAACCCACTTGCCGTGCAGTTTTCGGCTTGCCGATACCGCGGCGAGGAATGCCGGCGCATCCGCCTTGCGCGGCGCCCGGAGGTAGACCTGAAAACCGCGGCGCCGCACCTGGGGCGCGCGGCCCATCGATCGCGAAGGCATGATCGCGAGTTTACCTGCGCTCGCCCCCCGGCGATCGGCCGGCGGGGAGACAGTTCACCGGCTTGCGCCGACGCACATCAGCTCTTGACCTCGAGCAATTCGACGTCGAAGACAAGCGTGGCATTGGGCGGGATGACGCCCCCGGCGCCGCGCTCGCCGTACCCCTTTTGCGGCGGGATGACGAGGGTCCGCTTGCCGCCGACCTTCATGCCGGCAACGCCTTCGTCCCAGCCCTTGATGACCTTCCCCGATCCCAGATAGAAGCTGAAGGGGACTTTGCGGTCCACGGAGCTGTCAAATTTCTTTCCGCGGCCGTCGGCCGTCACCGGGTCGTACAGCCATCCGGTGTAGTGGACGACCACGGACTTGCCGGGAACGGCCTCGGTTCCCGTTCCCTTCGCTATTTCGACGATCTGAAGTTCTGTCACATTGGCACCGAATTTGCTAACTGTAGTGGACGAAGCGGTCGATTTGTCGGCCGGCGGGCTGGATGGCGTCTGACCGACGGCGGGGCTGACCACGGTGGCGATCGCCGCGATCAGCAGCGCCTGACCCGCTCCCGGCCATGTCGGCAGTTGCGTCGATCGGCGCCGAAACGTGTACGGCATGGCGGATCCTCGAAGTGGAGATTGGACTCGAACCGGCAGGCGGGAAGACTCGAGCGGGCCTGCACATGTTCTGCACGCAACAGGCGTGCGTCCGAATTGTAGCCGAAGCCGTTGAAATTTTGCGCCCCCGTGGCAATTGGACTATATATGTACACTGCAATGAGTTTCGACTTCGCGGAACTCAATGGAGGCGGCGCGGTTATCCCGAAACGCTTTTTGAGCGGTTGCATACCGCATCCCTGGGTCCCCGAGGACGACGAATGGATAGTGGCTAGACCATGTTCGGATTCCTGACCTCGCAGGCCAAGGACGAAGCCGATCCGCTTCAGTCGTCGAAGTCGGTATCCGCTTGGCTGCGGCACTTGCCGACGCTGGACGTCATGGCCCGGCAGCACCACGTCATGGGCACGTTCGACGGGATGCGCCAGTCGCGCCGGCCGATCGACCTCAACCGGGTTGCCGCCATCCAGTTCCTCGACACGGCGTTGGGTGCCGACCGGCGCCAGCTGATGAAGCAGTACGTGGAAAACATCGACCGGTCGGCGCGGCTCGCCGATCGCGCCTGGCAGGCCCTGCAGGAACTCTCCCAGGGCTTCGTCTACGCCTACCAGGCGAGCCTGGAGAAGGCGCTCGCCGAATCCGCCAATCCGCGGTGGAAGTCGGCGATTCCGCAGATCTTCGCGCGGCTCCTGCACTTCCATGGGACCGACGCCAAGCTCCGCGTGTTCCGGCACGAACGCTGGATCCCGGCCAAATGGACGGGGCTGCACCAGCTGTACGCGCGGGCTTCCGAACTCGGCGTCGACCGCGTGGCCGTTGCGCTCCCGAGCGCCGGCCCGGGTGCGATGCAGTGGAGCGCCGAGCAGGAGTACACGTACGTGCTGCTGGTCCAGCAACTCAACACAGGCAATCTGTCGCCGGGCGAAATCGACTGGGCAAGCGCCCAGATGCGCGCCTGGGGAAGGAAGCTCGAGTTCGAAACGATGCCGCGTTCGACGGAAGGCTTTTACGTCGACCTCTCGAGCAAGCGTGGACTCATGCGCCGCACCGGTGGCGAATCGGGTCCGATGTTGCGCTATCTCGACACGACGCCGCTTTCCGACCAGCTCGAACGGGCCATCCACGCGCTCCGTCAGGCAGAGATCGGTGAGCCCGGAACCGCCGCCGTGGTAAACCTGCAACGAATCGCGATCCTCGAAAAGGTGCGGCCCGTCGTGGCGCCGAATCTCCATGGCGACCTCCGCCGGTCGCCGCGCACCGCCGTGACGGTTGCCGCCAAGGTGCGCGTCGGGCTTGCCCGCATTTGCGCGGAACTGACGCCGCGGGAGACGCACGAGCCTGCCAACGACGCCGACGCCGGGTCGGAGCAGATCGAAGTGTTCGCGGTTGCGGACAGCCGGCGTCCAAAACAACGCGTTCCGGACGAGCACGATTCGCTGACGGCGTCGATCGGCTCGTTCGCTGATCCCGCGTGGCAGGTCAAGGACCGAAGCGTCGCCGGACTGCGCATCGCCGCGTCGGGCGGGATCGGACAAAGCCTCGTGCTGGGCGCGCTCGTCGCGGTCCGTCAATCCGACGCCGGGGATTGGGTGCTGGGCGCCGTACGGCGCCTGTCCAAGGTCACCAACGACGAGGTCGAGGCCGGCGTGTCGATCATCGCCGACCGCGTAGTTCCGATCACGGTCCACGCCAAGCGCGCCGCGAAGGACGACCTCGGCATGGTCGTCAACGGCGTCGACGTGTCGACGATGGGCGCGCGATTCGAGGCGCTCTACCTCCCGCCACCATCGCGCCCCGAAAAGCCGCTGACGGTGAAAACGCTGATCGTGCCGACCTCCGAGTACGCCGACGGGCGCAACATCATCCTGTCGACCGGACGCTCGATGTACACGATCGCGCTTCGCCACCTGGTCGAACAGCGCGCCGAGTGGAGCTGGGTCGCGTTCCAGATCGTCGACAAGAAGCCGATAGATATCTGAGGTTGCGGGCCTCGCGCCTCGGCCTCCGCGACGCGATCGCAAATTCCTGTGGTTGAGTTGTCGGCCTCCAGAGCCGACTCGCCCCGGTCGCATCCCCACTGCGTGGGGCCCCTGCTCCCAGGCTCGCGTCTCTAATCCAAGGGCCGGAACTTGAGGGTCAGGGTTCGCTGAAAGAGGTCGGGCCGCTCGGGCCGCGGCAGCGGTGACGATTTGATGATCGCGCGCTGCACCGCGTCATCGTACGCGCGCACGCCGCTCGATTTGCGCAGCACCGCGTCGATGATCTCACCGGTCGGTAGTTGCACGACATCAAAGATTGCCTCGGCATTGCCGACCATGTCGGGCGGCAGGACGACGTTGCCCTTGACCTTCGACTGGATGCGCCGGATGTAGTCCGCCTCGCTGCGCGCACGCAGAGCGGCGTCGGCGTCGATTTTCTGCTGCGTGGCGCGTGTTGACTGTTCGCGCTCCGCTTGCGCCTTCAAGGCGTCCGTCTCGCGCTGCTGCCGCTCGCGGACCTCGACCAGACGCTGCTGCTCGAGTTGTTTCCGCTTGTCGGCCTCGCGCTGATCGGCCTCCTTCCGGTCGCGTACCGCCTGGTCGCGCTTCCTGCGCTCGTCGTCTTCCCTGGCCTTTCTCGCGATGTCGGCGGCGCGCATATCGGGCTTTTCGGCCTTGGGCTCGGGTTTGGGCGTCGCCTTCGGCTCGGGCTTCGGCGCGGCCGTGGGAGGCGGGGGTTCCGCCTTCGGCACCGGAACGGGCTCAGGCGGAGGCGGGGGCGCTTCGACCCGTTTCGGCGGTGCTTCGACGACGGTCGCGGCCTTCACGGGCGGTGCGTAGAGTTCGGCGGTTATCGGCTCGGGCTTCCTGTTCTGCCACCGCAACGAGAACACGAGCACGGCGATGAAGGCGACGTGGACCGAGACGGCGAGCGCCAGCGCCGGCCACTGGCCCGAAACGCGCGCCGGCTTGCGCGGGCGATCCTTCCTCATCGCGGAATCAGCTGCCGGGCGGCCGCGCGAGCAATCCGACCTTCCGTGCGCCGTTGCGCTGCAGGAGATCGAGCACGCCGAGCACGTCCTCGTAGCGCGCATCCTTGTCGGCGGCGATCACGACGGGCTGGTCGGGAAGGCGGGCCTGCTTCGACCGGATGCGAGCGATCAGGTCCTCGCGGGAGACTTGAATGGCCGCTGCAGCCGCCTGTTTGTCGGCAAGCCACAGCGTGCGGTCGGTGCGCAGCGTCACCTCCAGCGGCGCGGACGGTGCGGTCAGCTTGCTGCCGACCGACGGCAGCTCGATTTCACCCGGGCTCACCAGCGGCGCGGTGACCATGAAGATCACGAGCAGCACCAACATCACGTCGATGTATGGGACGACGTTGATCTGGTTGATCGACTTGCGGGCGCGGCGCATGCTAGGTCTCTGCGTGCAGGCGGTGAATGCTTCGAATCGGCGAGCGAATCATCTCAGCCCTGCCGCTGCAGGATGTTCGAGAACTCTTCGATGAACGTCTCGAACCGCACGGCGAGTCGGTCGACGTCGTGCGTATAGCGGTTGTACGCGACCACCGCGGGAATCGCGGCGAAGAGGCCGATGGCGGTCGCGATCAGCGCCTCGGCGATACCCGGCGCGACCTGCGCCAGCGTGGCCTGGCTGACGTTCGCGAGACCGCGAAACGCGTTCATGATCCCCCAGACCGTCCCGAAGAGGCCGATGTAAGGCGAGACCGAGCCGACGGTCGCGAGCCCCGCCAGGTGCGCGTCGATCGCATCGATCTCGCGCTGGTACGTGGCGCGCATCGCGCGCCTGGCGCTGTCGAGCGTGATCCCGGCGACGCTGCCCTGCGTCCGGTGCTTCGAATACTCGCGGAATCCGGAGGTGAAGATGTGCTCGAGTCCGCTGCCCGTCCGGGATTTGCTGGCACCCTGGTAGAGCGCGTTCAAGTCGCCGCCCTTCCAGAACTCGTCTTCGAACGCATCGGTGTCGCGCGTCGTGCGCTTCAACTGGAACATCTTGAGGAAGATCTGCCACCAGGACCAGACCGACAGGCCGACGAGCAGCAGGAGGACGGCCTGCACGACGATCGACGCCTGCGAGACCAGCGTAATGAAGGAAAGATCGGTGTGCAGGTTCAAAGGAGCGTTTCCAATCGGTCGTGGAGGGCAGCGGGTATCCGCGTCGGCCGGTGCCGCGCGCGATCGAGACAGGCGAGCGCCACGCTCGCGTGGGTCAGCAGGTCGCCGCCGCGAACGACGTCCTGCGCGACGATCATGCGCGCGCGGGATAGCTCGGCGAGCGCGAGCGTGGCGTCGAGCTTCTCGCCGAGCCGCGCCGGCAGCCGGTAGTCGATTTCGACGCGGTGGACGACGAACACGATGCTTTCGACGCGTTCCAGGGCGGATAGTTCGAAGCCGAGCGACGCCAGCCACTCGGTGCGCGCGCGCTCCATGTACTTCAGGTAATTCGCGTAGTAGACGATGCCCGCGGCGTCGGTGTCCTCATAGTAAACGCGGACAGGGAGGCGAAAGGTCTCGCGCATCCGTTGTACGGGTCTCAAGCGGCGCCGCTGCCGGGAAAGAGGTCCGCGGCGGCGCCCGCGGCCGGCGGCGTGAGCCCGAAGTGACGATACGACAGCGCGGTCGCGACCCGGCCGCGGGAGGTTCGCTGCAGGAAACCCTGCTGGATCAGGAAGGGCTCGAGCACGTCCTCGATCGTGTCGCGCTCTTCGCCGATCGCGGCGGCCAGGTTGTCCACGCCCACCGGACCGCCGGCGAACTTGTCGACGACGGTGCGAAGGAGCTTGCGGTCCATCACGTCCAGCCCCGCGAGGTCGACGTCGAGCATCGCCAGCGCGTCGTCGGCCACCGCGCGCGTGATCGCGCCGTCGGCGCGGACCTCGGCGAAGTCGCGGACTCGGCGCAGGAGCCGATTGACGATCCGCGGCGTGCCGCGCGACCGGCGCGCGATCTCCAGCGCCCCGTGCGGGTCGATCGCGATCTTGAGGAGCCCCGCCGAGCGCGTGACGATCTTCGTCAGCTCCGCGGGCGAATAGAACTCGAGGCGGGCGACAATACCGAAGCGGTCGCGCAGCGGATTGGTCAGCATCCCGGCGCGCGTCGTCGCGCCGACCAGCGTGAACGGAGGCAGGTCGAGCTTGACGCTGCGCGCGGCCGGTCCTTCGCCGATCATGATGTCGATCTGGAAATCCTCGAGCGCCGGGTAAAGAATCTCCTCGACGACCGGCGACAGCCGGTGGATCTCGTCGATGAAGAGCACGTCGTTCGGCTCGAGGTTGGTCAACAGCGCGGCGAGGTCGCCAGCGCGCTCCAGCACCGGTCCCGAGGTCTGCCGCAGGTTGACGCCGAGCTCGTGCGCGATGATGTGCGACAACGTCGTCTTGCCGAGGCCAGGCGGCCCGAACAGCAGCACGTGGTCGAGCGATTCCCGGCGCTTTCTCGCGGCCTCGATGAAGATCGACAGCTGGCCGCGGATCTTTTCCTGTCCGACGTACTCGTCGAGCATGCGCGGGCGCAGCGCCCGCTCGACGACTTCTTCCTGCACGCCGGCCACCTTGCCGGTCACGATGCGGTTGAGTTCGTCGTTTTCGATGGCCATGGGAAGGAGGGCGGGGTTCCGGCGGGGTCGATCATGCCGCAATTGACCATCGCCCGCCAGTTCCCGGACGGCCTCGGGAGTGGACTTTGTCGCCGATCCGGTGGCGGATGGGGACGCCTCAGCGCCTCGGTTGGCTCGACAGAAACTGACGTAGCCGATCCGACTTCGGAGCGTCGAAGACGTCGGCCGGCGTGCCCTGTTCCTCGATCACGCCCTGATTGAGGAAGATCACGCGGTTCGAGACCTCGCGCGCAAACGCCATTTCGTGCGTGACGACCAGCATCGTGCGTCCTTCGGCAGCGAGCGCGACCATCACGCGCAGCACCTCGCCCACGAGTTCCGGATCGAGCGCCGAGGTCGGCTCGTCGAACAGCAGCACCCGCGGGCGCATGGCCAGCGCTCGGGCGATCGCCGCGCGCTGCTGCTGTCCGCCCGACAGGTGCGCCGGATAGGCGTCGCGCTTTTCGGCGATGCCGACCTTCGCGAGCAGCGCTTCGCCTTCCCGCAACGCGTCGGCGCGGGGCCGTCGCTGCACGTGCACCGGGGCCTCGATCACGTTCTCGATCACCGTCATGTGCGACCACAGGTTGAAATTCTGGAACACCATGCCGAGCTGCGTGCGCATCCGGTCGACCTGCGTGCGGTCGATCGGCTCGCGCCGACCGTCGCCGCGGGTGCGAAGTCCAATCGTTTCGCCGTCGATGGCGATCTCGCCCTGCTCGGGGATCTCCAGCAGGTTGATGCAGCGGAGCAGCGTCGATTTTCCGGAGCCGCTGGCGCCGAGTATGGAGATCACGTCACCCTCATGCGCGTCGAGCGAGATGCCCTTCAGCACCTCCAGGCCCGAAAAGCGCTTGTGCAGGTTTCTGACGCTGACGGCGGGAACGGCGGGAACGGCGGGCTCGGCCACGGTCAATGCGCCAGTTTTGCCAGCGCCGGCGGGCGGGCCGGATCCCGAAGCTGCGGCGAGAGGCGTCGCTCGAGCAGCGCGATGCCGCGCGAGATCGCGAAATTGATTGCGAGGTAGATCGCGCCGGCGCAAACGAAGACCTCGATGGCGCGAAAGGTCTCGGCGACGATCTTGGAGGCGATGCCCGTGACCTCCATCAGCGTGATCACACTGGCGAGCGCGGTCGCCCGCGTCATCAGGATGATCTCGTTGCCGTAGGCCGGTAGCGCGACGCGAAGGCCTTGCGGCACGACGATCCGGCGGAAAACGAGCCCGCGCGACATGCCGCAGGCGCGCGCCGCCTCGATCTGCCCGAACGGCACCGACAGGATGCCGCTGCGGATGATCTCGCTGGAATAGGCCGCCGTGTTGAGCGTCAGCGCCAGCATCGCGCACCAGTACGGCTGGCGCAGGAAAGGCCAGGCGAGGCTCTCGCGGATATCCGGGAACTGTCCCAGGCCGTAGTAGATCAGGAAAATCTGCACGAGGAGCGGCGTGCCGCGGAAGACAAAAACGTAACCGCGGGCGGGCCAGTCGAACAGCGGATTGCCCGACAGGCGCGCGAGCGCCAGCAGGACGGCGAACGGCGCGCCAGCGATGATCGAGAACGCGGCGAGCTGCAGCAGCAGCGGGACGCCGCCCAGCAATTGCACGATCGTGCCGCCGAGGAAATTGAAATCCATCGCCGGTTCGCCGTCAGGCCCTTCTCACGCCGCGCATGCCGTATGCCTCGGCCTTCTGGAAACCGTAGCCGGAGACGCTCGACAACAGCAGGTAGAGCGCCGCGGCGGTGATGAAAAACGCAAACGGCTGCCGGGTCGAACCGGCGCCGACCTGGGCCTGGCGCAGGATCTCCGTCAAACCGACAACCGAGATCAGCGCCGATTCCTTGAGGGCCAGCTGCCACACGTTGCCGAGCCCCGGAATCGCGAATCGAAGCGACTGCGGCGCGATGATGCGGCGAAACAGGAGGCGGCGCGACATCCCGACTGAGCGCGCGGCCTCGAGCTCGCCTCGCGCAATTGCGCCGAACGCTCCGCGGAAGATTTCGCTCTGGTATGCGCCCGAGATGGCCCCGACTGCAATCGCGCCGCTCGCGAACGCGTTGACGCCGACGAAGCCCTGGGCGCCCAACGCGTGGCCGATCGCGCTCATCAACGTGCTGCCGCCGAAATAGAGCAAGTAGATGACGAGGAGATCGGGGATGCCGCGGAGCACGGTGGTGTAGCCGTCGGCGGCGATCCTGACGGCGCGGCCTCCTTCGATCCGCGCCCATGCGATCAGCGCGCCAAGCACGTTGCCGAGCAGGAACGCAACGCTCGAAACCGCGATCGTCATCGACGTCGCCTGCAGGAGCAGCAGCCCCCAACCCTTCGGGCCGAAGCCCATCAGCTCGATATAGCTCATCGCTGTCGGGGGAATTTGGATTGTCGAAGGCGCCGCGCGGTCATCCGGATGACCGCGCGGGATTCAACAAGGCCGGTCCGCTCGAGGGAACGACGCGGGACCGCGCGGGGTCGCGGTCGAGATCCCGAAGGGGGCCGTCGCGTGCCGGTGTCAGCGTTGCGGGGTGATGTCGAAGCCGAACCACTTCACCGACAACGTCTTGACCGTTCCGTCGGCGACCGCAGCCGAAACGGCCGCACTGAATTTCGCCTGCAATTCGGGATCGGACTTGCGCAGGCCGACGGCGACGCCGAAGCCCAGCGGTCCGCCGCTGAACCGCGGGCCGGCCAGCGTCAGATCCTTGTTGTCGGGGGCTTCGACGACACCCTTCAGATACGAGATCGACGCGAAGACCGCGTCGACGCGTCCCGCCTTGAGGTCGAGATCGTGCTGTTCGGTCGTCTTGTACTGGCGAATCTCGATCACGTCCTTGAAATACTGCTCGAGGAAGTTCGCCTGCGCCGTCGAGGTCTGCACGCCGATCACCTTGCCCTTCAACATCGGCTTCAGGAGATCGAGCGATTTCTGCGCCGCTGGATGACCCTCCGCGTTGAGCGAATAGACCTTGCCCTCTTCAGGCAGCTTTGCGAGCGGACTCGTTTTCAGCACGGCGAAGGTCGACGGCGTCCGGCCGTAGATCTCGCTGAAGGCGATGGCTTCCTTGCGCTTGTCGGTGATGTTCATGCCCGCCATGATCGCGTCGAACTTGCCCGCGTTGAGCGCCGGGATTACGCCGTCGAACGACTGGGCGACAATTTCGCATTTCGCCTTCATCCGCTTGCACAGATCCTCGGCGAGATCGATTTCGTAACCGACGAGCTTGCCGCTGGGGTCGGTGAAATTCCACGGCTTGTACGCGCCTTCGGTCGCAATCTTGATGTTCGACCAGTCCTTCGTCTGTGCCGACGCGCCGCATGCGAGAAGCAGCGATGCGGCGATAGCGACCACCCAAGCTGTCAGTTTCGTCATTTCCGTCCTCCCTTCGGTCGTGAGAGCATTCTACTAGACCTTCGCCAGGAGCTTCAGTGCCTGCCTGATCGAGTCGCCGACGCCGAGTCCGTCCGGCAGTTTCTTCACCGCGGCGACGGCTTCCTTGTCGCTGTAACCCAGCGCGAGCAACGCGTTCAGCACGTCGGACATCACCGGCGGCGGTCGGTGGACGCCGACGACGTTCGTGACGTCGACGCCGAGCTTGTCCTTCAACTCGAGCAGCAGGCGCTCGGCGGTCTTCTTGCCGATGCCCGGAATTCGGGTGAGCCGGCCGGTGTCCTGCATCGTCACCGCCTGCGCAAGCTCGGCGACGGAGAGGCCCGAAAGCACAGACAGTGCGGTCCGCGCACCGACGCCGCTGATCTTGAGGAGCTGCCGGAACGCGCGACGCTCCTGGTCGGTGCCGAAGCCGAAGATCAAGTGCGCGTCCTCGCGAACGACGAAGTGCGTGAACAGCGAAATGCGCTCGCCGGTGGCCGGCAGGTTGTAGAACGTGCTCATCGGCACGTCGACCTCGTAGGCAACGCCCTGCACGTCGAGCAGGAGTTGCGGAGGGTTTTTCTCGACGAGGATGCCGGTGAGGCGGCCGATCATGGGGCACGCAGGAGGTTGACGCGATTATCGCACGCACGGTTTCCGATCGCGGTCGCCTGTGCGCGACCCTCGCGCGCCGCCGCCGCGTTCATGCCGGCAATGCCGCGAGGTGCCCGAGGACCTCGTGCAGCGAAGGAAGTACCAGGAGCTCCTGCGCGAGGAGCTCGGCCGACGGCGCATGCTGGTCCGGCACCATGATCGGGATCATCCCGGCGGCGAGCGCGGCGCGCACCCCGGGCTCGGAGTCCTCGAGCACGATGCACTCCGCGGCCCGGGCGTCGATGCGGCGTGCGGCTTCGACGAAGATGTCCGGCGCCGGCTTGCCGCGGGGGACCTCGTCGCCGCCGACGATTTCGCGAAAGCGCGTCAGGAGCGCGGCCTGCGAAAGCTTCGCGTGCGCGCGGTCGCGGCGTGTCGAGGTCGCGACCGCGCGCGGAATCGCATTGCGCTCCAGCCAGTCGATGAGTTCGAAGACCCCGGGTTTGATCGCGACGCCTTCGCGTTCGACGATCGCGTCGTACACGGCGTGCCAGCGGCCGACCAGCGCGTCGACAGGGTAACTCCCGCCGTAGCGCGCGCGGACCATCGCCGAACAGTCGGTGAAGTTGCGCCCGACCATCGCGCGCGCGACGGTCATGTCGAATTCGACGCCGAGCTCAAAAGCCGCGTCGGCCCACGCGCGCGCGGCGAGCGGCTCGGAGTCGAGCAACAAACCATCCATGTCGAAAATCACCGCGCACGGCCGCCGGCGCGCGCTTCGCGGACTCATCAGACGAGCCGTCCCCGGCGGACCCGGTAGCCTGTGGTGCGAAGGCCGTGGAGCCCTTGCGCGCCGTGCGCGTGGGCGATCGCGCACGCCAGCGCGTCGGCCGCGTCCGGCGACGGAGCGCCGGAAAGCTTGAGCAGCCGGCGGACCATGTCCTGCACCTGCTCCTTCGCCGCCTTGCCGTGGCCGACGACCGCCTGTTTCACCTGCAGCGCCGTGTATTCGGCGACCGGCAGGTCCGCGATCACCGCGGCGGAGATCGCCGCGCCGCGTGCCTGACCCAGCAGCAGCGTGGACTGCGGATTCACGTTGACAAACACCTTTTCGATCGCGACCTCCGTGGGACGGTGTTGAACGATGACTTTGGTGAGGTCGGCGAGGATCACCTTCAGGCGCGCCGGCAGTTCGCGCTCGGCGCTCGTGATGCAGCCGCAGGTGACGTAGACGAGCGCGTTGCCCGAAACTTCGATGACGCCGAATCCGGTCGACCGGAGCCCCGGATCGATGCCGAGGACGCGCCGTACCGGTGGTTTCGGAAGGGCAGGCGAGACGGCCAATGCCGTCCTAGGCTTCCAGAACGGCGTTGGTGTGAACTTCCTGCACGTCGTCGAGCGACTCGATTGCGTCGAGGAGCTTCTGCATTCGCGCGGCGTCCTCGCCCTCGAATTCGACTTCGGTCGCGGGCTTCATCGTGACTTCGGCGAATTCGGGCCTCAGGCCGGATTTCGCCAGCGCGTCCTTGACGGCGACGAAATCGTAAGGCCCGGTAACCACCTCGATGCTGCTGTCGTCGTTGGTGATGACATCCTCGGCGCCTGCGTCGATCGCGGCCTCCATCACCTTGTTCTCGTCGGTGCCCGGAGCGAACACCAGCTGGCCGCAATGCTTGAACAGGAAGGCGACCGAACCGTCGGTCCCGAGGTTGCCGCCGTACTTGGAAAACGCGTGGCGGACATCGGCGACGGTGCGCGTTCGGTTGTCGGTCATGCAGTCGACGATCACGGCGGCCCCGTTGATCCCGTAACCCTCGTAGCGCACCTCCTCGTAGTTCACGCCCTCGAGATCACCGGAACCGCGCTTGGCCGCGCGTTCGATCGTGTCCTTCGGCATGTTCTGGTCCATCGCCTTGTCGATCGCGAGGCGCAGGCGGGGATTCATCGAGGGGTCGCCGCCGCCCATGCGCGCGGCGACGGTGATCTCCCGGATGAGGCGCGTGAATATCTTGCCGCGCTTCGCGTCGGTGGCGGCTTTCTTGTGCTTGATGTTCGCCCATTTGCTGTGGCCAGCCATGGTCGCTCCGTTCCGTTCGGAAAAAATCCAACCTGCGATTATAGCTTTGCGCGGGCGTCGGGTCAGAGGAGCCCGCGCTCCGCGATGAACCGCTGCAGCGTCGCGAGGCGCGCCGGCGCATCGTCGGTCTCGAGCAGACGCTGCTTCGTCGCAATCGGCAGAGGCAGCAGCTCGGCGAGCCGGTAGCCGACCCACGATGCGTCGCCGAAGTCGCGCGTCTGCGGGAAATTCTCCGGTCCGAATCGCGCGACCAGGAGTTCGAGGAGCTCGGCGAGCGGCCGATGGGCGTCCGGCAGCGCGACCGGAGGCGCGGGCGCGATCGGGTCCACGTCGGCGACGACGAGGCCGTCGGATTGGACGGTGTGGGAGCGCACCTTGAAGCGCGTGCCGCCGCTGGCCGTCACCTGAAGTATGCCGAGTTGCACCATATCCCACGCCTGAATCCGTGCGAGCGTTCCGATGGGCGCGAACTCCGGCGCTGCGCCGCCGGCACCGGGGGCCGCGACTTCATCGCCCAGGGTGATGAGGCAGACGCCGAACGGGCTTTCTCCGGACAGGCGCGCCTTGGCCATCGCAAGGTAGCGCTGCTCGAAGATCCGAAGTGCGAGATGACCTCCCGGGAATAGCACCGTCCGCAGCGGGAACAGCGGGATCCGGACCGACGGCTGACCTTCGCCCTGCGATGACGGGTGCATCAGGCCTTGCGCGTTCCCGGAACGGGTTCGGCGACGCGCTCCTCGCCCCAGCGCGGGCCGAGCGCGTGAGGAACGGCAAGCTGATCCAGCACGCGGGCCACGACGAAATCGACGAGGTCCGCGACCGAACCCGGATGGTGGTAGAAGCCCGGCGCTGGCGGGAGGATGACGGCACCGGCGCGGGAGAGCTTCAAAAGGTTGTCGAGGTGGATCGTCGAAAACGGCGTCTCGCGAGGGACGAGCACGAGCGGGCGGCGCTCCTTCAGCATCACGTCGGCAGCGCGCTCGATCAGGTTGTCGGCGAGTCCCGCGGCGATTGCGCCGACCGTGCCCATGCTGCACGGGCAAATCGCCATCGCGTCGGCGGGATTGGAGCCGGACGCGACCGGCGCCATCCAGTCCTCGCGGCCGAATACCGTCAGCTGGCCGTCGCGCGCAGCGTATTTTCCGGCGAAGAAGCGCATCGCTTCGCGCGGCTGCGTCGGCAGTGTGAGATCGCACTCCTGCTTCGCGACTATCTGCGCCGCCGACGAATAGAGCAGGAAGACGCGACATTGCGCGCCCAGCAGGCACTCGAGCAGGCGCAGGCCGTACGGCATTCCCGACGCGCCGGTGAACGCAAGCGCGACGGTCGACGGCCCTGTCATCCTAGTTCCCTGTGTCGGGTGAGGACCTGGTACTCCGGCGAAAAGGCGCGCGCCAGTCGCTCGACCAGGTAGACGGAACGATGGCGACCCCCGGTGCAGCCGATCGCGACCGTCAGGTAGTTGCGGTTGTCCTTCGCGTAATCGGGAAGCCAGCTTGCGACGAAGCGATGGATGTCGGCGTACATGCGTTCGACTTCGGGCAGCGGTTCGAGGAACCTGACGACCGGCGGGTCGCGACCCGTCAGCGCCTGCAACGCGGGCTCGTAATGCGGGTTCGGCAGGCAGCGTACGTCGAAAACCAGATCGGCATCGAGAGGAACGCCGTGCTTGAAGCCGAACGACTCGAGCAGCAGCGTGAGCCGCGACGCATCGACGCTGACGAAGTCCTTGATCCATGCGCGGAGCGCGGCGGACGACAATTCGCTCGTGTCGAACGCGAAACCGAGCGGCCGTACGTCGGCGAGCAACGCACGCTCGTAGTCGATTGCTTCGGTCAGGGTCCTGTCGTCGCCGGAAAACGGATGGCGGCGGCGGGTTTCGGAGAAGCGCTTGACGAGCGTCTCGGCTTTCGCATCGAGATAGAGAAAGCGCACCGTCCAGCCGTTGGTCCGCAGGCGCGCGAGCGTCTCGGGGAGGTCGGCGAGGCCGGGTGTCGTCTTGACGTCGAGCGCGATCGCGACGCGCGCGCGTCCGGCGTCCGCAAGATAGCGCGCGGTCTCGGCGACGAGGGCCAGCGGCAGATTGTTGACCGCGTAGTAGCCGGAGTCCTCGAGCGCGCCGAGCGCGACGCTCTTGCCGGATCCCGAAACGCCGCCGATCAGCAGCAGGTCCATGGCGGCTACGCTCCGTCCTCCATGAACTTCGTCTGCCGGTCGATGAATTCCTTCGTGCTGTCGATTCCGCGCTGGTTCAGCACGAAGTTGCGCACGGCGGCCTCGACCAGCACCGCGAGGTTGCGCCCGGCAGCGACCGGGATCGTCACCTTGCGGATCGGGACCCCGAGAATTTCCTGGTAGGTTGCATTGACCTGCAGACGGTCGAGTTCGGAGAAGGCCTCGTTGCTGTGGTCCTCGAGGTGGACCATCAGCCGTAAGAGCTTGCGCGGCCGCACGGCGGTCTCGCCGAAAATCGTCCGGATGTTGAGGATGCCGATGCCGCGCACCTCGAGGAAGTCGCGTAGAACGGCAGGACATCGGCCTTCGAGCGTATCAGGCGAAATCCGGTAGAACTCGACGATGTCGTCGGCGATGAGCCCGTTGCCGCGCGAGATGAGTTCGAGCGCCAGCTCGCTCTTGCCGATCGCCGACGCGCCGGTGACGAGCACGCCCATCTCGAGGACGTCGAGAAAGACGCCGTGCAGCGTCGTCGATTCGGCGAGCACGCGAGCGAGGTATAGGCGGATCACCTCGACCAGATGAGGCGACGGCTGAAGCGAAGTGAACAGCGCGATGTGATGCTCGTCGCATTTGCCGGAAAGCTGGTGCGGCACTTCCTCGCCGCTGGCGACGACGATCGCGACGAGTTCGTTGGTGAACAGGCGGTTGAGCGACGGTTCGAGTTCGCCCTCGGGAAGGGCGTCCAGGTAGGCACGCTCCGCCGCACCGAGGATCTGAATCCTGAACGGGTGGATGAAATTCATGTGCCCGACCTGGCCGATGGTCGGTTTCAACGCCGCCTCGCCGGTCAGCACGCGGTTGCCGCCTTGCCGTCCGGCGACCCAGTTGAGTCCGAGGCGCGCCTGGTTCTCGGTGAAGATCCCCTCGACGCTGACCTGCCGGTTGAGCGTGGCTTGATCGGTCATCTGAGCACCCTTGGCGCTGCGCGCCTTCCCTCCGAGAGGGAGCAATGAGTGCCTTGGGACGGCCCGGCGGCGCATTTGGGCACCCTTGGCGCTGCGCGCCTTCCCTCCGAGAGGGAGCAATGAGTGCCTTGGGACGGCCCGGCGGCGCTCATGCCGATTTCCAATCCGCGAAGGCGGCGTGCAACGCGGTTGCATCGGAGGCTGTGGCCAGGCTCTCGCGAAAGCGCGTTTCGGAAAACATCTGGGCGAGCTCCGACAGTAGCTGCAGGTGCTGCTCGGTTGCCTGCTCGGGAACGAGCAGGACGAACACCAGCGCGACCGGCTTGCCGTCGGGGGCATCGAAAGGGATCGGCGACTTCAAGCGCACGAACGCACCCTGCGCCTCGGTCAGTCCGCGAATTCGCCCGTGGGGAATCGCAATTCCCTGGCCCAGTCCGGTCGATCCAAGCTTCTCGCGCGCGAGCAGGCTGTCGACGACGAGCCGACGCGTGAGCCCGCGCTTGGCCTCGAACAAGGCGGCCACGGCGTCGAAAAGGTTCGCCTTCGACCCCGCGTCGAGGTCGAGCAGAATGTTTCCGGCCGGCAGCAGCTCGGCGATCTGGCTCATCGAAACTGCATACCTGTGCGTTGGAAGATCACTTCGGCGAATGCGGCGGAGGGATCGCTGGCGTTTCGGCGCCGCAAATGCAAGCCGGCGGACCTCCCGGCCCGCCGGCGCGGACGTTCCGCGCGATTATACGGGAGGTCATCGAGTACCCGGCCGCGCTCGGCAGCGCCTTCCGCCGCGTCAGTCCGACACTCCGCCGCGCGGGACGGGAACCGGCGCCGGCGTCGCTTCGGACGCCGCCACCTCGCGCTTGATCGCCGCGCCCTCGTGCCGGTGCAGCGCGAGCTTTTCCTTGTGCTTCACCACCTGGCGGTCGAGCTTGTCGACCAGCGCGTCGATGGCCGCGTACATGTCGAGTTCGACGGCCTCGCAATGGATGTCCTTGCCACGCGCGTGGAGGTTGACCTCGACCTTGTGACGTAGCTTCGCCACCGACATCACGACCTGGACGTCGATCACGTGGTCGAAATGCCGCGTGACGCGATCGAGCTTCGCGATGACGTAGTCACGGATCGCGGGCGTGATATCCAGGTGATTGCCGGTGAGGTTCAGGTTCATCGGGCGCTCCTCGGTTTGCATGATGGCGCGGCGTCAGGGCGCCTTGCGCAGGTTGACGGGAGGAATCTGCAGGGCCTCCCGGTATTTGGCTACCGTGCGCCGGGCGACGATGATGCCCTGTTCGCCCAGCAGATCCGCGATGCGGCTGTCGGTCATCGGCGCCTTCACGTTTTCGGCGCCGATCAGCTGCTTGATCAGCGCGCGGATCGCGGTGGCCGACGCGGCGCCGCCGGTGTCCGTGGCGACGTGGCTACCGAAGAAATACTTGAGCTCGTAGGTTCCGCGGGTCGTCAGCATGTACTTCTGCGTGGTCACCCGCGAAATCGTCGACTCGTGAAGGTCCAGCATCGTTGCGATTTCGCGCAGCACCATCGGCCGCATCGCGACGTCGCCGTGCTCGAAGAACCGACGCTGCCGGTCGACGATCGCCTGCGAGACGCGCAGGATCGTCTCGAACCGCTGTTGCACGTTGCGGATCAGCCATTTCGCTTCCTGCAGCTGCGCGGAAAGCTGCTGGTTCGACGAGTCGCGGTTGCGGGTGAGGATGTCCGCGTAGATGCGGTTGAGTCGCAACTTCGGCATCGCCGATTCGTTGAGCGCCGCCACCCACTTGCCGCGGACCTTCTTGACGACGACGTCGGGAATGACGAAGTTCGCCTCGGACTTCGCGAACGAAGCGCCGGGCCGCGGACTCAAGCTCATCACGAGCGCGCGCATCGAGCGCACGCCGGCGTCGTCGGTGTGCAGCAGGCGCTTGAGCTTCGTGAAATCGCGCGCGGCGAGGAGCGGCAGGTGCTCGCTGACGACGACGAGCGCCTCGGCGCGGAACGGCGTCGAGTCCGGCAGCGCTTTCAATTGCAGCGCCAGGCATTCGGCCGCGTCGCGCGCGCCGATCCCGGCGGGCTCGAAGCTCTGCAGATAGCAAAGCGCAATGGACAGTTCCTCGGGCTCGATCTCGAGCTCCGGCGGAAATACCTCCGCCAGCTCGTCGAGCGACGTGTGCAGGTAGCCGTCCTCGTCGAGCGCGTCGATCAGCGCGCCGACCAGCTGGCGATCGCGCACCGGCACGTTGAGCACGGCGAGCTGAGACAGCAGATGGTCGCGAAGCGTGCTGGTCGCGACCTGCTGCGGATAGAACCCTTCCTCGTCGTCGTCGGACGCGCCGGAACCGCCCCAGTCGGATTCTCCCCCCGAGTAGTCCTCGAAGTCGGCGCGCTCCACGGCATCCGTGCGCTCCCGCGTTTCGCTTTCGTCGGGCTTTTCGCGATCCGCGTCGCGCTGGGCCTCGTCGGCGGTCGGCGCGACACTCACTCCGGCGAGCTCGCCGGCGCTCGGCAACGGTTCGTCCTCGCCCTCGGCTTTCTCGAGGAGGGGATTCTCCTGCAGCATGCGCTCGACCTCGGCGTTCAACTCGACCGTGGACAGCTGCAGCAGACGGATCGACTGCTGCAGCTGGGGCGTCAGCGTCAGGTGCTGGGAGAGCTTGAGCTGGAGGGTCTGCTTCATGCGTTACGCGGGATCCACGTTCTCAGAGCTGGAAATGCTCGCCGAGATAGACCTTCCTCACCGCCTCATTATAAACAATCTCCCCCGGAGCGCCCGAAGCGAGCACCCGGCCCTCGTTGATGATGTACGCCCGGTCGCAGATGCCGAGCGTTTCCCTCACGTTGTGGTCGGTGATCAGTATGCCGATGCCGCGTTCCTTCAGGAAGCTGATGATTTTCTGGATGTCCAGGACGGCGATCGGGTCGACCCCGGCGAAAGGCTCGTCGAGGAGGATGAACCGCGGCCTTGTCGCGAGCGCACGGGCGATTTCCACGCGGCGGCGCTCGCCGCCGGACAAGGACAGCGCCGGGGCGTCGGCGAGGTGCGAGATCGTCAGGTCGTCGAGCAGCGCGGAGAGGCGGTTGGCCAGCGCGTCGGCGTCGAGATCCTGAAGCTCGAGGATCGCGCGGACGTTCTCCGCGACCGTGAGCTTGCGGAAAATCGACGCCTCCTGCGGCAGGTACGACAGTCCGAGGCGCGCGCGCGTGTGGATCGGCATCCGCGAAAGGTCATGTCCGTCGAGTTCGATCCGGCCGCCGTCGGCGGCGACGAGTCCGACGATCATGTAGAAGCAGGTCGTCTTGCCCGCACCGTTCGGCCCGAGAAGCCCGACGACTTCGCCGCTGGCGACATCGAGCGAGACGTCATGGACGACCGTGCGTGCCTTGTAACGTTTTTCGAGCCGTGCGACCGAGAGCTGGCTTGCGGGGCGCAGGGCGCCCGTCTCGGAGGATTCGCTCACTTGGTCGGGGGCGGCGCGAGTTCGCCGGCCGATTTGAGCGTGACGGGCGCCTCGACCGGCGCGGGCGTCGGCGCTTTCGCGGGCGCCCTGGCGGCGTCCTTGCCCTTCGGCTGCGGGGTCGTCTCCGATTTAGGCTGGAACATGCCGCGCACGCGTGTTCCCGGCCCTGCGGGATCGGGGACGGTCCCGGCGCGCCCTTCGGCCTTGAACAATTCCGTGGCGGTGTTGTAGGAGACGTAGTTGCTGCGGATCTCGTCCAGCCCGCGCTTCAACAGCGCGTTGTCGAAGAGTTCGACGAGTTCCTTGGAGCCGTCGTATTCGAGACGCTGCGCGTATCCCTCGTAGTACTCGTCGACATCGTCGCGCTTCTGGCGCAGGGCAACCGGGTTCCCGTAGGCGGTCGCCGACAGCGAATTGTCGGCGTTCTGCTTGAAAACGATGCGGTCGGCGCGGATCTCGAGCGTGCCTTGCGTGATGATCACGTGCCCGGCGAGAGTGCCGCCGCGTGAGAGCAGGTTCGCGTCGCCGCTGTCGCCGGAAAAATTGATCGGCTTGTCGCGGTCGGCCTTCTCGGCGTGTGCGAAGGGCGCGATCGCGAGCGTCGCGACCAGCGCCATCAGCGCGACGGCGGCAGCGCGGCCGGGGTGGCGCGGCAGGCGACGGTTTCGGCGGGCGGGAGTCACTTCGAAACCTTGTTGGGCTGCAGCGTTCCGCGCAGCGTGGATTTGAGCTTGAACGTGTGGGCCTGATTGTCGTAGACCATTCCCACGCCCTGAATTATTCCACGCGGCTCCTCGATCGTCACGGCCTTGTCGGTTTCGGCGCGCGCGGCTTTCGGCGTGATCCGGAGCATCTCGGTCGTGAACGTCGCCGGCCCCACCGCGGCCCCCCCGCCCGGCGCAGGCGGCGGAGTTGCATCGCGGGTCGCGCGCACGTTGCCGCGCAACGTGACGACTTCGCGATTGCCCGACACCGTGCCGAGCTCGGCTTTGATCGTCAATCGCGGCTTGCCCGGATCTGTCAACGTCAGCAACGGGTCGGTGAGGTCGATGCTGTCGTCGTCCGGATAGTGCTGGGCACGCTTGGCGGCGAGCGACTGCAGCACGTGGCCATCCGCTCCGAACGTCGTTGCGCTGAAGTTGTCGATATACAGATCGGGATCGTGGCGCGACGCCCCGTCGCGGCGCGCCGCGGAGTTCTGCACCTGCGCGTCCAGCCAGTACGTGAGCGCCGCGAGGCCGCCGAGCAGCAGCACGGGAGACCACGCGACCAGCCTGTCGATGCGCGTGCGGGCAGGAACCATTGCGTCGCTACGCGCCGAACGCCGCGTGCTGCGGGTCGAGCGCGCCCTGTGCCGCGAGGATCATTTCGCAGAGCTCGCGGACCGCGCCGCGGCCACCGTCGCGCTCGGTCACGTAATGCGCCTGCGTCCGGACGAACGGCGGGGCGTGAGGAACCGCGACGGCGAAACCGCAGCGGGCGAACACGGGGACGTCGGGCAGGTCATCGCCAATGTGGGCGCAGGCGGACGGCGCAAGCCCCAGTTCGCCGCGCAGCGACTCCCAGGGCGTCAGCTTGTCCTCGGCGCCCAGCACGATGCGGTCGACGCCGAGCCCGCGCGCGCGGTGCGTGACCGAGGGGGCGTTGCTGCCGGTAATCCATGCAACCGTGACGCCTGCGCGCATCAGCATTCTGATGCCGACGCCATCGAGGGCATTGAACGCCTTCGTCTCGCGACCGTCGTCGCCCACGTAGATGCTGCCGTCGGTCAGTACGCCATCGACGTCGCACGTCAGGAGCCGGATGCGAAGCGCCCGTTGCACCAGAGCGTCGCCTGTCATCGCGAACCGTTCACGCGGGCGATGTCGCGAAGGCGACCGGGGTGGCGAAAGGGAGGGCTACCGGCATGCCGGGGAGTATAACCGAGCCCCCCTGCGCCTTGCGGGGCGCGGGCCGGTGAAAACGGCACTGCGAACGGGCGTGCTACATTCTCGCGAAGCTTCCTCCGCTCCGACGTCGGACCGGCCACCGTCCCGACCCCACGATGCCGCAGACGCTGCAGTTGATACTCGTCCTGCTCGGCGCCGCCGTCGTCGTCGTCGTGATCTGCCGGCTCGTTCGGTTGCCGCCGATCCTCGGCTATCTGCTCGTCGGCATGGTCGTCGGCCCGAAAGCGCTCGGATGGGTGCCTGCGGCCGCCGAGACGCGGCACCTCGCCGAATTCGGCATCGTTTTCCTGATGTTCTCGATCGGTCTCGAGTTCAGCCTTCCGCAATTGAGGTCGATGCGCCGTGCCGTCTTCGGACTCGGCTTCGCGCAGGTGGCGATCACGACCTTGGGCGCGACGCTCGCGCTCTACCTGCTGGGCTACGGATGGCCGGCGGGTCTGGCACTCGGTGGGGCGCTGGCGATGAGCTCGACGGCGATCGTCTCGAAGATGCTCGCCGAGCGCATGGAACTCGCCACGCCGCACGGCCGCGACGTGATGGGAATCCTGCTGTTTCAGGATCTGGCCGTCGTGGCGTTCCTGATCGTGCTGCCTTCGCTGTCCAAGAGCGGCGGCGACCTCGCATTCGACCTGGCGATCGCCGGGGCCAAGGCCGTCGTCGCGCTGGGGCTCATCCTCTACGCCGGGCAGGAACCGATGCGCGCCTGGTTCCACCTGGTCGCGCGGCAGCGCAGTTCCGAGCTCTTCATGCTGAACGTGCTGCTGATCACGCTGGGCATCGCGGCGCTCACCGAGCTCGCGGGCCTCTCGCTGGCGCTCGGCGCGTTTCTGGCCGGCATGCTGATCGCGGAGACCGAGTACCGGTATCAGGTCGAGGAGGACATCAAGCCGTTCCGCGACGTTTTGCTCGGACTCTTTTTCGTCACGGTCGGGATGGCGCTGGATCTCGGGGTGGTCGTGCACAATCTGCCGTGGGTCCTGCTGCTGCTCGCCGTCCCGGTGCTGGCGAAGCTCGCGCTGGTCGTCGCGTTGTCGCGTCTGTTCGGCCAGCCGCTCGCCACCGCGCTGCGCACAGGCTTCTATCTCGCGCAGGCCGGCGAGTTCGCGCTCGTGCTGCTCGCGGTCGCCACCGACTTGAAGCTCGTCCCCGGCACGATCGCGCAGATCGTGCTCGCGGCGATGGTGCTGTCAATGCTGACGGCGCCGCTGCTCATTCACTTCGCCGAGCGGATCGTGCGCAAGTTCACCGCCAACG
Source organism: Betaproteobacteria bacterium (assembly GCA_039931775.1). GTDB lineage: Bacteria > Pseudomonadota > Gammaproteobacteria > Burkholderiales > Casimicrobiaceae > CAIWHR01. Next base: position 20,234 of record JBDTRG010000186.1, on the reverse strand, counting down.
ACTGGCTCGCGCGCGCCGCGCAGATCACGAAGATCGCGGCGACGACGATGGCGCGGCAGAACCACGTGATCATCTGCGGCTTCGGCCGAAGCGGCCAGAACCTGGCGCGCCTGCTCGAGGCGGAGGACATCGGATTCATCGCGCTCGATTCCGATCCGCAGCGCGTGCGCGAGGCCGCGGCCGACGGGTCGTCGGTCGTGTACGGCGACGCCGGGCGCAAGGAGGCGCTCTTCGCCGCCGGCCTCTCGAAGGCGCGCGCCGTCGTGATCACGTTCGCCGACACCGCGATTGCGCTCAAGATCCTGCATCACGTGCACGAGGCGCGCCCCGAATTGCCGGTGGTCGTGCGCACGCTGGACGACAGCGAGCTCGGTCGGCTGCTCGATGCCGGCGCGGCCGAAGTCGTGCCCGAGGTGCTCGAAGGCAGCCTTATGCTCGCGACGCATTCGCTGCTGCTGCTGGGGGTGCCGCTCAACCGGGTGCTGGCGCGCATCCGCGCGGTCCGCGAGGAACGATACAGCCTGTTTCGCGGGTTCTTCCACGGAGCGTCCGATATCGCGGACGCCGCCGACAACCAGCAGCCGCGATTGCACTCGGTCCACCTGACCGATCGTGCGCATGCGGTCGGCAAGACGCTCGCCGCGCTCGAGTTGACGGGACTCGCCGAAATCACCGGCGTCCGGCGCAAGGGCACCCGCTCGCAGCGCCCGGGCGCGGATTGGGTCTTCGAGCCGGGCGATGTGGCGGTGCTGCTCGGACGGCCCGAAGACCTCGCCGTCGCCGAGCGTCGACTGCTCGACGGATGAGAACCGACTCGGCATCTCCGAGCGACGGTCATTGTGAGCGACGGCGCGTAGAGCTACAATCGCGCTCCTTCGTATCAGACCTCCGCCCCCCGTGTCCGACGCTTCCGTGCCGGCGTCCGTTTCGGCCGCCGCCCGTCCTGAAATCGCCGTTGAGCTCGCCGACGTGACGTTCGCTTACGATCGCCGCACGGTCCTCGATGGCATTTCGATGACGATCCCGCGCGGCCGGGTGGTGGCGATCATGGGCGGCTCGGGGTGCGGCAAGACGACGATCCTGCGCCTCATCGGGGGCCAGCTCAAGGCGCGATCCGGCCGCGTGCTGGTGGCCGGCCAGTCCGTTGGGGACCTGGATCGCGACGCGCTGTACGCAATGCGCCGCAAATTCGGCATGCTGTTCCAGTTCGGTGCATTGTTCACCGACATGTCCGTCTACGAGAACATCGCGTTCGCGCTTCGCGAGCATACCGACCTGCCGGAAGAATTGATTCGCGACCTCGTGCTGATGAAGCTCCATGCGGTCGGACTGCGCGGCGCCGCGTACCTGATGCCCTCGGAGCTGTCCGGGGGAATGGCGCGGCGCGTCGCGCTGGCCCGGGCGGTCGCCCTCGATCCGATGCTCGTGATGTACGACGAGCCGTTTGCGGGTCTCGACCCCATTTCGCTCGGCGTGGTCGGCCAGATGATCCGGCGCCTGAACGACGCGCTCGGCATCACATCGGTCGTCGTCACCCACGACGTTTACGAGTCGCTCAAGATCGTCGACTACATGTATTTCGTTTCCGAAGGCCGGATCGTGGCGCAGGGCACGCCGGAAGAAGTGCGGGCGTCAGACGACGCGTTTGTCCGGCAGTTCGTCGACGGCGAACCGGACGGCCCGGTGCCGTTCCACTATCCGGCGTCGCCGTATCGAGCGGAACTCCTCGCCCGTGCTTAGCGCCGTCGCCACCGGGATTGCCGACGCGCTTGGCCGGCTCGGGAGCGTTTCGATCGCGGCGATCGCGCGCCTCGGCTACGCGTCGCGCTTCTGCGTCGCCGTGGTTCGGGAGACGCCCGCGGCATTCACGCGCCTTCACCTCACGGTGCGCGAGATCTACTTCTCGGGCGTGCTGTCGCTCGTCATCATCCTGGTGTCGGGACTGTTCGTCGGCATGGTGCTGGCACTGCAGGGCTTCGACGTGCTGCAGCGCTACGGCGCCGAGCAGTCGCTCGGCGTCCTCGTCGCGCTTTCGCTGGTGCGTGAACTTGGGCCTGTTGTCGCGGGCCTGCTGTTCGCCAGCCGGGCCGGCAGCGCGATCACCGCGGAAATCGGACTGATGAAGGCGACCGAGCAGCTCTCCGCGATGGAGATGATGGCCGTGGATCCACTCGCGCGGGTGGTCGCGCCGCGCTTCTGGGGCGGCGTCATCTCGATGCCGCTTCTGGCGGCGCTGTTCTCGACGATGGGCGTTTTCGGCGCCTATCTCGTCGGCGTGCGCCTGATCGACATCGATCCCGGTGCGTTCTGGGGCAACATGAAGTCGGCCGTCGATTTCCGCTTCGACATCGTGAACGGCATCATCAAGAGCGTCGTGTTCGGTGTCGCCGTCAGCATGATCGCGGTATTCGAAGGCTTCGACGCGAAGCCGACCGCCGAGGGGGTGTCGAGCGCGACGACGCGCACCGTCGTCGAGAGCTCCCTCGCGATCCTGGCACTCGATTTCGTCCTCACCGTGTTCATGTTCAGGGGCCTCGGCGCATGAACCTTGGCCGCACCTCCCTCGACGTCTGGGTCGGTATCTTCGTCGCGATCGGCATCGGGGCGATCCTCTTTCTCGCGCTCAAGGTGGGCAACCTCGTCAGCATCGGATCCCCCGAAGGCTATCGGCTCGAGGCGCGCTTCGACAACATCGGTGGCCTCAAGGTGCGCGCGCCGGCGAAAGCGGCCGGCGTGGTGGTCGGCCGCGTCGAGCGGATCAAGCTCGATCCGGCGACCTACCAGGCGGTCGTCACGATCAAGATCGACCGCGGTTACGAGTTCACCACCGACACCATCGCGTCGATCCTGACCTCGGGGCTGCTCGGCGAGGTCTACATCGGTCTCGATGCGGGCGGCGACACCAAGATGCTCCCGGACGGGGGAAAGCTCGCGAAGACGCAATCGGCCGTCATCCTCGAAAAGCTGATCGGCCAGTTTCTCTTCGACAAAGCCGCCACCGGCACCGGAAAGTGAGCGGACCATGACTGTGCGATCCCGATCGATAGGCAACGCGCTCGTCGCACTGGCGGCGTCATTACTCGCCGGCTGCGCGGCCACTCCGTCGCGCATCGACCCGTTCGAGCCGATGAACCGCGGCATGTTCCAGATTCACACCGCGGTCGATGAGGCCGTCATGCGGCCCGCCATCCAGATGTACATCGACGTGGTCCCGGACCCCGTCCGCCAGGCGGTGTCCAATTTCTTCAACAACATCGACGACATGGTCTCGGTGGTCAACGACCTGCTGCAGGGCAAGATCGACAAGGCCGGCAACGACATGGGCCGGGTCATGCTGAACACCACGTGGGGCCTGGGAGGCCTCGTCGACCTTGCGTCGATGGTGGGCATCGAGCGCGGCAACGAGGACTTCGGACAGACTTTCGGGGTGTGGGGGTTCGACCAGGGGCCGTATCTTTTCGTGCCGATTCTCGGCCCGACGACCTTCCGCGACGGGACCGGCTGGATCGTGCGCGCTGCGTGGGGGGGGCCGGTCGGCTACATTCCCGACGTGGCGGTGCGCAATGTGATCTACGGCGTGGGTGCCGTCGACCTCCGGGCGCAGTTGATGGGGACGACCAAGCTGGTTGACACCGCGGCGCTCGACCGCTATCTCTTCATCCGCAACGCCTATCTGCAGCGCCGCCGCTATCTCGTCTACGACGGCAAGCCGCCGCCCGAAAAAGAGGAAGAATAAATGTTCGTTTTCCGATCGATCGCCCGGTGCGCTGCGCCGTTGATGCTGCTCGCTGCCGTTGCAATCGGCATCGCTTCCGCGCCGGCGCGCGCTCAGGAGATGCCCGACGTCATGGTCAAGCGCGTCGCGCAGGACGTGCTGGCGACAGTCAAGGCCGACCCGCTGATCCAGGCCGGCAACGAGGCGAGGATCCGCGAGGTGCTCGAGGCCAAGCTCCTGCCCAACTTCGATTTCGCGCGGATGACTGCGCTTGCGATGGGAAAGAACTGGCGCACGGCCACCCCGGAGCAGCAGAAGCGGCTGACCGACGAGTTTCGCGGACTGCTGGTGCGCACCTACTCGGGCGCGCTCACGCAGTATCGCAACGAGACCGTCGACTACAAGCCGCTGCGGATGAATCCCGGCGACACGGACGTCACCGTCCGCACGGCGGTCGTGCGGGCAAGCGGATCGCCGGTCCAGATCGACTACAGCATGGAAAAGAAGGCCGACGCCTGGAAATGCTACGACGTCATCGTCGCCGGCGTTTCGCTCGTGACCAACTACCGCGACGAGTTCAACGAGCAGATAAAAAACGGCGGCGTGGACGGTCTCATCACGACGCTCGCCAATCGGAACAAGGGCGTCGCGGCGAAGTGACTACCGAACGCGGCGCGCAGAGGAGTGCGGGCGCGGGGTTCCTGCCGGACGAAGGCGGCGCGCGCTGGAGATTCGTCGGGCCATTGACGTTCGCCGACGCCTCCGACGTGTTCGAGGCGGCCGAAGGAATGGCGCTGCCGACCGGAGGCCAGATCGATCTCGCCGGCGTCGTCTCGGTCGATTCTTCGGCGGTCGCGGTCCTCCTCGGACTGAAGCGCCGCGCGTCCGAAGAGGGCCGGCCCCTGACGTTTACGCACGTTCCCGAGGCGCTCGTCTTGCTGGCCGATCTCTACGGCGTCGAGAAAATGCTCGTCACCTGACGCGCTCGGCCGCGCGGTAGCCTCGCGCGCGAGACTTCGTTCGAACTCCGTTTCCCTCCCGTGCCCATCGCCGTAGAAGTCGTCGACGTCGCCCGCCGCTTCGGAAGCGTCCAGGCGCTGGCCGGGGTGAGCATTTCGGTCGCCGAGGGCGAGTTTTTCGGCCTGCTCGGACCCAACGGCGCCGGAAAGACGACGCTGATCTCCATTCTCGCGGGACTCACCCGAGCCGACAGCGGCACGGCGCGGATACTCGGCCACGATGTCGTCACCGCGTATCGCCAGTCACGGCGCGCGCTGGGCGTGGTTCCGCAGGAACTCGTGTTCGACCCGTTCTTCACCGTTCGTGAGACCCTCGAGATCCAGTCGGGCTACTTCGGCATCCGCGACAACGGCGCGTGGATCGACGAGATCCTCCATCATCTCGACCTCGTATCGAAGGCCGACGCCAACATGCGTTCGTTGTCCGGCGGCATGAAGCGGCGCGTGCTCGTCGGCCAGGCGCTCGTGCACAAGCCGCCGGTGATCGTGCTGGACGAGCCCACCGCGGGGGTCGACGTCGAGTTGCGGCAAAGCCTCTGGAAGTTCATCCGCAAGCTGAACCAGGATGGCCACACGATCATCCTTACTACGCATTACCTCGAGGAGGCCGAGGCGCTGTGCGGTCGGATCGCCATGCTGAAAGCCGGCACGGTCGTCGCGCTGGACACCAAGCAGAACCTGCTGTCGCGCTTCGCCGGGCTGACCGTTCGACTTGCGGCCGAGCGGGTGCCCGCTGCCTGGCAGCCGCGCGTGCTTCGTCAGGACGCGGGGGTCTTCTTCATCGGCCTCGAGCGTTACGGCGACCTCGAACCGCTGCTCGCTGCGCTGCGCTCGGACGGCATCGCGATCGACGAACTCGCGCTGCAGGAGACCGACCTCGAGCATGTGTTTCTCGAGATCATGTCGACGTCCGGCACGGCGGCTGCCGCGCGGGGACCGGCATGACGACGCACATCGCCGGCGCGGGCTGGCTGACGCTTCTTTACAAGGAGCTCCTGAGGTTCTGGAAGGTCTCCTTCCAGACGATCCTGGCACCGGTGCTAACCGCGCTCCTCTACCTGCTGATCTTCTCGCACGTGCTGGAGAAAAACGTCTCGGTCTTCGACGGCAAGGTCTCGTATACGGCGTTCCTCATTCCCGGACTCGTCATGATGTCCGTGCTCCAGAATGCGTTCGCTAACACGTCGTCGTCGCTGATGCAGTCGAAGATGAACGGCAACCTGATCTTCATCCTGCTGCCTCCGCTTTCGCCCCTCGAGCTCTTCGCAGCCTATGTCGTGGGCTCGATGGTGCGCGGCATCGTCGTCGGCCTCGGCGTTTTCGCGGTGACGCTCTTCTTCGCGCCGTCGCTTTTGTACATGCCGCATCCTGGTTGGGCAATCGGGTTTGCGCTGCTCGGCAGCGCCATCCTCGGCTCGCTCGGGCTGGTTGCCGCGATCTGGGCCGAAAAGTTCGATCAGATCTCGGCATTCCAGAATTTCATCATCATGCCGCTGACGTTCCTGTCCGGCGTCTTCTATTCGATCCATTCGCTGCCGCCGTTCTGGCAGAGTCTTTCGCATGCGAATCCGTTCTTCTATATGATTGACGGCTTCCGCTACGGATTCTTCGGGCTCTCCGATGTGCCGCCGCTGGTGAGCCTGGCAGTCGTCGGTACGTTTGCGCTGCTGCTTTCGATTCTCGCGCTCGCGATACTCCGAAGCGGCTGGAAACTGCGGCACTGAAGGTTCGCGTGCGAAGGGTGTACGCGCATGCCCGCCGCGGATTCGTCACGAATCGCCTCGCAAGGATTGACCATGGTCACGCCCGAATCCATCAAGACGTCGATTGCCGCCGGCCTCGCGTGCACGCACCTCGAAGTGAGCGGCGACGGCCATCACTGGGAGGCGCTCATCGTCAGCGCGGCATTCGATGGAATCTCCAAGGTCCGTCAACACCAGCTCGTCTACGCGGCGCTCGGCGACCGGATGCGCGAGGAGATTCACGCGCTTTCGATGACCACGCTCACTCCCGCACAATGGACGACAGCCAAGGACGTATGACATGGATGGTGCCCACGCTCACCATGTTCGCTGCCCTCGAATGGGATCCAACGGGTCCTCAGCGCGGGCTCGGCGGAGGCTCAAATGGACAAGCTGCTGATCGAGGGCGGGCGGCCCTTGGTCGGGGAAGTGCGCGTTTCGGGCGCGAAGAACGCGGCGCTGCCGATCCTCTGCGCGTCGCTGCTCTCGCCCGAGCCACTCGTGCTCACCAACGTCCCGCACCTGAACGACGTGCGGACGATGCAGACGCTGCTCGCGCAGATGGGCGTCGCGCAGGACGCGTCGACGCCGGGGTCCGTCGCGCTCGACGCGGCGCGTATCGACTGGCCGCTCGCCCCGTACGAACTCGTCAAGACGATGCGCGCGTCGATCCTCGCGCTTGGGCCGCTCGTCGCGCGCTGCGGCGAGGCTCGCGTGTCGCTGCCGGGCGGATGCGCAATCGGCCTGCGCCCCGTCGACCAGCACGTGAAAGGGCTCGCAGCGATGGGTGCGGAGATCGACCTCGAGCACGGCTACATCAGCGCGCGCGCCCGACGGCTTACCGGAACACGTTTCATGTTCGATGTCGTCACCGTGACCGGCACCGAGAACCTGATGATGGCGGCCTGCCTCGCTGAAGGCACCACCATGCTGCAGAACGCGGCGCGTGAGCCGGAAGTTGTCGACCTTGCGCGCTGCCTCGTCGCAATGGGGGCGCGAATCACCGGCGCGGGAACCGACCGGATCATCATCGAGGGCGTCGATGGTCTGCACGGCGCGACGCACGCGATCATGCCGGACCGCATCGAGACCGGAACATTTCTCGCCGCGATCGTCGCGACGGGCGGCGAAGCGACGGTGATCGGCACGCAGGCCGGGACCCTCGAGGCGGTCCTGGGCAAGCTCGCCGCCGCCGGCGCCGACATCGCTGTGTCGGGCGACGCCATTCGCATCGCGCGGCGCGGACCTCTCGCGCCATTCACGCTGCGCACCGCGCCGTATCCCGGATTTCCTACGGACATGCAGGCGCAGATGATGGCGCTGGCCACGCGCGCCGAGGGGGCGACGCGCATCACAGAGACGATCTTTGAAAACCGGATGATGCATGTGCAGGAGCTCGTCCGCCTCGGCGCCGACATCGGCGTCGAGGGCAATACCGCGGTCGTCCGCGGCGTACCGAAGCTTACCGGCGCCGACGTGATGGCGACCGACCTTCGCGCCTCCGCCTGCCTCGTGATCGCCGGGCTGATGGCGGAAGGCGAGACGACCATCGACCGCATCTACCATCTCGATCGCGGCTACGAGCGCATCGAGGAGAAGCTGTCGATGCTGGGCGCTGCGATCCGGCGCGTGTCGTGAGCGCCCCCGGCGATCTCGACGCCTCGCCCCTCGGCCACGCCACGACCTACGCCGAGGGCTACGACCCCGCCCTGCTGTTCGTGGTCGACCGCGCGCCGCAGCGCGGCGAACTGCAGCTCGGTGCCGCGCTGCCGTTTCGCGGCGTCGACATCTGGAATGCCTATGAATTGAGCTGGCTCGACACTGCGGGAAAGCCGCAGATCGCGATCGCAACGTTCGCGGTGCCGGCCGAATCGCCGAGGCTCGTCGAATCGAAGTCGGTCAAGCTCTACCTGACGGCGATGAACCAGGCGCGATTCTCGTCGGAACAGGAGATCCGACAGACGATTACGCGCGATCTGTCGCATGCGACGGGCGCAAACGTCGGCGTGACGCTGACCTTGCCGGCGGATTTCGCGACGTTTCCCCACGCGGAACCGGCGGGCGAATGCCTCGACGCGCTGCCGATCGGCGTCGACCGCTTCGAGCTTGTACCGGAAGTCCTTTCGGCCAAGGGACGGATCGTCGACGAGACGCTGTTCAGCCGGCTTTTCCGCTCGGTATGTCCGGTAACGGGGCAGCCCGACTACGCGACCATCGAGCTCGTCTATCGGGGCCTGCGGATCGATCGCGACGGCCTACTCCGCTATCTCGTGTCGTTCCGTCGGCATCCCGGCTTCCACGAGCATTGCGTCGAGCGGATCTTCGTCGACGTCTGGCGACGCTGCGGACCGGAACGGCTCTCGGTCGGGGCCTGGTTCACGCGTCGCGGCGGCATCGACATCAATCCGTATCGCACGAGCGGTGACATGCCTTCGCCGCCGAATGCGCGCGCGGCCCGGCAGTGACGGGGGGAGGTCGCCCCGCGTCCGGTAGAATGAGTCCTTTGATCGACGCTTTTCGCCCGTGCCGACGCTCACCTTCGCGCTCTCCAAAGGGCGCATCTACGACGAAACGCTTCCGCTCATCGAAGCGGCGGGCATCGTCCCCGTCGAGAATCCCGAGTCCTCTCGCAAGCTGATCATAGGCACAAATCGTCCGGACGTTTCGATCGTCATCGTCCGCGCGTCCGACGTTCCCACCTATGTCCAGTACGGCGCAGCCGACGTCGGCGTCGCCGGCAAGGATGTGCTGCTCGAACATGGCGGAGGCGGTCTCTACCAGCCGCTCGACCTCGAGATCGGGCGCTGCCGGATGGTGGTGGCGACGAAGCGCGGCTTCGACTGGTCGGGCATCGTTCAGCGCGGTGCGCGCATCCGCGTGGCGACGAAATACCTGAAGACCGCGCGCGAGCACTTTGCCGCGAAGGGAATGCACGTCGATCTGATCAAACTCTACGGCTCGATGGAACTCGCGCCGCTCGCGGGCCTCGCCGACGCCATCGTCGACCTGGTGAGTTCGGGCCATACGCTGAAGGCGAACGATCTCGTCGTGGTCGAGGACATCGCGCCGATCAGCGCCCGCCTGATCGTCAATCCCGCGGCGCTCAAGTTGAAGCGCGACGTCCTGCAGCCGCTGCTCGACGCGATGACGAAGGCGGTGGCCGCGCGGCGGAGCAGCGGATCGTGAGCGCTTCGGTACTCGACGTGCGCCGGCTCGACGCCGATGCACCCGGGTTCGATCGGGAGCTCGATTCGCTCGTCGCGTTCGAATCCGCGCAGGACGCGGCCGTCGACGCGACGGTCGCGTCGATCATTGCCGACGTTCGCCACCGCGGCGACGCGGCGCTCCTCGAATGCACGGCGAAGTTCGACGGCGTGACCGCGTTGTCGGTGAAGGAACTCGAGATCACCGGCGGGCAAATGCGGCGGGCCTTCGATTCGCTCGCCCACGTTGAGCGTGAGGCGCTCAAGACAGCCGCAGCGCGCATCCGCGCGTTCCACGAGCGGCAGGTGCTCGTGTCCTGGTCGTACCGCGATCCCGACGGCAGCGAATTCGGCCAGAAAGTGACCGCGCTCGACAGCGTCGGCGTCTACGTGCCCGGCGGCAGGGCGGCCTACCCGTCGTCGGTGCTGATGAACGTCGTTCCGGCGCACGTCGCCGGTGTGGCCAAGATCGTGATGGTCGTGCCGACCCCCGGAGGTGTACGCAATCCGTTGGTATTGGGCGCCGCGCATCTCGCCGGCGTGTCGCGCGCGTTCACGATCGGCGGGGCGCAGGCGATCGCGGCGCTCGCGTACGGAACCGAGTCGGTTCCGGCCGTCGACAAAATCTGCGGGCCGGGCAACGCCTATGTCGCCGCGGCAAAGCGCCGCGTCTTCGGTGCGGTGGGCATCGACATGGTGGCGGGAGCCTCGGAGGTCCTCGTCATTGCCGATGCCACGGCCAACCCGGACTGGGTGGCGATGGATCTGTTCGCGCAGGCTGAGCACGACGAGCTGGCGCAGGCGATCCTGGTGACGCCCGACGCCGCGCTCATCGAGGCCGTCGCGAAGAGCGCGCAACGCCAGATCGCCGGCATGCCCCGGCGCGCGATCATCGCGGCGGCGCTCGCCCGTCGCGGCGCTCTCATCAAGGTGAGGGATCTCGACGCGGCGTGCGCGATCGCAAATCGCATCGCTCCCGAGCATCTGGAGCTGGCCGTTGCCGATCCCGCGGCGCTGCTGCCGAAAATCCGACACGCCGGCGCGATCTTCATGGGCCACCGGTCGTCGGAGGCGCTCGGCGATTACTGCGCCGGACCGAACCATGTGCTGCCCACCGGCCGGACCGCGCGCTTTTCATCGCCGCTCGGCGTCTACGATTTCCAGAAGCGCTCGAGCGTCCTCAACCTTTCGCCGGAGGCCGCGCGCGCGCTCGGTCCCGTCGCGGCAACGCTCGCGCGGGGCGAGGGCCTCGCCGCCCACGCGCAGAGCGCGCTTTACCGCGTTTCCGAGTGATCCTGCGCTCTCCCGCCGACCTCGTCGCCGCGGTGATCCGGCCGGAAATCCGTGCGCTGTCCGCGTATGCGGTCGCCCACGCCGAGGGAATGATCAAGCTCGACGCGATGGAGAGTCCATTCGTGCTGCCGGCTCCGTTGCGCGAGAAGATCGCCGCGACTGTCGCGAACGTGCCCATCAACCGCTACCCGGATGGCGGCGCTCGCGGCGTCGTTGCCGCGCTGCGGACGGCGTTCGCAATTCCCGAGTCGCTGGGCGTCATCCTCGGCAACGGATCGGACGAGCTGATCCAGCTCATCACGACCGCGGTCGCGAAGCCCGGGACGACGGTGCTTTCGCCCGAACCGTCGTTCGTCATGTACCGCCTCGATGCGGTCTTTGCCGGCGCGCGCTTCGTCGGCGTGCCGCTCAACGCCGATTTCACGCTTGACGCTCCTGCGATGCTGCGGGCGATCGAGCGCGAGCGACCCTCGCTCGTTTTTCTCGCGTATCCGAACAACCCGACCGGCAACCCTTTCGCCGTGTCCGACATCGAAGCTATCCTGCGCCTGGCGCCCGGTCTCGTCGTGGTCGACGAAGCGTACTACGCGTACGCCGAGGCGAGTTTTCTGCCGCGCATCACCGAGTTTTCGAACCTTCTCGTCCTGCGTACCGTGTCGAAGATTGGAATGGCAGGGTTGCGCCTGGGCTACGCGGTCGCGGCTCCGGAATGGACCGCGGAGCTCGACAAGCTTCGGCAGCCTTATAATCTCAATGCATTGACGCAGGCAGTTGCACCGTTGTTGCTGGCCGAAGGCGCGCTGCTCGCCGGACAGGCAGCGACGATCAAGGCCGAGCGATCGCGGCTCCATAGCGCGCTGGCAGCGCTGCCGGGCGTCGTGGCGCTGCGGACGCAGACCAATTTCGTGCTGGCGCGGGTTCCGGATGCGCCGCGCTGGTTCGACGGATTGCGCCAGGCGGGAATTTTGGTGAAGAACCTCCACGGCTCCCATCCGCTGCTCGACCATTGCCTGCGCATCACGGTCGGAACACCGGCTGAAAATGACGCGCTCATCGCGGCGCTGAAAGTGATTCGATAGCCATGACCACACCCACGCCGCGCACCGCCAAGGTCGAGCGCAATACCAACGAAACCAAGATTCGGGTCGAGGTCAATCTCGACGGGACCGGCCGCGCCGACCTCGCGACCGGCGTGCCGTTCCTCGACCACATGCTGGATCAGCTTGCGCGGCACGGGATGGTCGACCTCGTCGTTCGCGCCAAGGGCGACCTTCACATCGACGCCCACCACACCGTCGAGGACATCGGCATCACGCTGGGGCAGGCGGTGGCGAAGGCGCTCGGCGACAAGAAGGGGCTCACGCGCTACGGGCACGCGTACGTGCCGCTCGACGAGGCGCTGTCCCGCGTCGTCATCGACCTTTCGGGCCGACCCGGGCTGGAATTCCACGTGCCGTTCACCCGCGCGATGATCGGCGCATTCGACGTCGACCTCGCGCACGAGTTCTTCCAGGGGTTCGTCAACCACGCGCTCGTCACCCTTCACGTCGACAATCTGCGCGGGCAGAACGCGCATCATCAGGCCGAGACGGTGTTCAAGGCCTTTGCCCGCGCCTTGCGAATGGCCGCCACACCCGACCCGCGCGCGACGGGCGTCGTGCCCTCGACGAAGGGTTCGCTCTAGGGATTACCCGCACGGGCGCGCCGGATGGACATCGCTGTCGTCGACTATGGTATGGGCAACCTCCGTTCGGTGGCGAAGGCGCTCGTCCACGTCGCGCCGGATCGGTCGATCGTCGTGAGCGCCGATCCGGACGTGATCCGGCGTGCCGGGCGCGTCGTGCTGCCCGGCCAGAGCGCGATGCCCGACTGCATGCGTTGCCTCGAAGCGAGCGGTCTCAAGGGCGTGGTCGTCGAGGTGGCGCGGACGCGGCCTTTCCTCGGTATCTGCCTCGGACTGCAGATGCTGTTCGAGTCGAGCGAGGAGGGGCCGACCCTCGGCCTCGGCATCCTGGAGGGCATGGTTGTGCGATTTCGCGACCAGGCGATGACCCTGCCCGACGGGCGGCGGCTCAAGGTTCCGCACATGGGGTGGAGCCCCGTGCGCCAGACCCGGCCGCATCCGCTCTGGGCGGGGATTCCGGACGGCATGCGTTTCTATTTCGCGCACAGCTATCACCCGGAACCCGCGGATCCCGGGGCGAGCGCCGGGACCGCCGACTATCCGACGGCGTTTACTTGCGCGATTGCACGGGCTAATATCTTCGCAACACAATTCCATCCGGAAAAAAGCCACCGCGCCGGGTTGCAGCTGCTCGCCAATTTCGTTGCCTGGGACGGGGAATTCTAGCCGCGCGCGCAGCGGCTCGTATCCTCCGCCGGCCCCTCCCCCTCCCCTCGCCGTCTTCCCCGCCATGCAGATCATCCCCGCGATCGACATCAAGGACGGTCACTGCGTCCGTTTGAAGCAGGGCGAGATGCATTCGGCGACCGTGTTCTCCGAAGACCCCGCGGCGATGGCGCAGCACTGGCTCGAGCTCGGCGCAGAGCGGCTGCATCTCGTCGATCTCAACGGCGCCGTGGCGGGAGTGCCGAAGAACGAGCTCGCGATCCGCGAGATCGTCAGCGTGATCGGCGAGGAGATCCCCGTGCAGCTGGGCGGCGGGATCCGCGACCTCGACACCATCGAGCGCTATCTCGACGACGGCATCACCTACGTGATCATCGGCACGGCCGCGGTCAAGAACCCCGGGTTCCTGCACGACGCCTGCTATGCGTTTCCCGGGCACATCATCGTCGGGCTCGACGCGCGCGACGGCAAAGTGGCGACCGACGGCTGGTCGAAGATGACCGGACACGATGTCGTCGACCTCGCCACCAAATTCGAGGATTACGGCGTCGAGGCCATCATCTACACCGACATCGGCCGGGACGGAATGCTCACCGGCGTGAACGTCGAAGCAACGGTCAAGCTCGCGCGCGAGATCAGGATTCCGGTGATCGCCTCCGGCGGCATCGCCACGATCCAGGACATCCTCAACCTCTGCCCCTTCGAAAAGGAAGGCATCATCGGCGCCATCGCAGGACGCGCGCTGTATGAAGGCCGCCTCGATTTCAAGGCGGCGATGAAAGCGGCGAAGGGCACCTGACGCGCCGCGTTTTCGCCTGCGCCCTGTCGACGTGGCCGGGCCGGGCTTCCTGCCCATGGGACTCGCCAAACGCATCATCCCGTGCCTCGACATCGCCCAGGGTCGAGTCGTCAAGGGGACCAATTTCATCAATCTGCGCGATGCCGGCGATCCCGTCGAGGTCGCGCGGCGCTACGACGGCGAGGGCGCCGACGAGCTCACGTTCCTCGATATCCGCGCAAGCATCGAAACGCGCGGCCTCCTCTACGAGATGATCGAGGCGGTCGCAGACCAGGTGTTCATCCCGCTGACCGTCGGTGGCGGCGTCGGCTCGGTCGACGACATCCGCGCGCTGTTGAACGCCGGCGCCGACAAGGTCAGCATCAACACGGCGGGCGTCAACAACCCCGGCCTCTTCAACGCCGCGGCCGGCCGCTTCGGCACGCAGTGCATCGTCGCGGCAATCGACGCCAAAGAGCTTGCCCCCGAGTCCTGGCAGGTCTACACGCACGGAGGGCGCACGCCGACCGGTCTCGACGCCGTCGATTGGGCGCGCGAGGTCGTCGCCCGCGGGGCCGGGGAAATTCTGCTCACCAGCATGGACCGTGACGGCGCGCGGACGGGATTCGATCTCGCGCTGACGCGCGCGGTCGTCGACGCGGTCGACGTGCCGGTGATCGCGTCGGGGGGCGTCGGCGGCCTGTCGGACCTGGTCGATGGCATCGTCATCGGCGGCGCCGACGCGGTGCTTGCCGCGTCGATTTTCCACTACGGCGAGTACACGATCGCCGATGCGAAGGCAGCGATGGCCGCGGCCGGGATCGAAATGCGATGAGAATTGTGGAATGCTGGGGCACGCAAATGGGTAACGAGGGAAATCAGAGCGTCGTCGTCCCCGCGAATGCGGGGACCCAGCGGCGTCGGTTGAGCGACACGGGGTTCCCGCCTGCGC
This sequence comes from Betaproteobacteria bacterium, assembly GCA_039931775.1. GTDB lineage: Bacteria > Pseudomonadota > Gammaproteobacteria > Burkholderiales > Casimicrobiaceae > CAIWHR01. The sequence goes on along the minus strand of JBDTRG010000186.1, from coordinate 5,182 downwards.
GGGAACGACGGTAGACCTGTCATGGACTGGCTCGATCAGGTGAAATGGGCCCCCGACGGCCTCGTCGCTGCGATCGCGCAGGACGCGGTGTCCGGGTGCGTGCTGACCCTCGCGTGGATGAACCGCGAGGCGCTCGCGCTCACGGTGGAAACCGGTGAAGCGCACTACTGGTCACGCTCGCGCGCCCGGCTCTGGCGCAAGGGTGAATCGTCCGGTTTCGTTCAGACCGTGCGCGAAGTGCGGCTCGACTGTGACGGCGACGCGATCCTGCTCAAGGTCGAGCAGAAGGGAGGAATCGCGTGCCACACCGGGCGCGAGCACTGCTTCTTCCAGCGGCTGGAAGACGGCCGCTGGGTGAGTGTGGACCCCGTGGTCCAGGATCCGCGGACGATTTATGGCCCTGCCTGAGCCGGTCCCGGACGTCCTCGACCGCCTCGCCGCGATCATCGAGGGGCGCAAGGGCGCCGATCCGTCGTCGTCGTATGTCGCCGCACTCTTCGCGAAGGGCGACGACGCGATCCTGAAGAAGATCGGCGAGGAGGCGACCGAGACGGTCATGGCGGCGAAGGACGGTGATAGACTGCGGATCGCCGCCGAGGTCGCGGACCTCTGGTTTCATTGCCTTGTGCTGCTCGCGCACCACGGGCTCGGCCCCGACGATGTGCGCGCCGAACTCGCGCGGCGCGAGGGAACCTCCGGGATCGTCGAGAAGTCGTCCCGGAAAGCCTGATCCACGCCGCAGGGGCGGCGATCGACTGACGGAGACCGAACATGCAGGACTGCATTTTCTGCAAGATCGTGCGGGGCGAAATCCCGTCGCGAAAGGTGTTCGAAGACGACGAGATCCTCGGCTTCCACGACATCAACCCGATCGCGCCCACGCATTTCATGCTGATTCCGAAAAAGCATATCGCGTCGCTGGCCGAAACCGAACCGGGCGACGCTGGCGTGCTCGGGCGAATCATGACGCTTGCCGCGCGCCTCGCGCGCGAGCAGGGATCACCCGACGGATTCCGCACGATCGTCAACACCGGCCCCATCGGCCGGCAGGATGTGATGCACGTCCATGTCCATGTGATCGGCGGGCCGAACCCGCTTGGTCCCATGATCGTGCGCACCGCGAACTGAAGAGGAGAACGTTATGGGTGGATTGAGCATCTGGCATTGGCTGATCGTCCTCGTGGTCGTGGTGCTGATCTTCGGGACGAAGAAGCTCCGCAACGTCGGACAGGATCTGGGCGGCGCCGTGAAAGGCTTCAAGGAAGGCATGAAGACCGGCGACGAAGCCGCGACGGCCGCGAAGGAAGCGGACGCGGCGTCGGCGCAGATCGGCGGCACGACGATCGAAGGCCAGGTCAAGAAGGAGAAGACGTCGTAGTGCGCGCACCCAGGCGCTATGGGCGCCGCGGGCCGCTGTCGCGCCCGCCGCGTTGGCCCTGACGCCGGACGCGCACGCCATGTTCGACATCGGCTTTTCCGAGATCGTCGTCATCGCCGTCGTGGCGCTGGTGGTCCTCGGCCCCGAGAAGCTGCCGAAGACCGCGCGCACGCTCGGCCACCTGTTCGGCCGGCTCCAGCGCTACGTGAACGACGTCAAGGGCGACATCAAGCGCGAGCTCGAGTTGGACGAGCTGCGCAAGTTGCAGCAGAACGTGCAGTCGACGGCGAAGGAAATCGAGGAATCGATGACGTCTGCGACGCGGGAAATGGAAGCGGGCGTGCGCGACGTCGAATCGGCGCTGAGCGCGACGGACACCGGAACCGCGTCCAAGCCTGCCGCGGTTGCTGCGCCGACGCCTGCCGCCACGGCGGCGCCCGCTGCTGCCGCGCAGCCCGCCCCCACTCCTGCGCCGCCTGACGGCACGCGCCAGGCTTCGCTTCCGGGCTTTGATCGTGGCTGACGCGCGCGCGCGCCGACGTTGATGAGCGATCCGACGGCGCCGTCCGAAGGATCGCAGGAAACCTTCATCTCGCACCTGATCGAGCTGCGCGCGCGGCTCGTGCGCGCGATCGTCGCCGTCGTCATCGTGCTCCTCTGCCTCGTTCCCTGGGCGAAGGAAATCTACGCGCTGCTCGCCGCGCCGCTGCTGCGCGAATTGCCGGCGGGAGCGACGATGATCGCGACCGACGTGACCGGGACCTTCTTCGTTCCGCTCAAGGTGACGCTGATGGCGGCGTTCCTGCTGGCGCTTCCCTACGTGCTCTGGCAGGTGTGGTCGTTCGTCGCGCCGGGGCTCTATCAGCACGAGAAGCGACTGGCCATACCGGTGATCGTGTCGAGCTTCGCGTTCTTCCTGATCGGGATGGCGTTCGCCTACTTCCTGGTGTTCCCGATCGCGTTCCACTTCTTCGCAGCGTACGCGCCCGCGGGCGTGACGATGATGACCGACATCGACAAGTACCTGTCGTTCGTGCTGACGATGTTCATCGCGTTCGGCGTCACGTTCGAGGTGCCGGTGGTGGTGATCGTACTCGTGCGCATGCGCATGGTCTCGCTCGAGAAGCTGCGGGCGATCCGTCCGTACGTGATCGTCGGCGCCTTCGTCGCCGGCGCGATCTTCACGCCGCCGGACGTCGTGTCCCAGCTCTTGCTCGCCGTCCCGATGTGGTTGCTCTACGAGCTCGGGATCTTCGTGGCGCGGTTCATCGTTCCTCCGCAGGAGGACGAGGTCACTGCGCCTGCGGCCGGCGACCCACCGTAACGTCGACTTCCTGCGCCTTCCGGTCGCGCCAGACCTTCACCTTGACGGCGCGGCCTGGTGGGAGCTCGGCGATCCGGGCGAGAAGCGCCGGCGTGTCGCGCGTCGCCTTGCCGTCCAGTTCGAGCACGACGTCGCGAGGCTGGATTCCCGCGCGTTCGGCCGGACCGTTCTTCACCACGCCGCGGATCAGCACCCCGGCGGCGGTGTCGAGCGACACCGCACGCGCGATTTCCGCATTGAGTTCCTGCGGCTCGATGCCGAGCCAGCCGCGCGTCACCGTACCGTCCTTGATGATCTGCTCGAGTACGCTCTTCGCGAGAGAGACCGGAATCGCGAATCCGATGCCGAGCGAGCCGCCCGACTGCGAAAAGATCGTGCTGTTGATGCCGATCAGGTTACCGGCGGTGTCGACGAGAGCGCCGCCGGAGTTCCCGGGGTTGATCGCGGCATCGGTCTGGATGAAGTCTTCGAAACGGTTGATGCCGAGGTGGTTGCGGCCCAGCGCGCTGACGATGCCGAACGTCACGGTGTTGCCGAAGCCGAAGGGATTGCCGATCGCCAGTACGAAGTCGCCGACTTGCACGTGGTCGATCGAGCCCAGCGTGATGAACGGGAAATTCTCGCCGTCGGCCTTGAGCACGGCGAGGTCCGACTCGGGGTCCGTCCCGCGGACCCGGGCCTGGAGCCGCCGCCCGTCGGCCAACAGCAGCTGGATGTCGTCGGCGCCCTCGACGACGTGATTGTTCGTCAGCACGTAGCCTTCGGGCGACACGATGACGCCCGAGCCGAGACTCGTCGCGCGCTGTTTCGGCAGGCGCTCGGCGAGTTCCGGGAAGTACCGGCGCATCAGCGGATCGTCGACCAGCGGCCCGCGCTGGCGCATCTCCTTGCTCGTGTAGATGTTGACGACCGCGGGCATCGCCTTCTTCGCCGCATCGGCGACGGTCGCCACCTTGGGTGTCGTGACCGGCGTCGACGTTTCCTGGAACAGCACGACCTGGCCGCCCTTCTCGCCGAAGCGGGCGAGCAGGTCTGGCCGCAGCGTTGCGACGACGAAGAGCGCGGCGAGGCAGAGCGTTACCGCCTGCGCGAAGAAGAGCCAGACACGGCGCAGCAAGGAGATCCCCGACGAGGGTTGGGGGCCAATTATAGACAGTTGTTGCGTCGCGGTAGCCGATCCCCGACCCGGTGTGCCGCGTCGACGTTGCCGCCGGATTGCGCTGCGAACAGCTTCGGCAAGCGGTTGATTCCGGTCGGGTTTCTTCGGTCGGCGCGCGGTCAGGCTTCCGGCCGGCCGGGCAAATCCCGTATAATCGACAGGTTTGCGAATCGGCGCACGATTTGCCCGGCGCAGGAAGCGGCCGCCGGGGCGGAAAACGGCGACAGGGGACGGGTTTTCATGACGGATGTCACGGTAGACCAAGGGAAGCGCCGCTTTCTGATCGGCGCGACCAGCGTCGTCGGCGGGATCGGCGTTCTGAGTACGGCAACGCCGTTCGTCATGTCCTTCTTTCCGAGCGAGCGCGCCAAAGCGGCCGGGGCTCCGATCGAGGTGGACATCGACAAGCTCGAGCCCGGGCAGAAGATCGACGTCGAATGGCGCGGCAAGGTCGTGTGGGTGATCAACCGCACGAAGCCGATGCTCGATTCGCTGCCGAAGCTCGACCCGAAGCTCGCGGACCCGAACTCCGATTCGTCGCAACAGCCGGCGAATTGCAAGAACGAGCACCGCTCGATCAAGGACAACCTGCTCGTCATGGTCGGCATCTGCACGCATCTCGGCTGCTCGCCGACGTTCCGCCCGGACGTCGCGCCCGCCGATCTCGGGCCCGACTGGCTGGGCGGCTTCTTCTGTCCGTGCCATCAATCCAAGTTCGACCTTGCCGGCCGCGTTTACATCGGCGTTCCGGCGCCGACCAACATGACGGTGCCGCCTCACCGGTACGTGACCGACACGCGCGTCATCGTCGGCGAAGACGCCAAGGCGGCGTAGGGGACCCCCGCCATGCAGAAACTCCTTACCTGGATCGACGACCGGTTTCCGCTCACCGCGCTGTGGGAGTCGCAGTGGGGCAAGTACGTCGCGCCGAAAAATTTCAATTTCTGGTACTACTTTGGCTCGCTCGCCGCGTTTTGCCTCGTCATCCAGATCGTCACGGGCATCTTCCTGACGATGAACTACAAGCCCGACGCGACGAAGGCGTTCGAGTCGGTCGAGTACATCATGCGCGACGTGTCGTGGGGCTGGCTAATCCGCTACATGCATTCGACCGGCGCGTCGATGTTTTTCATCGTCGTCTACCTGCACATGTTTCGCGGCCTCATGTACGGCAGCTATCGGAAGCCGCGCGAGCTCACGTGGATATTCGGGTGCCTCATCTACCTGTGCCTGATGGCGGAGGCGTTCTTCGGGTATCTGCTTCCGTGGGGCCAGATGTCGTACTGGGGCGCGCAGGTGATCGTCAACCTGTTCTCGGCGG
>JBDTRG010000185.1:0-118099 GCA_039931775.1 Betaproteobacteria bacterium | reverse complement strand
CGGCGAAGTTCCTGATCCGCGACAACCTGCGCCACCGCCGCGACATCGAGCGCGCGTACCTGGCGGCGATCCGCACGGCGAAGCGCGAGATACTGATCGCCAACTCGTACTTCTTTCCCGGCATCCGCTTTCGCCGCGCGCTGATCGCGGCTGCTGCGCGCGGCGTCAGCGTGACGTTGCTGCTGCAGGGGCGCGTCGAGTACCTGCTGCTCCATTACGCGACCCGCGCGCTGTACGGACAGCTGCTTGCGGCCGGCGTCATGATCCAGGAATATCACCAGGCGTTCCTGCACGCGAAGGTGGCGGTAATCGACGACCGCTGGGCGACGGTCGGTTCGTCGAACATCGATCCGTACAGCCTGCTGATGGCGCGCGAGGCGAACGTCTTCGTCCGCGACTCCGATTTCTCGAACCAGTTGCGGGACGAGTTGTCGCGGATGATCGGCGATGGAGCGCGCCGCGTGCGGCCCCAGCACTGGGCGCTGCGCCCGCGCCCGTACAAGGCGCTCGTGTGGCTCGCGTATGGGATCGTCCGCGTGGGCATGGGTCTGCTGGGCTACGGCGGCAACGAATGGTTTCGTGGTCCGCGCCGCAAGCCGAGGGTGTGGCTGCCCCTGCACGGCGGTGACGGCTGAATCCGTTGCACGACGCCGGTTTGTTAAAATGAGGATGGGTCGCTCTCGCGGATTCGCGAGGGCGCCGCCGCGCCGCGTTCCGTTCCGCGCTTCACGCTCCCTCCGCATCGATGCGCCGCCATCCCACTTCGCCGCTTTCGCAGCCCGGTCCCGCCCACGGCGGTGACTGGCGCGTCATCGGCCGGCTGCTCCCGTACCTTTGGGCGTACAAGAGCCGCGTCGTCGTCGCGATGCTGGCGCTCGTCGCGGCAAAGGCCGCGAACGTCGGTGTCCCGCTGTTCCTGAAGCAGATCGTCGATGCACTCGACTCGAAGACCGCGATGCTCGCGGTGCCGCTGGCGCTCCTCACCGCCTACGGCCTGCTGCGCCTGTCTACGACGGCGTTCACGGAGTTGCGCGAGTTCCTGTTCGCGAAGGTGACGCAGCGCGCGGTGCGCACGATTGCGCTCGAGGTGTTCAACCACCTTCATGCGCTGTCGCTGCGCTTTCACCTTGCACGGCAGACGGGCGGTCTCACCCGCGACGTCGAGCGCGGGCAGCGCGGCATCTCGACCTTGATCAGCTTCACGCTGTTCTCGATTCTGCCCACGCTCGTCGAGATCGGCCTCGTCGCCGCGATCATGGTCGCCCGCTACGACTGGACGTTCATCGCGATCACGCTGACGGCGCTCGCGCTCTACATCACGGCGACGGTCCTCATCACCGACTGGCGGACGGGATTTCGCCGGCAGATGAATGAGCTCGACTCGAAGGCCAACACGCGCGCGATCGACAGCCTGCTCAACTACGAGACCGTCAAGTACTTCGGCAACGAGGCGTTCGAGGCGCGCCGCTACGACGAGAGCATGCAGCGCTGGGAGCATGCGGCGGTACGCAGCCAGACATCGCTGTCGCTGCTCAACATCACTCAGAGCGCGATCATCGCGATCGCCGTGACGCTGATCATGTGGCGCGCGACCGCCGGGGTGGTCGCCGGCACGATGACGATCGGCGACCTCGTGCTCGTCAACGCGTTCATGATCCAGATCTACATCCCGCTCAACTTCCTCGGCGTGCTGTACCGCGAGGTCAAGCAGGCGCTGGCCGACATGGAGCGCATGTTCGCGCTCACCGCGGAGAATACCGAAGTCGCGGATGTGCCGGGCGCGCCGGCGCTGATCGTAGGGACCGGCGGAGTCCGCTTCGAGCACGTCGACTTCGGCTACGAGAGGAACCGGCAGATCCTGTTCGACGTCAGCTTCACGATTCCCGCCGGCAAGACGGTTGCCGTCGTCGGTCCGTCCGGCGCCGGCAAGAGCACGCTCTCGCGCCTGTTGTTCCGCTTCTACGACGTGACAGGCGGGCGCGTCACGGTGAACGGCCAGGACATCCGACAGGTGCAGCAGGACAGCCTGCGCGCCGCGATCGGCATCGTCCCGCAGGACACCGTGCTGTTCAACGACACCATCGAATACAACATCGCCTATGGACGTCCGGGTGCGACGCACGACAGAATCGTCGCTGCGGCGCAACTCGCGCAGATCCACACGTTCATCGCGAGCACGCCCGAGGGCTACGCGACGCCGGTCGGCGAGCGCGGGTTGAAACTCTCGGGCGGCGAAAAGCAGCGCGTCGCGATCGCGCGCGCCGTTCTCAAGGCGCCGCGGATCCTGATATTCGACGAGGCGACCTCCGCGCTCGACTCGAAATCCGAAAAGGCCATCCAGGCGGAGTTGAAGCGCATCGCGCAGAACCGGACGACACTGACGATCGCCCACCGCCTGTCGACGATCGTCGACGCCGACGAAATTCTCGTTCTCGACCACGGGCGGATCGTCGAGCGCGGCACGCACGGTGCGCTGCTCGCCCTCGATGGGGTATACGCGCGGATGTGGCAGCTCCAGCAGACTGAAGCCCCCGAAGGAACCCCGGAAGCCGAAGCCGGGGCGGGCAATTCCCTGTCGTCCCCGCGCGCCGTTGGCGCGTTGGATCCGGAAGTGGACGAGCAGTCAATCGCCGTTTCGCCGATTGTCCCGTAGGCCGCCATGACCCGTAGCCGACAAGACCCTGTACCAATTAGGGGATTGTCATGGCGTGCGGAGCCATGCTATAAGGAACCCGAACCTGAGGTCCGACTTGACATACCGACGCCTGACCATTGTTTTTGTGACGCTAATCGCGTGCGCGAGCGCTGCGGCGGCGGATGTCGAATCGCGCGTGGCGCGCGACCCGGCGAAGCTCAAGCTCGCGTCGCTCAACGCGGTCGTCATAGACGCCTCGGCAAAGCGGCCGGTCTACCAGAAGGGCGCCGACGACGTAACGCCGATTGCGTCGTTGACCAAGCTGATGACGGCGATCGTCACGCTCGACGCGCACCTTCCGATGGACGCGGCGATCGCGATCGACACCGAGGACTTCGACTACCTCAAGGGCACGCGATCGCGGCTGCGGATGGGCGCGATGCTTCCTCGCCGCGAAATGCTGCGCCTTGCGCTGATGTCGTCGGAAAACCGCGCGGCGTCGAGCCTCGCGCGGAACTACCCCGGCGGCACCGATGCTTTCGTCGCCGCGATGAACGACAAGGCGCGCGCGCTCGGCATGACGCGGACGAGCTTCGCGGACCCGACGGGGCTTTCGGCGCGCAACGTGTCGACGGCAAACGATCTCGCGACGCTCGTGGCAACGGCCGCGGACTACGCGGAAATTCGCCAGTTCAGCACGACGCCCAGTCATTACGTCGAAGTGCAGCCGACGGGCCAGCTGCTCGGCTTCAACAATACGAACCGGCTCGTCAACAGTTCCGGGTGGGACATCCAGCTGTCGAAGACCGGCTATATCCGCGAGGCCGGCAAATGCCTCGTCATGATGGCGACGATCGCGAGCAAGTCGTTCGTGATCGTGCTGCTCGATTCGGCAGGCAAATACACGCGATTGGGCGATGCCCAGCGCGTGCGGCACTGGCTCGAAACCGGCCAAGCGCTCGCCCCGGCCGCCGCGCCGAAGGGCACGTCGAAGCCCGCGAAAGTGAAGACCGTCAGCTACAAGGCGCCGAAGCAGGCCAAGGGTGCCGTCAAGGTCAAGGCCGCGTCGATTTCGAAGCCGGCCCGCCGCGCCTGACCGAGTCTTGACGAGGCTGGCGGCCGCCCGGGGTAACCCGCGCGGCCGTTGTCATTTGGGCGACGGGCGCATGAACACCCTAAGCCCGCCGCCCCCAACGCGCCCCTTCGACAACGTCGCCCGGCGCGACCTCGCCGGACGCTATCGCTTCCGCCGGTGCTGCTCGAGGAGCTCCTTCGCGTGAGCCCGCGTCTTGGCGGTGATCGTGCTGCCGGCCAGCATGCGTGCGAGCTCTTCGATTCTGTTGCGCGCGCTGAGCGCTTCGACCTCGGCGCGCACCGAGGTCGCGTCGCCGTGCTTGGTCACGCGGAAGTGGGCGTCGGCGAAGGTCGCGACCTGCGGCAGGTGCGTCACGCACAGCACCTGCCGGCGCGTACCGAGCGATTGCAGCAGCTCGCCGACCGTCGCCGCGACGGCCCCGCCGATGCCGGCGTCGACTTCGTCGAAGACGAGCGTCGGCACTTCGCCGACTTCGCTCGTCACCACCTGAATGGCGAGCGCGATCCGCGAGAGCTCGCCCCCGGACGCCACCTTGGCGAGTGGCCCGAGCGGCTGCTTCGGATGGCTTGCGACGCGGAACTCGACCTGTTCCAGCCCGTAGCCCGCAGGCACGTCGAGCGGCTCCAGCGCGATCTCGAGCCGCCCGCCGGCCATCGCGAGGTTCTGCATCGCTTCGGTCACGCGCGTTTCGAGCTCGTGCGCGGCGAATTCGCGCTTGGCCGAGAGTTCACCGGCGAGCGTGCGGTAGCGCGCTTCGGCCTCGCCGGCGCGTTGCGCGAGCATTGCGGCATCGGCGGATTCGGCAAGCGCCTTGAGGCGGGCTTCGGTGTCGGCGAACAGCTGAGGCAGCGCCTCGGGCCGAACCCGGTACTTCCGGGAGACGTCGTGAATGGCCGTCAGGCGCTCCTCGACGCGACCGAGCTCCGAGGGATCGAGATCGAGCTTCTGCCGGTAGCTTCGCAGCGCGCGCGCCGCCTCGTCGATCTGGATCCGCGCGGGGTCGAGCAGCGCGACGACTTCGGCCAACGCCGGGTCGTGCACGGCGCTCGCCTTGAGTTTTGCGACCAGCGTGGCGAGGCGACGCGCGATTGCGTCATCGCCGTCCGACAGCGCGTCTTCGCCCGAGGTCGCGGCCTTGTTGAGCGTCGCCATGTTCGCTAGGCGCGATTGCTGTTGCGACAGCGCGGCCCATTCGTCTGCCGACACGTTCAGTGTTGCGAGCTCGCGCCGGCGCTCATCGAGCTCCGCACGCTCGGCGTCGGAAGCGCGTGCCGCCGCTGCCGCCGCATCGCGCCTTTCGACCGCCAAGCGCCAGTCTCGCCATGCCGCGCTCGTCTCCCGGGCCAAGGTGGCGAAGCCGCCGAAGGCATCGACGAGCGAGCGTTGGACCTCCGCCAGCATGAGCGACTGGTGCGCGTGCTGGCCATGGAGGTCGACGAGCCGCTCGCCGATTTCCTTCAATTGTGCGAGCGTGGCGGGCCGGCCGTTGATCCACGCGCGGCTTCGTCCGTCGCGGTCGAGCGTCCTGCGCAGCAGCAAGCTGCCGTCGTCGGACGCGAGTTCCATGGCGCCGAGCCAATCACCGACGCCGGGACGATCGACGACGTCGAAGGCTGCGGCAAGCTCGGCGCGCTCGGCGCCGGGTTTCAGCTGCCGCAATTCGAAACGATCGCCCAGCAGCAGCGCGAGCGCGTCGAGCAGGATCGACTTGCCGGCGCCCGTCTCGCCGGTCAGTACGGAAAAGCCTTCGCCGAGCTCGAGATCGAGCGCGTCGACAACGACGAAATTGCGGATGGACAAGAGCCGGATCATCGCAGCGTCCGGCAGCGCCTATTTCCCGCGCAGGCGCTCGGGCGTCTCGCTCCAGTGGAGTTTTTCGCGCAGCATCGCGAAATGGTCGTGGCCCTCGGGGTGGAGGAACCGAGCCGCGTAGGGCGCCCGTCGCACGGTGAAGCGCTCGCCCTCGGATATCGCGAAATGGGCCTGCCCGTCGCAGTGCAATGCGGCATCGCGCCCTTGCTCCAGCGTGATCGCGATCGTGGCGGTGTCGGCGACCGCGATCGGCCGGTGGGTGAGCGCATGGGGTGCGACGGGCACCAGCGCGAATGCCGGCACGTGCGGGTCGAGGATGGGTCCGCCCGCGGAGAGCGCATAGGCGGTCGATCCGGTCGGTGTCGCGACGATGACCCCGTCGGCGCGCATCGAATAGACGAAGCGGCCGTCGATCTCCACCGCGCACTCGATCATCGTGCCGCCGCCGCCGCGATTGAGCACGACGTCGTTCAACGCCAGCGCGGTTTCGTGCACCCCGTTTGCGCGAACGACTTCGGCCGCGAGCATCGTGCGGCGCTCCTCGACGTGCCGGCCTTTGAGCATCGCCGAAAGCATCGCCTCCATCTTCGCGATCGGAATGTCGGTGAGAAAGCCCAGCCTTCCCTGGTTGATGCCGATCAGCGGGATCTGGAACGGCGCAAGCCGGCGCGCGATGGCCAGCATCGTGCCGTCGCCCCCGACGACGATCGCGACATCGACCCGCGTGCCCAGCGCTTCGGCCGGGGAGGACGGATAACCGGGAAGCGGGGTGGAACGCGCCGTTTCCGCCTCGATCACGACTTCGTGCCCAGCCGCAGCGAGCATGGTCGCGAGATGCGACAGCGGCAGCGCGAGGCCGGCGCTCGCGTGCCGGCCGATCAGCGCCACTCGCCGGAACGCGCCTGTGCCGGACGTCGCCGGGGAAGGGGCTTCTTTAGCCATTGCCGCGATTAGAGCACAGCCCAAGTCTCGGCCAAAGCCGTCGAAAGGCCGAGCCGGGGTCCGCGCCGGCCCCCGCACCCCCAGGCACCGTCTGGACGATCGGCAACGGATCGGCCACCGGCGTCTGTAAAATGGCCGGCATGCTGGACCCCCGCGCCCAATATCTGCTGAAAGCCCTGGTCGAGCGCTTCGTCGTCGATGGGCAGCCGGTTGGCTCGCGCGTACTGTCGAAGCAGTCGGGCCTCGAGCTTTCGCCCGCGACGATCCGCAACGTGATGGCGGATCTCGAGGAGCTGGGTTACATCGCGAGCCCCCATACCTCCGCCGGACGAATCCCAACGTCGAAGGGGTACCGGTTCTTCGTCGACAGCCTGATGGTGGTGAAGCCGCTCGAGCAGGTCGAGATCCATCGGCTCGAGGGCGAGCTGCTGGCCGATCGGCCGCAGCAGTTGCTTAGCGCCGCGGGGACGCTGCTGTCACAGCTCACGCATTTCGCCGGCGTCGTCATGACGCCGAAGCGCGGCGAGACGACGTTCCGGCACATCGAGTTTCTGCGGCTTTCCGAGCGGCGCGTGCTGCTGATCATCGTCACCTCCGAGGGCGACGTCCAAAACCGGATCCTGCATACGGATCGGTCCTATACGCATTCGCAGCTCGTCGAAGCCACCAACTTCTTCAACCAGCACTACGGGGGCCAGACCTACGGCGCCGTGCGCACGCTGCTGGGCGAGGAATTGAAATCGCTGCGCGAGGATATCGTCGGCCTGATGACCGCTGCCGTCGAGGTCGGCGGCGCGGCGCTCGCGGAGGGTGAGGCGCTCGTCGTCCACGGCGAGAAAAACCTGCTCGAGGCTTCCGATCTGTCGTCCAACATGGACCGGCTGCGCCGGCTCTTCGAGCTTTTCGAGCAGAAGACCTCGCTCCTGCACCTGCTCGACGTTTCGCAGCGCGCGCAGGGCGTGCAGATCTACATCGGCGGCGAGTCGGGACTCGTTCCGCTCGACGAGTGCAGCGTGATCACCGCGCCCTACGAACTCGATGGCCGGGTGATCGGGACGCTCGGCGTGATCGGGCCCACCCGGATGGCCTACGAGCGCGTGATCCCGATCGTCGACATCACCGCGAGGCTCCTGTCCAACGCGCTCACCCAGCAGATGAACGACTGATGGTGGTCGCGGCGCAGCATCCGAATGCGGCGTTGATCGCGCGCCTCTACGACTCGCTCAACCGGCACGACGCGGCGACGATGATCGCCTGTTACGCGCCCGATGCGACGTTCTCCGACCCGGCCTTCCCGGACCTCGACGCGGCGGGATTGGCGGCGATGTGGACGATGTTGTGCGCGCGCGGCAAGGACCTCGAGGTCGTCGCGACCGATATCGTCGCCGACGCGAATGCCGGTCGCGCGCACTGGGACGCGACCTACACCTACTCGGCGACAGGACGCCGCGTCGAAAACCAGATCGACGCGCAATTCCGGTTTCGCGACGGCCTGATCGTCGGACACGTGGATCGTTTCGACCTGTGGCGCTGGCTGCGCCAGGCGTTGGGTGTCAAGGGAGTGCTTCTCGGCTGGCTGCCGCCCGTGCAGGGGGCGATGCGCAAGCAGGCAGCCAGGGCGCTCGCCGATTGGCGGAAGAAGGCCGGCGCATGAGCGGGACGGGCGAAACCGGGTGCTGGAGTCGTTGAATGAGCGACTTCCTCCCCGAGCCTCCATTCAAGCACGACCGGCCGACGCGCATCGGCGTCCTGCTCGCGAATCTCGGCACGCCCGATGCGCCGACCGCGGCGGCCGTCCGGCGCTACCTGGCGGAATTCCTGTCGGACCGGCGCGTCGTGGAAATCCCGCGCGTCGTCTGGAAAGCGCTGCTGCACGGCGTCGTGCTGCGCACGAGGCCGGCACGATCGGCGAAGAAATACGCGATGATCTGGACCGCCGAAGGTTCGCCGTTGCTGCTGCATAGCGTCAAGCAGAGGACGCTCGTCATCGGCTATCTCGGGCAACGGCTCAAGGACCTGGGCCTCCCGGCCGACTTCGCCGCCGTGGAAATCGGGATGCGGTACGGCAATCCGTCGATCCCGAGTGCCTTGGGGAAGCTCCGCGACGCAGGCTGCGACCGGATTCTTGCGGTGCCGATGTTTCCGCAGTATTCGGCGAGCGCGACGGCTTCGGCGCTCGACGCGGTGATGACCCACGCGCATCGGCTTCGGCGGCAACCGGGCCTGCGCACGATCGACAGCTTCCACGACGATCCGGGCTACATCCGCGCGCTCGCGCGAAGCGTCAATGATCACTGGGTGAAGAACGGCCGGGGCGACCTGCTGGTGATGAGCTTCCACGGATTGCCGAAGCGTTCGCTCGACCTCGGCGACCCTTATCACTGCCACTGCCAGAAGACCGCGCGGCTCCTCGCTGCCGAGTTGGGACTCGAGACAAAGCAATACCTCGTTACCTTCCAGTCGCGCTTCGGACGCGCCGAGTGGCTGACGCCCTATACGCTGGACACGCTCGTGCGCCTCGGGAAGGACGGCGCCAGGCGCGTCGACGTGGTCTGCCCGGGCTTCGTCGCCGATTGCCTCGAGACGCTCGAGGAGATCGGCATCGAGTGCAAGCAGGGATTTCTCGGCGCCGGGGGAGGGGAGTTCCACGCGATTGCCTGTCTCAACGAACACCCGGCGTGGATCGCGGCGTTGGTCGACCTCATCGTCTCGAACCTCGCCGGCTGGCTCTCGGCCCCGCCCGATGCCACCGCCCGCGAATTGACCCGAATCAGGGCCAAAAACCTGGAACTGGGGTCGAAAAACTGAGGATTCCTGCGGATCCGGACGGATTTACGTCGGAAATCGTCGAAATCGTTTGAAAAGTCGGCGGGCGCCCCCAATGTGCGGTGGAGGCGGAAAAGTACCCGCACCACCATCTGTCGGAGAGTGAATCCCCATGCAACATAATGTCGATCCACCCGTCAATCCGGCGGCGAGCGCCGAATCCGCGCCCGTCACGGCCGAAAAGGCGGGCGCCGAAACCGTGGTCGGAGCGCCCCCAGCCGACCCGGCGCCGGACTTCGCCGCGCTGCTCAAGAAGGTGGAGGCCGAGGCTGCCGAGCTCCGTGACGCCTGGCTCCGCGCGCGGGCCGACCTCGACAACCAGCGCAAGCAGGCGGCCGCCGACATCGCCCGTGCGCATAAATTCGCACTCGAGCGCATCGCGACCGAGCTGCTGCCGGTCAAGGACGGGCTCGAATCGACACTCGCGGCGAAGAACGCGACGCCCGACGCGCTGCGCGCCGGCGTCGAACTCACGCTGAAACAGCTGGCGGCAGTCTTCGAAAAGGCGCAAATCGTCGAAATCGAGGCCGCGGGACTGAAATTCGACCCCCACCGGCATCAGGCGATGACGATGGTCGACAGCGCTGAACCGGCCCATTCGGTCGTGCAGGTCTTCCAGAAGGGCTACGCGCTCAACGACCGCGTGTTGCGACCGGCGATGGTCGCCGTCGCGAAACCCCATGAGACCGGGGCGTGAGACGTAACCGGGACCCCCAAAAAGACCGATTTTGCCGGGGTGGCGGCTTGATCGGACGGTCAAAAGCCCCCATCTGCGGTACAGGCGAACAATCCAGCATCCGGAGGTAAGCGAGCAATGGGCAAGATCATCGGCATCGACCTGGGCACGACGAACAGCTGCGTGGCGATCATGGAGGGCGGGCAGCCCAAGGTGATCGAAAACTCGGAAGGCGCGCGCACAACGCCCTCCGTCGTCGCCTACCAGGAGGACGGCGAAATCCTGTGCGGTGCGTCGGCGAAGCGGCAGGCGGTGACCAACGCCAGGAACACGCTGTTCGCGGTCAAGCGTCTCATCGGCCGGCGCTTCGAGGAAAAGGAAGTCCAGAAGGACATCAACCTGATGCCCTACAAAATCGTCAAGCACGACAACGGCGACGCCTGGGTCGAGGTTCGCGGCAAGAAGATCGCGCCTTCTCAGGTCTCCGCCGAGGTCCTGCGCAAGATGAAGAAGACGGCCGAGGACTACCTCGGCGAGGAAGTCACCGAGGCCGTCATCACGGTGCCGGCGTACTTCAACGATTCGCAGCGCCAGGCGACCAAGGACGCCGGCAAGATCGCCGGACTCGAGGTCAAGCGGATCATCAACGAGCCCACCGCGGCTGCGCTCGCCTTCGGCATGGACAAGAAGGAAGGCGATCGCAAGATCGCCGTGTACGACCTGGGCGGCGGCACGTTCGACATCTCGATCATCGAGATCGCCGAAATCGAGCGTGAGCACCAGTTCGAGGTGCTGTCGACCAACGGCGACACGTTCCTGGGCGGCGAGGACTTCGACCAGCGCGTGATCGACTTCATCGTCACCGAGTTCAAGAAGGAGCAGGGGGTCGACCTCAAGAACGACGTGCTCGCGCTGCAACGTCTGAAGGAAGCCGCCGAGAAGGCCAAGATCGAGCTGTCCTCGTCGCAGCAGACCGACATCAACCTGCCGTACATCACGGCCGATCAGTCAGGCCCGAAGCATCTGTCGATGCGGATCACGCGCGCCAAGTTCGAGTCGCTGGTCGAGGACCTGATCGAGCGCACGATCGAGCCCTGCCGCATCGCGATCAAGGACGCCGGCGTCGAGCTTTCGGACATCGCCGACGTGATCCTGGTCGGCGGCATGACGCGCATGCCCAAGGTGCAGGACAAGGTCAAGGAGTTCTTCGGCAAGGAACCGCGCAAGGACGTCAACCCGGATGAGGCCGTCGCCGTCGGCGCGGCGATCCAGGGCGGCGTGCTGAAGGGCGAGGTCAAGGACGTGCTGCTGCTCGACGTGACGCCGTTGTCGCTCGGCATCGAGACGCTGGGCGGCGTGATGACCAAGCTCATTCAGAAAAACACGACGATTCCGACCAAGGCGCAACAGGTGTTTTCGACGGCCGACGACACCCAGAGCGCGGTGACCATCCACGTGATGCAGGGCGAGCGCAATGTCGCGTCCGGCAACAAGAGCCTCGGGCAGTTCAACCTCGAGGGCATTCCGCCGGCGCCTCGCGGCGTGCCGCAGATCGAGGTGACCTTCGACATCGACGCCAACGGCATCCTTCACGTTTCGGCGAAGGACAAGGCGACCGGCAAGGAGAACCAGATCAAGATCAAGGCGAGCTCCGGGCTCACCGAGGACGAGATCCAGCGGATGATGAAGGATGCCGAGTCGCACGCCGAGGACGACCGCAAGCAGGTCGAAGTCGTCCAGGCGAGAAACGCGCTCGACGCGCTGGTGCACAGCGTGAAGAAGTCGGTCGGCGAGTACGGCGACAAGGTGGGCGCCGAAGAGAAGGCGAAGGTCGAAGCCGCGCTGACGGAGGCCGAGGCGCTGCTGAAGGACAAGGACGCCAGCAAGGAAGCGCTGGAAGCGAACACCGAATCGCTCGGCAAGGCTGCCCAGAAACTGGGTGAAGTGATGTACGCCGATGCGCAGGCGAAGTCGCAGGCGGCGGGGGGCGGCGAGGGCGCCGGTGCGGGCGGCGGAGACGGCAGGAAGGACGAGAAGGTCGTCGACGCCGAGTACACCGAGGTCAACGACAAGAAGTGATGGATTGCCGCGGGCAACTCGAGGCGCCCGCGCAATGACCCAGGTCGCCGGATCCTGGCGCGCGCCGCAAGGCGACGCCCGATCCGGCTGCTTGCATTGAGGTCGGGGACCGGAATGGCGCGTCCTCGCGGGGAAAAGATCGATGGCAAAGCGCGACTACTACACGGTGCTCGGCGTCAATCGCGACGCCTCCGAAGAGGACGTCAAGAAGGCGTACCGGAAGCTCGCGATGAAGCATCATCCGGACCGTAATCCGGAGGACAAGGCCTCCGAGGAGAAATTCAAGGAGGCGAAAGAGGCCTACGAAGTCCTGACCGACGCCAAGAAGCGCGGCGCGTACGATCAGTTCGGGCATGCCGGCGTCGACCCGTCGATGGGGTTCGGCGCGGCCGGAGCGCGCGGCGGGCCTGAAGGCTTCGGCGGATTCGCCGATGCGTTCGGCGACATCTTCGGCGAGATCTTCGGCGCGCAGCGCGGCGGACGCGGCAACGGCGTCTACCGTGGCGCCGACCTGCGCTACAACCTCGAGCTGACGCTCGAAGACGCGGCGCGCGGTACCGAAGCGAAGATCCGCATCCCGACGCTCGAGCCGTGCGAAACCTGCCACGGAACGGGTGCGAAGCCCGGAACGCAGCCGACGCAGTGCACGACCTGCCACGGCCGTGGCGAAGTGCGGGTGTCGCAGGGATTCTTCTCGATCCAGCAGACCTGCCCGACCTGTCACGGCACGGGCAAGGTCATTCCCGATCCGTGCGCGACCTGCCACGGTGCGGGGCGCACCAAGAAGCACAAGACGCTGTCGGTGAAGATTCCGGCGGGGGTGGACCAGGACGATCGCATCCGCCTGACCGGCGAAGGCGAAGCGGGAAAAAACGGTGGTCCAGCCGGCGACCTCTATGTCGTCGTCAACCTGAAGCCGCATTCGGTGTTTCAGCGCGAGGGCGCGGATCTCCATTGCGAGATGCCGATCAGTTTCGCGACGGCCGCGCTTGGCGCGGAGATCGACATCCCGACGCTCGACGGCCACGCCAAGATCAAGATCCCCGCCGAAACGCAGACGGGACAGGTGTTCCGGCTGCGCAACAAGGGCATCCGGCCCGTGCGCGGCTCGGTCACCGGCGACCTCTACTGCCACGTCGCGGTGGAGACGCCCGTCAAACTGACGTCGCGGCAGAAGGAACTGCTGCGCGAGTTCGAGGCGATCAACGACAAGGATCCCGCGGCGCACAACCCGCGCGCGAAGTCGTTCATGGACAAGGTTCGCGATTTCTTCACGCCATAAGGCCGGTCGCGGCGACGGGCAAGAGTAGACTTTGGCTCCCCGGTCTGCGCGGTTGCCGAGCGGCGCGGGCAGACGCCGACGCCCAATCAGGAGGTCTCGATGAAAACATTTTCGCGCATCACCGTTCTCGCCATCGCCGTCGGTGTGGCGGCTGTTGTGTCGGCGCCGCGCCTTCTTGCGCAGGACGTCGTCAAGATCGGTTTCGCATCGCCGTTGACCGGCGGACAGGCCAACTATGGCAAGGACAACCAGAACGGCGCGCAGATGGCGATCGACGAGCTCAATGCGAAGGGCGTCAAGGTCGCCGGCAAGGCCGTCAAGTTCGAGCTCATGTCCGAAGACGACCAGGCCGACCCGAAGATGGGGCCGCTCGTCGCGCAGAAATTCATCGATGCGAAAGTGAACGGCGTCGTCGCCCACTTCAATTCCGGCGTGACGATCCCCGCGTCGTCGCTCTACTCGGGCGCCGGCATACCGCAGCTATCGGTGTCGACCAACGTCAAGTACACGCAGCAGGGATACAAGACCGCCTTCCGGTTGATGGCCGACGACGGCAAGCAGGGCAAGGCCCTCGGCGAATACGCGGTGAAGACGCTGAAGCTGAAGCGCCTGGCGGTGATCGATGACGCGACCGCGTACGGACAGGGTCTCGCCGACGAGTTCGCGAAAGCGGTCAAGGCCTCGGGCGGGCAGGTGGTGAAACACGAGCACACCAACGACAAGGCCGTCGATTTCGCGGCCGTGCTGACGACGATCAAGGGCGTGAAACCCGAGGCGATCTTCTTCGGCGGCTACGACCAGCAGGCGGCGCCGATGGCGAAGCAGATGAAGCAGCTCGGCATGAACATCAAGCTGATGGGCGGCGAGACGATGAACTCCGCCAAGTTCATCGAGCTGGCCGGCCCCGCGGCAGAAGGGTCCATCGCATCGACGCCGGGCGCGGAGCTCGCCTCGCGGCCGGGCGGCAAGGCGTTCGCCGACAAGTACAAGGCGCGGTTCGGACAGGACATCGGACTCTATGCGCCGTATTTCTACGACGGCGTGATGACGATCGCCGCGGCGATGCAGGCCGCGAATTCAACCGATCCCGCAAAATATCTTCCCGCACTCGCGAAGATCAACTACAAGGGTCTCACCGCGGATATCGCGTTCGATGCGCACGGTGATCTGACCCATGGCCTGCTGACGATCTTCGAGGTCAAGAACGGCAAGTGGGTGGTCGTGAAGACCTGAGGCCGACGTCCGGATTTCCTGATTGAGAGCGGCTGGATGAACGAGAGCGGGACGGGAGGCCTCGTCGGCATCCTGCTCGCCGCAGGGCGAGGCGAACGCTTCGGCGGCGACAAGCTCCTCGCCAAAGCCGCCGGTGAGCCCGATTCGGCAAACCTGGCCGGTGAATGCATCGGTGTGTCGGCATGCCGCAACCTGCTGGCCGTGCTCCCGCGCGTCGTCGCCGTCGTGCGTCCGACCGACGCCGCCCTTGCCGCCGCGTTGGGTGCGGCCGGGGCGCGTGTGGTCCGATGCCCAAATGCCGGCGACGGGATGGGGGCGAGCCTCGCGTTCGCCGTCGAGGCGACGCGGGATGCGGGCGGGTGGGTCGTCGCGCTTGCCGATATGCCGTGGGTCCTGCCGTCGACGATTGCCCGGGTTGCAGCGGCCCTCGCGGAAGGTGCGCCCGTCGCCGCGCCGTTCCACCAGGGAAAGCGCGGACATCCGGTGGGCTTCTCCGCCGCATGCTACTCGAGCCTCTCGGCGCTCACGGGGGACGATGGCGCGAAGGCGGTCGTCGCCGCGCACCAGGACGGCCTCGTTCGGATCGATGTCGACGATGCCGGAACGCTGAAGGACATTGACAGGCCCTCGGACCTCGCTCCCTGAAAAGTAGGGTCATGAAAAGTAGGGTCAGACTCGACTTTTCTCGAACCGCGGCCGACGGACTAGGAAACTGCAAAAAGTCGAGTCTGACCCTACTTTTCACTACTTTTCAGGTATCCGACCCCGCGAGCCACATGTCGGGTTGCAGCTCGCGGACGCACTTCTCCTCCTGTTGCGCCTGCCACCACTGGAGCAGATCGCCCGCCTCGAGCGGGCGCGCGATCAGGAATCCCTGCGCCGCCTCGCAACCGCTTTGCTTCAGGAAGTCGAACTGGGCGGTGGTTTCGACGCCTTCGGCGATCACGCGCAGGCCCAGCGAATGCGACAGCGCGATGATCGCCTGGGTGATCGCCACGTCGTTGCGGTTGTGCTCGAGCCCGTGGACGAAGCGCTGGTCGATCTTGATCGCATGGATGGGCAATCGCGCGAGGTACGACAGGCTCGAATAGCCGGTACCGAAGTCGTCGACGGTGATGGAGATGCCGCGCTCCTTCATGCTCGTCAGCGTGGCCACGGCCCGGTCGGGATGCGTGATGATGACGCTCTCGGTGATCTCAAGATCGAGGTACTGCGGCGCGAGTCCGCTCGCATTGAGCGCCTCCTCGACGACGGCGAGGCAGCTGTCGTGCTGCAGCTGCTGCACCGACAGGTTGACCGACAGCCGCATCATCACGCCCTGTCGGTGCCATTGGACGACCTGCCGGCAAGCATCGCGCAGCACGCGGGCGCCCAGCGCCTGAATCATTCCCGACTCCTCGGCGATCGGAATGAACTCCGCCGGCGCGATCACGCCGCGTATCGGATCTCGCCAACGCAAGAGCGCCTCGACGGCGCTCGGTCGGCCCGTCTGCATGTCGATCTGCGGCTGAAAGGCGAGAAAGAACTCGTTGTGCAAGAGGCCGCGGCGCATGTCGGTTTCGAGCTGCAGCCGCGCCTGTACGCGCGCGTTCATGTCGGCCGTATAGAAGCGATACGCGTTGCGGCCGACTTCCTTGGCCGCGTACATCGCCGTGTCCGCCTGCTTGATCAGCGTGACCGCGTCGTTGGCGTCGAGCGGAAACATCGAGACGCCGATCGAGCAGGTCAGGGTCGGCGTCTGGTCGGCGAGCCGGAAGGGCGCCAGGAACGACTCCCGCACCCGCGCCAGCACCGTCATCGTCTCGAACGTCGCATGCGCCGGGTCGAGCCCGGGCAGGATCACGACGAATTCGTCGCCACCCAACCGCGCGACGGTGTCGGACTCGCGCACCGCCGTGGTGAGCCGCTGGGCGACCGACTGCAGCAGCTGGTCGCCGGCGTCGTGACCCAGCGTGTCGTTGATGCGCTTGAAGTGATCGAAATCGAGGAAGAGGCACGCGACATGGGTGCCGTTTCGCTGCGACTGCGCGAGGATCTGCTTCAACCGCTGGTTGAGGAGCGCGCGATTGGGCAGCCCGGTCAGGATGTCGTGCTGCGCGAGCTTGTAAGCATGTGCGGTCGCGACCTCCAACTCCTTGGTCCGCTGGACGACCTTGTCTTCGAGCGTGCGCTGATAGTTGCCCACCTCCGCCTGCGACTCGGCGAGCCGCTGCGTCATGTGGTTGAACGTGTGCGTTAGGAGGCCCAACTCGTCGGCGGAACTCGCTGGCACGAACACGTCGAGCTTGCCGGCGCCCACCGCCCGTGCCGCGCGCATCAGGCGGTGCATCGGCGCGACCAGACCGCGCGTCAGCAGAAACGTGGCGCCGATCGCGGCGACGATGAGCATCGCCGTGACGGACAGCGCGCCGACCACGTGCTTGCGAAACTGCTTTTGCATCCGGTCGAACGTCATTCCGAGACGGACGTAGCCGATCGGCGCCTCCAGGGCCGCGCCGCCGGGCTTGGCGCCTTCGGCGGTGCCCTGTCCCAATCCCATGGCGACCGCGGCGCGCGTGGCGCCCACCGGCGCGATGAGCTCGATGAAGCGCTGGCCGCGAAAGGTGAGATCGGACGTGACGATCGTGCCCGGCGCCGGCAACTGCGCATCGGCGGGGAGCGCCGGCGGACCGGTCGTGCCGAGCGAATCGGCCACGCGCCGCGCTGCGATGGGCTCGCGTTTCGCGTCGAGCACCACCGCGTACGCGATGTCGCTGTCGACCGAAAGTGTCTCGAGGATGGCGTCGACGTGCGCGCGGTTGTTCGTGGCGAGGCCGATCTCCGCGAGCTCAGAGAGCATCGCGAGCGTTGCGACACCGCGCTGCCGCAGCTCGCTGTTCTCGTCGCGCCACTGCTGCCAGAGGTAAAAGCCGGTGGTCGCAATTGCCGTGACGAAGATGAGGCCGATCGTCAGCAGGTTGAGCTTGGTCAGCAGCCCCATCCGCAGCGGCGGCAGGTTGAGCGACGCCACCGAATCGGTCGCGAGGGGCGTCAGGTGCCGGCGGAAGAGCTTCATGCGCCCTTGTAGCAGTCGCTCGAAATCACGTCGTCGTGACCGGAATCTTGCCGATCTTCTGTCGCCACTCGCGCGGCCCGGTCTCGTGTACCGACGTCCCGTTCGCATCGACCGCCACGGTGACCGGCATGTCCTTCACGTCGAACTCGTAGATCGCTTCCATGCCGAGGTCGCCGAACGCGACCACGCGCGAGCTCCGGATTGCCTTCGAGACGAGATACGCGGCGCCACCGACCGCCATCAGGTAGGCGGCGCGGTGCTTTCTGATCGCCTCGATCCCCACCGGTCCGCGCTCGGCCTTGCCGATCATCGCGATGAGCCCCGTCTTCGCGAGCATCATTTCGGTGAACTTGTCCATCCGCGTCGCGGTCGTCGGGCCGGCAGGACCGACCGCCTCGTCACGCACCGGGTCGACCGGGCCGACGTAGTAGATCACACGGTTCGTAAAATCCACTCCCGGTGGCAGTGGCTCGCCCTTGGCGAAGTGATCGGCGATGCGCTTGTGTGCGGCGTCGCGACCCGTCAGGATCTTGCCCGACAACAGCAACCGCTCGCCCGGCTTCCACGTGGCGACCCCCGCCGCGGTCAGCGTGTCGAGGTCGACACGCGTTGCGGTCGGCGACGGCGTCCAGTGGACGTCGGGCCAGCGCGCGAGATCCGGCGCAGCCAGTTTCGCCACACCGGAACCGTCCAGCGAGAAATGGGCGTGGCGCGTGGCGGCGCAGTTGGGGATCATCGCGACGGGCTTCGACACCGCATGCGTCGGGTAGTCGAGAATCTTGACGTCGAGCACGGTCGACAGGCCGCCCAGCCCCTGCGCGCCGATGCCGAGCGCATTCACCTTTTCGTAGAGTTCGATCCGAAGTTCCTCGAGGACTCCGTTCGGTCCGCGCTGCAGGAGCTCGTGCATGTCGATCGGCTCCATCAGCGACTCCTTGGCGAGCACCATGGCCTTTTCCGCGCTGCCGCCGATGCCGATGCCGAGCATTCCGGGCGGGCACCAGCCGGCGCCCATCGTCGGGACGGTCTTCAGTACCCAGTCGACGATCGAGTCCGATGGATTCAGCATGACGAACTTCGACTTGTTCTCGGAGCCGCCTCCCTTGGCGGCGATCTTCACGTCGACCGTGTTGCCGGGCACGACGTCGATGTGGACGACCGCCGGGGTGTTGTCCTTCGTGTTGCGTCGCGATCCGGCGGGATCGGCGACGATCGACGCCCGCAGCGTGTTGTCGGTGTGGAGATACGCGCGGCGCACTCCCTCGTTCACCATGTCAGCGATCGACATTGTGGCCCCCTGCCACTGCACGTCCATGCCGATCCGCACGAACGCGACGACGATTCCGGTGTCCTGGCAGATCGGCCGATGGCCCTCGGCGCACATGCGCGAATTGGTCAGGATCTGCGCGATCGCGTCCTTCGCCGCCGGCGACTGCTCGGCGTCGTAGGCCTTGCCCAGCGCTTCGATGTAGTCGACCGGGTGGTAGTAGGAGATGAATTGCAGCGCGTCGGCGATGCTGGCGATGAAATCATCCTGCTTGATCGTCGTCATCGGGAGCTCGCCAAGGGTCAGTGGGGGCTGCGCTCGTCGCCGGCGACGCGTGCCGCGTGCGGGCAACCCGCAGGCATGATTTTATCATCGCCGGAGCGCTGGCCCCGATCCGGTTGCGCTACGTCAATCCGGCGGATTGCGGATAGGTCCGGCGATTGGTTAGACTGCAAGGCAGTAGCGAGAATCCCGGCCGACCCTTGGGGTACCGGCGCGATCCCCAGCGAGGAGAACGAAACATGTCCACGATCGAGTCGGTATCGAACGAACGGCGGGTATTCCCCCCGCCGCCCGAATTCGTTGCGCAGGCGAATGT
This sequence comes from Betaproteobacteria bacterium, assembly GCA_039931775.1. Taxonomy (GTDB): domain Bacteria; phylum Pseudomonadota; class Gammaproteobacteria; order Burkholderiales; family Casimicrobiaceae; genus CAIWHR01. The sequence continues at coordinate 98,598 of JBDTRG010000185.1, read as the reverse complement.
CAAGAAAGCGGATTTCGATGCGATGAACGCGAGTGCATTGGCCGATTACCCGGGCTTCTGGGCCAAGCTGGCGCGTGACGAGATCGAGTGGCGCCGGCCGTTCACGAAGACGCTCGATGAATCCAAGGCCCCGTTCTACAAGTGGTTCGAGGACGGCGAGCTCAACGTCTCGTTCAACTGCCTCGACCGAAATCTCGCGAACGGCAACGCCAACCGGGTTGCCATCATCTTCGAAGCGGACGACGGCACCGTGACGAAGGTCACCTACCAGGAGCTCTACCACCGCGTATGCCGGCTCGCGAACGGCCTGAAGTCGGAAGGCATCCGCAAGGGCGACCGCGTGCTGATCTACATGCCGATGTCGATCGAAGGGGTCGTTGCGATGCAGGCCTGCGCGCGCATCGGTGCGACGCACTCGGTCGTGTTCGGCGGCTTTTCGGCCAAGTCGCTGCAGGAACGCGTCATCGACGCCGGCGCCGTCGCGGTGATCACCGCCGATGAGCAGGCGCGCGGGGGCAAGCACCTGGCGCTGAAGGCAATCGTCGACGAAGCGCTGGCAATGGGGGGCTGCGAGGGCATCCGCAATGTGATCGTCTACCGGCGCACCGGCGGCAAGATCGCGTTCTCGGCGCCGCGCGACGTCTGGCTGCATGAGCTCGTCGCGAAGCAGGCGGACACTTGCGAGCCCGAATGGGTCGGCGCCGAGCATCCGCTCTTCATCCTGTACACGTCGGGCTCCACCGGCAAGCCCAAAGGTGTACAGCACAGTTCAGGCGGCTACCTGCTCTGGGCGATCCTGACGATGCGCTGGACGTTCGACATCAAACCGACCGACGTCTTCTGGTGCACGGCCGACATCGGCTGGGTCACCGGCCACACGTATATCGCGTACGGACCGCTCGCGGTCGGCGCGACCGAGGTCGTGTTCGAGGGGGTCCCGACGTATCCGGACGCCGGACGCTTCTGGCAGACGATCGCGAAGCACAAGGTCTCGATCTTCTACACGGCGCCGACGGCCATACGCGCGCTCGTCAAGGCGTCCGGCGTCACGCCGTCGACCGCGCCGAAGAATTACGACCTGTCCAGCCTGCGCCTCCTCGGCACCGTCGGCGAGCCGATCAATCCCGAAGCGTGGATGTGGTATCACGAGAACGTCGGCGGGGGCCGCTGTCCGATCGTCGACACGTGGTGGCAGACCGAGACCGGCGGTCACATGATCACGCCGCTGCCGGGCGTGACCGCGACGGTCCCGGGATCGTGCACGCTGCCGCTGCCGGGAATCATGGCGGCGATCGTCGACGAGACCGGGCACGACGTCGCCAACGGCCACGGCGGCATCCTCGTGATCAAGCGCCCGTGGCCGGCGATGATCCGGACGATCTGGGGCGACCCCGACCGGTACCGCACGTCGTATTTCCCCGACGAGCTCGGCGGCAAGCTGTACCTCGCCGGCGATGGGTCCGTGCGCGACAAGGTGACCGCCAATTTCACGATCATGGGCCGCATCGACGACGTGCTGAACGTCTCGGGGCATCGGCTGGGCACGATGGAGATCGAGTCGGCGCTGGTCGCGAACCCGATGGTCGCAGAAGCCGCAGTCGTCGGCCGTCCCGACGATATGACAGGCGAGGCGGTCAGTGCGTTCGTCGTGCTGAAACAGGCGCGACCCACGGGAGCCGAAGCCGAGAAGATCGCGCGCGAGCTGCGCGACTGGGTCGGCAAGGAGATCGGTCCGATCGCGAAGCCGAAGGACATCCGCTTCGGCGACAATCTGCCGAAGACCCGCTCGGGCAAGATCATGCGGCGGCTGCTGCGCTCGATCGCGAAAGGCGAGGAGATCACGCAGGATGTCTCGACTCTGGAGAATCCGGCCATCCTCGACCAGTTGAAGTCGTCACTCTGACGCCGGTGAATGGCATCGACTCTACGATCTTCTGGCTGCGACTCGCCCAGCTACTTGTCGCCATACCCCTGCTAGCGATTGCAGGCCAGGGCGCCGTCTTCATTCTGGCGAGGATGATGGGGCAGGCGCCCGCGCAGAATTTCTTCTACCGCGTGCTGGAGGTCGTCGCATCGCCAGTTGTCAAGGTTTGCCGGTGGATCACGCCGAGGATCATCGCGGACCGGCACGTGCCGCTCGCCGCGTTTTCGTTGCTGCTCGTCGGATATTTCTGGGTCATGCTGGCCATCGCCAACGCGTGCATCGCCGCGGGGCTCCCGATCGGGCAATGCCTGAACGGACACTGAGTCGTCGAATGCCCAAACGCCTCGAACGTTGGTTCTACAATCACGTCGCCGCATGGTGCGTCATGTTCAGGCGGCGCGACGTCGCAGTCGAATTCTACGCAAAGATGCTGGCGCTCGATCCTGGCGACGCGTTGGCACTCGCGTCGATCGGATTCAACTACGCGCAACAGGGCAGGAAACGCGAGGCGCTCGCCATGTTCGAGCGCGTGGTTAAGCTGAAGCCCGACGACGCGGAAGGACATTTCGACCGGGGATTCATCCTTCAGGAGCTGGGGGACCACGTCGCGGCGCTGGAGGCATTCGGCAAGGCGCTGGCGATCAACCCCGACCACGATCGGGCGCTCTACGGCACGGGGCTCTCCCTCATCGCAACGCGGCGTCCGGAGGAGGCGATTGCCCCCCTCAAGCGCAACACCAAGCTGCAGCCGATGAGCCCGTACGGCTGGTACCAGCTCGCGCGGGTCCAGCACCAGCTCGGCCGGAACGAAGAAACGCAGAAGATCCTGGATCACATCGCCCGGTTCGAGCCGAAGGTCGCACGGCAGCTCGAGCGCGAAACCGGATTGCGGGCCCTCCCGCTGGAGTGAGCGCCCCGTCTGTTGCCGAAGGGGCGCGCCGGAAACGACCGCGCCCGGGGGACGGCGGCGAGCCCACGGGCGACGGTTGTTTGGACAAAGGGGGAAAGGTGGCTATACTCCGCAAAATTTGGCCGCTCGCCCACGTGCAAGCGGCCGCAGAAGAACAAGTGTACCGACCGCCGGTTTGGGGCCTGAAGGTGTTCATGAGGAGGAGTTCGCCATGCAATTAACCGAGAAGCAACACGAGTATTGGCGTAAGAACCTGCGCGTCACCGCAGTGCTGCTCGCAATCTGGTTTGTCGTGACATTCGTCATGGGCTACTTCGCCCGCGACCTTTCCTTCAATTTCTTCGGCTGGCCGTTCGCGTTTTACATGGCGGCGCAGGGATCGTTGATCATCTACGTGGTCATCATCTGGTTCTACGCGCGGTACATGAACAATCTCGACCGCGTCTACGACGTGCAGGAAGGGGAGGACGAATAATGGCCGGCATTCCGCAAGCATCGGGCACAGGGGGAGTCTTTTCGGGTGGCTCTCAGGGGGGCTTCAAGGCGCAGCTGAAGAAGGTCTATACCTTCTACACCGGCGGCTTCATCGCGTTTCTCATCGTGCTCGCGGTCGCGGAGCAGATGGGACTGTCGCGGCAATGGATCGGTTACATCTTCCTGCTGGCCACCGTGGGCCTTTACGCCGGAATCGGCATCATGGCGCGCACGTCGGATGCCGCGGAGTACTACGTCGCGGGGCGACGCGTGCCTGCGTTGTTCAACGGCATGGCGACCGGCGCGGACTGGATGAGCGCGGCGTCGTTCATTGGCATGGCGGGGACCCTGTACCTGGCGGGCTTCGGCGGGCTGGCTTTCGTGATGGGCTGGACCGGGGGTTACTGCCTGGTCGCGCTTTTCCTTGCGCCCTACTTGCGCAAGTTCGGCCAGTTCACGATTCCCGATTTTCTCGGCGCGCGTTACGGCGGCCATATCCCGCGGGCGATCGGGATCTTCGCCGCGATCCTGTGCTCGTTCACCTACGTCGTCGCGCAGATCTATGGCGTGGGTATCATCACCGCTCGCCTGACCGGCGTCGATTTCACGCTCGGGATTTTCCTCGGCCTCGGCGGCATCCTCGTCTGCTCGTTCCTGGGCGGGATGCGTGCGGTGACATGGACGCAGGTGGCCCAGTACATCATCCTGATCATCGCCTACATGATCCCGGTGATCTGGCTGTCGGTGAAGCAGACCGGCATCCCGATTCCGCAGATCGTCTATGGCAAGCAGCTCGAAAAGGTCACGGCCCGCGAGAACGAGCTCAACAAGGACCCGAAGGAGCAGCAGGTCCGCGAGCTGTTCAAGGAGAAGTCCGACGCAGCGAGCGCGAATCTGAAGGGATTGCCGGGCACGTACGACGCGGGCAAGGCGAAGCTCGCCGCCAGCGTCGAAAAGCTGAAGGCGGACAACGCTCCCGTCGAGCAGGTCAGCGCGGCCGAGAAGACTCTCGCCTCGTGGCCGCCGGATGTCGCCGCCGCGACTGCGCAATGGAAGAAGGAGGCGGGCTGGGCTGCGCGCGCGGCGCCGCTGGTGCATCACGCGGAGGCTTTCCCCGGTAAGGACGACGCCGCCAGAGACGTTTCCCGTCGCAACTTCCTGGCGCTGGTGTTCTGCCTGATGGTCGGCACGGCGGCGCTACCGCACATCCTGATGCGCTACTACACGACGCCCTCGGTGCGGCAGGCACGCGAGTCGGTGTTCTGGTCGCTGTTCTTCATCTTCCTTTTGTACTTCACGGCGCCCGCGCTGGCGGTGCTGGTGAAATTCGACATCTATACGGCGCTCGTCGGATCCGAGTTCGCGAAGTTGCCGTCATGGGTGGCCGCCTGGCAGAAGGTGGATCCCAGCCTGCTGTCGCTGATCGACATCAACGGCGACGGCATCCTGCAGCGGGCCGAGCTCGCGATCGGCGGCGACATTGTCGTGCTGGCGACACCTGAAATCGCCGGGTTGCCGTACGTCATTTCGGGGCTGGTGGCCGCCGGGGGGCTGGCGGCCGCGCTATCCACCGCCGACGGATTGCTGCTGACGATCGCCAACGCCCTGTCCCACGACTTCTATTACAAGATACTCGATCCGAACGCCTCCACGGCGCGGCGTGTCACGATTTCGAAGATGCTGTTGCTCGTCGTGGCGCTGATTGCTGCGACAGTGGCTGCGCAGAAGCCGGCGGACATCTTGTTCCTCGTCTCCGCGGCGTTCTCGCTCGCGGCAGCCGCATTTTTCCCGGCCTTGACGCTCGGTATTTTCTGGAAGCGTGCGAACAAGTGGGGCGCGATTCTCGGGATGACCTCTGGCCTCGGCGTGACCTTCTACTACATGGCGACCACCCAACCGTGGCTGCGCGGTCTGTTCGGCGTCACCGGCTCCATCGCCGACCACACGTGGTGGGGCATTTCGGCGATATCGGCCGGGCTCTGGGGCGTGCCGGTCGGATTTGCGGTGATCATCATCGTGAGCCTGCTTACACCGGCGCCGGGAAGGGACGTCCAGGAGTTGGTCGAGCACGTCCGGTATCCGAATCTGACGGGCGATACCGTGGTGAGCATAGCTACGTAAACGCGATCCGCGTTCGGTTCGAGGAGAAGGCCCGCGTCGCTGCGGGCCTTTTTCTGGCCCGTTGCCGTGCCACGCTCCCGAGGACACCCTTCAGAGGAGGCCTATCGATCCGGCAATTGCGCCGGCGAGCGCGGAGAATAGCGTCAGCAGCACGATGGCGATTCCGACGAATTCGGCTTCGCTGCCGGCGGGCACTTTCAATACGCGACCGGCGCCCATCCAGTACAGGTACAACGTGTGGCACATCCCGATGATGCCAATGATCGCCAAAACGGGGAGCAGCAGCGTTGCACCGGCCAGCAGCACCGGAATCGCGCCGTACGCGGCGACTTTGAGGGCCCCGACGTAGTCGCGGACGCCGCCGAACAGCGGAAGGATCAGTGTGAAAATCGCGGCGAGGGCAAGGATCGATCCGATGATCGCGCAATAGGTCGTCACCCCGGTTGCCACGATCTGGTCCGGGGGCACGAGATAGCCGTGCACCGGGTCCCAGTCGCGGTCGAAAGTCTTCATCCCGATCACGGTGGCGATCGGCGCGAGCAACGCCAGCGGCAGGATATAGCGCTGTAGCAGCGCGCCGACCGTAGCGGGCTCGCGCGCGATCAGGTCCCATTCCGCCGCCGGGCGGAAAACGAGGTAGACGATTCGGCGCAGGATTTCCATGGAGGAGCGGGGCGCGTGCCAAGTGTAGGGCCTGTGGGGCGTCCAGCATAATCGTGCCAGTGGCGAAATCCTGTCCGGTCGGCGCTAGTCCGCATTTCCAAGCCATTTGTGCTGGGACGACGCCTTGACGAGCGCGTCGAAGCCGCGCGCGCCCTGCGATGCGGCGACGGCGCGCAATCGCAGAAGGAGCTCCGCGGTCGCGAGCGCGTCGGACGCCGCGTTGTGGCGGAACGCGCATTCGATGCGAAACGACGCGAGCCAGTCGTCGAGGCTCCTGCCCCCGCGACGCTGCGCGTCGGGCGCCAGCACTTCGGCGAGCGGTGCGAGGTCGAGCCATGGGCGATCAAAGCTCTCGATGCCCGCGCTCGCGCAAGCGGTGCGCAGCACCTTGCGGTCGAAGTCGGCGTGAAATCCGACCTGCGGCGCGTCCGCGACCCATTCGCGGAAAGCTTCGATCGCCGCTGCCGCGGGGATCCCTGCCGCTTGCGCTTCGCGCCCGATCCCGTGGATGGCGATGTTCTCCGCGTCGCCCGCCGTCTCGCACTGCAGCACCACCTCGAAGCTGTCGGCGACGACGATCGCGCCGTCGTCGACTGCGACGGCGCCGATCGCGAGCAGCCGGTCGCGCTGCGGGTCGAGGCCCGACGTCTCGGTGTCGACGACGACCCAGCGGTGCGCATCCGCTCCCGATACGGTACGGCCGGATCCGCGGACGAGCGTGCGCCACAGCGACGCGAAGGCGGCGCTCATCCCGGGTAGTCGACCTCGAGCCGTTGCTGCACCTTGCGGATCTGGCGCATCGCTTCCTTCAGGATGCGCCGGTCGAGATCAGGCAGCAGCGCCAGCGCTACCACGTTCGGGTTTGCGCCGTCCATGTCGGTAAGCCCGGCCGTCGCCCGGCGATGCTGCTCGCGCAAGCGCAGCATCTGGATGTACTCGAACGCATCGCACCAGCCGCGGGTCTCCTCGGCCGGCATGCCGCGCGCCGCCCCGGCCTTTGCAAACCGCATGACCGTGTTGGTCGACGTGACTCCCGACGCCAGTGCGAAGATCCGTGCCGCGTCGACAAAGGGCACGCTGCCGCTCATCTTGAGGTCGACCCCATCGGCGCCCGAATCGTCGCCGGCCGCTTGAAGCTCCCCCCGCCAATTGAGAGGTGGACGGTTCGAAAGCGCGTTGTCCGACATCTGCTTCAGAAATCTTGGGTTCGCCGCTGCGCGCCTCGCGATGTCGGCGCGCAGCGCTTCAGCCAATCCCTGTGTGCCCCATAGCGGACGGAAGTCGAAGAAGATGCTGGCTTTGAGCAGGCTCGAAGGATCGCCCCGGTCGATCCAGCCTGCGAACGAGGCTTTCCACTCGTCGAGCGACGCGCACCACCGCGGATTCATCGCCATCACGCCGCCCTTGCACAGCGGATAGCCGCAGCGATCGAGGGCTTCGTTCACGGCGCGCGCGAACGGCAGCAGCCGCTCGCGGATCGCATCCGGCGCGATGCCTTCGTCGTTCGCGACGAAGAGGAGGCCATTGTCCTGGTCTGTCGCTATCGTCTGTTCGCCGCGACCCTCGGATCCCATGCCGAGCCAGCACAGCGCAAGATTGGGGAGGTCCTGTGGCGGCTCGGTCAGTTCGAGGATGCGTACCGCGACCTGATCGTTGAGGCTCGAGATCATCCGCGTCAGCTGTCCGGCGGCCACCCCTTGCGCGACGAGCGTGTGCGACAGTGCGCGGACGTCGGCTGTGCACTGGACGAGCGCCGGAATGTCGGGAGCGCGGCGGATGGCGGAAGCGAGCTCCCGCACCGACAGCCGCTGCAGGCTGAAGAGGTCGCGCTCGGTGACCACACCCGTGACCCGCCCGCCGCTGTCGACCACGACGACGTGGCGGATGCCGCGTTGCGCCATCACGTGGGCCGCGTCACCGGCCGTTGCGTCGCCGGGCAGCGTGACGGCTGGCGCGCTCATCACGTCGCGCATCGGGACCGACAGCGCTCGCTGCGGGAGCACGACGCGCGCGATCACGTCCTGCCGCGTGAAGATGCCGAGCGGCTTCGCGTCTTCGTCGACGATCGGCATCGCGCCGATCCGCGCGCTCTCCATCGCAGTCAATGTCTCCCCGAGTTCTGCATCGGGACCGCGGACGATTGGCGCCTGCCGCACGACACTCGCGAGCGGCGTCGCCAGCCCGCGCTGCTCGGTCGCGGCGGCGGCGTACTCCGCCTGCAGTCGTGCGCGCGAGAGGTCGAGCAGGTGGGCGAGCCGGCGCGTGCAGAAATCCTGGAAGACCGGCGACGACGAGACCAGCGCGTCGAACACGGCGGCGGGAAACGCGAGGCAGAACGTGTCGCGCGTCGCCCGGTAGACGCTCGTCACCGAGCGGTTGGCGAGCAGCGCGCCCAGCGGAAACATCTCGCCCGCTTCGAGCTCCCACAGCGCGGACGCGGTGCCCGTGCCTCCGGGCCGCTCGCCGCGGACCGTGCCTTGCCTGACCACGAAGCAATGGGCAGGTCGTCCGGAGGTCGGCGCCAAGATCGATTCGCCGGGCGCGAAGTAGGTGAGCCTCGACGCGCGGACGATCCGGTCGAGGTCCGCGTCCTGCATCGCCGAGAATGGCGCGTGCGGCCGCAGCGCCTGTTTGAGGCCGGCAAGGACCGACGGTGCCGGTGTCGTCGAGGGTGACAAGAAGGGTCGTCGCAATGGTCGTGTCGAGTCGTCGCAATTGTAGTGCGCCAGCGTGTCGCGCGTCTTCGCGGATTTCGCCTCCCGGGCGGCGAGCGCGCAGGCGACGCGGCGCGGGCCTGGGCCGCAGGGGAGCGCGGTGCGCTGTGCTATATTTCGCGCGTTCGCGGCCCGGACTCCCCGGGTCCCGGCGCACTTCGATGCCCGATTCCTCGACCGCACTCACGGCCCTGTCACCGCTCGACGGTCGCTATGCCGCAAAGGTCGCGCCGCTCGCCGGGCACTTTTCCGAATTCGGGTTGATCCGCGCCCGCGTGCGGATCGAGATCGCCTGGCTGATCGCGTTGTCCGACGAGCCGGCGATCGCAGAGGTCGCGCCGTTCGGCGCCGCCGCGCGCGCCGCCCTCGACTCGGCCGCCTCCGGGTTCTCGGTGGCGGACGCCGAACGGATCAAGGCGATCGAACGCACGACCAACCACGACGTCAAGGCGGTCGAGTACTGGCTCAAGGAACGATTCAACGAGGTTGCGGAAGTCGCGCGCGTCGGCGAATTCATCCATTTCGCCTGCACCTCGGAAGACATCAACAATCTGGCGCACGGGATCATGCTCGCCGTGGCGAGGCGCACGATCCTGGTGCCGGCGCTGCGCGACATCGCGGCGTCGCTCAGGGCGCTCGCCCACGCGCACGCCGCGGTTCCGATGCTGTCGCGCACGCACGGCCAGCCCGCGACGCCGACCACGCTCGGCAAGGAGATGGCGAACGTCTTTGCCCGGCTCGAGCGGCAGATCGCCTCGATCGAGCGCGTGCCGATCAAGGGCAAGGTGAACGGCGCGGTCGGCAACTACAACGCGCACGTCGCCGCCTATCCGGACGTCGATTGGGAGAAGGTGGCGGCGCGGGTGGTCGCCGGGCTCGGCCTCGAGTTCAACCCGTACACCACGCAGATCGAGCCGCACGACTACATGGCGGAGCTCTTCGATGCGATCGCGCGCGCGAACACGGTGCTGATCGATCTCGACCGCGACGTCTGGGGCTACGTTTCGCTCGGCTACTTCCGTCAGAAGGTGAAGGAAGGCGAGGTCGGGTCGTCGACGATGCCGCACAAGGTCAATCCGATCGACTTCGAGAATTCCGAGGGCAACCTCGGGCTCGCCAATGCAATTTTGCGACACCTCGCCGAGAAATTGCCGGTTTCGCGCTGGCAGCGCGACCTCACCGATTCGACGGTGTTGCGCAACATGGGCGTGGCGCTCGGTTACGCGCTGCTCGGCTGGACGTCGCTCGCGCAGGGCCTCGGCCGGTTGGCGGTCGACGAGGCGCGCATCGCGGCTGACCTCGACGCCAACTGGGAGGTGCTCGCCGAACCGATCCAGACGGTGATGCGGCGTTATGGCGTCCCGAATCCGTACGAACGTCTGAAGGCGCTGACGCGCGGCGTGACCGGCATCACGCGTGAGAGCCTGCATGCGTTCATCGACGGATTGCCCATCCCGCCGGAGGCCCGGGACCGTCTGAAGCAGCTGACGCCCGCGACCTACATCGGCAAGGCCGCGGAACTCGCGCAAAGGGTCTGACGCCCGGTCCGGGTCCTACGCTTCCGAAGGGTCGCGGCGCGACCGGCGTTCGCTGATGAATGTGGTCACCGCGGGGATCAGCGAGACGACGACGATCGCCACGACGATCAGCGTCAGATTCTCCTTGACCCACGGGATGTTGCCGAACAGGTAGCCCGCGTAGACGAGCGAGGCGATCCATGCGACGGCGCCAACCACGTTGTACGAAAGAAATCGCGCGTACGTCATCCCGGCCACGCCCGCGAGGAACGGCGCGAACGTCCGGATGATCGGAACGAACCGCCCGATGATGATCGTCACGCCGCCATACCGGTCGTAGAACGCCTGCGTTCGCCGCAAATGGACTTGCTTGAACCAGCGGGAGTCGGGTCGATCGAACGCGCGCGGTCCGATGTAGTGGCCGATCGCGTAATTGACAGTGTCCCCGAGGATCGCCGCGGCAATCAGAACGACGACCAGCAGATGGACGTTGAGGTCGGCGGTCGCGATAACGGTTCCGGCGATGAAGAGGATCGAGTCGCCCGGGAGGAATGGAAAGACGACGAGGCCGGTTTCAGCAAAGATGATCAGGAACAGGATCAGGTAGAGCCAGTGCCCATGCTGGGCCGCAAGCCCCGCGACCGTCTGGTCAAGGGCGAACAGCGAATAGAAGAGCGTGGTCAGCATGGGGAAGGTAGGGTCAGACTGAAAGTAGGGTCAGACTCGACTTTTCCCATCAGTGAAAGTAGGGTCAGACTCGACTTTTCCCATCAGGGGCCGGCCGGTTCCGGCGCGGAGCGAAAAGTCGAGTCTGACCCTACTTCCTAAGGAAGGATCTTTTCGCCCTCGGGGCCTTCGCGCTTTCGTTCCGGCTTGACGAGATCCTCGCGCGAGACGCCCATCCACATCACCAGCGGCGCCATCACCAGCACCGACGAGTAGATGCCGAAACAGATGCCGATCGTCAGCGCGAGCGCGAAGTAGTGCAGCGTCTCGCCGCCGAAGAACAGTATCGACAGCACCATCAGCAAGGTCATGCCGTGGGTGATAATCGTCCGCGAGATCGTGCTGGTGATCGCATTATCGATCACGTGCGTCACGGTCGCCTTGCGCATCTTGCGGAAATTCTCGCGAATCCGGTCGGCGATCACGACCGATTCGTTCACCGAGTAGCCGAGCACCGCGAGCACCGCCGCGAGAACGGGGAGTGAGAATTCCCACTGGAACAGCGCGAAGAAACCCAGGATGATGATGATGTCGTGCAGGTTGGCGATGATCGCCGCGATGGCGAAGCGCCATTCGAACCGCATCGCGAGGTAGCCGACGATGCCGATCGAAACCAGGAGCAGCGCGAGCGCGCCGTTTTCGTAGAGTTCCTTACCGACTTGCGGACCCACGAATTCGACACGCTGCTGCTTCGCCGACGGGTCGTCGGCCCGCAGTGCGCCCATCACCTGTTCCGAGAGCTGGGCGCTCGACACGCCCGCTTTGAGCGGAAGCCTGATCAGCGCGGTATCGGAGCTGCCGAAGCTCTGCGCGGAATACTCGCCGAGATTGAGCGTGTCGACGGCATGGCGCACGCGGTTGAAGTCGACCGCATGGCCGTACGTGACCTCGATGAGCGTGCCGCCCCGGAAATCGACGCCGAGGTTCAATCCCCGCGTGGCGAGGAAGAATACGGCCAGCACGAACGTGACGAGCGAAATCACGTTGAACGTGAGCGCGTACCGCATGAACGGGATGTCGCGCCGGATTCTGAAGAATTCCATGGTCGGATCTCGAGGATGTCTGGCCGGATGCTAGCCGCCCGCCGCGTCGCGTTGAGGCGCGATGCGACGAAATGCCGGATTGGGGGTCGGAGCGCCCATCGATCGGGGGTCGGTCACTTCGCCGGAACGCCGACGGCGGCGTCCGGTCGCCATAGCTGCCCGATGGAGATCTTGGCGAGGTGCTTGCGACCGCCGTAGATCAGGTTGACGATCCCGCGCGAGACGAACACCGCTGAAAACATCGACGTCATGATGCCTAGGCAGTGGACGACGGCGAAGCCGCGCACCGGGCCGGTGCCGAAGATGAGAAGCGCGATGCCGGCGATCAGCGTCGTCACGTTGGAGTCGAGGATCGTGCCGAAAGCGCGCTCGTAGCCCGCCGTCAGTGCGGCGTGCGGCGTTGCGCCCCAGCGCAATTCCTCGCGGATGCGCTCGTTGATCAGCACGTTGGAGTCGATGGCCATGCCGAGCGTCAACGCGATTGCCGCGATGCCGGGCAAGGTCAGCGTCGCCTGGAGCATCGACAGCAGCGCGACCAGAAGCAGCAGGTTCACGGACAGCGCGATCGTCGAGATGGCGCCCATCAGCAGGTAGTAGACGCACATGAAGATCGAAAGGACGATGAAACCGTAGAACACCGAGTTGAAGCCCTTATCGATGTTCTCCTTGCCGAGCGACGGCCCGACGGTGCGTTCCTCGACGATCTCCATCGGCGCCGCCAGCGCGCCGGCGCGCATCAGGAGCGCGATGTCGTTCGCCTCGCGCGTGGTCATCCGTCCGCTGATCTGGAAGCGGGTGCCGAGTTCGTCGCGGATCTTCGGTGCAGTGATCAGATCCGTCTTGTTTTTCTCGACCAGCAGGATCGCCATTCCCTTGCCGATGTTCTCGCGCGAGATCTCCTTGATCACGCGGCCGCCCGTGCCGTCGAGCGTAACGCTGACGATCGGCTCGTTGTTGCGGCTGTCGAAGCCCGGCTGCGCATCCTGGATGCGATCGCCGGTGATCACGACCTGGCGCCGGACCAGGCTGGGAATGCCGTTGCGGTCCGTGTACAGATCGCTGCCGAACGGCACCTGCCCGGCCATCGCCGCCTCGAGCGCGCCCGGATCCTCGTTGACCATCCGGATTTCGAGCGTCGCGGTGCGGCCGAGGATGTCCTTGGCGCGCGCCGTATCCTGCACGCCGGGCAACTGCACGACGACGCGATCGGACCCCTGCTGCTGGACGATCGGTTCGGCCACACCCAGTTCGTTAACGCGGTTACGAAGGATCGTGATGTTCTGCTGGACGGCACCGTCCTGGATCCGCTTCTGCGCTTCGGGTTTCAGTCCCGCGATGAGGCGCAGTTCGCCGGACGCGTCGGTGGCTTCGCGCAGCGCCAGGTCCGGGAAGGATTTCTCGATCTCGACGCGCGCCTTGCTGCGCTCGGCGTCGTCGCGGAAGCGGACTACCACGCTCGCGCCCTCGCGGGCGACGCCGGAATACTGCACCTTCTTTTCGCGAAGCAGCGAGCGGATGTCCGTCGTGTATCGATCGCCGGCCTTGTCGAGTGCGGCCTTCATGTCGACCTGCAGCAGGAAGTGCACGCCGCCGCGCAGGTCGAGGCCGAGGTACATCGGCTTGGCGCCGATCGAGGTCAGCCACTGCGGGGATGCGGACAGCAGGTTGAGCGCGACGATGTAGTTGGGCCCGAGCTTCGCCTGCAGCGCGTCCTTTGCCTTGAGCTGGGTGTCGGGGTCGGCCAAGCGCACTTTGATGCCGGTCGCGTCGAGCGCTACGCCCGAATACGGCACGGCGGCCGCCTTGAGCGCGTCCTCGACCGACGAAAGGAGCGCACTGTCGATCTTGACCGCCGACTTCGACGAGGACACCTGCACCGCCGGGACTTCGGGGAAGAAGTTCGGCACCGTGAAGACGATGCCGACGACGAGCGCGATGGCGATCAGCAGGTATTTCCAGAGGGGGTATCGATTCATGGCGCGGAAAGTGGCATGGAGTCGGGCGGGGTGGTCGCCGATCGGGCGTCAGGCGCGGGCGCGTACGCGCGCCGGGATCCCGATGCTGCGCGGGACGCGCGATGTCCCTTGGTGCGTCACAGCGCCTTGATCGTGCCCTTGGGCAGAAGCTGCGCGATGGCGCCGCGCTGGACCGTGATCTCGGTCTTGTCGGCGACCTCGACCGTCACATACTGATCGCCGAGCTTCGCGATGCGACCGAGAACGCCGCCGGCGGTGACGACCTCGTCGCCTTTCTGCAGCGCCTCCAGCATGGCCTTCGCTTCCTTGGCCTTCTTTTGCTGCGGGCGTATCAGCAGGAAGTAGAAGACGACGAAGATCGCGACCATCGGCAGGAACGCCATCAAGTCGCCGCCGAACATCGAGCCGGGTGCGCTTTGCGCGTAGGCAGGGGTGATCACGAGGTCGATCAACACGTTTTTCCTCCGAAGATGGGCCCGCACTAACGGGTGCGCGGGCAAGCCGCCGGGCGATGCCGGGGCGCGAATGGTTAACTTGCTATTCTACCACGCGGGCGCGGTCCTGCCGGAACCCGTCGGCCCACCCGGCGAAGCGGCCTTCGGCGATCGCCTCGCGCATGCCGTGCGCGAGCCAGAGGTAGTAATGGAGGTTGTGGATCGTGTTGAGGCGCGCGCCGAGGATTTCGTTGACCCGCTGCAGATGGTGCAGGTAGGCGCGGGTGAAATGGCCGCACGTGTAGCAGCCGCAGGTGTCGTCGAGCGGCCGGGTGTCGGTGCGGTGCTTCGCATTGCGGATCTTCACGTCGCCAAAGCGCGTGAAGAGCCAGCCGTTCCTCGCGTTGCGCGTCGGCAGCACGCAGTCGAACATGTCGATGCCCGCTTTGACGCCGGCGACGATGTCCTCGGGAGTACCGACACCCATCAGGTATCGCGGCCGATCGGCCGGCAGGCGCGGCGCGGTGTGCCCCAGGATCGCGAGCATCTCGTTCTTCGGCTCGCCGACCGACATTCCGCCGATCGCGTAGCCGTCGAAGCCGATGTCGGCGAGTCCGGCGAGCGACGTGTCGCGCAGGTCCTCGTGCATGCCGCCCTGCACGATGCCGAACAGCGCATTCCGGTTCGCCAGTGCATCGAATTCGGTGCGCGATCGCCGCGCCCAGCGCAGTGAAAGCTCCATCGATGACGCCACCTCGTCGCGCGTCGCCGGATAGGGCGTGCACTCATCGAACACCATCGCGATATCGGAGTCGAGCACGCGCTGGATCTGCATCGAGATCTCCGGCGTGAGCAACATGCGGTCGCCGTTGACCGGCGAGGCGAACGCCACACCTTCCTCGCGCACTTTGCGCAGCGCCCCAAGGCTCCACACTTGAAAGCCGCCCGAGTCGGTGAGCAGCGGATGCGGCCACCCCATGAAACGGTGCAGGCCGCCATGCGCTTCGATCACCTCGACGCCCGGACGCAGCCACAGGTGGAACGTGTTGCCGAGCACGATCTGCGCACCCAGCCCGGCCAGTTCGTTCGGGGCCATCGCCTTGACGGTGCCGTAGGTGCCGACCGGCATGAACACCGGCGTGTCGACGGCGCCATGGGCAAGATCGAGTCGACCCCGGCGCGCGCCTTCCGAGGTCGCCAGCAGCGTGAATTGCATCCGATCGATTGTAGCAGCGCGAGTTGCCGCTATTGCGCCGGGGCACGGTCGAGCAGCATCGCGTCGCCGTAGCTGAAAAACCGGTAGCGATGCTCGATCGCATGCGCGTAGGCGGCGCGGATGTTCGCGTAACCGGCGAACGCCGAGACCAGCATCAGCAGCGTCGACTTCGGCAGGTGAAAGTTCGTGACCAACCGGTCGACGACGCGGAACCGGTAACCCGGCGTGACGAAGAGCTGCGTTTCGGCGTCGCCGGCGCGAATGCTTCCCCGTTCGTCGGCGGCCGACTCCAGCGCGCGCAGGCTCGTCGTGCCGACTGCGAGGACCTGACCGTCGCGCGCGCGCGCCGCTCGAATCGCGGCGACGGTCTCGGGAGGGATCCGATAGCGTTCGGCGTGCATCCGGTGCTGCGTGAGGTCCTCGGTGTCCACCGGTTGAAACGTGCCGGCGCCGACGTGCAGCGTCAGGTGCGCGCATTCGACGCCCGCGGCTTTCAACGCGACGAACATCGCTTCGTCGAAGTGCAGTCCCGCGGTCGGTGCCGCCGCCGCGCCCGGATGGCGAGCGTAGACCGTCTGGTAGCGCGCCTCGTCGGCAATGTCGGCAGCGCGCGCGATGTATGGCGGCAACGGGACCTCGCCGAATTGATCCAGGTAGTCGAATAGCGCGGGAATCCCTTCGAGTCGCAGCCGGAAGTAGCGGCCGTCGCGTTCGACAACCGTCGCGCGAGCTCCGTCGGGCAGCAGCAACTCGCCGCCCTCGCGCGGCGGATGGCTCGCGCGAAGCTGGAAAACCGCTTCGTCTACGCCGAGCGCGCGCTCGAACAGGAGCTCGACCTTGCCTCCGGTCGGGCGCACAGCGAAAAGCCGTGCCTTGATCACTCGGGTGTCGTTGAACACCATGAGATCACCGCGCGCGACGAGGCGCGGCAGATCGATGAAAGCGAGATCGGCGAGCGCTGGGCCATTTACGAGCAGTAGTCGGCTGCCGGTGCGAACCGCTGCCGGAACCTGCGCGATCAGCTCCGGCGGAAGCACGTAGTCGAAATCGGAAAGGGCGTGTCGGACCATGAGCTGCGTGTCGGAGGGGTTTACATCCCGCCGGCGACGATGGTAGGGCGGTTCGTGTAACCGATTGATATCACTGTATTAGTTTTATTTGGCACGCGGTATGCATTGAATCGATCGGCGGAGAATCCTGCCCCGCGATTCGGCGGAAGCCCGGCGCAATGGATTTGGCAGCATTGCGCACTTCCGAGTTGTTGCTGCGTGTGCAGCGGATCGCCCGGGTTCGTTCTTCGCGTCACCGCAAGGTGAGTTCCGTAGCAGATGCAACTCCTCTGGCAATACTCCGAACCTCCGCGCTGTCGGAGGTTCTTTTTTTTTGCGACGATCGCGATCCGCGAAGTTCGATTGTCAGGTCGGGCGATTGCTGGCCATTCTGGGCTGCGCTGTCCCGAATTTGTCCCAAGCGCGAAAGCCGCTGCGCGGGCTGCCAACGGATGGTTCCTCGCGACCGAAGCGCGACTGTCTTCACGGCGCGAGCACGGCCTGCGTGTGGCGCGCGATCATGAGCTCCTCGTTGGTCGGGACCACCCACGCGGAAACGCGGCTTTGCGCCGTGCTGATGCGCGGACCGTGTCGGTCGTTCGCCGCGGCGTCGACTTCCACGCCCAGCCACTGCGCGTCGCGGCACACGCGTTCGCGCAAGGACACGCTGCGCTCGCCAATGCCGGCGGTGAACACGATCGCGTCGAGGCCGCTGAGTGCCGCCGACAGCGAGCCCAGCTCTCGGCCGATGCGATACGCGAAGAGGTCGATCGCGGCCTTCGCGCGCGGGTCGGCGCTCTCCTGCAGCGTGCGCATGTCGCTCGAGATGCCCGACACACCGAGCAATCCGGATTCCTGGTAGATCACCCGCTCGATGGCGCGCGCGTCCATCTCGAGCTCGTCCATCATGTACAGCACCACGCCGGGATCGAGGTTGCCGCAGCGCGTGCCCATCGGCAGGCCGTCCGCCGCGGTGAAACCCATCGTGCTCGCCATGCTGCGGCCGTTCGCCATCGCGCACATCGACGCGCCGTTGCCCAAGTGCAGCACCACGGTCTTGCCGGACGCGGCGCGCGCGTCGATGCGCGGCAGCGCCTGCGCGATGTACTCGTAGGACAAGCCGTGGAAGCCGTAGCGCCGCACGCCGCGGTCGGTGATCCGTCGCGGCAGCGCGAACGCCTGCGCCACCTCGGGCTGCGCGCGGTGAAACGCGGTGTCGAAGCACGCGACTTGCGGGAGCTTCGGGTCGCGCGCGAGCAGAAACCGTATCGGCGCCAGGTTGTGAGGCTGGTGCAGTGGCGCGAGCGGAACGTATTTTTCGAGCGCGTCGACTATGGACGCGTCCACGCGCGTGGGTCGCGTGTACTCCATCCCACCGTGCACGACGCGATGGCCCACCGCCGTCAGGTGATAGCTGCCGTAGTGCCGGCGCAGGACCGAGACGAGATGGTCGAGCGCGCCCTCGTGGCCGAGGCGGGTGCCCTCGCCCCACTCCTTCTCGTCGACAATCGTGCCGTCGCCGCCCTTCGCGACGAACTTGGGTGCCGTGAACAGCCCCTCGGCCTGTCCGCGCGCGATCAGGGTGAGCTCAAAGCCGCCGGCGGCGAACAGCGAGAACTTGAGGCTCGATGAACCGGCGTTGAGAACCGCGATCGTGTCGGCCATTGCTTGCTTCCGATCAGGCGAATGCCGTGGTCGTCGCCTCGCGCCGCACATGCGCGACGAGCGCGACATACGGCGAGAATACGTTGCCGCGGGTGGTGACGATCGCGGGCTCGCTCACGGCGTCGCGCATTGCGCGGTAATGGTCACTCGGGGATGAACGCCAAAGGTGCAGTTTAAGCACTTGATTCTTATTGGTGCCGGGAGGGGAAGTCGAATCCCCACGGTATTGCTACCGGCGGATTTTGAGTCCGCTGCGTCTACCAGTTCCGCCATCCCGGCCAGGAGTTCGGGGCGCACTGCGAAGTCGCGTTGCCCGACGACGGTAAAGTCGTCATTATCGCGGAAACCCAAGGCGGCGGCGAGCGCGGGTCCGGAGGCTTTGATGACGACGAATGCGGACGACAGCGGCCAGAGGCGGCTGAACGAAGTTCTGGCGTTGGTGCGGACCCGTCTCGCCGAAACGCAGCGCGGTGTGCTCGAGCGATTTGTCGCCCGTTACTACGGGCAGGTCGATCCCGAGGACATGAACGAACGCACTGCGGCCGATCTCTACGGCGCCGCGTTGTCCCATTGGAACTTCGCCCGCCATCGCGAGCGCGGTCACACCCGTGTGCGCGTCTTCAATCCGTCGATCGAGGATGGCTGGCAATCGACGCACACGATCGTCGAGATCGTCAACGACGACATGCCATTCCTCGTCGATTCGGTGACGATGGAAGTCAACCGGCACGGCCTGACGCTTCACCTCATCATTCACCCGATCGTTTCGGTACTGCGCAGCGCCGACGGCAAGCTCGTGGAAGTTGCGCCGGACGATGCGGTAGACCCTCTGCGCGAATCGTTCATTCACGTCGAAGTCGACCGGATCACCGAGCCGGATCGCATCGCGGCGCTCACGGAGGACGTCCAGCGCGTTCTCGCCGACGTCCGCTTCGCGGTTGCCGATTGGAGGAGCATGCGCGACCAGCTGTTGCGCGCCGTGGCCGAGATCGATGCGAGTGCGCCGCCGATTGCACCGGACGAGCTCAATGAGGACAAGGCTTTTCTGACGTGGCTCGCCGAGAAGCACTTCACGTTTCTCGGTTACCGCCGCCATGATCTCGTGGTCGTCGACGGCCAGGATGCGCTGAAGGTCGTCCCGGGCTCGAGCCTCGGCATCCTGCGCGAGGTCGAGCCGCTGAATGTC
The DNA here is from genome assembly GCA_039931775.1 of Betaproteobacteria bacterium. Lineage (GTDB taxonomy): Bacteria > Pseudomonadota > Gammaproteobacteria > Burkholderiales > Casimicrobiaceae > CAIWHR01. The sequence continues at coordinate 78,980 of JBDTRG010000185.1, read as the reverse complement.
GCGGGGAGCTTCGCGGCGCTTCCGCCGGAGGTGCGCGCCTATGCCCGCAAGCCCGACCTCCTGATCGTGACCAAGTCCAACGCACGCTCGACCGTGCATCGGCCGGGCTACCTCGACTACGTGGGCATCAAGCGCTTCGATGCCACGGGCAACGTCTGCGGCGAGCATCGCTTCCTCGGCCTCTACACGTCGGCCGCGTACAGTGCCAGCCTGCCCGACATCCCTCTGTTGCGTCGCAAGACCGCCAACGTCGTCGCGCGGGCGGGGGTCGCCGGCGGTAGTCACGCCGGGAAGGCGCTGATGAACATCCTCGCCAGCTATCCGCGCGACGAGCTGTTCCAGACGAGCGAGGACGAGCTCCTGCGCAATGCGATGAGCATCCTCCACCTCGGCGACCGGCAACGATTTCGCCTTTTCGTCCGCCGCGACGCGTTCGAGCGCTTCGTCGTCTGCATGATCTACGCGCCGCGCGAGAACTTCTCGACGAAGCTGCGCGAGAAGTGGCAGGCGATCCTGCTCGAGGTGTTCAACGGCACGAGCTCGGACTACAACGTCTACCTGTCCGAGTCGGTCCTCGTGCGAGTGATGATCACGGTACGGACCACGCCGGGCGCGATTCCTTCGTTCGACCTGCGTGCGCTCGAAGCGCGTCTGGCGGCGGTGGCCCGGCGCTGGGACGACGATCTCAAGGTGGCATTGATCAAGGCCTGCGGCGAGGCGCGCGGCACCGACCTGCATCGTCGCTTCGGCGGAACGTTTCCAGCAAGCTATCGCGAGGAATTCGACGCGCCGGCCGCCGTGCCCGACATCGAAACGATGGCATGCCTGACCGCGGCGAATCCGCTGGGCATGACGCTCTATCGTCCTCTCGAAGCCGAGCCCGGCACGCTGCGTTTCAAACTGTTCCGCCTCGGCGAACCCGTGACGCTTTCCGACAGCCTGCCGATGCTGGAACGGATGGGGCTCAAGGTGATCGACGAGCGGCCGCACAAAGTGTCGCCGGCAGGCGGGCCAGGGGTATGGCTGCACGATTTCGGCATCCAGTCGCCGTTGCTCGATGCGGACGCCGACACGCTGCACAGCGTGTTCGAGGATGCCTTCGGGCGCATCTTCCGCGGCGACGTCGAGAACGACGACTTCAACCGTCTGGTCGTCGCGGGGCGACTGCCCGCGGCCGAGATCGTCATCCTGCGCGCCTACGCGAAATACATGCGGCAGATCGGGTTTGCGCTGTCGCAGGCGTTCATCGAGGCGACGCTCGCCGCGAATGCCGGAGTCGCGCGCGATCTGCTGGCTGTCTTCATGGCGCGCTTCGATCCGGCCGCGGCGAAGAACGGCGAAAAGCGTGCGGAGGAACTCCTCCGGACGATAGGCGCCGCGCTCGACCAGGTCGAAAACCTCTCGGAAGATCGCGTGCTGCGCCAGTACCTCGCGCTGATCCTCGCGACCACGCGCACGAATTTCTGGCGCCGCGACGAGGAAGGACGCCGGCGCAGCTTCGTGTCGTTCAAGTTCGACCCCGCGAAGGTGCCCGGCTTGCCCGAGCCTCGACCGATGTTCGAGATCTTCGTCTATTCGCCGCGATTCGAAGGCGTGCACCTGCGCGGCGGCCGCGTCGCGCGCGGCGGACTGCGCTGGTCGGACCGGCCCGAGGATTTCCGCACGGAAATCCTCGGGCTCGTCAAGGCGCAGATGGTGAAGAACGTCGTCATCGTTCCGGTCGGATCGAAAGGCGGATTCGTGCTGAAGCGCGCCCCCAGCCCCGCCGACCGCGACGCGTACATGAAGGAAGGGATCGCCTGCTATCAGGATTATCTGCGCGCGCTGCTCGACCTGACCGACAACCGCGTCGGAGACCGGATCGTTGCGCCCGGGTCGGTAAGGCGGCACGATGACGACGATCCTTACCTCGTGGTCGCGGCGGACAAGGGCACGGCGACGTTCTCCGATTACGCCAACGGGGTCAGCCGGGAATACCGCTTCTGGCTCGACGACGCGTTCGCCTCCGGCGGTTCCGCCGGCTACGACCACAAGGTGATGGGCATCACCGCGCGCGGCGCGTGGGAGTCGGTCAAGCGCCACTTCCGCGAGATGGGCCGCGACACGCAGACGACCGAGTTCACGGTCGTCGGCATCGGCGACATGTCCGGCGATGTATTCGGCAACGGCATGCTGCTGTCGACGAAGATCCGTCTCGTCGCGGCGTTCGATCACCGGCACATTTTCCTCGATCCGGAGCCCGACCCCGCGACGTCGTTTGCCGAGCGCGAGCGCCTGTTCAGGTTGCCGCGCTCGTCGTGGGCCGACTACGACCCGACGCGGATTTCGGGAGGCGGCGGCATCCACGCGCGCAGCGCAAAGGCGATTCCGATATCACCGGAGGTCAGGGCCGCGCTGGCGATCTCCGCCGAATCGATGACGCCGACCGAGCTCGTCAACGCGATCCTGAAGGCGCCGGTCGACCTGCTGTACAACGGGGGCATCGGAACCTACGTCAAGGCGACGAGCGAGACGGCGGCGCAGGTCGGCGACCGCGCCAACGATGCGGTGAGGGTGAACGGACGAGAGCTACGCTGCAAGGTCGTCGCAGAAGGTGGCAACCTCGGGTGCACGCAACGGGGTCGCATCGAATTTGCCGAAGCCGGCGGGCGCATCTGCACCGACGCGATCGACAATTCGGCCGGGGTCGACACCTCCGATCACGAAGTCAACATCAAGATCCTTCTCGGACTCGCCGTCTCCGACGGCGAACTCACCGAAAAGCAGCGCAACGGCTTCCTTGCCGAGATGACGGACGACGTCGCGGCGCTGGTGCTGCGCGACAATTACTTCCAGACCCAGGTGCTGTCGGTGACCGGAAGGATCGCGCAGCAGCTACTCGACGCGCAGCAACGATTCATCCAGTTCCTCGAGAAGTCGGGCCGGCTAAATCGCGCGATCGAATTCCTGCCGTCCGACGAGGAGTTCGCCGAGCGGCGCGCGAACGCCAAAAGTCTCACCTGTCCCGAGCGCGCGGTGATGCTCGCGTACGCGAAGATCTGGCTCTACGACGAGCTCGTCGCGTCGACGCTTCCCGACGACCCGTGGGTCGCGAGCGCGCTCGCCCGCTATTTTCCGCCGCGGCTCGCCGAACGCTACGCGGCCTACCTGCCGCGACATCCGCTGAAACGCGAGATCATCGCCACGCACGTGGTCAACAGCATGGTGAACCGGGTGGGAAGCACCTTCGTCCACCGGCTGATGGAGTCGACCGGTGGCGAACCCCACGAGATCGTCCGCGCCTACCTGCTTTCCCGCGAAATCTTCGGCTTCGTCGCGCTGTGGAAGCCGATCGAGGCGCTGGACAACGACGTCGACGACTCGCTGCAGTCCGCGATGCTGATCGACATGAGCCGCGCGCTGGAGCGCGGCGCGACGTGGTTCCTGCGCTCCCGGCGGCTGGGGGAGGACATGGGGGCGACGATCGAGCACTTCGCGCCGCGCGTCGAAGCGCTCGCTGCCCGACTTCCGGAGCTGCTGGACGAGGGCGGCCGTGCCCGCGTCGGCACCCTGGTCGCCGACTACAAGGCGAAGGGCGTGCCCGAGGCGCTCGCGACGCGCGTCGTTACGCTGGACGCACTGTACTCGACACTCGACATCGTCGAAGTCGCGGCCGCGACGAACCGCGCGGTCGAGCTCGTCGCCGAGATCTACTTTGAACTGTCGACGCGGCTCGAATTGCCGTGGCTTCGCGAAATGATCGTGCGCCTTCCCGGCGACCAGCATTGGCGCACGCTGGCCAAGTCCGCGATGCTCGACGATCTGTCGGGGTTGCAGCGCGGAATCGCCGGCGAAATCCTGAGCCGAGGCGGCGACATCGCTGCGCCCGGCGAATTGCTCGCGGCCTGGAAGGACCGCAATCGCCGCGCCATCGAGCGCGTGGAACAATTGCTCGGAGAACTGCGCGCCGCGCCGACTGCGGATGCGGCGATGCTCGCGGTCGCGCTGCGCGAACTGCGCAACCTGGGCTAGCGGCGCAAGCGGATCAATGCGGCGTCAGTCGGCGGATGCCGTGCGCTCGTAGGTGACGTACGTGAATTCGAATGCGTCCGGCTCGGCAGAGCGGCCGGCCTCGCGGTCGACCTGCCGCCACTCGCTGTTTCGAAGCGGCGGAAACGTCGCGTCGCCGGTAAAGTCGCGTTCGATCTCCGTCAGGTAGAGGCGGCTCGCGCGGGGCAGTGCGGCGCGATAGAGCTCGCCGCCGCCGATGCAAAACGCCGGCGCCGGCAGGCGCACGAGAGCGAGGGCCCCGTCGAACGAGGCCGCGACCTCGGCGCCGGCTGCGGCATAGGCGCGCTGGCGGGTGACGACGATGTTCTGCCTCCCCGGCAGCGCTCGCGCCAGCGATTCCCATGTCTTGCGCCCCATGATCACCGCGTGACCAAGGGTCAGCGCACGGAACCGCTTGAGATCGTCGGCGAGCCGCCAGGGAAGGCGATTTTCTGTGCCGATGACGCGGTTCGACGCAATGGCAGCGATCAGCGCGACGGCAGGCCCGGGGGGCCTCTGCGGCGCGCCGGTTTCGCTCGCTCTATTTTGCGTTGGCAGCGTCGGTGCCGCCGGGTGCGGTGTCATAATTGCCGCAGATTATAACGGTCGTCTTCGTGTACTACCCCCGCTCCTTTCTCAAGTTCATTCTGCTGGGCTTCCTGCTGGTAAGCCTGCCGCTCGTGTACGCGCTGGGCGAGCTCATCATTTCGCTCGACCAGTTGCAAACCCAGGGGCGCGAGGCCGTGCAGCAGGCGGCGGAGGCCGGACGCGCGAGCCGCCAGCTGTTCGAGCAATCGGTGACGCTCGAGCGCCTCGTGCGCCAGCATCTCATCCTCGACGACAGCGCGCTGCTGGAGGACTACGCCCGCGTCCGGCAGGAATTTCGCGCCACGGCTCGCCAGCTCGCGCTTCTGCCGCTGGAGGCCGAATCGCTGGCGGCTCTCGACGCGCTCACCGACAACGAAAGCCGGCTCCACAAGCTCCTGACGGTGCCGCAGCGCACCACCGAATCGCAAGCGCAGCTCGCGGACGGTTACGCGCGCCTCGCCGACCGGACGCAGGCGATGCTCGCCGCCACCAATCAGCTGACCGAGCGGGCGATCGAGCGATTGCAGGAGATCGCGACGCAGGGCAGGCAGAAATGGCTCTACTTGGCACTCGCGACCGCCGCGATCGCGCTTGCTCTGGCGATTCTCTTCGCGGTGCTGATCGCGCGTCCTATCCGGCAGCTCGACCAGGCGATCCGGCGCATGGGCACCGCGGACTTCACGCATGCAATCGAAGTCAACGGCCCGCAGGACCTGCGTTACCTCGGGCAGCGTCTCGAGTGGCTGCGCTCGCGGCTTTCCGAGCTCGAGGAGCAGCAGAACCGTTTCCTTCGGCACGTCTCGCATGAGCTCAAGACGCCGCTCACCGCGGTGCGCGAGGGCGCGGAGCTGCTGCGCGACAACGTCGGCGGCAAGCTGTCGGCGGAACAGCGGGAAATCGTGCGCATCGTCCGCGAGAATTCCATCTCGCTGCAGAAGCTGATCGAGGACCTTCTCACCTATCACCAGACGCGCGCAATGGAACCGCAGACCGTCGGCCCGGTGCTGATGCCGGACGTCGTCCGCCGCGTGCTGAAAGAGCACAAGCTCGCTGCGCTCGCGCGCATGGTCACGTTCGAGGTGGATCTCACGCCGGCGCTGATCGTCGGCGATGCGGAGAAGGTCCGCACGATCGTCGACAACCTGATCTCCAACGCGATCAAGTACTCGCCGCGGTCAGCCGCCATAGTCGTCGCGCTGTCCGTCGAGCGCGACTTCGCGGTGCTCGACGTGATCGATCAGGGTCCGGGGATCGGTGCCGACGAGCGCCAGCGAATCTTCGATTCGTTCTATCAGGGCAAGCCGCCGATCGACGGCCGCGTGAAGGGGTCCGGGCTCGGACTCGCGATCGCGCGCGAGTATGCGTTGGCGCACGGAGGCCGAATCGAGGTTCAGGATCGCGCCGACAGGAAGCGCGGCGCGCATTTCCGCCTGTCGCTGCCGCTCGCGATGGGCGACGCCGGAACGGCGTCCATGCCGGATGCGCGGGTGGCGCGAATCACGATGGCGGGGGGCGCATGACGCCTTGTCGCTGGCTCGCAATCGTTGCGGCAGGCGGGGTCATCGCCGGTTGCGCGGCGCCGCCCGCGGTCGTGCGGCCGGCCGAGTCGCCGGTGCCCGTGGTGGTTGCGCCGCCCACGCCGCCGCCGATGGTCGAGTCTCCGCCGATCGAGCCGGTGGAGCGGCCGATCGCGTCGCCCGGCGGTTCCGAACCCGGTCCCGGCGATGCGCTGAAGTCGGCTCCGCCGGCCCCGGAAGCCGAACCGGCGGTCGCGCCGCCACCTTCGGCCCCGCCCGAGCCGACGGACGAGCAACAGTTCGCCGCGCTGCTCGGCGATCTGCAACGCTACGGCACGTTGAACCCCGACGACCTTCGACGGGAACTCGCCAACGCCACCCAACTCTCCACGCGTCAGCGCAACGACTACGTTCGTGTCAGGCTGGCCGTGCTCTATACGCTGGCGCGCACACCGCAGGACGACCAGCGCGCTCTGCAGGTCTTCGAGACGGTCGCGAAGAGCAATCCCGCGCCGGCGGCCGTCAAGCAACTGGCCGGCGTGTTGCACGCGCAGGTGGCCGAGCGGGCACGCGCGGTGCGCGACGAGCAGCAGAAGGCGGACGCTGCGATCAAGAAGCTGGAAGCGCTGCGCACGATGGAACGCGACCTGCTGCGCGACCGCATTCGCGGCGGTGGCGGCGGCGGGGGCGGAGGCGGATCCAGCGGCGGCGGTGGGGGTGGTGGCGGCGGCGGAGGAGGGGGCTAGCCCCGAAGATCATGGCCATGCCCACGGGCGACATTCTGCTGGTCGACGACGATCCCGATCTGCTCAAGCTCATCAGCTTGCGGCTCGGGTCCGTCGGGTACCGTGTGCGGACGGCCGACAGCGGCGAGGCGGCGCTCGGCGCGCTTGCCGTGGCCCGCCCCGGGGTGGTGATCACGGACCTTCGGATGCCGGGCATCGACGGGCTGCAGCTCTTCGAAGCCATCCATCGCGAACATCCGGCGCTGCCGGTCATCATTCTTACGGCGCACGGCACGATTCCCGACGCCGTCGCCGCGACGCAACGCGGCGTGTTCGGTTTCCTGACCAAGCCGTTCGACAGCCAGGACCTGCTCCAGAAGGTCGCGGCGGCGCTTCGGCTCGCCGGCGACACGCCGGCCGGAAGTCCCGACACGACGGGCGAATGGCGCGCCGGAATCATCACGCGAAGTCCGAAGATGGAGGATCTGCTGCGTCAGGCGCGCCTCGTTGCCGATTCGGACGCGAGCGTCCTTATCTATGGCGATTCCGGCACCGGGAAAGAGCTGCTGGCGCGCGCGATTCACCGCGCGAGTCCGCGTCGCGACAAGCCGTTCGTCGCGGTGAACTGCGGCGCCATCCCGGAACCGCTGCTGGAGTCGGAGCTCTTCGGTCATGCGCGCGGGGCGTTCTCCGGGGCGGTCCAGGCGCACAAGGGGCTCTTCCAGGCGGCCGACGGCGGGACCATCTTTCTTGACGAGATCGGCGACATGCCGATGGCGTTGCAGGTGAAGTTGCTGCGCGTCCTGCAGGAGGGCGAGGTGCGACCGGTGGGAGCGACCCAGCCGCTCCCCATCGACGTTCGCGTGATCTCGGCGACCCATCGCGACCTCGACGCGCAGCGCGCGACCGGGCATTTTCGCGAGGACCTCTACTACCGGCTCAACGTCGTGTCTCTGAAGCTGCCGCCGCTTGCCGATCGGCGGGAGGACATTCCGCTGCTCGCGACGCATTCGCTGCGAAGGCTCGCCGAACGCTACAAGCGGCCGGTCCCGACGCTCGCCCCCGACGCGATGGCGCTGCTGATCGCGGCACCGTGGCCCGGCAACGTGCGCCAGCTGCTGAACCTGCTCGAGCAGGCCGTCGCGCTGGCGACGACGAACCTCATTCCGGACTCGCTGGTCCAGGGTGCGCTGCGCGAGGACGCGAGCGCACTGGTGCCTTTCGAAGAGGCGCGCAAGACCTTCGAGCGCGATTACCTGGTGCGCCTCTTAAAGATTACCGGCGGCAACGTCACGCAGGCTGCACTGCTCGCCAAGCGCAATCGGACGGAGTTCTACAAGCTCCTTCAGCGCCATCGGCTCGAGCCGGCGATGTTCAAGGAAGGCAAGGCGCCCTGAGACATCGGGGTGATCCATCGTCATTCCTGCCATTCCAATGGCATTTTTCGGGTGCGCAGCCGCCGCGTCCGCCTGGACGTTGTCGCTTAGAGGCGACATTTATTATTGCAACGATTCAATCGATTAGCACGTTTGCCACATTAGTTGTCGGCAAAATGCGACAAACCTCTCCTCGAACACGTCAAGTATTTACTGCAACCATCGTGCCCAAACGCGATCCTACGAGGGGAATATCGTTTGTCGAGGTCCGGCCGGCCGGCGGCAACTTCAGGTGGCACACGAATTGCTTAGGTGTAATCAGGACTGGACAAGCAACGACCCAACGATCATGGACGCCTTCTCACCCGAATTCGCGCAACACTGGCTGGCCGCTCAGCCGGCGGCGGCGGACGATCGCGTCGACGTTTCGCACGACGATGAATTGTCGCCGGCGCAACAGGAAGCTCTGGAGGAACTGGCCGAGCGCGTCAGCGCTGCACGCAGCGTCTATTGAATCCCCGGTTTTTGCCGGCGCGCATTCAGGTTCGCCATCGAGCCGCAGTCGACCCGACCGCGCGCATCGACGGCGAGCGCCGCCGGCAGCACGATCCCCCTTGCCCGCTATCTTCCTCCCGGCGGGCTTTTTTTTGCCCGCGCCTGCCGCCCCGTCAAACGGCCACCGGCGCCCTGATCGCCGGGTGAAAGACATAATCGGCGATCTCGATGTCCTCGAACTTGTAGTCGAACAGCGATTCTGCGCGTCGCTTGATTACGAGGCGCGGCAACGGAAATGGCGCGCGCGCGAGCTGCAGTTCGACCTGCTCCATGTGGTTCGAGTACAGGTGGCAGTCCCCGCCCGTCCAGACGAAATCGCCGACGTCCAGATCGCATTGCTGCGCGACGAGGTGCGTCAGCAGCGCGTACGACGCGATGTTGAAGGGAACGCCGAGAAAGATGTCGCAGCTTCGCTGGTAGAGCTGGCACGACAACCGGCCTCCTGCGACGTAGAACTGGAAGAATGCGTGGCACGGCGGCAGCTTCATCAGCGGGATGTCGCCGACGTTCCATGCGGAGACGATGAGGCGCCGGGAATCGGGATTGCGCTTGATGTCCGCGACGACATTGGCGAGCTGATCGACGTGGCGGCCGTCTCCCGCGGGCCAGCTTCGCCATTGGTAGCCGTAGATCGGTCCGAGCTGGCCGTCGGCGTCGGCCCATTCGTCCCAGATGGTCACCCCGACCTGCTGCAGCGATCGCGCGTTGGTCTCTCCGCGCAGAAACCACAGCAGCTCGTGGATGATCGACTTGGTATGGACCCGCTTCGTCGTCAGCAGCGGAAAGCCCTCGGCCAGCGGAAAGCGCATCTGGTAGCCGAACACCGATAGCGTGCCGGTTCCGGTCCGGTCGTCCTTCGGATATCCGTGGTCGCGGACGTGCCGCATGAAATCGAGGTATTGGCGCATAGGCGACGACTCTATCGAGGATTGGCGAAATGATTGACGGTCGCTGCACGATTGCCGTCGTTCCGCGTCGCGCATTGTAGCGTCCCGCGGCTCAAGTCGACTCGTACGGAAGGCCGACTTCCCGGCATACTTGCGAGAGGCCACAGGCAACCGGAGTCGAAACGCATGCACGAACCCAGCCAGTTCGACCTCCTGAAGGAGCGCCGTTTCGCCCCGTTCTTCTGGACGCAGTTCTTGAGCGCCGGCAACGACAACGTCTACAAGAACGCACTGGTCATCTTCGTCGCGTTCCATGCGGCGAGCCTCACGTCGCTCGATCCGAATTCGCTCGTCAACCTGGCCGGCGCCGTGTTCATCGCGCCGTTCGTGCTGCTCTCCGCGACGTCCGGCCAGCTCGCCGACAAGTTCGAGAAGTCGCGCCTGATCCGCTGGATAAAGCTGTTCGAGATCGTGATCATGGCGCTGGGCCTCGCCGGCTTCTGGATGCGCGACATCGCGATGCTGTTCACCGGCCTTGCGCTGATGGGCGTGCACTCGACGCTCTTCGGGCCGGTCAAGTACGCCATCCTGCCGCAGCACTTGAAACCCGACGAGCTGATCGGCGGCAATGGGCTGGTCGAGATGGGGACGTTCGTCGCGATCCTGCTCGGGACGATCGCCGGCGGCCTCGTCGTCGCGATCGAAGGGAGCGGGCCCGTGATCGCCGGCGCGGTCGCGGTCGCTGTGGCGATTCTCGGCTACGTCGTGAGCCGCGGGATCCCGCACACGCCGGCGGTGGATCCCGCGCTGGCGATCAACTGGAACCCGTTCAGCGAGACGTGGCGAAACCTCAAGCTCGCGCAGGGAAACCGGGTCGTCTGGCTGTCGATGCTCGGCATTTCGTGGTTCTGGTTCTACGGCGCGACGTTCCTCGCGCAGTTCGCCGGGTTCTCCCGGGACGTCCTGGGCGGCAACGAGCACGTCGTCACCGTGCTGCTCGCGCTGTTCTCGATCGGCATCGGCATCGGATCGCTGCTGTGCGAGCGGCTGTCCGGGCGCCGGGTCGAGTTGGGTCTCGTCCCGTTCGGCTCGATCGGCCTGACGCTCTTCGCGATCGACCTGTGGCTCGCCTCCCGGAACCTCGGTGCGACCCGGCTGGCGGGGCTGGACGTGTTCTTCGCGAATCCCGCTCATTGGCGCGTCGCGGCGGACCTCGTGCTGATCGGACTCTTCGGCGGCTTCTACATCGTGCCGCTCTACGCGCTGATCCAGGAGCGATCGATGCCGTCGCACCGGTCGCGGATCATCGCCGCGAACAACATCCTCAATGCGCTGTTCATGGTGGTCTCTGCGGGTCTCGCGATCCTGCTGCTCAAGGTCGGCCTGTCGATCCCCGAGCTCTTCCTCGTCACGGCGGTCATGAACGCGGCGGTCGCGGTCTTCATCTACGGACTCGTCCCCGAGTTCCTGATGCGCTTCCTGGCCTGGCTCCTGATCCACACGTTTTATCGCGTCGACAAGCGCGGCCTCGAAAACATCCCCGACGACGGCGCCTGCATCGTGGTCTGCAATCACGTGAGCTACGTCGACGCCATCGTCATCGCCGCGTCGGTGCGCCGCCCGATCCGGTTCGTGATGGATCACCGGATCTTTCGAGTGCCACTCCTCTCGTTCATCTTCCGCACGATGCGCACGATCCCGATCGCGGGGGCAAAGGAAGACGCGAGGATGAAGGACCGCGCGTTCGCCGAGGCGGCGGACGCGCTCTCCGCCGGCGAAATCGTCGGCATCTTTCCCGAAGGCAAGCTCACGGACACCGGCGAGTTGAACCCGTTCCGGCCGGGCGTGCAGCAGATGGTCGCGACCACCCCCGTACCGGTCGTGCCGATGGCGCTTTCGGGACTCTGGGGAAGTTTTTTCAGCCGCGCCTCCGACGGCCGTGCCATGCGCAGGCTGCGCGGCATCTTTTCGCGGATCGCGCTCATCGCAGCTAAGCCGGTGCCGCCGGAGCGCGTGACGCTCGAAGGACTGCAGGCGACGGTGCTCGCGCTGCGCGGCGATCGCCGGTGACATCGTGATCGCGAGCGAAAGGCGGCCATGGCGGCGTTGATCGGACTTTTCATCGGGGCGTTCGTCGGGCACATGCTGTGGCGCGACTGGGGGGCGGCACTCGGCGGCATCGCCGGCTTCGTCCTCGGCGCGAAGTTCAATGCGCTGCGTGCGCGGGCATCGGGTGCGTCCGCGAAGGCGCCGGGCGGTTCCGCGCCCGTGGCCCGCGCGGCAGGGCCCGGGCAAACGGCGCACACGCAGGGCGAGCAAGCGTTGCTGCGACGGATCGCCGCGCTCGAGGAGCGTGTCGCTGCGCTGGAGCGGGGCGGGGCCCGTGTCGCGGCGGCGCAACCGCCGGTCGCTTCGCGTGCCGAGTCGTTTCGGGACGACGACGGCACGCTGCCCGGGCAGGATCGGATGCCAAAGCCCGCGAACGACGGCGTCCCCGCACCGTTCGAGTCGGGCGAGCCGACGGCGCCCGCGTCCGCGCTCCCGCCATCGCCTCGCGATACGCCGGCGCCGACGCCGGCGAAGGCCAATCCGCTGTGGGCGTGGTTCACCGGCGGCAACGCGCTCACCCGCATCGGCGTCGTCGTGCTGTTCTTCGGCGTCGCGTTTCTGCTCAAGTATTTCGCCGAGCATTTCACGTTTCCGATCGAGCTGCGTCTTGCTGCGGTGGCGGCGGGCGGGTTCGTGCTGATCGCGCTGGGTCGGTACCTCTCCCGGTCGCGACCCGCGTATGGGTTGTCGCTGTCGGGCGCCGGTGCCGGCATCCTGTATCTGACGACGTTCGCGGCATTCCGTCTGTACGGCGTGCTGCCCGAGCTGACGACGATCGTTCTGCTCGTCGCCGTGGCCGTCCTGACCGTCGGCCTGGCCATTCGCTACGATTCGCAGGCGCTGGCGGGCCTCGCGATCGCCGGCGGATTCCTTGCGCCGATGCTGGTCGCCACGGGTGGCGACCCGATCGTGCTCTTCGGCTACTTCGCGGTGCTGAACGGCGCGGTCTTCGCGCTCGCCTGGGTGCGGGCCTGGCGGGGGTTGAACGCGCTCGGCTTCGTGTCCACCTTCGTGCTCGGCGCCTTCTGGGGCTCCGGTTTCTACCAGCCGGAGCACTACGCCGTCGTCCAGCCGTTTCTCGTCCTCTTCTTCGTCTTCTACGTGACGATCGCGATCCTCTACGCGCAGCGCGGGCCGCTCGCGGCGAGGGACCCGGTCGACGGGCTCCTCGTTTTCGGGGTTCCGATCGTCGGATTCGCGCTGCAGGCGGCGATCGTCAGCGACGCCCGATATGGCGCCGCGTGGAGCGCGCTCGCGCTGGCCTTCGTCTATGCGTTGCTCCATCTCGCGCTGCGCCGGCGCGTCGAGCCCGGATTTGCGCTCCTGTGCCGCGCCTTCATGGTGATCGCCGTCATCTTCACGACGATCGCAATCCCTTTCGCACTCGACAATCGCGCCACCGCGGCGCTCTGGGCGGTCGAGGCGGTGGGCGTCTACTGGATCGGGGCAAGGCAGAAAGCGCTGCTCGCACGCGCGTTCGCGCTCGTGGTCGAACTGGGCGCAGGCGTCGCGTTGGTCATTTCGGACGCACCGGATGGCGACGGGCGCCTCTTCATCAACGCACACTTTTTCGGTGCGCTGCTGATCGCGGTGTCGGGCTTCGTGACCGCAAGGATCGCCGACCGCGCAGGCGATCTGCTTGGGCCGCGCGAACGCCGCCTCATTCCGCTCGTGTTTGCCTGGGCCGTGCTGTGGTGGCTCGGCGCCGGAGGGGTCGAACTATCGCGGCACCTGTCGCACGCGGCGGGATTGCACGCCATCCTCGCCTGGGTGAGCGCCTCCGTAGCGGCAGCGCTCGTCGTCGCGCGACCGCTCGCCTGGACCCGCCTCGCGGGCGCAGGCGTCGCGCTGTTGCCGGCGATGGCACTGGCGGCGGTGGGGGACTTCGAACGCGCGCGAACCACGCTCACCCACTTCGGATGGATCGTCTGGCCGTGCGCGTGGATCGTGCATTGGCTCGTCCTGCGGCGCGCCGATGAAGGCGGTACGGGCGACGCTGCGCCCGGTGGCCACGCATTGGTTTCGAGCGACCTGCTGCGCACGGTTCACGCCGCGTCGGCGCTGATGGTGACCGCCCAGATTGCCTGGGAAGCAAGCGAGTGGACCGGGCGCCACACCGCGACGCACACGGCGTGGACGGCGTGCGCTGCCGCGCTGCCGAGCATCGCCTTCCTGTGGCTCGCGTTGCGATTCGCCGACAGCGCGCGCTGGCCCGCAACGCCGCACCGCGACGCGTATACGATGGGAGCCGGCCGTCCAATCGCCGGGTTGCTGGCCCTGTGGCTCGTTGTGGTCAACGCGTTGTCGCCGGGCGATCCGTCGCCGCTTCCGTATTTCCCGCTCGCCAATCCGCTCGACGTCACGCTGGCGGGGGCACTCGCGGCGCTGTTCGCGTGGTCGCGACGCTTTGCCGGGGTCACCGAAAGCACGCGCTACCGATGGGTCGGCGCGGGCCTCTTCGTCGCACTCAATGGCATGGTGCTGCGCACAGCGCATCAGTGGATCGGCATCCCGTGGCGATGGTCATCGCTGCTCGCCTCGAAGCCGCTGCAGGCCACACTGACGCTGACCTGGACGGCGACGGCGCTGGCGCTGATGGTCACCGCCACGCGGCGCCGATTGCGCCCACTGTGGATGCTCGGCGCCGCGCTGCTCGCCGTGGTCGTCGCCAAGCTGTTCCTGGTCGATCTCGGCGCGCTGTCGGGCCTGCCGCGCGTCGTCGCATTTCTCGGCGTCGGAATCCTGCTGCTGGTGATCGGTTTCGTGTCGCCACTGCCCCCCGCTGCGCCGAACGACGACGCCTCGCCTCGCGGCTGACGACCCTGCGCAGAGTCGGCGATTCTGCGCAGGGAAGGGCGCACGCTCACCGTGCTACACTCGATTCGGTCTTCCGCCGCCCCTCTCTGATTCGCGGTGCCTCATGTCCGGCAACACGCTCGGCACGCTTTATCGCGTCACGTCGTTCGGCGAATCGCACGGGCCCGCGGTCGGTTGCGTCGTCGATGGCTGTCCGCCGGGGCTCGCCCTCGACGTGGCCGACATCCAGCGCGACCTCGACCGGCGCAAACCGGGAACGTCGCGCCACGTGACGCAGCGCCGGGAGAGCGACACCGTCGAGATCCTGTCCGGCGTGTTCGAGGGCCGGACCACCGGAACGCCGATCGCGCTCCTCATCCGGAACGAGGATCAGCGCAGCAAGGATTACGCGGCGATCGCCGACACGTTTCGGCCAGGCCATGCCGATTACGCCTACTGGCAGAAATATGGAATCCGCGACTATCGCGGCGGCGGTCGCGCATCGGCGCGCGAGACGGCGGTGCGAGTCGCCGCCGGCGCCATCGCGCGGAAGTGGCTCGCGCAGCGGTACGGCGTCGGGATCCGCGGCCATCTCGTACAGCTCGGCGCCCGGGCGATTCCCTTCGAGAACTGGGGAGAGGTCGGCGCCAATCCATTCTTTGTCGCCAACGCGACGATCGTTCCGGAGCTCGAGTCGTTCATGGACGCGCTGCGCAAGTCGGGTGACTCCTGCGGCGCGAAGATCACCGTCGTCGCGAGCGGCGTGCCGGTTGGCTGGGGCGAGCCGGTCTACGGTCGGCTCGACGCCGACCTCGCGCAGGCGATGATGGGGATCAACGCGGTGAAGGGCGTGGAAATCGGGGCGGGTTTCGCGAGCGTCGCGCAGCGCGGCAGCGAGCACTCCGACGAGATGACGCCGCAGGGATTCCTGTCGAATAACGCCGGCGGGATCCTGGGCGGAATTTCCACCGGCCAGGACGTCGTCGTCACGATCGCGGTGAAGCCGACGTCCTCGATTCGCCTCGACCGCCGCTCGATCGACAAGGCGGGCCGCGCGGTGGTCGTCAACACGCATGGCCGGCACGATCCCTGCGTCGGCATCCGTGCAACGCCGATCGCCGAGGCGATGCTCGCGATCGTGCTGATGGACCATGCGCTGCGTCATCGCGCGCAGAACGCCGACGTAGTTACTTCGACGCCGACGATCAAGGCCAGGGTCGAGTCGAATCCCGCCGCGCCGCCGGGCGGCAGGACAATCGACGACCCGGATCCCGACGAGGCGTGACTCGGCGCCTTTAGCCGGTGTCGCGCCGGCGGATCGTCGCGCCCGCAGTGCCTCGAGCGAAAGCGAGCGCCACGTCATCGCCGACGGCTAGGCGCGACGCGTCGTCGACGATCACACCCCCGGCCGTCGTGACGATCGCGTAACCGCGTTCCAGCACCGCTTGCGGATTGAGGTGCGCGAGGCTTTGCTCTGCCGTCGCGACGCGCGCCCGCAAACGCTCCGCCGTCACCGCGCCCGAGCGGCGCAGCAGGTCGCGCTGTATCGCAATGCGCGCTTTCTGCGGGAGCGGCTGGCGCAACAGCCACGCGATCCGTCCTCCGGCGCCCTCGGTGCGAGCCCGGGCCGACGTCAGCTGACCGTGGCACGCCCGCGTCAATCGACTGGCGAGCAGGGCTGCATCCCGGCGCTGCTGCGTGAGGCGCGCCGCCGGATGGACGAGCCGGCGCGCCTGCCCGTCGACGCGCTGGATCATCGTCTCGAGCATGGAAAGACCGGCACGGCGAAGGCGGCCGGCCAGCGCCGCGATGCCCGCCATCACCGCGCGCCGGTCCGGCGTGACGAGCGTCGCCGCGCCGGTCGGGGTGGGCGCGCGCACGTCGGCAACGAAGTCGCAGATCGTGAAGTCGGTCTCGTGTCCGACACCGGAAACGACCGGAATCGTCGATTTGAACACGGCGCGCGCGACGCTCTCTTCGTTGAAGGCCCAGAGGTCCTCGATCGAGCCGCCGCCGCGGGCGACGATCAGCACGTCGACCTCCGCGCGCGCGTTGGCGGCGTCGATTGCCGATGCGATCTCGTTCGCCGCGCCTTCTCCCTGAACGGCGGTCGGGTACAGAATCACCGGCATCGCAGGCCAGCGGCGCTTCACCGTCGTCAGGATGTCGGAGAGCGCTGCGGCGCGCTTCGAGGTGACGATGCCGATCGCCCGTGGAAACGCCGGCAGCGCGCGTTTGCGCTCCTCTGCAAACCATCCCGCGGCTTTGAGCCTCGCCTTAAGCCGTTCGAACTTCTCGTACAGCGCGCCGATGCCGGCGAGCCGGACGGTTTCGACGTTGAGCTGGAATTCGCCGCGGGCTTCGAAGATCGACGCGGTCGCGCGAACCTCGATGGCCAGGCCGTCCTTCAGCGCAAAGCCCGCGAACTGCGCCTTTTGCCTGAAGAAAACGCAGCGCACCTGCGCACCCGCGTCCTTCAGGTTGAAATAACAATGGCCCGACGCGGCGCGCGTGAAGTTGGAGATTTCGCCGGAAACCCAGACGAGCCCGAGGTGGCGCTCCAGAATGAGCCGTGCCGAGCTCACCAGCAGCGAGACCGGGATGACCGCCGCAGCCGCGGGGGTACCCATCGCGGGTGTTTCGGACGGTGCAGGGCTGGTAGACGTACCGGCAGGGTCCCCGGATCCTTTCACGCGCGACACCCCGGGCGCGGGTTTGACAAGTTGTCTGTCATACGCGGTTTGTCCAGGTCAAATATTTGTCGGAGGGTTGCAATTCCGGTGTCGCGAAGGCCTTCGAACCGACCGAAACTCGGGCGGGGCGCCTACCGGAATGGCCATGCAAGTCCATGAAATGACTAGGGGAAAACTAGGCGCGAAATCGGGCATCGCAACGTTTTTCCCGGCCTGCGCACTACTTAGCGTCCGAATTTACAAGATACGCACACTTTTATCCACAGGATTTGTGGACAACACGCCCGAGCCGGGCGGCCCGACCCCCCGGAAAGCCTTGTCTGGCGCGGGTTTCCGGGCACCCCGCCCGCCGCACTGGGAGCATGGTCGCTGACGGGTGTCGCCCCGCCGGTTAGAATGGCAGACAGGTACCGATTGTTCATGAACAAACGTCGATGAGTGCTGCACCGCCGCAAGAAAAATCCCGTGGGACCGAATCATCGGCAATCCCAAGTCACCGCACGCCGTTCGAGCGCACGCCGGGCTCGGCCGTGCCGGCATCGAACTTCCTCCGCGCGATCATCAACGAGGATGAGCGGACCGGCAAGTACGCGGGCCGGGTCGTCACCCGGTTTCCACCGGAACCCAACGGTTATCTGCATTACGGACACGCCAAGTCGATCATCCTGAACTTCGGGCTCGCCGCCGAAAACGGCGGACAGTGCCACCTGCGTTTCGACGACACCAATCCGATCAAGGAGGACGTCGAGTTCGAAGACTCGATCGCCGACTCGGTGCGCTGGCTGGGCTTCGATTGGGGTGTCCACCGCTATCACGCGTCCGACTACTACGACCGGCTCTTCGAATTCGCCGAGTGGTTCATCGCGCAGGGGCTGGCCTACGTCGAGAGTTCGACGCCGGCCGAGATGCGCGCCCTGCGCGGGACGCTGACGGAGGCCGGACAGGCGAGCGTCTACCGCAGCCGGAGCGTCGCGGAGAACCTCGACCTCTTCCGGCGGATGAAGGCGGGCGAGTTTCCGGACGGCGCGCACGTGCTTCGCCTCAAGATCGACATGGCGAGCCCGAACATCAATATGCGCGATCCGACGATCTACCGGATCCGGCACGCGACGCACCACCGCACCGGCGACAAGTGGTGCATCTACCCGCTCTACGATTACACGCATTGCATCTCCGATGCGCTCGAAGCGATTACGCATTCGATCTGCACGCTCGAGTTCCAGGACCACCGCCCGCTGTACGACTGGGTGCTCGGGCGCCTCGCCGAGGGCGGGAAGCTCGCGCGGCCGCTGCCGCAGCAACACGAGTTCGCGCGCCTCAATCTCACCTACGTCATGCTGTCGAAGCGCAAGCTGATCGAGCTCGTCGCCGGGCGGCACGTCGACGCCTGGGACGACCCGAGGATGCCGACGCTCGTCGGTGCACGCCGCCGCGGCTTCACACCCGAGGGATTGCGCCTCTTCGCCGAGCGCATCGGCGTGTCGAAGGCCGATTCGTGGATCGACATGAGCGTCCTCGAGGACTGCATGCGCGAGGATCTCAACGCCCGCGCGCCGCGTCGCGTCGCCGTGCTCGATCCCGTCCGGCTCGTCATCGACAACTATCCGGAAGGGGACGTCGAAGAATGCTTCGCGCCGAACCATCCGCAGCGACCCGAGTGGGGCAAGCGCGCGCTGCCGTTCTCGCGCGAGCTGTGGATCGAGCGCGACGACTACCGAGAGGATCCTCCGAAGGGGTATTTCCGCCTGGCCCCGGGCACCGAGGTGCGGCTGCGGTACGCGTACATCGTCAGGTGCGTCGGCGCCGACAAGGACGCCGACGGCAACGTGACGGCCGTTCATTGCACGCTCGACCCGGCTACGCGCAGCGGCACGCCGGGCGCCGATGCGCGAAAGGTCAAGGGCAACATCCATTGGCTCTCGGCGGCGCACGCGAAGCCGGCGGAAGTGCGGCTCTACGACCGGCTGTTCGCGGTCCCGTTTCCCGGCGCGCGCAACCCGGGGCCCGCCCGCCAGGATGGCGCCGTCGCCGAGGTGGCGACGGTGCATGCGGTGGTCGTCGCCGGCGACGACGACGAGGAGGCCACCGAACCGGTCGAGCGCAACTGGCGCGACGACCTCAATCCGGAATCGATGCGCACGGTCACTGCCTTCGTCGAGCCGGCGTTGAACGACGTCGTGTCGGAGACGTGCGTCCAGTTCGAACGACACGGCTATTTCGTCGCGGACCTTCGGGACCACGTACCGGGGAAGCCGGTGTTCAATCGCACGGTTACCCTGAAGGATTCCTGGGCGCAGCGGTAGGCGCGACATCGCCTGAACCGCGATTCCCCGGCGCCAGGGCCCGCCGGCAGCCTGTTCCCCTGGGACTGGAAAATGCCGGCGCTCGACCCCACATTACCCGGGCGCGCTAGAATCGCGTCCGCTCCCACTTCTCTGGAGGTCAACGCATGAAACGCATCGTTCTCTTCCTCGCGACCAACATCGCCGTCCTCCTCGTCCTCTCGTTCGTGCTGCGCGTGCTCGGGCTCGATCGCATGATGGCCGCGCAGTCCGGCGTCGGGATGGGTCCGTTGCTGGCGTTCTCGTTCGTCGTCGGGTTCACCGGTGCAATCATTTCATTGCTGATCTCGAAGCCGATGGCCAAATGGTCGACGGGCGCCAAGGTGATCGAGACGCCGCAGAACGAGCACGAAGCCTGGCTTGTCGAGACGGTTCGCCGGCTGGCGACCACCGCGGGCATCGGAATGCCCGAGGTCGCGATGTACGAAGGCGCACCGAACGCGTTCGCCACCGGCGCGTTCAAGAACTCGGCGCTCGTTGCAGTCTCCACCGGACTGTTGCAGTCGATGAACAGGGAGGAGGTCGAGGCCGTGCTCGGGCATGAGATCGCGCACGTGGCGAACGGCGACATGGTGACCCTCGCGCTGATTCAGGGCGTGGTCAACACGTTCGTCGTGTTCCTCGCCCGCATCATCGGCTCCATCGTCGACAAGACGGTGTTCCGCACCGAGCGCGGCACAGGCCCCGGCTACTTCATCACGGTGATCGTCGCGCAGATCGTCCTCGGCATACTTGCGTCGATGATCGTCGCGTACTTTTCGCGCCGCCGCGAGTTCCGTGCCGATGCCGGTTCAGCGAAGTTTCTCGGATCGCCGACGCCGATGGTCAACGCGCTGCGTCGTCTCGGCGGTCTCGAACCGGGCGAGCTGCCGAAGGCGATGAGCGGATTCGGCATCACCGACAAGGCGGGAATCATGGCGCTCTTCTCGACGCACCCGCCGATCGAGGAGCGCATCGCTGCGCTGTCGAACCGGCAATAGCCGGCTTCTGTCAGCGCGGTGTGCCGCGCAGCAATCGATACTCGCCGTAGGCGCCGATCGCTTCGAGCCTTTCGCGATCGGCGCCGGGAAGCGCCTTGAAGTCCGAATCCCGGATCGCGAAGTAGTCCGGCGTCGAATCGTCGAGGTAGGCGTGGAGGGCCTCCCGGTCGGGCGCCCTTTGCGCTTTCCCGCGCGAATAGAACTCGGCCGAGTGCGGCCGCTGCGGGAAGTAGACGAGGCGCGATCCTGCGCCCGGGCGCCCTTCGAGGTAATCGCGGACCAGCGCCTTCTGCGAGCGTTCAGTCTCGAGCTGGCCGTGCAGCGCCACGATCGCGGCGACGAACAGCGCAGGGACGACGGCACCGGCGTAGAGCGCGCGCCGCACCGCGGGACGCAATGCGCCCGGATCGGGCGTCGCGCCGCGCGCGCCGTCATCGGGCCGTAACCGATCGCCGACCAGAAGCGCGAACGCCGGCAATCCCGGCAACACATACGTGATGAGAATGTTGCCGGCGGGCGTGAAGAATGCCATCGGCGCGATCGTCCACAGCAGGAGGTAGACGCGCCACGGGTCGGCGGCCAATGCCCGCCGGGCGTCGCGGCTCCACGTCGCCGCGCGAGCGAGCCCTGCGATCGCGGCGACCGACCACGGGAGGGCCGCAGCGACCCAGAATAGCCAGATCATTCCGCGGATTCGGGAGTGCGCGGTCCCGTAGAGATCGCCTTTCCAGCCCGGCTCGACGAAGCGCTTCCAGTGCTCGCCGACGAGGAAGTATTCGAGGAAGCCCGGCGACGCGCGCTCCGCCGCCCAATACCATGCGCCGGTGAATACCGCCGTCGCGGTCAGTCCGAGGATCCACGGCAGGTGTCGCCACGCGGCGCGCCAGGATCGCATCCACAGGATCGTCGCACCGATCGGCGCAAAGACTAGAATGACGGCGACCGGCCCCTTCGCCAGCAGCCCGACGGCGAGGCCTGCGAAGAAGGCGCAACCGGCGACACCGCGGCCCTTTTCGGCGCCGTGGACCGCGATCCAGAAGCCGGCCATCGACAGCGTCGTGCCGAGGACGAGCGCCGGGTCGGTCATCACCCCGCCGGCCGCGATGAATACCATGGCGGTCGCCGCGAAGAGGGCGAGAGTCCACAGCGCCTGGTCGCGCCCTCCGCGCAGCGCGGCGAGCGCGTAGACGAGCGCTGCGCAGCCGGCCATGAGCAGCAACGACGGCAACCGGACGGCGAACTCGTTGGCGCCGAAGACGGCCATCGATGCCGCGGACAACCAGGTGGAAAGCGGCGGCTTCCCCCAGAACGGGACGCCGTAGTCGAATTGCGGAACGAGCCAGTCGCCCGTTTCCAGCATCTTGCGGGCGATCTCCGCGTACCGCGATTCCGTCGTGTCCATCAGCGGGTAGGCGGGGAGCGTCGCGAGCCGGATTACCGCCACGGCGACGACGAACCATGCGAGGCACCGGCGTTCGCGCGCGGTCAGGGTGAAGGTCATCGGGCCCGGCCGGGCGCCGCGGGATCCTCGCGCGCGGGGACCGGTCGTGCCGCTCGCAGATGTCCCTGGACGAGGTAGAGCGGGCGCTGCTTGACCTCGATGAACATGCGCGCCAGGTATTCGCCGATCAGGCCGAGGGCCATCAGCTGCAGGCCGCCGAGGAACAGCACGATCACCACCAGCGTCGGGTAGCCGGCGACCGGGTCGCCGTACAGCAGGGTCTTGACGATCACCTTCACGCCGTAGCCGAACGCGATCAGCGCGGTCATGAGGCCGGCGTAGCTCGCAAATTTGAGCGGCACCACCGAGAACGACGTGATGCCTTCCAGCGCGAAGTTCCAGAGCCGCCAGTAGTTCCATTTGGTGGTGCCGGCATAGCGGCCGTCGCGGTCGTATTCGATCTCGATCGTCGGAAAGCCGATCCACGCGAACAGCCCCTTCATGAAGCGTGCGCGCTCCGGGAGCCGTCGCAACGCCGAAGCGGCACGGCGCGACAGCAGCCGGAAATCGCCGACGTTCTCGGGGATGTCGATGGTGCCGAGGCTGCCCATCGCGCGATAGAAGATGCGCGCGGTCGTTTTCTTGAGCCAGGACTCCTGCGCGCGATTCCGGCGCCGCATCAGCACGACGTCGGCGCCGTCCCGCCACGCGCGGATCATGTCCGGGATCAGTTCGGGCGGATCCTGCAGGTCGGCGTCGATGACGATGACCGCATCGCCGTTCGCCGCGTCGAGCCCGGCGCTCATCGCCACCTCCTTGCCGAAGTTCCTCGACAAGTCGATGACCTCGACGCGGTCATCGGCGCGATGGAAGTCCGCGAGCAGCGCCATCGACCCGTCGCGACTGCCGTCGTTGACGTAGATGATTTCGGCGTCGGCGTCGACCGTGTCCAGCACGGCGGCGAGGCGGCGGTGGAAATCGCGCAACACCGGCTCCTCGTTGTAGGCGGGCACGACGACCGAAAGCGAAGGCCGCGCGCCGCCGATCACGTTTTGCGTCGCGACGATCGGGCTCAGAACGTCCATTGGCGATTCGCGAGGAAACCGGCGACGAGCACCACGCCTGTCGCGACGACCTGCGCAACGAGATAGTGCGGCTCGATGAACGCGAGCAACGCGGTTAGCACGATTGCGTTGAGGACGATGCCGGCGCCCGCGACGGCGCAAAAGCGCGGCAGCGCGATTCGATGCCCGCGGCGACTCGCGAATGTGAACCGGTAGTTGATCGCGTAGTTGACGATTGCGCCGGCGACCGCTCCGGCGGTGGAGGCGATCACCGCACCCGCGCCTGCGAAATGGACGAGCGCCGTGAGAACGGCGAAGTGGGCGACGGTGCCGATCGCACCGGCGCCCCCGTAGCGGAAGAATTGCGGAATGAGTTGCGACGCCATCGGCGAAGGGGCGGGGCGGGCTGGGTTGCGGGCGGAGTCACGCGCGGTGGCGGCGCGCCCTCTCGAGGCGGCTCGCCGCCAAGGTACGACTGTACCGCGTAGCGTCGCCCGAGGGTTGCACGCCAGTGGCGTGCGAAGCGGATGCGCAGGCACGGACCTCCTTAAAAAAATCACGGCCGGCGGGGCAAGCCCGGCCGGCCGTGGCATCGCCGCCCTCGAAGTTCGGGGGCGCGTCGTTTCCTTACTTCAGGTGATTCGAAACGAGTTTCGTCATTTCGAACATCGACACCTTGCCTTTGCCACCGAACACGGCGCGGAGCTTTTCGTCGGCGTTGATGAGACGCCGATTGATGGCGTCCTGGAGCTTGTTCTTCTTGATGTAATCCCAGATCTTCTTCGTGACTTCGGTGCGCGGCATCGGCGTGGATCCGATGACCGCAGCGAGCATCGCCGACGGCGTCATCGCCTTCATGAACGCGGCATTGGGCTTGCGCTTTGCGGCGGGTTTCTTTGCAGCTTTCTTTGCGGCGGGTTTTTTTGCCGGTGCTTTTTTCGCAGCGGGTTTCTTCGCAGCGGGTTTCTTTGCTGCGGGCTTCTTCGCGGCGGATTTCTTCGCGGCCGGCTTCTTTGTTGCTTTCTTGGCAGTAGCCATAGTGCTCCTTCCTGTGAGTAGACGCACAACACAACGCCGAACACTCTGAAGCAGACCGTCCTGTCACGGGTAACACTGCTCCATCGGCGGCAACTATAGCGCAATTCGGAGCGAAGGGAATCCCTCGAAAGCGGTTTTTTCGAGGCGCAATCGAAGCCGTGGAACCGCCGGACGCGCGCCTCGTTTGCGCAGCCGATGCAGAAACGACACCCCGGGAGCGGGCCGACCCGGTGCGGCGGCGCGCCTTTGAGGCACCCGGGGCGGCCCGATGTCGCCGCATTGCGCTTGAATCCGTGCCGATGCGATGCCACACTTTCGTCCGACGTGCGCCATGATCGCTACTTGACGGCGGCAACCCGAGTCCCCCGGCCGCCCATCGGGAGGGCGATCTGCGTCCTCGCGGCGCTCTTCTACGCCACGTCCGGCTTGCCCGCCGAGCCGCTGCCGATCTTCGACGCGCATCTTCATTTCAATGACGAGGCGACTGCCGTCTACCCGTTGGCGGAGGTATTGAGGCGGTTTCGCGAGAACGGCGTCGCGACGATCCTCGCGACGAGCCGGCCGAACGACGGGACGCGCGCGCTTGTCGCCTCGGCCAAGGCGGATCCACGCGCGGCGCCGCGCGTCGTCCCGTTCGTACGTCCCTACCGAAACCGCGCCGACGTCGGGACCTGGTTCAACGACCCGGGGATCTTCGCCCTGGTCGAATCCGAGCTGAAGCGAGATGTCGGGTATCGGGGAATTGGGGAATTCCACGTCTTCGGTCGCGATGCCGGGACCGATTGGGTCAAACGGATCGTGGCCCTGGCCGTGGAACGCAAGCTCTGGCTGCATGCGCACTGCGACGATGCCGCGCTCGAAATCCTCTTCGCCCACGACCCGACGGCCAGGATCATCTGGGCGCACACCGGGTTCACGACGCCGCCTGCCAAAGTCGCCCGGTACATGGAGCGCTACCCAAACCTCGTCGGCGAGCTGTCGTTCCGGTATGACATCACGGAGGATGGAAAGCTCGCGCCCGCCTGGCGCACGCTGTTCATGGCGCACCCCGACCGGTTTGTCGTGGGTTCCGATACCTGGGTCAATGGTCGTTGGGAGCAGTATGGCGAAATCATGGCCTACTACCGGAGCTGGCTCGGGCAGCTGCCGCCGGACGTCGCTTCGATGATCGCGTCCGGCAACGGCGAGAGGCTGTTCCCCGCGGATGCGAGTCGATAACGGCGTCGATCCGAAGCGGCGTTGGTGTTCGGGGTCGCGGATGCGACAATGGACGCCCTGCTCCCGGCTGTGGTTTTCGCCGGGGACTACTGATGCTGCCGATGCCACGCCTGCTGCTTCATGCCTTCGCCGCGCTCCTCGCGGGCGCAACTGCCGCGGCGCCCGCTTCGGCGCTGACGCTGCTCACCGAGGAAAATCCGCCGTTCAACTACACGGATAAGGGCAAGCTGACAGGCTCGGCGTCGGATATCGTTAGCGAGATGGCGACACGCGCCGGCGTGCCGGTAAAGTTCGAAGTCCTCCCGTGGGACCTGGCGTATGTCCGAACCCAGGGCCAACGGGAAATCTGCCTGTTCGCCACGGCACGGCTCGAAAATCGCGAGCGGCTGTTCCTCTGGGTCGGGCCGATCGCGACCAATCTGTGGGCGGTATTCGGCAAGGGCGACTTCGCGCCGCAGATCCGGACCTTGAAGGACCTCGCGCCATACCGGATCGGTACCGTGCTTCGCGACGCGAAGGCCGAGTTTTTGCGCGAGAACGGAGTCAATGAACTGCGCTCGGTACGAGAGGATGCGCAGAACCCGCCGTTGCTATTCCTTCCGCGCGACAATCCGGACCACATTGATCTCTGGATCACGAGCCTGTATTCCGGGCGCGAGGTGGCGAGGGCGGCAAAAGTGACCGATCTGAAGCTCATCTTCATCGCCAGCGAGCAGCCATTGTTCCTCGCGTGTAGTCCGCAGACCGACCGGAAGGTCGTCAAGGCCCTCGGGGACGCGCTGGAGACGATGAAGGCGGACGGCACGTACAAGCGGATCACGGCCGAGTACGAGAAGCGCTTTCCGCAATAGCCCCGCGTCAAGCGCGCCCGGCGAACGAGGTAGAATCGATGCCTGCCGCGCCGCGCCGCGACCGTCGGCGCCGCGCCGCTCCCAGTGAAAATCGCCGACCTCCGCACCGAATACATGCGGGCGACGCTCGACGAGGAAAGCGTCGAGCCGGACCCGATGCGCCAGTTCGAGCGATGGTTCGGGGAAGCGTTGAAGTCGCAATTGACGGAACCCAATGCGATGACGCTCGCCACCGCCGGAGCCGACGGCCGGCCTTCGGCGCGCATCGTGCTCCTGAAGGAGTTCGACGAGCGCGGATTCGCGTTTTTCACCAACTACGCGAGCCGCAAGGGCCGCGAACTCGATGCCGGGCCCTGGGGCGCGCTGCTTTTCTTCTGGCCGGATCTCGAGCGGCAGGTACGCATCGAGGGCGCCGTGAGCCGCATGGAGCCCGCGGACTCGGCCGCCTATTTCGCGCAACGCCCGCGACAATCGCAACTCGGCGCGTGGGCCTCGCCGCAAAGCGAGAGCATCGCCGGGCGCGCCGCGCTTGAAGCGCGTTTTTCCGCCGTCCTGGACCGGTACCGCGACGCGAGCTCCGCCGTCCCCTGCCCGCCGCATTGGGGCGGCTACCGGCTTGCTCCCGACTCGATCGAGTTCTGGCAGGGACGCAGTTCGCGGCTGCACGATCGCATCCGATATCGGCGGGAAGAGGCGCGTCGCGACGCGTGGGTCGTCGAACGGTTGGCTCCGTGAGCCGCATCCCGAGGCGCTTGCCCGGCCGTGATCAACCGGCCGGCGCCCCTTCGAACCGGCAACCGCGCGAGGTCCGAGGCGGAACCGGCGTCGGCGGCAGGGTCGCATGGTGAAGGAAACCATGGATGGCGACGCGCGCAAGCTCGCCTTGCTGGTCCTGCTCGCGATCGCGAACCACGCGGTCTTGAACGGCAGCCGCGTGATCGTATCGCTCGACGCGCTGTCGATGGGCGCCTCCGCGTTCACGGTCGGCGTGCTGATGTCGCTGTTCGCGCTGTTGCCGATGGTGCTCTCCGTCGCCGCGGGCCGGGTCTCGGACCGCATCGGAACGCGCCGGCCGATGCTCGCCGGTTCGGCCGTCATCGCTATCGGCGCGACGCTGCCGGTCGCGTTTCCGGGAATGCCGTCGCTTTTCGCCGGCGCGTTGCTGCTGGGCGTCGGGTTCATGGCCTTTCAGATCGCCGCGCAGAACGCGACCGGCGAACTCGGTGGCGGGCCGTCGAGAACGCGCAACTTCACGCTGCTGGCGCTCGGCTTCTCGGTCTCGGGGTTCATCGGCCCGCTCATCGCCGGATTCGCGATCGACCGTTTCGGGTTCCGCGCGGCGTTTGCGATCTTCGCGGTGATCCCGCTGATCCCGCTGACGGTCCTCGCCAGCGGCAAGCTGGTCCTTCCTTCCGCTCATGCGCACGTCGGGGCGGCGCACCACGGCGGCGTGCTCACGCTGCTGCGTCATCGGACCTTGCGTCGCGTCTTCCTGATCAACGCGCTGCTGTCGGCCGGCTGGGACCTCCACTCGGTCTTCGTGCCGATCTATGGCGCGAAGATCGGGCTCACCGCCTCCGAAATCGGGTCGGTGCTTTCATCGTTCGCCGCGGCAACTTTCGTCGTCCGTTTTTCGATGCGGGCGATTTCCAGGCGGATGAGCGAGCAGCAGGTCCTGACGGCGGCGCTGTTCGTCGCCGGCGCCGTCTACCTGGTGTTTCCGTTCTCGACCAATGTGCTCGGCCTCCTTTGCCTGTCGTTCGTACTCGGACTCGGGCTCGGCAGCAGCCAGCCGATGGTCCTGTCGCTGCTGCATACGCATGCGCCGCCGGGGCGCCTCGGCGAGGCGGCGGGGGTGCGGATGTCGCTCGTCAACGTAATGGCGGTCGGCGTTCCCCTGGCGTTGGGCGCTGTCGGCGCGTCCGTCGGCATCGGTCCGGTGTTCTGGTCGGTTGGCGCGTGCCTCGTGACCGGCGGATTCGTCGCCCACCGCGGAGGACGCGGTTAGGCGGTGGGTCGATGCGAGAATTCACGCTCCCGCCAGGGATTGAACCGCGATCATGAGGCTGCTCGAAGCCGTCGTGGATCTCGTCGGGTTTGTGCGTCGCGTGGCGGCCCGGACGCGGCAGATCGGCCTCGCGCGCGCCGCCGGCAGCCTTGCGTTCACGACGCTGCTCGGACTCGTTCCGCTCGCCACCGTCGCGCTCGAGTTCGTCGCCCGTTTCCCGGTGTTTCATCGGTGGCTCGATACGCTCGAGACCTTCCTGCTGAGGCACATGCTGCCGGATACCGCCTACGCCGTCGTCCACACGCACATCCGCGAGTTCACCGAAAAGGCGGCGGGACTCACCGGCATCTCTATCATGTTCATCGTCTTCACCGCGGCGATGCTGATCGGGACGGTCGAACGCGAGATCA
Organism: Betaproteobacteria bacterium; assembly: GCA_039931775.1. Classification (GTDB taxonomy): domain Bacteria; phylum Pseudomonadota; class Gammaproteobacteria; order Burkholderiales; family Casimicrobiaceae; genus CAIWHR01. Next base: position 50,353 of record JBDTRG010000185.1, on the reverse strand, counting down.
ACGCGCTATGGGGCGTCACGCGGGCCCGGCCGCTCGTGCGGAGGCTATTCATCTACGCCGTCGGAACCACCGTCGGGCCGGTCCTGGTCGGGGCGAGCATCTCCGTGTCGACGTGGCTTGTCACGCAATCGCTCGACGCCGTGCCGCTGCACGGGGCGCTTTCCCCGATCGTCGTTCCGCTGCTGCCTCTCGTCTTCTCGACGCTGGCGCTGGCGCTCCTCTACGAGATCGTTCCGGCACGGCACGTCCCCTGGCGTCACGCGTTCGCCGCGGGAATTCTCGCCGCGCTCGCGTTCGAGGGCGCGAAGCAGGGTTTCGCGTTCTACCTGACCCATGTCCCGACGTACGAGCTCGTCTACGGCGCGCTTGCCGCGCTCCCCGTCTTCCTGATCTGGATCTACGTCTGCTGGCTGATCGTGCTGGCGGGCGCCGCGATCACCGCGACGCTGACGCTGCCGCCCGATGCGGCGCCGCGCCGCGGGATGAACGCGCGCCGATCCTGACGCGACCACCGCCAGGAAGTTCGACCGGAGTCGGGGGCGTACGCCGATTTGTATCGCGGCGGCGATTCGGTCCGCGCCGCATCGCCGCTTGCCGAATCACGTCGACCAAGCTACATTGCGGGCAACTTTTCGCGAAGGGGCTTTCCCACCGTGTGGTCCATCGTTCAAGCAGCCGGCTGGCCGATCTGGCCGCTGATATTCGCGTCGGTCGTCGCCCTGGCGTTGATTTTCGAGCGCCTTTGGTCTTTGCGGCAAAGTGTGGTGGCACCCGCGGGCCTCGTCGACCGCGTGCTGACCGAATACCGCCAGAATGGCGCGACGCCGGAACTCGTCACCCGAACGGCACAGCAGGGACCGCTCGGCAGGATCCTCGCGGCCGGACTCGCCAACATCAAGAGCCCGCGGGCCGTGATCAAGGAAGTCATCGAGGACGTCGGGCGCGTCGTCACGCACGATCTCGAGCGTTTCCTCACGACGCTCGGCACGATCGCGGCGATGGCGCCCCTGCTCGGGCTCTTCGGCACGGTGGTCGGCATGATCGAGATCTTCGGCTCGCAGACCGCCGCGGGGTCGAACCCGATCCAGCTCGCGCACGGCATCTCGGTCGCGCTGTACAACACGGCGTTCGGCCTGATCGTGGCGATCCCGAGCATGATCTTCTACCGCCATTTCCGCGCGACCGTCGACAGCCTGGTCGTCGAGATGGAGCAGCAGGCGATGAAGCTCGTGGACTTCGCCCAGGGCGAACGCAGGTAGAACGGCCCACATGAACCTGCGCGGCACCCGGACGAGGGACGACCCCGAGATCAATTTCATCCCGTTGATCGACGTGCTGCTCGTCATCCTCATCTTCCTGATGGTGACGACGACGTACCAGCGCGTCGCCGAGCTGCAGATCACGCTGCCGGAAGCGGACGCGGACCAGTTGAAGCAGCGTCCGAAGGAGATCAACGTCGGCATCGATTCGCAGGGGCGCTACGTGATCGACCGTACGGTGTTCACGTTCACGACGGCCGCCGCGCTGGCCGACACGCTCAAGAAAGTTGCGGGCGATGCGAAGGAGCCCGTTGTCATCATCAACGCGGATGCCAACGCGACGCACCAATCGGTGATCCACGTGATGGAAGCCGCCCGTATGGCGGGTTACATCCACATCACGTTCGCGACGCAGTCTCCGGCGCCCAAGTGATCGGCTGACGCGCTCGCGCGAGCGCAACCGCGATGACGCTTGCCGATCGCCTCGTCGCCCTCTGGTACTCGCCGCGACCCTCGCCGGTCACGATCCTGCTCTGGCCGTTTTCGCTGGTCTTCCGGACGGGCGTGGCGCTGCGGCGCGCGCTGTACCGGGTCGGGATCCTTTCCGCGGCCCGGCTTCCCGTTCCGGTCGTCGTCGTCGGCAACATCACCGTCGGAGGCAGCGGCAAGACCCCGCTCGTCGCCGCGCTTGCCCGCGCGCTCCGCGAGCGTGGTTATCAGCCGGGCATCGTCAGCCGCGGCTTTGGCCGCAACCCCGGTGACGGCGCGCCGATCGCTGTCGTCGCCGGCGATGATCCGGGGCGGGTCGGCGACGAGCCGCTGCTGCTCGCTCGCGCTGGCTATCCCGTGGTCGTCGCGCGCGATCGTGTTGCCGCGGCCCGCGAGTTGCTCGTGCGGAATCCGGCGTGCGACGTGATCCTCGCGGACGACGGCCTGCAACACTACCGGCTGCCTCGTCGGTTCGAAATCGCCGTCGTCGATGCTGCGCGGGCGCTCGGCAACGGATGGCTGTTGCCGGCGGGTCCGCTGCGCGAGCCCGAATCGCGGCTCGACGAGGTCGACGCCGTTGTGACGCTTCGCGACGGCGGCGGCGGCGAACCGACGCCGGCGACGGAATGCGCGTTCACGATGACCCTCGCTGCCGGGACCTTCGCGCGTGTCGGCGATGCGCGGGTCACGACCTCAGCGCCGTCGTTCGCCGGCGCGCACGTCCACGCGGTCGCGGGGATCGGCAACCCGGCGCGATTCTTCCGCCAACTCGGCGCGATGGGAATCGAAGCGATTCCGCATGCGTTTCCTGACCACCACCGCTTCGTCCCCGCGGATCTCGCGTTCGTCGGCGCGCGATCGATATTGATGACCGAGAAGGACGCGGTAAAATGCGAAGCGTTCGCCGACGAACGGTGCTGGTACCTGCCCGTTCATGCCCGCGTCGACGACGCGCTCGTCACGCTGATCGAGGAACGCCTCCGTGGATCCCAAACTGCTTGAAATCCTGGTTTGCCCGGTCACCAAGGGCCCGCTTGTCTACGACAAGGACAAGCAGGAACTGATCTCCAAATCGGCGCGGCTCGCGTATCCGATCCGCGACGACATTCCGGTGATGCTCGAAGACGAGGCGCGCAAGCTCGAGCCACATGAATTCGAGTGAGCGCGGCGGGCGAAGCCCAGGCCCGAAGGGCGCGTCGCCGCGCGACCGAGGCGGCCGACAACGAAACGCGCAATGCTCGTAAACCGATGCCGAGGCCGCTAGTAGTGAGCGCGGCAGGTGACGCCCGGGCCATCGCTCCATGACCTTCACCGTCATCATTCCGGCGCGCCATGCGTCGACACGGCTTCCGGGCAAGCCCCTCGCGGACATCGCCGGAAAGCCGATGGTCGTGCAAGTCGCGCTGCGCGCGCAGCAGGCGGGCGCGGCGCGCGTCGTTGTAGCGACCGACGATGTCCGGATCCTGACGGCGGTCGAGGCCCACGGCATCGAGGCCTGCCTGACGCGCAGCGACCATGCGAACGGAACGGACCGATTGGCGGAGGCCGCGAAGCTTCTCGGGATGAAGGACGATGCGATCGTGGTCAATGTGCAGGGCGACGAGCCGCTGCTGGCGCCGGCGCTGATGAGGGCGATGGCCGACCTGCTCGAAACGCATCCCGACGCGGCGATCGCAACCGCCTGCCACGCGATCACCGATCCCGCCGAGGTATTCAATCCGAACGTGGTCAAGGTCGTGCTCGATCATCGGCAGTACGCGCTCTATTTCAGCCGTGCGACGATACCTTGGGCTCGAGATGGATTCGCTGCCGATCAGCGCGCGGTTCCCGAGGGGCTGCCGATCTATCGCCATTACGGACTCTACGCGTACCGCGTTGCCTTTCTTCGCGCCTATCCGGCGCTCGCGCCGGCGTCGATCGAGCGCTTCGAGGCCCTCGAGCAGTTGCGCGCGCTGTGGCACGGATTCCGCATCGTGGTCGAGATCACCTCCGGTACGCCGGCGCCCGGCGTGGACACGCCCGCGGACCTCGAACGCGTGCGCACCATCTTTGCATCGGGGAAAGTTTGACCCTGCGCAATTGACCCATCGGTCGTTTGCGGACAGAATCGCCGGCGGGTTCGACGCTCGGAAAGCCGACGTGGGCTCCGCGCATGCAGGCCAATCCCGCCTCACCGCCACCACGACGACAAACCATGCGACTGATACTCCTCGGCCCGCCGGGAGCAGGCAAGGGCACCCAGGCCGGATACATCACGCAGGCGTACGGCATACCTCAGATCTCGACCGGCGACATGCTGCGCGCGGCGATCACGGCCGACACGGAGGTCGGCAAAGCGGCGAAAACCGTGATGGATTCGGGCAGCCTGGTGTCGGACGACATCATCATCGCGCTGGTGAGAGCGCGCCTCAAGGCACCCGACTGCGCGAACGGGTACCTGTTCGACGGCTTTCCGCGGACGATTCCGCAGGCCGACGCGATGCGCGAGGCGGTCGTGGCGATCGGCTACGTGCTCGAGATCGGTGTTCCGGATGCGGTGATCATCGAACGGATGAGCGGACGGCGGGTCCATCTTGCGTCGGGCCGCACCTATCATATTATCTACAACCCGCCCAACGTCGCCGGCCGTGACGACGTCACCGGCGAAGCGCTGGCGCAGCGTCCGGACGACAGCGAGCAGACCGTCAGGAAGCGTCTGGAGGTCTACCGTTCGCAAACGTTGCCGCTGATGGCGTACTACGCGAAGTGGGCCGCGAGCCTTGACCCGCGCGCACCGAAATTCCGGAAGGTCGACGGCACGCGCGACGTCGACGCAGTTCGCGCGGCGTGCCTCGCGGCATTGCAGGATTGACGCGCGGGCGCGACCCCTCGCCGTGTCGCGGGGAACGGGGTCCGATGCCTGGCGCGGCGCGACCCCCCATGGGTGACGGATGCAGACGATGACCAACGCCAGCGCCGTTCCGGTTTCGATCGTCATCTGCAGCATCGACGCCGCGAAGTTCGCGCGCGTCACCGACAATTACCGGGTGCTGTACGGCCCGCGCGAGATCGAGATCATCGGTATCCACGACGCGCGTTCGCTCGCCGAAGGCTACAACCGGGGAATCGCGCAGGCCCGCTTCGATCACATCATCCTTTCGCACGACGACATCGAGATCCTGACAACCGACTTCGCGGAACGGCTCGATCAGCACCTTGCGCAATTCGACCTGATCGGGGTCGCCGGGACGACGCGGCTCGTCACCGGCAAGTGGGAACTCGCCGGCGATCCGCATGTGTTCGTGCTGATAAGCACACCAAATCGCGAGACAGGCCAGTACGTGACCGTGCTCCAGGGCGGGGGCCCGTTGGTGGTGCCCCGGATCCAGGCGCTGGACGGCGTGTTCATGGCCATGCGCCGCGCGGTTGCCGTGTCGATCCCGTTCGACGAGGCGGCCTTCGATCACTTCCATCTGTATGATCTCGATTTTTCGTTTCGGGCGTACCAGATGGGATTCGCGCTGGCCGTGTGCCGCGACCTCGTGCTGATCCACCAGTCGATGGGCACATTCGATGACGTGTGGCAAAAGTATCGGCGCCGGTTCGAGGACAAGCACCGCGCGCATCTTCCGGACCGCTGGGACACGAAGGTTGGCGTGCATGCGACGTTTGTCGCGACGAAACCCGAAGAAGTCCGCGCGAAGTGCGATCCGGTGCGTCTCGCCGAAGTCGCGGACCGGATCGGCGTCGCGAATGCCGATCTGTAATGCGGTCGGGGTTTCGACACGGGCACGCCGGCGCTTCCAGCGTTCGCGCTGATCGCGAACTCTATTCACAAAACTGATCGAGGATGGATCACAACATGCGAGTTGCGACCCGACGAAATGCCTTCTATGCCCAATCGGGCGGCGTCACCGCCGTGATCAATGCGAGCGCCGCGGGTGTCATCGAAACGGCGCGCGCCAACCGCGACCGGATCGGCAAGGTCTATGCCGGGCGCAACGGCATCATCGGCGCGCTGACCGAGGACCTGATCGACACGAGCCGCGACAGCGCGCGCGACATCGCCGCACTGATGCACACGCCGTCGGGTGCGTTCGGCTCCTGCCGCTACAAGCTCAAAGGCCTGGACGAGAGCCGCGCGCAGTACGAGCGGCTCATCGAGGTCTTTCGCGCGCACGACATCGGCTATTTCTTCTACAACGGAGGCAACGATTCCGCCGACACCTGCCTCAAGGTGTCGCAGATATCGCAGCGACTGGGGTACCCTCTGATCGCCGTGCACGTGCCAAAGACCGTCGACAACGATCTCGCGGTCACCGACAACTGCCCGGGCTTCGGTTCGGTGGCGAAGTATGTCGCGACGTCGATGCGCGAGGCGGCGTTCGACGTCGCGTCGATGGCCAGGACGTCGACGAAGGTCTTCGTTCTCGAGGTGATGGGTCGCCATGCCGGCTGGATCACCGCGGCCGTGGGGATGGCCGATGATGCCGACACGCCGATCCCGCTGTTGCTGCTGTTCCCGGAGATTGCCTTCGACGAGCCGAAGTTCGTCGCCGCGGTCGAGGCGCGCGTGAAGCGTCACGGCTACTGCTGCGTCGGGGTGTCGGAGGGATTGAAGAACGCGGCGGGGAAGCTGATGGCGGACACCGGGACGAAGGACGCCTTCGGACATGCGCAACTGGGCGGCGTCGGACCGATGATCGCCGCCATCCTCGGCGATCGCCTCGGCTACAAGTTTCACTGGGCGGTCGCCGACTACCTGCAGCGCGCGGCGCGGCACCTTGCGTCGAAGACCGACCTCGACCACAGCTACGCCGTCGGAAAGGCCGCCGTCCTGCTTGCGCTCGCGGGCAAGAATGCCGTGATGCCGGCGATCCTGCGCACATCCGACAAGCCGTACCGCTGGAAGATCGAAGGCGTTTCCCTCGAGAAAGTCGCCAACGTCGAAAAAAAACTGCCGCGTGATTTCATCACGCGGGACGGATATGGAATCACCGCCAAAGCGCGCGCCTATCTCGCGCCGCTGATCCGCGGCGAGGACTACCCGCCGTTCAAGGACGGATTGCCGCACTACGTGCGGCTCAAGAATGTCCCCGTGCCGAAGAAGCTGACTACGGATTTCAAGGTCTGAAGGCGTCGATGGCGCATCGGCCCGCCGTTTCGGTGGCCGGGCGGCTCGACTTCGGAGGGTCCAAGCTGGCACAATGGCGTGTTTCGGGGCGGCGCCCCGGCTTGCAGGGTGGGCGCCGATGCCGTGGGAACGCGAAGGCGCCATTCGGGAAGCTTTCATGAATGCGCTACGGCTGACGGGCCGAGCACAGGCCCGCGCCGCGCTTCCGCTACGGCTCGTTGCCATTCTTTAATGGGTTAGGGAGAGTCACCATGTCCAACGGGGTCATCTTCGCGCTCATCTGCGCGGTAGCCGCGATCGTCTACGGGATCGTTTCCATCAGCTGGATCATGGCCAAGCCGGCCGGCAACGACCGGATGCGCGAAATCGCCGCCGCCATCCAGGCCGGCGCGCAGGCCTACCTCAACCGCCAATATCTGACGATCGGCATCGTCGGGGCGCTTCTGTTCGTCGTCATCTGGTGGGCGCTAGGCGGGGCAACCGCCGGCGGCTTTGCCGTCGGCGCGATCCTGTCGGGCCTTGCCGGCTATATCGGGATGAATGTCTCGGTGCGCTCGAACGTGCGCACCGCCGAGGCCGCGCGCACCGGATTGAACGAGGCGCTCGCCGTGGCGTTCCGCGGCGGTGCGATCACCGGGATGCTGGTCGTCGGGCTCGGCCTCCTCGGCGTCGCCGGGTTCTACTGGTTCCTGCTGGGCTCGGCGCACGGCGCGCCGAACCTGATGAAGGAGGGGCTGCACCACGCGATCCAGCCGCTCGTCGGCCTCGCGTTCGGCGGCTCGCTGATCTCGATCTTCGCGCGGCTGGGCGGAGGCATCTTCACGAAGGGCGCCGACGTCGGCGCCGACCTCGTCGGCAAGGTGGAGGCGGGGATTCCCGAAGACGACCCGCGCAATCCGGCGGTGATCGCCGACAACGTGGGCGACAACGTCGGCGATTGCGCCGGCATGGCCGCCGACCTGTTCGAGACCTACGCGGTGACGATCGTCGCGACCATGCTGCTGGGCGCACTGCTGCTGCCGGCGGCCGCCGAATCGGCCGTCACGTATCCGCTGGTCCTCGGCGGATTCTCGATCCTCGCGTCGATCGCCGGCTGCTATTTCGTCAAGGCGAGGGAAGGCGGCAAGATCATGAACGCGCTGTATCGCGGGCTGATCGTCGCCGGCGTGATCTCGGCAATCGGCTTCTGGTTCATCACCGACCGGATGATGGGCGGCATGGCGGCGATCGACCCGAAGCTCACCGTGCTCAATCTGTGGGGCGCCGGTCTCATCGGCCTCGCGCTGACGGCGGCGATGGTCGTCATCACCGAGTATTACACGGCCACCGAATACGGCCCCGTGCGCCACGTCGCGCAGGCGTCGACCACCGGCCACGCGACCAATATCATCGCCGGCATCGGCGTGTCGATGAAGTCGACCACATTGCCGGTGATCGCCGTGTGCATCGCGATCTGGGCGTCGTTTGTGCTCGCCGGCCTGTATGGCATCGCGATCGCCGCGACGTCGATGCTGTCGATGGCGGGAATCATCGTCGCGCTCGACGCCTACGGTCCGATCACCGACAACGCGGGTGGCATCGCCGAAATGGCGAAGCTGCCGGATTCGGTGCGCGCCATCACCGATCCGCTCGACGCCGTCGGCAACACGACCAAGGCGGTGACCAAGGGCTATGCGATCGGCTCGGCGGGGCTCGCCGCGCTGGTGCTGTTCGCCGACTACACGCATGCGCTCGAATCGGAGGGCATCGTCGCCTCGTTCGACCTGTCGAATTACAAAGTGATTGTCGGTCTGTTCATCGGCGGGATGATCCCCTATCTCTTCGGCGCGATGGCGATGGAAGCTGTCGGACGCGCGGCCGGCGCGGTCGTGGTCGAGGTGAGGCGGCAGTTCAAGGAGATCAAGGGCATCATGGAAGGCACGGCGAAGCCCGAGTACGGCGTCGCCGTCGACATGCTGACGAAGGCCGCGATCAAGGAGATGATCATCCCATCGCTGCTGCCGGTGCTGGTGCCGGTCGTCGTGGGCCTGGCCCTCGGTCCGCAGGCGCTGGGCGGCCTGTTGATGGGAACGATCATCACCGGCCTGTTCGTCGCGATCTCGATGACCACCGGCGGTGGCGCGTGGGACAACGCGAAGAAGTACATCGAGGACGGCCATCACGGCGGCAAGGGCTCCGACGCGCACAAGGCGGCGGTGACCGGCGACACCGTCGGCGATCCGTACAAGGACACCGCGGGACCCGCGGTCAATCCGTTGATCAAGATCATCAATATCGTCGCGCTGATGATCGTGCCGCTGTTGGGCGGTATCTATGCCGAGAAGGCTGCGACCTCCATGCCGACCAAGATGACGGCCCCGGCGGCGGTTGCCGCCCCCGCGATGGCGCCCGCTACAACCACGCCAGCGGCCACCCCCGCGATGGCGCCGGCTACCGCCACGCCATCGGCCACGCCGGCGGCTGCTTCTGCAACCGCGCCAGCCGCCGCGCCGGCGACGGCGCCCGCGATGGCGCCCGCGATGGCGCCGGTCAAGGACGCAGCTGCGACCGACACCCCGAAGAAGTGATCCGGGTTGTTCTGACCGGGTGGTCGAAATCGTGAGGTCGTGGCGCCGAAACGGCGCCACGATGGGGTTTCGCCTCGGCATCGACGACCGCGACCGGTTTCTATAAGATTTCGCCGCATGACGAGCGCCACTGAAATCGAGTACGAGGGCATGGACGACCTGCGCCGCGCGGCCAAGGCCGGCGACGTGGCCGCGACCACCGCGCTCGGCACGGCCCTACTCACCGGGCGCGGCGCACCGTTCGAGCCGATCGAGGGGACCGCGCTGATCGCCTCAGCGGTCGAGCGCGGCGACGTGCAGGCCCTGTCCGTGATGGCGACCTTGAGGGGCGCGGGTGCCTGGACATCGCAGAGCTGGCCGGAAGCGCTGGACCTGCTTCGTCGCGCGGCCGAAGGCGGCGCCGACGATGCGCGCGGGCAGCTCCTGATCCTGGCGGGCGATCAGGCGCTGGCCGATCAGGTCAGGAAGGGCCTCGCGGCGCCCGATGTCTGGCAACGACTGCGCGCCAGCATCGATCTCGAGAAGTGGATCGTTCCGGAACCATCGAAGCAGGTGTGCGACTGGCCGAAGATCTACACCGCGGAGAATTTTGCGTCGCGCGACTTGTGCGCGTGGCTCGTCAGCCGCGGACGCGACAAGTTCACCCCATCGATGATGTTCACCGGCAAGAAGGCCGTCTTCCTGGCGACGCGGACCTGCAGCGATTTCGCCTTCACCGTCGTGGAAGGCGGCCTCGTCCTGTTGCTGCTGCGCATTCGCATCAGCCTGGCGACCGCATGCGGCGTCGAGCAGATGGAACCACCGCAGATCTTTCACTACGCGACGGGACAGGACATCAAACCGCATTACGATTCGCTGTACGACGGGGAACATCCGTATGGTAGCGAAGGGACGTATCGGGGCGACCGGCTGGCGACGTTCCTGATGTATCTCAATGACGACTACGACGGCGGCGACCTGGAATTCGTCAAGGTCGGCTATACGTACAAGGGCAAGGCAGGCGACGGCATATTCTTCGCCAGCATGCGCGAGGGGAAGCCCGACGCCCAGGCACTGCATGGCGCGAGGGTCGTGACCCGTGGGGAGAAGTTCATCCTCTCGCAGTGGATCCACGACCGGCCGTTCGCGGCATCGTGACCGCGCAGAAGCGCCGCACGGAATTGCCTCGACGGCACCAGGAAGTCGGCCGTCGCTAGCCCGGCACCACGTCGAAGGCCACGGCGAGCCGTGGTTCTTCCGACTCGAACGGCTCGACGCCATGCCACATGTAGGCCGGGAACAGCACCAGCGACCCGGCTTCCGGCTTGACGAAATGGTCGGCGGTAAGCCGCGGATCCGTTCGAAAGCACGGGCGGCCGAAGCGCAGCCACCCTTCGCGACCCGGATGCGTTCCTCCCTTGCCGATGGCGCGCGGCAGCGCGACATAGCAAGCCGACGACAGCCACCCGTTCGGATGAACATGATCGACGTGGTGACCGCCGGAGACGAGGCGGATGCTCCAGGCCGTCGAAATGGCAAACCGGCCGACATTCCGGGAGCGAACCGGATCGCCTCCCGGACCGACGTTCGTCAAGTAACGCGCTACAGCGGCTTCGATGCCACGGAACAGTGCACCGATCGGCCTTCGTGCGAGCTCGGGCGCGTAGAGGGGGAGCTGACTTCCACCGCGCACCGACTGTTGTAACGGGTGGGTGTGGAAGCCATGCAGGGCTTCGAGGTCCGCAGCGAGCTCGGCCAGGAATTCATCGAGGCTCGACCAGCCGCTCGGTAGCTCGAGCTGTTGTACGTCGACGAGCGAATCGTAGTCGTAGAGCATCGCGTATCGGGGGTCGCCGAGGAGCCGCCAGACGATCGCCTGCGTCGCGACGACATATTGATTGAACGGGTGTCGTGCGAATAGGGATGCCGCGATTTCCCCGGCCTCGTTCAGCCGGCCGCACGCCAGCAGCGCCTCGCAAACGATGATTTCTGCGCCTGACCCTGCGGGGGCTAGGCTGGCGGCGCGCCGCGCGAAGGCCAACGCGCGCGCCGGATCGCCGAAATCCGTGCACAGGTGAGCCGCTTGGCGCAGCAGCGGAATTGGGTCCGCGGCCTCGTTCAATCCGGTCTCTGCGGCGGCAAGCGCTGCGGACGGATCGCCGGAGAATTCCAGGACGAGCGACTTGACCCAATGCAGGCCGGGTTCACGGGGCGTCCGCTTGATTTCGGATTCGAGCCGGCGGAGTGCGGGCTCGGTCTGTCCGGTCCGCATCCATCGCAGCTGAGCCAGGTCGCGATGAGCGTCGACATAGGCCGGTCGAAGCGCGAGGGCCTCTTCGAACACGCGCTCGGCCTCGTCCAGGCGGCGCTGGGCCAGCAACGCCCGGGCAAGCACGAGACGCGTTTCCGGCGCGGCGATGCCCAGCGCCAAGGCACGGCGGGCGGCGTCCTCGGCTTCCGCCGCGTGACCGACATCGCCTTCGGCCGCGGCCAGGTTGTGCCATGTGACACGGTCGTCGGGATCGGACGAGAGCCTCCGGCGAAATTCGACAACGTCGGCGGCGCGGCTGTTTTGCACTTAGCGAGGGCGGCGGGCGGTCGGGTTGGCTCCACGTACGGATTTTTCCGTTCGCGCCCGGACGGGAAGTGCACGGGATCGCGCCCGCTTCGCTCTCGAGGCCATCGAAGAATTCTATACGCATCGAGCCTGCTGACGCGCCGGCCCCCGCGAGATAGACTTGTGGGCGCAGGACCGCCGCGATCCATGGGAGGATTCAATGAAACGTTCGATATCGATGCTGCTGGTGCTTCCGCTCGTATTCGGTGTTACTGGGATCGGCGCGCAGATGAAGAAGCCCGCGACGGCCGGAAGGATTCCGACGGCCCGGGACGCCTCCATTGGCGTCACCGTATTCATGCGGGATTCGAGCAAGAACGAGTTGATGCTGGAGACGAAGATCTGGCCGGACAATCCCGACTACAACGCGGCCGCGCTGCAGCGATTGTTCGCGGCGATGAAGGCCTTCGGACCGGCTTACAAGCAGGACGACGACGTGGCGTATACGTGGGCCACGAAGGGAAAGGTCACGAAGTGCAGCGTCTACCTCGAGTCGATGGACGCGGGTGTGAAAAATGGAACCGGCTCCACCGTGGGGTGCGAAGCGAACGGCGTCAGCTTGGTCGGGGCGACTTCCCTCGCCGATCCCAAGCATCCGCCCAGCAGCTCCCAGGATCCCAAGCATCTCGCGGATGTGATGGAGCTTTTCAAGAGGCAATGGGACCGAGCGAAGGGTTCCCTGCCGAAGTAGCGAAACCGGCCTTTTGGGCCGACGCCGAGCGTGTCCGGACGACGGCACCGGTGCCGCGATGACTCCTGCCCATCCCATTCGCCGCAATTGCGTGCTTGCGGCCGTTTTGCTCGCGGGAACATTCGCCGCGAGCGCGCAGGATCCGGCGCCTGAAGGAGCATCCGGCTGGACCGAGAAAGTGCCGGTCGCGAGCCGGCACTTCATGGTCGCGGCCGCGAATCCATTGGCCGTCGACGCGGGTTACGCGATCCTGCGGCAGGGAGGCAGCGCTGTCGACGCCGCGATCGCGGTGCAACTCGTGCTCGGGCTCGTCGAGCCGCAATCGTCGGGCCTGGGCGGCGGCGCGTTCATGCTGGTCCACGATGCGAGGCGCAACAAGCTCATCGCCTACGACGGCCGCGAAACCGCGCCGGCCGCGGCGAGGCCCGACCGTTTTCTGGACGCCGAAGGCCGGCCGGTCGGATTTTTCGATGCCGTGGTCGGCGGGAAATCGGTCGGCGTTCCTGGCGTGGTCGCGTTGCTCGCCGAAACCCACCGGCGGCACGGCAAGTTGCCGTGGGCAAAGCTCTTCGCGACGGCGATCGATCTCGCCGACAATGGCTTCCCGGTGTCGCATCGACTGCACGCGCTTTTGTCGAGCCAGCGTTTCCTCGATCAGCCTCGCGCGCGCGAAGCGTTCTTCGATTTTCTCGGCAATCCGTATCCGACGGGCCGATCGGTAAAATCCCCTGCCTATGCTGCAACGCTTCGCCGGCTCGCAGCCGGCGGCGCGAACGCGTTCTACCAGGGCGAGATCGCGCGAGATATCGTCGCCACCGTCAATACGGCCTCGAAAAACCCGGGCGACATGACGCTCGCGGATCTCGCGGGCTACCGGATCAAGGTGCGAGAACCGGTGTGCGCCGGCTATCGAACGTACCGGGTCTGCGGCATGCCGTTGCCATCGTCGGGCGGTCTCACGGTGCTGCAGATGCTGGGAATTCTGGAGCCGTATGACCTCGCAGCGATGGGGCCGACGACGCTCTGGAGCGCCCATTTCATCAGCGAGGCCGGACGGCTCGCGTTCGCCGATCGAAGCGTCTACATGGCCGACCCGGACTTTTATACGCCGCCGACGGGTCTCATCGATCCCGGCTATCTCGCCGAGCGCTCGCGTCTCATCCGGACCGATCGCAGCATGGGTCAAGCCGAACCCGGTGTTCCGCCCGATCGCTCAACATCGAGAAAAGTCGCGTATGGTAGGGACACGGCGCTGGACCTTCCGTCGACCACGCACCTGTCGATCGTCGATGCCGACGGCAACGCGGTCGCGATGACGTCGACGATCGAATATGCATTCGGCAGCCGATTGATGACCGAAGGCGGCTTTCTGCTCAACAACCAGCTCACGGATTTTTCGTTCATGCCGACAAGGGATGGCAAGCCGGTGGCGAATCGGGTAGAGGCCGGCAAGCGGCCGCGCTCGTCGATGGCACCGACGATCGTCTATGACCGGTCCGGCCGTGTCTTCATGGTGACCGGATCGCCCGGTGCCAGCTCGATCATCAACTACGTCGCCAAGACGCTCGTGGGCGTGCTCGACTTCGGGCTCGATCCGCAGGCGGCCGTCGCGCTTCCGAATATCGGAAGCCGCAACGGGCCGACCGAACTCGAGCGGGAAACGAGCGCGGCCCTGCTCGAACCGAAGCTACGAGCGCTGGGTCACGAGACTCGGGTGATCGACCAGACGAGCGGGCTCAACGCGATCGTGCGCACCAAGGGCGGCTGGGTCGGAGGCTCGGATCCGCGGCGCGAAGGCACGGTCCGGGGCGACTGAAGCGCAAGCGGACGGCGGAGCAACCCCATGGCCTTTTCAGCACCGGAATCCCATCGGGTCGTCATCGTGGGCGGCGGCGCCGCAGGCCTTCCGCTCGCCACGCAACTCGGCGACAAACTCGGCCGTCGCGGGCGCGCGACGGTGACGCTCGTCGATCACTTCGCGTCGCACCTGTGGAAGCCGCTGCTGCACGAGATCGCCGCGGGCCGCATGGACGCCGACGTCCACGACGTCGACTATGTGCTGATGGCGTACTGGCACCAGTTCCGGTTTCGACAGGGCGCCGTCATCGGGCTCGACCGGGAACGGCGCGAGCTGAAGCTCGGTCGCGTGCAGGACGAGGAGGGCGCGGAGATCCTGCCCGAGCGAACGATACCGTACGACACGCTGGTGTTCTGCGTCGGCAGCGTAAGCAACGACTACGGGACGAAGGGGGTCGCCGAACGCGCGATCTCGCTCGACACGGCTTACGACGCGGAGCGGTTCCACCGCCGGCTTCTGGCGGCGTGCGTGCGCGCCGACGAGCGCGCGCGCCACGGCGGTTCGGGTGCTGTCGACATCGTGATCATCGGCGCAGGCGCCACCGGCGTCGAGCTCGCCGCCGAGATTCGCCATTGCACGAAGGCGCATGCAAGCTACGGCCTCGAGAACCTCGACCCGGAGCGCGACATCCGGCTGACGCTGATCGAAGCGGCGTCGCGGGTGTTGCCGCCGCTCTCCGACGCGATCGCCGCGGCGGCGACCGACCTCCTCGCCAAGCTCGGGGTCACGGTGCGCACCGGCGAACGCGTCACCGAGGTCGCCGACGACGGCGTGCATACGGCGAGCGGGGCGGTGCACCACGCCGATCTCGTCGTATGGGCCGCGGGCATCCAGGCGCCCGCGTGGCTCGCGGACCTCGACGGTCTCGAAGTCAATCGCGCGCACCAGCTGGTGGTGGACACAACGCTCGTGACGACCCGGGATCCCGACATCTTCGCGCTGGGCGACTGCGCGGCATGTCCCTGGCCCGAGTCGGGCCGCGAAGGCGCCATTCTGCCGCCGCGCGCGCAGGTCGCGCACCAGCAGGCGTCGATGCTGGTCAAGAGCATCGGGGCGCGCCTTCGCGGCCGCCCGTTGCCGCGATTCAAGTTCCAGGATTTCGGGTCACTCGTCTCGCTGGGGGAGCTGTCGGCGGTCGGCTCGCTGATGGGGCGCCTCCTCGGCGGCAGTCTGCTCGTGCAGGGCCTGATCGCGCGCTGGATGTACGTGTCGCTGTACAAGCTGCACCAGGTCTCGATCCACGGCTATCTGCGCGTGGCGCTCGATACGCTGTCGCGGATCGTCCGGCATCGACTGGAGCCGCGCGTCAAGCTTCACTGAGTCGGGATGCCGCGATTGGGGCGCGACGGACGCCCCCTCTACCGGGTGTAGCCCTTCACGCCGAACTGCCAGAGCAGGAACGCGAAGATGTCGGCGAGCTCCTCGTTGCGCTGCTTCTTGGTCGACCCATAGCCGTGGCCAGCGTCGAAGTCGACGCGCAGCAGCACCGGCTTGCCGCTCGTCGACGCTGCCTGCAGGCGCGCCGCCATCTTGGCGGCCTGCCAGGCGTCGACGCGCGGATCGTTGATGCCGGTCACGACCATGACCGCCGGATACTTTTCGCCGTCCTTGATGTGGTGGTACGGGCTCATCGCGAGCAGCGCGCGGAACCCGGTCTCGGTCTCCGTGGTGCCCATTTCCGTCTTGTCGAGTTCACCGTTGGTCTCGAACGACGACCGGACCGCGTCGGAGACCGGGACCTGGTCGATCGCCGCGCCGAAGAGGTCGGGCCGCTCGGTGATCGACCGGCCGACGTAGATGCCACCCTGGCTGCCGCCCTGGATAGCCAGCTTCACCGCGGACGTGTAGCGCTGCGCGACGAGCCACTCGGCGCACGCGATCGCATCGCGCCACGTATTGGGCTTGGTTTGCTGGAAGCCGCCCTTGTACCACTCGTCGCCGTTCTCGCCGCCGCCGCGCACGTGCGCGACCGCGAACACACCGCCCTTCTCGAACCACGCGAGAAACTGCGGCCGGTAGAACGGCGTCTGCGAAATGCCGTACGCGCCGTAGCCGTAGAGGATCGTCGGATTCGTCCCGTCGAACTTCATCCCCCGCTTATGCACAATCGACAACGGCACCATGACGCCGTCGTGCGATTTCACCTTGACCTCGGTCGAGACGAGGTCGGCCGGATTGTCGTACTTGCCCTGCGGCTGCAGTTTAGTGTCGACGACCTTCGCGGACTTCGGGTCGTACGCGTAGTAACCGCCGAAGCGCGTCCACGCACCCGTGTCGAAGATCACGCCGGGCAGGCGCGTGTCGGCGACCAGCGCGTCGATGTCGCCGTCGAACGGCAGCTTCACGGGGACCGGTTTCGAGCCGGGCGTGTGCTCCAGCCGCAAGAGGTCGCTGATGCCGCCGACCATCCTGCGGACATAGAGTGCGTCGCTCGCCGCGGCGATGCCAGTGATCACCGCGTCGCTCGCGGGAACGACCACCGGCGCCGCGGCGAGGTCGGGATTCGCCGGGTCGACGCGGATGACCTTGAAGTGCGGCGCGCCCTTGTGCGTCAACAGGTACAGCGTGCCGCCGATCAGCGCGGCGTCGGTCACTTCGTCCTCCAGCACGGCGACGCGCTTCCATGCGGGAACGCCGGTCGCGACCGACGCTGCGGGGGCGATGTACAGGATCAGCTCGCGCTGGTTGCCGTTCGATATCCCGCCGATCACGTACGGGGAACCGGGCGCCGTGACGATGAACGGGACCGCGAGGGGATCCATCGCGAGCTCACCCGACACGCCGGGACCGAGGATCGCGCGGTCGGTATCGGGATTCGATCCGATCGTGTGGACGTACGCGCGGCTCTTCAGGTACTTGTCGGACTTCGCCGCGCCGGGAGCGAGCTTCTGCAGCCGATTGTAGAGAATGCGATTGCTGTCGTCCCACGCCGGAGGGCCGAACTGGGCGCGATCGATCGCCTCGCCGGTCTCCTTGCCCGTTGACACGTCGATCACATGCAGCACGCTCTCTTCCGACCCGCCGGCCGAGATTCCGTACGCGACGTAGCGATTGTCGGGCGACGGAGAAAAGTAGTCGATCGCGTAGTGTTCCTTCGCAGCCGCCTTCGTCGCTTCGGGATCGACCAGCAACCGCTCGCGGCCTTCGAGACCCACGCGCATGTAGAGCTTCGGGATGTTCTGGTTCGACAGGCGCCTCATGTAATAGTAGTGGCCGTTGTTGAACTGCACGCCGGACACGCGGGCCGGTGCCGCATCGCCCAAGTCGGTGATCCGTTTGACGAGCGCGGCCCGTCCCGGAATTCGATCGAGCGTCTGGCGCGCATAGTCGGCCTGCGCCTTGATCCATGCCGATGCGTCGGGATTCTTGAGGTCCTCCATGTACCGGTACGGATCCGGCACCGAGACGCCGAAATAGGTGTCGGTGACATCGCGGATGGGCGCGGCAGGCGGCTTGGCCTGTCCGAACGCGCTCGCGGCGACCGCGGCGAGGAGGATCGAGGCGCCGGCGCAGCGAAGCGACGAGACGTGGAGATGGATCATCGTTGGCGCTCCCGGGTAGGGGTACTGGATAGGCCCGCGATTATCCCACGTCGACAGGCGTTGAATGCGCCCGGCGACGGGCTGCGCGCTGCGCCGAGGAAACGTATCATGCGCGAATGAACGCCGAACTCTTTTCCGCGACGATCCTGCTCGTCCTCGTCATCGATCCGTTCGGCAACGTGCCGCTCGTCGTTTCGGCGTTGAAGAACGTGGCGCCGGAGCGCCGTGTGCGCGTCGTGCTGCGCGAATGCGCGGCCGCCTACGTGATCCTGCTCGCCTTCATGATGGGCGGCCGCACGTTCCTGCAATGGCTGCATCTGTCGGAGGAGTCGCTGACGATCGCCGGCGGGATCATCCTATTCCTCATCGCGATACGGATGGTCTTTCCGCGACCGGAAGGCATCTTCGGCGATCCGCCGGGGGGCGAACCGTTTCTCGTGCCGCTCGCGATCCCGTCGATTGCCGGTCCATCCGCGCTTGCGACGGTGATGCTGATGGCGTCGCGCGATCCATCGAGGATCGGGAGCTGGGTAGTGGCGCTGACCGTCGCGATGGCGGCGACGACCGCCGTGCTCGCGCTGGCCGATCGACTGCAGCGTTGGCTCGGCGAACGGGCGGTGCTCGCCTTCGAGCGCCTGATGGGCCTCGTGCTGACGGCGCTCGCGGTCGAGATGCTGCTGGGGGGCGTGCGGACGTTCGTCGGCGAGATCGCGAAATAGTCGTGGGACTGCGGCAAACATCGCCCGTCGTGGAATCCGGCCCCAGCCGGACTCCACGACTCCAGCGTGTCCGCGAAGCGCTATCAGTCGAGGATGCCCTGGACGCTGATCGTCAAGGCGACCTCGTCGTTGATGGTCGGAATACCCCGGGTCATCCCGAATTCGGAGCGCTTGAACTTGCCGACCGCAACGGTACCGCAGCGTTCCTTTGCGGTTGCCGTCGCCGGGTTGCACTTGAAGCGCTCGATCGTCAACGCGACGGGCTTCGTCACGCCGAGCAGCGTCAGGCTGCCTTCGATGGCGGACGGATTGTCTCCGGTGAAGACGACCCGGCTCGACTTGTAGGTCATCCGGGGAAATTCGGCGGCGTTGAAGAAGTCGGCCGTGCGCAAGTGGTCGTCGCGCGAGCGCGGGCGGCTGCCCTTGTCGCTGTCTCCCGAGTCGACCGACGCGGTCTCGATCGTTACGTCGACCGAACCGGTCTTGGCCGCGCGGTCCATCGTGAACTTCGCGCCGAACTTCGTGAACTTGCCGTAGATGATGTTGAGCCCGCCATAGTCGATGGCGAAGTTCACCGACGAATGCATCGGGTCGACGGTGAAGCTTTCCGGCGCTGCCGCGGCGGTGTAGGGAACGGCGGCGAGAAACAACAGGGCAAGCGACTTCGACATCACGATCTCCTGGGTGGATGGTTCACGACAATGATCCGCGCGCGGCGTACCACGCGGCTAGGATGGGGACGGCAGCGGCGACGAGCGAGTATCCGGCAAGCACGGCGGCGCGCACGATGATCGGCGCTCGCTCGGGGGCGCGCAACGTGACTGCCAGCGGAACGAGCAGCAGCAGCGGCAATGCGTACCACGGCAGCTCCGCCAGCATCAACGCGCCGGCGGCGAAGAGCGCGGTGAGCAGGCCGACAGGAAGCATGCCGATGACGCCGGGTGCGATCTTGCGCGAAAGGAGGACCTGGACGAGCAGCAGTGCCCCGGCGCCGGCGGCGATCGACACCCCCGCGACCAGATATCCGATCGACGCCGACAACACGCCGGCGATACCCGTGGCGAGTCCGAGCCCGAGGCCGGCCGCGCCGCCGCGCAGGCCGTCATCGCGCAGACGCAACGTCGACACGACGAGCAACGCGACGAACACGGCGATGCCGCCGCCCGCAGCGATGCCTTTCAACGTATCGCGCTGCGTCAGGATCGACATGAATACCCAGATCGACGCCACGCCGGCGGCGACGGCGAGCGCCGTCATCATCGCGCGCGACGGTCGCGGCCCGAGATCGATCGCGATACCGATGAGCGGGGCGGCGAGGCCGAGCAGCACCGTCTTGCGCGCAACGGTCAGCGGCGAAAACGAAAAGCCGGTCGAAAGCGCGACCATCGTCGCGTAGCCGGCGACGATCGCGAGCCAGGCGAACCGCGTTCGGGCAAGCGCGACGGCTACCACCAGCGCAACGATGAGCGGCGCGACGCCGCCCTGGACGGCGGGATGATCGGCGAGCGCTAGCATGACCCTGACGGTGTTGCGGGCATCAGCGTAGGGATGACGGGATCAAGGTTCATGTCGAGGGCGGGATACGATCAGGAGGCACAGCGGCGAATCCAAAGTGAACACGACGAGAATCTAGAACATTCCGTTCGATGGCCCGTCGACACCGGCCGCGGCCCGCCATTCTATCGAAATCAGGCGGGGGCCGGCTCGAGCCATCCGTCGCTCACCCTCGCGGCGCCGGATCTGTCCAATTCGCCGATGAGCAGCGCGGCGAGGTCTGCCGGACGCATCCGGAAAAACAGGGCGTTGAATTCGCGATAGATGCCGACACGCTCCATATACTCGGGCATATCGGCGACCGCCATGCGCTGCCGATCGAGCAGCGAAAACATCAGGTTGACCTTGAGCGCGTGGCGGGCGACGCGAAGGCTGTCGGCTTCGAAGGCGTTGAGACGGGTCCACGCCCGGTCGAGCGCCGCTTCGATCCCGGTGAACGGTTCGCCGTGACCGGGAATCACGACCTGGATGTCGAGGTGGGCAAGCAGGTCGAGCGTCGCGCGCGTTGCGGGCAGCGCCGCTGGATCGACTTCCGGCGGCATCACGAAGCCGAATCCATGCTCCCACAGCGCGTCGCCGGAGATCAGGATGCCGTTTGCCGCGTTGTAATAAACGAGCGCTCCCATGTCGTGGCCCGGCGCAGCGAGCGCCTGCCACTCGAGGTCGCCCCAGACATAGGACGTGTCGGGGACGAGGCCGCGGTCGACGGAGAAACGATCGATCCGCTGGTCGCAGTAGTCGTAGAGCAGCGCCTTCCCGTCCCAGCGCTCGACGAGCGGCGCTTCCGCGGCCGGCACGGCGACGGGGCAGGCGTACCGTTTGACGATCGCCGCGTTGCCGCCGACGTGATCCGCGTGGCAATGGGTGTTGACGAGCAACGCCAGCGGGGCCTCGCCCAGGCCTCGCGGCGATGCGAGCAACGCAAGCGTAAGCGGCGCGTGGCGCGTGTAGCCGGAGTCGATCAGCACGTGGCCCTCGCGGCTCTTCAGCAGGATGTTGTTCGCCGAAAGCCAGTCCCGGACGAACACGTGGAGCTGCGGAGGAAATCGGTCCGCGGCGACGGGGGTCGTCATTTGAGGCGGGCCAGGAATTCCTTCACCAGCGCCACGCGGTCGGCCAGCGCCGGCGCGGCGCGTTCGATGCGTATTCGATCGGGTCCTGCGAATCGAACGCGTCCGTCGTTCTTGATGATCGCGACCAGCGATGCGGCATCGAACGAAGGCTCCTTGACGAACTGCAGCGTGCTGCGCTCGGGGCCGGCATCGACCTTGGCCACGCCCTTCGGTTTTGCGACGAGGCGCAAGCGGTGACACGCGATCAGCGCTTGCGCCGGCTCGGGCGGCGAGCCGAAGCGGTCGACGAGTTCCTCCTGCATCCTCTCGAGGTCGTCGGCCGTTTCGCAGTTCGCGAACCGCTTGTAGAGGACGAGCCGCTCGTGGACGTCGCTGCAATAGCTCGCGGGCAGAAGCGTGGGCACGTGCAGGTTTATTTCCGTGGCCACACCGAGCGGTGCGGACAGATCCGGCTCGCGGCCCGCTTTGAGCGCCGAGACCGCCGCCCTCAGCATATCCGCGTACAGCTGGAATCCGACTTCCTGCATTTCACCGGACTGCGACTCGCCCAGCACTTCGCCCGCGCCGCGGATCTCGAGGTCGTGCATCGCGAGGAAAAATCCCGCGCCGAGGTCCTCCATCATCTGGATCGCCTCGAGGCGCTTCTTCGCCTGCACCGACAGCGCTTCCTCGGGCGGGGTCAGCAGGTATGCATAGGCCTGATGATGCGATCGGCCCACGCGCCCGCGCAACTGGTGCAATTGGGCGAGACCGAAGCGGTCGGCGCGCTCGATGATGATCGTGTTCGCCGTCGGCACGTCGATTCCGCTCTCGATGATCGTCGAGCACAGCAGCAGATTGACGCGCTGCGCGTAGAACTCGCGCATCACATGCTCGAGGTCGCGCTCGCCCATCTGGCCGTGCGCGATCGCGATGCGCGCCTCGGGCAGGAGTTGCGCGAGCCGTTCCGCCGTCGTGTTGATCGTGTCGATGTCGTTGTGCAGGAAGTAGATCTGCCCGCCGCGTTTCAACTCGCGCAGCACCGCCTCGCGGATGATTCCTCGCGAGTACGTCGACACGAACGTCTTGATGGCGAGTCGGCGCTGCGGCGCGGTGGCGATGACCGAAAAATCGCGGATACCCTCCAGCGACATGGCGAGCGTGCGCGGGATCGGCGTGGCGGTGAGCGTAAGCACGTCGACCTCGGCGCGCAGTCGCTTGAGCTGCTCTTTCTGCCGGACGCCGAACCGGTGCTCCTCGTCGATGATGACGAGGCCGAGATCCTTGAACTTGACGTCCGCCTGGATCAGCTTGTGCGTGCCGATCACGAGGTCGATCGTGCCGGCGGCAAGGCCGGCGACCGCGGCCTTCACTTCCTTGGCGGTGCGGAATCGGGACAATTCGACGAGCTTGACCGGCAGATCGGCGAAACGGTCGGAGAACACCTGGAAGTGCTGCTCGGCGAGGAGCGTCGTCGGCACGAGCACCGCGACCTGCGCGCCCTCGGCGAGGGCCACGAACGCCGCGCGCAGCGCGACCTCTGTCTTGCCGAAGCCGACGTCGCCGCAGACGAGCCGATCCATCGGCTTGCCGTCCGCAAGGTCCTTGATGACCGCCTCGATCGCCGCCTGCTGGTCAGGCGTCTCCTCGAAGGCGAATCCTTCGGCGAACGCATCGTAGTCGTGCTGGTTGAACGCGAACGCCCGTCCCGTGCGCGCGGCGCGCTGCGCATACAGATTGAGGAGTTCGGCGGCCGTGTCGTGCGCCTGGCGCGCCGCGCGCTTTTTCGCCTTGTCCCACTGGTTGCTGCCGAGCTCGTGCAGCGGTGCCGCGTCCGGCGCCGCGCCGCTGTAGCGCCCGATCAGGTGGAGGTTCGCGACCGGAACGTAGAGCTTCGCGTCGTTCGCGTAAACGAGTTGCAGGAATTCGGCCGGTCCTTCGCCGAGATTCATCGTGACGAGGCCCAGGTAGCGTCCGATGCCGTGCTGCTCGTGGACCACGGGGTCGCCGATACGCACCTCGGAGAGGTCGCGAAGCATCGCATCGACGTTCGAGCGTCGGGCGGCGTCGCGCTTTCCGCGTCGGACCACCCCCGCGTAGAGCTCCGCCTCGGTGACGAACGCGAGCTTCGCGGCGGGCCAGGCAAAGCCGGTGGCCAGCGGCGAGACGACGAGCGCGCAGCCCGTGGCGCCCGCAATGCCCGAACGCCAGTCGTCGACGAGCGGCACGCGAAGACCGTACTCGGCGAAGTATTGCTGCATCGTCTCGCGCCGGCCCGGGCTTTCGGCGCAGATCAGCACGTGCGCGTCGCCCGTCGCAAGATAGCGCTTGAGGGCAGCGAGCGGGTCGTCGGCGCGCCGGTCGACCTGCACCGACGGGAGGGTGACGGCGCCGCGAGATTCGCCGGGAACCGAGGCGTCGGTTGCCTCCGACGGAATCTCGACGCGCGCATGCGCTTTCAACGATGCGTTGAAGGCGTCGGGCGGCAGGAAGACGGCCGGTGGCTGCAGCAGCGGGCGCGCGTGGTCGCCGCGCAGAAGCTTGTAGCGCGATTCGGTGTCCTGCCAGAACCGCTCGACGGACCTCGTCACGTCGCCGACGAGCGCGATCACCGCATTCTGCGGAAGATAGTCGGCGAAGGTTGCCGTCTTGTCGAAGAACAACGGAAGGTAATACTCGATTCCCCCCGGCATCACGCCGTTGCTCACGTCCTTGTACAGCGGCGAGCGTTGCGGGTCCCCTTCGAACACTTCACGGTACCGGCTGCGAAAGCGCGTGCGTCCCGCTTCGTCGACGGGGAACTCGCGCGCCGGTAGCAGGCGGACCTCCGGTACCGGATAGAGAGTGCGCTGCGTATCGGCGTCGAAAGTCTTGATGGTTTCGATGTCGTCGCCGAAGAGATCGAGCCGGTAGGGCAATGGGCTCCCCATCGGAAAGAGGTCGATGAGCCCGCCGCGCACGCTGAATTCACCCGGCGAGACGACTTGCGTCACGTGCTGATAGCCGGCGAGCGCCAGCTGAGCGCGCAACGCGTCGACGTCGAGTCGCGTGCCCTGGTTCAGGAAGAACGTGAACGCCGCCAGGTAGTCGGGCGGCGCGAGCCGGTACAGCGCCGTGGTGGCCGCGACGACCAGCACGTCGCATTCGCCGCGGGAGGCATGGTAGAGCGTCGCGAGGCGCTGCGACACCAGGTCCTGGTGCGGCGAGAAGTGATCGTACGGGAGCGTTTCCCAATCGGGCAGCAGCGCGACGTTGCGCCCGGGCAAGAACCACGGAAGCTCATCGGCGATGCGCTGCGCGGCCAGCGCATCGGCGCTGACGACGACGAGCATGCGCTTTTCGGCGGCGCAGACTTCGGCGAGCTGCGCGAGCGCGAGGGCATCGGCGGAACCCTTGAGCGCTTGGGCACGGACCTTTTGGCCCGCGGACGGCAATCGCGGGACGAGCGGGGGCAACGTCGCGAGCATCGAAATGGTCGCGGCGGGATTGGAGGTCGCGGGCGCGGCGGCGTTAGTGTCCGCTGCGGCGCCGGAGGCGTCGGATGACGCTGCGGCCGCCGCAGCCGCCGGCCCGACGGCGATGTTGGCCGGCGGCACGTGCAACTGCGAATCGATCGCGGATTATACGCGGGGTGGCGTGAGATAATTCGATTGTGTCGACTACGGCTTCAGGATTTCGCGGTGCAAACCCCTATCTGTTGCTGACGCTGACGCCGTTATTCTGGTCGTGCAACTGGATCGTCGGCCGCGGGTTGGCTGGCGATGTGCCGCCGATGGCGATGACGTTTTTCCGCTGGTTCGCCGCGGTGCTGATGCTGGCGCCCTTCGCCTGGCCGCACCTTCGTCGCGAGTGGCCGATCGTCCGCCGCAATTGGAAGGTCATGGTTTTCCTCGGCGTGGTCGGCGTGGGCATGCACAACGCGCTCGCCTACCTCGGCCTCAACTACACGACGGCGACCAACGGCCTCATCCTGAATTCGTTCATTCCGGTGATGATCATCGCGATGTCGTGGATCTTTCTGCACGAGCGCCTTTCGCCGCTGCAACTCGTGGGCGTCGGCGTCTCGCTGGCGGGAGTCCTCGCCATCCTGTCGAAGGGCAGCGTGGAAAACTTCCTGTCGCTGACGCTCAATCGCGGTGACCTCTTCGTGATCATGTCGATGGCGTTGTGGTCGATCTACACGATCTGCCTGCGGTGGCGGCCGGCGGGGCTCTCCATGTTGACCTTCCTGTTCGTGCTGGTGGTCATCGGCGATCTCGCCGTGCTGCCGCTCTTTATCGCCGAGCTCGCCTTCGGCCGGCACATGGTGGTGACGCTCGTGAATGTTGTGGCCATCCTGTCAGTCGCGCTTTTTTCGTCGGTGCTCGCCTATATCTTCTGGAATTACGGCGTCGCGAAGGTCGGCGCCAGCGTCGCTGGGCTCTTCGTCCACCTGATGCCTGCTTTCGGGGTCCTGCTCGCCTGGATCGTCCTCGGTGAGCGGCTCGCCCCGTTTCACATCGCGGGCATTGCGCTTATCCTGTCGGGAATTGCGATCACCAGCCGGCTCGGACGCCGTTCGGCGCCGTTGCCGGCGGGCGTCGACTAACCGGGGCGCGACGCACGATGGGCACGTTGACGGACTGATGGTCGACATCGGCAACGCGGACCGCGTCGCGCTGATGCAGCGCCTCGTCGCGCTGCAGGTCGAGCATCGCGATCTCGATGCCGTGATCCAGCGCCTGGTCGGCGACCCGACGCGCGACGAACTCCAGGTGACGCGCCTGAAGCGCCGCAAGCTCCTGCTGAAGGACAAGATCGCCTGGCTCGAGCGGCAGATCGACCCCGACGTTTCCGCCTGAAAAGTAGGGTCAGACTCGACTTTTCATCGCCTGGCCATCGGACGTGGATGGGCGCTTGCCGCAACCTTGATAAGTCGAGTCTGACCCTACTTTTATGCGGGCACGCGCCCGTATTTGTCGTCGAAGCGGACGATGTCGTCCTCACCGAGGTAATCGCCGCACTGGACCTCGATCATCACCAGCGGCTCTTTCCCGGGATTTTCGAGGCGATGCCTCGTTTCGACCGGGATATACGTCGATCCGTTCGCGTTGACGCGGAACGTCTCGTCGCCGCGTGTCACGTTGGCGATGCCCGCCACGACCACCCAATGTTCGCTCCGGCGGTGATGAAGTTGCAGCGACAGCGACGCGCCGGACTTGACTTCGATCCGCTTGATCTTGAAGCCGGGGCCTTCCTGCAGCACCGTGTAGGCGCCCCAGGGCCGCGCGACCGTCTTGTGCAGCTTGTACGCGTCGTGGCCGCGCGCCTTCAACTCACCGACGACATCCTTGACGCGCTGCAGATGGTCGCGATGCGCGACGAGCAATGCATCCGGCGTGTCGACGATGACGAGGTTTTCGACGCCGACCGTCGCGACCAGGCGGTCGCCGGCGTTGACGTACGTGCCAGTGGTCGCGATCGAAACGCGCTCGCCCTGTCCGCGATTGCCATGTGCGTCAGGCGGCTCGAGATCGGCGACCGCCTGCCACGAACCGATGTCGCTCCAGTCGAACGTTCCGCGAACGACCGAGACCTCGCCGGCCGTGGCCGCCTTTTCCATAACGGCGTAGTCCAGCGAGATATCCGGGACCGTGGCGAAAAGCGCGGCGTCGATTTCAAGTATCGACCCCAGACCCTTGGCGGCGATCGCCTTCGCAATGGGGCGCACCGCGTCGAGCACCCCGGGCGCGTGCCGCGCGAATGCGGCGATGATCGCGGTCGAGGTGAAACAGAACATTCCCGAATTCCAGGCAAAATTTCCGGCCACCAGGTACTCGCGCGCGGTGCCGAACGGCGGCTTCTCGACGAACCGGCGCGCCGCAAACGCCGGTGGCGCGGTGCCGGCGAGGGCGTCGCCGCACTCGATGTAGCCGAATCCTGTCTCCGGATGCGTGGGGCCGATCCCGAACGTCACCAGCGAGCCGCGTTGCGCGAGCCGCACACCTTGCGCGACCGCGGCGGCGAACGCCGCTTGGTCGCGGACCAGGTGGTCGGCCGGCAGCACCAGCAGCACGGCTTCGCCGGCTCCCGCCATTTCCACGCAAAGTGCCGCGAGCGCAACCGCGGGTGCCGTATTGCGGCCGAAAGGTTCGAGCAGGAACGATGCGCGCTTCGGCGCTCCGCCGGGGAGTCCCGCGTAGGCATCCCGCGTGTGGAAGTAGTACTCGCGATTGGTGACGGTGAAGAGTTCCGAGACGCCCGGCAGTTTCAGCGCGCGCACCGCGGTTTTCGCGAGCAGCGTTTCACCGTCGGGCAGCCGCATCGATGGCTTGGGTGCCGTCTCGCGCGACAACGGCCAAAGCCGCGTGCCGGCCCCGCCGGAGAGGATGACGGGGACGATGCGCTGATTTGCGGCTGTAGACGACATTGTTTTTGGGGCCATGCGCCGGAACGTATTGATTCTGGACGAGTCTACCCCACGTAGTCGAGGGAGCACCGGGTGGTATGATCGGTGTTCCAGAGCAAGAAACGCGCCGCGGGAACATTCGCGACGCGCCGGCGACATCCGGGGGTGACCTGGTTTCGACGGGGGTAGCAACGCAGCTCGGGGCATGCCGAGGCGCAGGTCCTCGTAAATCCTACTGCAATCGCAAACTTAACTGCGAACGACGAAACGTACGCTCTGGCGGCTTAATCCCGCCGGACCTCGCACCCGGTAGCGTCCGACCGGGGTGATGAATCTGTCACAGCGAGGACATTCAGGACGATCGCGCCCGCCCGGGTCACTTGGGCGAGGTGCTAAATCTAGGTGACTGGTCCTGCCGTCGTCTGTCAGTCAACGGCGTCGGGGCGAGAGCACAATGACTCGACTAAGCATGTAGTCCTGACTGTTTAGCGCTTCCGGACGGCGGTTCGATTCCGCCCACCTCCACCAAACCAAGAAGGGCGGCCCCCAAGCGGGGGCCGTCTTCGTTTCCCGCCCTGGCCAGAGCTGGCGAATCCTCGTGGACGATTCACGAGATGGGTCCAATAAGGAAGGGCGCTGTCCTTCTAGTAGCTAGAACGTTTCCCCGCGCGCGCCCCCAAACCAACCCGAAGATTGACACCCTGTTGCGGGCGGGTTGAAATTTTTTCCAAAGCGACCGGTGAGACCGCTAATGGTCACCTGCATCTCGAAAAACGAAAACCCACCCGATAACCCGTCACTGCAGAAGAATGTGCCCTGAGCGGCCCCCATTTGTCCCAGTTGCGATGATGTGCCGGTATAGGTGCAGCTGCCACCGGCGTCAATTTCCAGCACTTGAATCGACGGACCATTTTGATTGACATAGATGACTGCCGGGACTTCCTTCGTGACGTTCAACGTCTGGTCGGTACATCCGGAAACAGTCCGATGGACGCCGCCTGCATAATGGCCACTGAAATCATCGAACCCCGCGAATGTCCGGGTCACGTTGGACTTCGTAACATTGACGCCATTCACGTCGTAGCTCAGTGTCCCAGTCGCCACGTCCAGTGCAGTCCACGTCATCGTTCCCACCTTTGTCCGGATGACCGCATTGGGATCGAACGGGACGGCCGCAAAGTACGGTCCTGTCGTGCCGTAAAGGTCACCCGACCAAGTTAAGGTATTTCCCACGAGAAACATCGTTGCGGTGTACCACGTCGCTTTCGAATCCGGGCCGTAAACATATAACGTGGCGAAGATTGTCGAGCCGCGTTCGACAAACTGGATTCCCCAGCCCGATTCATTGGGAATCCACCATGAATCGCTCTGGTCGGTCGTAAATGACGAGGCGGTAACTGACGGAACGTGCAGCAGCATTGAGGCAAGCAAAGCAACGGCCACGCGGCGCAACATGGTCACGGATATTCTCCTGGAAGTGGACCTGGGGACTTCCGTAGACTACCGTGGAATACGCGCGACTGCCTAGTTGCTGCATTTCGATCGGGGGCGACCTGGTCGACGTCATGGTGCATCCGAGTCCCGCATCCGAAGCCGGTGAGCTCCCTAATGTCGGGTAACGTACAGTCGGATCGCGGACAATCTGGCAATTTGAGCGAACCCGCTCTCTGCGAGGCAGATGTTTGTGACGCTTGCGCAGTTCATCAACCAAAACCTCGACGCGATCCTGGCGGAATGGGAGGCTTTCGCGCTTACGCTGCAGCCGGCGGCGGAAACCATGACGGCATTGGCGCTTCGCAGCCACGCCAGGGAGATATTGCAGGCCATGGCGCGCGACATCGATGCCGCGCAAACCGACGCTCAGCAGGACGACAAGTCGAAGGGCTGGGCGCCGGTTCTGGAGGGGAAGGAAACCGCCGCTGCCACCCATGGAGCGCTCAGGCACCTCGTCGGTTTCGACCTCATTCAGCTGACGTCGGAATATCGCGCCCTGCGGGCAAGCGTCATAAAGCTTTGGCGCGAGCACCTGTCGAGCCAGCAGGATAACGTGCTCACCGAGATGACTCGGTTCAACGAGGCGGTTGACCAAGCGTTGGCCGAATCGGTCGTCCGCTATTCCAATGAAGTAACACGCTCGCGCGATACGTTTCTGGCCATTCTCGGCCACGATTTGCGTAGCCCGCTGAGCGCGGTATCGATGACCGCGGACTATCTGGCGACCCGCGGCAAGGTCGATGCCAGCGCTCTGCCCGCCGTCGTGCGCATCAAAAAGAGCGTGCTGACGATGAGCCTGATGATCCGGGATCTGCTGGAATATACCCGGACCCGGCTTGGTAAAAGCATGCCAGTGACGCCCATTGCGTGCGACATCGGTCTCATCTGCGAAACCGCACACGATGAAGTACAGGCGGCACACCCGGAATTTGTTTTCGATCTTGAAATGCGCGGGGACCTTCGCGGCCAGGTCGACCGTGGGCGGCTGCAGCAGGTCCTCTCGAATCTGCTCAACAACGCGGTTCAGCATGGCGCCAGCGGCTCGCCCATCACCGTGCGGGCCGAGGGACATACGGCGAGTGTCGTACTGGAAGTCATCAACCTGGGGCGCCCCATCCCCGCGGCCGCGATGCAGGTCATTTTCAATCCGATGGTTCAGCTTCGCGACGAAAATTCACCTTTGATCGACTCCCATCCGACAAGCCTCGGGCTTGGATTGTTCATTGCCCGGGACATTGTCGCGGCGCACGGTGGGGAGCTGCGTGTCGAATCGTCCGAAGCCGCGGGGACGGTATTCACGGTCGAGCTTCCGCGGATTTTCAGAGGTCGGTTGAAGGAATAAGGCTCGCCATGTCGGGTCTTGGCCTACCTGAGGATCGGCGGAATGATGGCAGCGACGTCGCGGCGGGCGGCGTACAAATGTCGAATGGACGATCTGATCACGATTCTGATGGCGGTTGAAGGCGTGGTGCTGGGCCTGATGGGTCTCGTGGTGGTGCTCGGCATTGGTGGTGACCGCAACCGATACCACTGCCGTGCCCACAATGTCCGCCTGCGCAGGCCATAGGAGGGTACGCATCGTGCGAATCGCGGCTGTCATGATTGCAGTGTCGGTGGGTGGATATGCGTCAGCGGCGCTGCCGCCTCCGTCCGATGCACAGAAGGCTCTAGCGGCAGAGACGGCGGCGAAGGCCGCGTGGTCCGACAATGTCGCCCGGTATCAGTTGTGCCAATCGATGGACCGCACGGCGCGGGCTTATCGCGCGGGCCTGGAAACCGCTGGCAAATCTGTTCCCACACCCGCGGCAACCCCGCCCTGCGTCGACCCGGGTCCCTACTCGACCCCGATTACGCCATTGGCCTCAAAACCGCTCGAGGCGTCGGGAGCGCATTCTCCACCAGGGGCGGCGATATCACCCCCGAGTACCAAAGCTACAGCCGCGGAAATCGGTGGAGGCAAGAGGTAACCTCCACCATGCGGCGCCGATGGAGGGTTCGGTGGCGCAGGGTCGATCCGGGTCGGCTATTTCGCACTACCGTGGCCTCCAGTGCGCGATGGGCGTGGCGCGAATTGGCCACGGATCCATGCGCGAAGATCGATGCGCTTGCCGGGAATTGACATGATCCCGTCGACGGGTCATCGACTGGCGCGCCGACATCCCTGACAGGCGTTGCCGTTACGCGATTCATGCGCCGGCGAATGGTCAGGCCGGAGTTATTGCCGGATCGCCGAAAAGTTACCCGATAGCGAGCATCCCAGGTTGTTCGTCCCCACCATCCGTCCGCGCATGTCGTCGTATGCGACGTTCATCTCGAATAGGGTATAGGCGCCATTCTCGCCGGTCGAGCAGAGGTACGCGCCGCGCGTCTGGCCGAACTGCCCGAATTGCTGGTAGTCGCCGGGGTAGTTGCACGACACGCCCTGATCGGAATTCGACACGATTCTCAGCGAACTGGCGGTTTGCGTGACGGTGAACGTGGCACGAATCAATTGGCTTCCGTTGTTCGCCGAATTCGAGCATCCGCTCGCCGTGACCTTGAATGCGCCGACGAACGTGCCGGCATAGTCGTCGTTCCTCAATGTGTATCGATAGATCTGCTTGTTCACGGTCACGCCGTCGACCGAATAGGCGAGCAGACCGGTTTCGACCAATTGAGGGACATAGGCGATCTGCCCGACCTTGCGATAGGTCACCTGCGAAGAGCTGAAGACCGGTGCGCCGAACCAGGGGCCGTTGGTAAGGTAAAGATCGCCGACCCAGACCGCATTGCCGGCGGAGTTCGTTCCGGCGTAGACCAGCGTCGCCGTGTAGTAGACCGGAAAGCGGTCGGCGTCGTAGACGTAGATGGTCGCGAACATGACGTCCGCCCGATGGACGATCTGCACGCCCCAGCCATCCTCGTTCTTGGTCAGCCACAAGTCGCTGTTGTCCGTCGAGAACGACGTGGCTCCCGCTGGCCCGATCACCGCCAGCGCCACGAGACAAGACATGATCATCCTGCGAATTCCGGAAAAACATTCCAATTGCATGTCACCTCCGGCAACTATCCCAAAAACCGCATATCGATCCGCACGTGCGAGCCTAAGGGTGGCGACGGCGCGCGTCAACTGCGCGAAGCGCAAACCCGCGCACGTGCAAATAGGGGAAAATTGGTGCCTTGGCCCAAGCCGGTTGATCCATGCCCACTCCGCACAAGCGCAAGTACCACCCTTTCAGCGTTCGCCGTTCGACCCGCACTGTCCGCGCCCGGCCATGAGCGAGGCGAGGTCGCGTCCATGAAGGTCGATTTCCTCGGTGTCGGCGCGCAGAAGGCGGGCACGTCGGCCCTTGACGCCTACCTGCGGGCTCATCCGGCGCTTTGCATGGCGAAGGTGAAGGAGGTCCATCTGTTCGACGACGATGCGGGCTTCATGCGACGCACGCTTTCGGGCTATGCGGATTACCACGCGCAGTTCGCGCCGACAGCGGCGACGGCGCTGCTCGGTGAAGTCACGCCGGCCTACATGTACTCTACGGAGGCGCCGAGGCGAATCTGGGAATACAACTCGGCGATGAAACTCATCGTCGTGTTGCGCAACCCGATCACGCGCGCGTTTTCGCACTGGAACATGCAGCGCGCGAGGCGCGACGAACCGCTTCCGTTCTGGGACGCGTTGCAATCGGAACGCGACCGCTGTCGGTCCACGCTGCCGCATCAGCACCGGAAGTTCTCGTACGTCGATCGGGGGTACTACACGGCGCAGTTGCGGCGGCTCTGGTCGTTCTTTCCGACGGAGCAGGTGCTCGTGTTGCGTCACGAGGCGTTGCGCGATCGCCCGAACCCGACGCTCGACGGGGTACTCGATTTCCTTGGCGTCGCACGGATGCCGCTCGTGGTTCCAGGAGCGGCGCACGTGCTTCCCTACGCGTCCCCGATGTCGGAGCGCGAATGGCAATTTCTGCACGACGCGTTCGAATTCGAGATTCGCGCGCTCGAACGATTGCTGCATTGGGACTGCAGCGAGTGGCTCGTTCGACCGGGTGAGGCCGCCAACGTCGATTGACGGATGAGGCGCCGCGGCGACGCACATCGCCGAAACCTGCACATTCAAACGGTTGCGACGCCTAGTTGAGATCGATTCAAAAAAGCTGGCGTTCCAGCCGTCGCGGGTTCCCAATATCTGGTTGCAATTCGTCAACCCGCCAACGCTTCCGTCGCCCGAGGGGTGCGCGATGCCGGAATCCCGCTATCCGCGTCTGTCGCAAGCAAGGGGCCTTCTCGTGCTGCTTCGCGCGCACCTCGGACGGGCGGCATTCCACTATTCGCTGCCCGCGAACCTGACCCTCGACCTCTTGCCGATCGTCGAGGACGGTCTGTTCGGTTACGAAATCCTGCCCGACCTCGATACGCGCACGTATCTGACGATCGGCGTCGACGCAAACGATGCACCGGTGATGCGGAAGTGTCTTTACTGCGCCACCTCACCCAGCGCGCTGCGCGTCGCCACGATCGACGGGCGAACGCTGTCGCAGCAGCAACTCGACGCATGGTCGGGCATCGAGCAGCGCGATACCGCTTACGACGATTGGGCCGCCGCCGCCGCTGCAACTTGGGCGGCGCTGGCATCGGTCTTCCCCGATCGCCCGCGGCACCCGATCAGGATCCACGACACCGCGCATTCGGCGTTCGACGAGACGCTCGCGACTACGCAGGCCTGCCTGGGTGATTGCGATCCCTGGATCGACTTCTGCGGAATTCCCGACGAAGCGCAGTATGGGTTCGTCTTGAAGGGCGACCGCGGCGAGCACGGACACCTGATCCTGCGATCGCGCGGCTCCTGGGAACTGCGCTGGGTTACCCTCAGGGCCGCCGTCGTCATCGAGGAGTGGCCGGCGATCCCGCCCTTTGATGCGTCGGGCATTTGGGCGAGCGCCGGTGAACCGGCCGGAGGCGGCGTCCATCCGACGCCCTTCGCGGGTCGCGACGACCTTTCCCTGCGTCCACGCGGCCGGCGCTAGCGCTATTGGCGCAATCCGGTGAAGTTGCCCGAAAGCGAACAGCCCGCCGTGTTTTCGCCGACCATGAGCCCGCGGAAATCGGCCTTCGTGACGAGCATTTCATAAAACGTGTAGTCGCCCACCCGACCGTCGGTGCATGAAAACGCGCCGCGACTCTGGCCGAACTGGCCGAATTGCTGGTAGTCCCCGTCATACGTACAGGCGAATCCCTGATTGGCATTTGTCACGATGCGCAACGCGCTGGACGATTGGGAGACGACGTTGAAGGTGCCCAGCGACACCTGGACGGCGTCGCTTGCCGGATCGAAGCACTGAGTTGCGACAACCTTGAACGCTCCGACATATGAGCCTGAGTAATCGTCGTTGCGCAGTGTGTACCGGTAGATTTCCTTGCTGACCTGCACCCCCTCTACCGAATAGGTCAATGTGCTCGCGTACAGGTCCTTCACGGCATAGGTCAATTGCCCGACAATGCGACGGCTTACCTGGGACGAGTTGAACGTCGGCGAGCCGAACCACGGCCCGCGACTCAGGTAAAGGTCGCCCACCCAGATCGCTTCACCCTCCGGGGTCGTGCCCATCGGCGATAGCGTCACCGTGTAATAGATAGGGTCCATGCTGGCGCTGTACACATAGACCGTCGCGAACATGATGTCCGCGCGCTGCACCAGCTGCATGCCCCACCCATCTTCGTTGTGGGCAAGCCACAGGTCGCTGTTGTCGGTTGAAAATGCCGAGCCGCGCGCCGGCGACACCATCAGCAGAGTCAGAAAACAGAGCATGACCAGCCTCGTCATTTTGTAGGTCCAATTGGATCGCATGGTGCTCCCGAACGAATACCTGAAATGAGGCACGGGGCGAGCGGAATCCGATCGCCGTGTGTACGTCCGGCAAGGATGACGCGTCACCTCGCCGAGGTCGGTGCGTTGACACACATACGGCGACCCCGCACGGCGCGTTGGGCGCCTTCATGCTTCTGATAGGATTGCCGGCACATGCGCATCCTTCTAGGCTCGCTGTTCGCGCTGTGCGGTTTCATCGCCAACGCGGCGCCGCTCGCTTCCATCTCCAATTCGGCCGGCAATAGCGTCCCCGTGCTCCAGACGGGAACCCACACGGTCATCCAAACGATTCAGGTCGGACCTCGACCGGTGGCGTTCGGACAGTTCATCGGACCGACCGCGGTTGCGCCCGTCCTCGTCGGAGGCGTATTGCGCAAGACGCATGGCTCCGCCGGAACGTTCGACCTTCCGCTATCGCTTGCGTCGTCGGATCCGACGACGGAGCCGCGCGCCGGTCCCCCACATACCCTCGTCTTTGTATTCGACAACGCGGTTACCGGAGGGATTGCGGTCGTAACCGAGGGCATCGCGACGGCAGGGGTGCCGACTTTCGGCGGCACCGAGATGCGCGTCCCGTTGACCGGAGTAGCCGATCAGCAGTACGTGACCGTCACAGTGAGCAGCGTCAGCACGGCGGACGGCCGGACGGGCGGCAGCGGTTCGATCCGCGTCGGTTTCCTGTCGGGCGACGTGAATCAAAACCGGGTGGTGACGCTGGCCGACCTCGGATTGGTGAACGCGCAGGTCGCGCAGTTCGTGACCGCGTCGAATTACCTGAAGGACGTCAACGCGAGCGGCACGCTGTCGCTCGCGGACAAGGGGATGACGAACGCAAGGCTGACCACCTTGTTACCCGTGCCCTCCGCGCCTGCAAATCAGCCGCCGCAGGTGAGCGCCGGCGCCGATCAGACGATCCTCTTTCCCGCCAGCGCGAATCTCGGCGGCACGGCCAGCGACGACGGCCTGCCCAATCCACCCGCGGCGCTGGCGCTGACCTGGAGCAAGGCGGCGGGGCCCGGCACGGTGAGCTTCGCCGACTCGAGCGCGGCCACGACCACGGCGACCTTCGGTATCGCCGGCAACTACGTGCTGCGGCTCACGGCCACCGATGGCGCGCTGACGAACAGCGCGGATGTCGCGATCGTCGTTGACTCGGACGTTCCGTTGGGGCCGAAGCTCGCCGATGGCATCCCGGGTGTGCTCGAGCTGGTCGTTTTCGACCCGGTGAAATTGCCGCGCATCGATGGCCTGGGGTTCGACCGGTTCGGCAACCTGTTCGGCGTGCTCGAAGTGGTCAGCGCCGCGGGTGGTGTCGTGACGATCGACAAGGCGACGGGCGGCGTGCTGCCGATCGCGCTAGGCATTCCCGGCGCGTGCCGGCTCGACGTCCATCCCAACGGCGATGTCTACGTGTCGAGCGAACTGCCGATCTATCTCGGCATCCAGTTCGGCGGGCTCTACCGCACGGCGATCACCTACGATGCGACGAACAAGCCGGTATCCGGCGTCGCGACCAAGCTCGCGACGGTGCTCGACGGCCCCGAGGGCATCCAGCCCCTGCGTGAGGACAGTGCGTACGGAAGCGCAGGCATGATGTTCATCGCCGAGGACGACTACGGCGGACGCATCGTCCGCGTGATGCCCGACGGAAGCGGGTTGGTCGAATGGGTTCCTGCCTCGGCCAACCTGGAGAAGCCGGAAGGGCTCGCGTTCGGTGATTTCAATGGCGCGCAGAGCCCCGCGCTGTACGCGGCGTTGAAGGCGGGCGGGAGAATCCTCCGGATCGGCTCG
The DNA here is from genome assembly GCA_039931775.1 of Betaproteobacteria bacterium. GTDB lineage: Bacteria > Pseudomonadota > Gammaproteobacteria > Burkholderiales > Casimicrobiaceae > CAIWHR01. The sequence continues at coordinate 13,398 of JBDTRG010000185.1, read as the reverse complement.
GACGGAAGCCTCTCGACGCTCGGCGATCCGTCGGGTGTGGGCGGGATCGACGGGCCGGACAACATCAACTTCGGGCCCGACGGCTATCTCTACGTCGGCGAAAAGTACGGCGGGCGCATCATCCGCATCGCCGGCGACGGCACCCATTCGGTTTACGCGACCGGATTCGACAACATCGAGGGTGTTGCTTTCGATCCGACGACCGGTGATCTGTACATCGCGGAAATCGAGAAGTCGCGCGTGTGGCGCGTGCGCCACTGACGGAGCGCCCGGCGCCGGTTTGCGCCGGGCGCAACGCCGACGGGGGTGCGGCATGACCTAGGCACGTAGTCCGCACGAACGTCGATTCGATTGATGGTTGCGCGGCCTCATGGTAGTTTGCACCCCGCGTTGTCACCGATAAACTAGGAATTGCCGATGCGATTTGGTGTCGACTCAACGATGCGGGCCGCGGGCTCGACGATTCTGGGCTTCGGCCTGTACCTGTGCGCGGCGATGGCCGCGGCGGCCTCCATCAACGTCTCCACGATCGGCGACGTCATCGATCCGCTCGACGGATTCTGCTCGTTGCGCGAAGCGATCATCGCGGCGAACACCCACGCCGCTTCGGGGGCAGTCATCGGCGAATGTCCGGCCGGGACGGGTGGCGACACGATCAACCTCCCGGCGGGCACCTACTCGCTGGCGATTCCGGCAGCCGGCGGCAACGATGCGACGTCCGGCGACCTCAACATTACCGGAACCGTCACCCTCATCGGCACCGGCAATCCGACCGTGCAGGGTGGCGTCGCCTGGACCGACGGAATCTTCGACATCGCGGATACGGCGACGGTGTCGATGTCCGGCTTCACGATCACGGGCGGCAACCGGAACGTCGCCGCGGGTGTCGACGGCGGCGGCGGAATTCGCGCACAAGGTCCGGTGACGCTGACGCGCATGACGATCACCGCCAATGCCGCCACGCACAGCGGCTCCGGCCTCGCACCGGGCGGCGGCATCTTTGCGCGAGGGGGCGCGCCGCTCGTCATCGTCGACTCGGCCATCAGCGACAACACGACGCAGGACTCCGGTGCCGGCATCTACACGCAAGGCTCGCTGACGATGACCGGGTCTCTGGTGGCCGGCAACAAGGCGATCGGCACGTCGTTTTCCTACGTCGGCGGCGTCACTTTCTTCTACAACGGTGTCCCTCCCGGCATCCTTTCGATCACGAACAGCACGATCGCGAACAATACGGGCGCCACGTCGCTGGGTGCGGCAGGTCTTTATGTCGAGGCCAACGCGGCGTTCGTCGGAACGCTGACGAACGTCACGATCGCCGGCAATTCCAATCTCAGCGTGGGCGGACTCGGTATCTTTGGCAGCCTGGTCAACCTCACGCTCGTCGACACGCTGATCGCCGGCAATTCGGGAGGCACGGCCCCGGATTGCCAGGCGCAGAATTCGTCGACGATCACCTCCGGCGGCAACAATCTCATCGGCGACGACACGGGGTGCACGATCACGAGCCCACAGGCGAGCGATCAGATCGGCACCGGTGCGACGCCGATCGACCCGCTGTTGTCACCGCTCGCCAACAACGGCGGACCGACTCGTACCATGGCGCTTCAATCGGGCGGACCGACGAGCCCGGCGATCGATGCCGGCGACGACGCGACCTGCGCAACGACCGACCAGCGCGGGGTCGCGCGGCCGCAGGGAATAGCCTGCGACATCGGCGCGTACGAGGTGGCGTCGGGCGCGGCTGCGCCGACCTTGTCGAGCGTCGTTTCGCGCAAGACGCACGGCGGCGCAGGAACCTTCGACTTGCCGCTCAACGCTGGCGCGACGAATCCGACGACCGAGCCGCGCAGCAGCGCCGTGCAACACCTCCTCGTGTTCACGTTCGACAAGGCGGTGACCGCAGGCAACGCGTCGGTGACCGAAGGCGTCGCGACAGCCGGCGCACCGACGTTTTCCGGCAGCGAAATGCGCGTGCCGCTCACCGCCGTGGCCAATCAGCAGTACGTTACGGTGGCGGTGAGCAATGTCCTGGCCGCGGATGGAGGAGGCGGGGGCAGCGGCTCGATTCGCGTCGGCTACCTTCTGGGTGACGTGACCCAGAACCGGGTGGTCACGCTGGCGGATCTCGGATTGGTAAACGCACAGGTCGCCCAGTTCGTGACCGGAGCGAACTACCTCAAGGACGTCAACGCGAGCGGCGCGATTACCTTCGCCGACAAGGGCATCGCCAACACGCAGGTGACCAAGGCGTTGCCATCGCCCTGACGCGAATCTCGCATGTCGCCGGACCCTCGGCCGGGCCGAGGGTTGGCGCTTTGCGTAAGCTCGCGAAGTCCGGGCCTGCCGCCGGGCGAATCGGGCCCGACTACTGGGTGCCGGTAGGGGTGGAAAGTGGCGCAAGCCCGGTATCGCGGAGGTCGGGTCGGCGCGGGAGGTTGCCTTGCCATCCGCATTCGAGCGACGTGCACTGGTATCGGAGAACCGGACGAACCAACGATATCAGCCGATCGACGGTACGTCGCGGGATGCGCAGCACCGTGTCGCCGCAGTGCGGGCAGTATCGCTTCACGACCGGGTGAGAATAGCTCATCAGAGTCGTTGGACCACGGTGCGAGGCGTCAGGTTCCGCAATCGCGCTACCTCCACGGAACCCGCGCCACCGCTCGGATGAAACTCGCGGCCCTCGTCGCGCTCATTTTACCCGGGTCGCGGCAGGCCTGGCTCGCCGTCGGGATCGGGACGGGGCGCGGAGCTACGCGAGCGCGTGACGCCGCGTCGCGCGATACAGCAGGCCGACGGCAATCGCGACGTTCAGGAGGTTCCAGGCAACGCCGTTGAGAAACGCCGCGCGATAGGAACCGGTGAGGTCGAAAACCGCCCCCGACATCCATCCGCCGAGCGCCATGCCGAAGAGCGTCATCATCAGGATGAGGCCGACGCGCGCGCCGGCTTCGAGCGGCGTGAAATATTCGCGCACGATGATCGCGTAGGAAGGAACGATGCCGCCCTGAAAGAGGCCGAACATCGCTGAGATCACGAACAGCGAGTCGAGGCCGTCGAAGAAGAGAAAGAGCGCGAGGGCGACGCCCTGCAGAATCGAGCCGAGGAGCAGCGTGCGCAGGCCGCCGATGTGGTCGCAAATCCAGCCGGACGCAAGGCGGCTGACGATGCCGCAGGCCAGCATCAGAGACAGCATCTGCGCGCCGCGCGCCGGGCCGAAACCGAGGTCACCGCAGTAGGCGACGATATGGACCTGCGGCATCGACATCGCCACGCAGCAGGCGAGGCCGGCGATGCACAGGATCGCCTGCAGGGCGCCCGGGGAGAGCCCGAGCGGGCGCGCCGACGCGTGCGTCCCGCGGGTCGTCTTGCCCGACGCGGCGATCGCGGGGGGGCGGCGGCGCAGTGCGAAGGCGAGCGGCAGCATCGACACCACGCAGAAGGCGCCGACGCCGACGAATGTCTGGCGCCATCCAACGAGGTCGAAAAAGTGCTGGAGTACCGGCGGCCAAACGGCGCCTGCCAGGTAGTTTCCGCTGGCGCAGATCGCAACGGCGATGCCACGGCGGCGCGTGAACCACAGCGAGGCGTCGGCGACCAGCGGCACGAACAGCGCCGCGCTTCCGAAAAAGCCGATCAGGAGGCCCTGCGCGACGCCAAATTGCAGCAGATTCTGCGAGAAGCCCGCAGCCACGAATCCCAGGCCGAGCGTGACGGCGCCGATCAGCACCGGCACCATCACGCCGTAGCGGTCGGCAAGGCGCCCCATCAGGATGCCGCCGAAGCCGAATCCGATCATCGTCAGCGTGTAGGGTAGCGATGCGTCCGAGCGTGACGCACCGAACTCGGCCTGGATCTGCGGGAGCGCGACCGCCGCCGCGTACATGCCGACGCCCCCCAGCGTCATCAGAGCGAGCGATGCAGCGAGGCGAGCCCACGCGTAACGGGACTCCGTCTCCGACGGCGTGGCAACCATGGGGACAGTGTCGCATTTCCATCCCCACCGGCGCCGCGAGCGCTTAACGACGGGCCGCCCCCCCGACTACGCAATGCGGCAACTTATGCCGTGTGTCGTGGACGTCGCCGGGCACGTGCCGGTTCCCGCGGGCGAATCCGGGCCGAAAACAGCCGCGGAATCGACGAGGGACCGGCGGCCGGCTCTGGCATGAACGATGCAAGTCGTGAGGGGGCCGCCCGCGGTGGGATCGCTCCGCCGTGAACCCTGTCCACTACACACCATGATCGAACTCGTTGCCGACCCGATGTCGGTTCCCTTCAGGAACCTGCGTTTCCTTATCGTCGACGACGATACCGATCAACGCTACCTGCTCGCCAGTACGCTCCACCGGATGGGCATGGTGAACGTCGTCGAGGCCTCCTCGGGTCGTGCGGCGCTCGATGTGCTGAGCCGTGACGGCGAGCGGGTCGACATCGTCATTTCGGATTTGCAGATGCCGGACGTCGACGGCATGGAACTCGTCCGCCGGATCGGCGAGCGATCGTTGCCGGTGTCGGTGATCCTCGCGAGCGCGCTCGACGGCGTACTGCTGGCGTCCGCCGCGACGATGACCCAGGCCTACGGCGTGCGGATCATCGGCACGATCGAAAAGCCGCTGACGCGAGAAAAACTCTTCACGGTGTTGAAGCATTACTTGCCTCAGCAATCGGTCGTCGAAAGCTCACTCGACAAGGCGTTTCCGCTGGAACCCGAGCAGGTTCTCGCAGGGATCAGCGCCGGGCAGTTCGAGCCGTTTTTTCAACCGATCGTCGAGTTGACGACCGGACGCGTGGTCGGTGCCGAAGCGCTGGCGCGGTGGCGGCACCCGGCGTATGGGCTCCTCGGACCCGAAACGTTCCTGCCGCCGCTGACGTCGGCTGGATATCTCGACGAGCTGTCGTGGATCATGCTCGCGCAGGCGGCGCTCGAGGCCGGCCGGTGGCGCGCCGGCGGCCTGCACCTGTCGGTGTCCGTCAATGTGTCGGCGACCTCGCTCGCCGATCCGAGTTATGCCGATGCGGTCACGCAGATCGTCAGCGGACAGGGCCTCGAGCCCACCGAGATGGTTCTCGAGCTCACCGAAACCGAGGCGGTCGGCAACGTCGCGGCGGCGCTGGAAAATCTGACGCGGCTCAGGATGAAGGGCTTCGGGCTCGCTATCGACGATTATGGCGTCGGGTATTCGTCGATGCAGGAGTTGTCGAGGATGCCGTTTACCGAAGTCAAGATCGATCGGTCGTTCGTCATGGCCGCGACGGGGAGCGAAAAGCACCGGATGATGATCGCGCACACGGTCGAGGTCGCGCGCCTCCTCGGGCTCAAGACCATCGCCGAAGGCGTCGAGACGCGCGCCGAGCGCGATCTTCTCGCGAGCCTCGGATGCGACATGATCCAGGGCTTCCTGATTGCCGAACCGATGGAAGGTCAGGAGTTCCTGCGGTGGATGATGGCGCGCCGCGCCAACATCCTGCCGAGCCCCGCGCAATCTCCTGCGCCCCAGAAGCTCTTCGGCACGTAGGCGTCGGCGCGATCGCAGTCCGAAGCCGCGGCGCAGCGTCGCGACGCTGCGGAATTCCCTTTGAGGGATAATGGGCGGAACACGCTGAACGGCACGGGCCGAACCAGCACGACTCCCGCCGACCTTGAGCCGAAATTCCAAACGCCGTCGCAATTCAGCGGCGAAAGCTCCGGCAGCGCAGTCCGAGCTCTCGCGACCCGCGTCATCGCCAACCGAGGTCGGCGCGCCCCCGTCGCGCGCGCCTTCCCGACGCCGATGGCTGGCGGGGATTCTTGGAATCGGCATCGTCGTCGCGATTTCGGCGGCGTTCCTGGCGCTTCGCGATCGCACGCCGACTGCCGTGGCGCCGGGCGCCGCGGCCGTTGCTGTCCCGAATTACGTCGGTGGCGCAGCCTGCGCAGATTGCCATGCGCAGCAGCAGGCGGCATGGCACGGCTCGCAGCACGACCTCGCGATGCAGGTGGCCGACGACAAGGCGGTGCTTGGGGACTTTGCCTCCGCGAAGTTCAGCTATGCGGGCGTCGCGTCGACATTCTTCAAGCGCGACGGCAAGCATTACGTCAACACGGATGGTCCCGACGGCAAGCTCGCCGATTACGAGATCAAGTACGCTTTCGGCGTCGCGCCGCTGCAGCAATATCTGATCGAGCTCCCGGGCGGGCGCATGCAGGCGCTTTCGATCGCATGGGATTCGCGCGCGAAGGAGAAGGGCGGGCAACGCTGGTTCCACCTGTATCCGGGACAGAACATCAAGGCGGGCGACCCGTTGCACTGGACCGGCATCGGCCAGAACTGGAACTTCCAGTGCGCCGAGTGCCACTCGACGAACCTGCGCAAGAACTTCGACGCCGCGACGGACACGTTCAAGACGACGTGGTCGGAACTGAACGTGTCGTGCGAAGCTTGCCACGGCCCCGGCTCGAATCACGTCGCGTGGGCGAAGAAAGCCGGCGACTGGAAAGCGTTCGACGGCCCCGGCAGGGGCCTGCCGGTCGCGCTGGACGAGCGGCGCGGCGTGACGTGGGCGCCGGTCGCCGCGACCGGCAACGCGGCGCGCAGCGTTGCGCGCGCGGGGTCGCGCGAGATCGGAACGTGCGCGCGCTGCCATGGGCGCGCCGGCCGGCTCACCGACGATTATGTGCACGGCAAGCCGCCGGGCGACTCGCACCGGATGGCGATCCTCGACGAGGGGCTGTACTGGAGCGACGGCCAGATGCGCGACGAGGTGTACAACTGGGGGTCGTTCCTGCAGAGCCGGATGTACGCCGCGGGCGTCACGTGCTCCGATTGCCACGATCCGCACACGCTGAAGCTGAAGGCGGAAGGCAACGCCGTCTGCGCGCAATGCCATCAGCCGGCGAAGTACGACGTCGCGGCGCACACGCATCACGCGGAAGGCACACCGGGCGCCGCGTGCACCGCTTGTCATATGCCGACGACCACGTACATGGTCGTCGACCCGCGCCACGACCACTCGATGCGCATTCCACGGCCCGATCTGTCCGCGAAGCTCGGCACGCCCAACGCGTGCAATCAGTGCCATGCGAACCGGTCGCCTCAATGGGCCGCGGACGCGCTCGCCAAGTGGGTCGGCAAAACGCCGATCGGTTACCAGCGCTTTGCCGAGGCCCTGGCCGCGGGCACGTCGGGCGCGCCGGGTGCACGTGGCGCGTTGCTCGCGATCATCGACGATGGTACGCAACCGGCGATCGTGCGCGCGAGCGCGCTGGCGCGGTTGGGTCGGTGGCTCACGCCGAGCGTTCAGGATGCGATTTCGCGCGGGCTCAACGACCCGGATGCCGTCGTACGCTCGGCGGCGGTGGGCGCCCTGTCGAACGCCGGGATCGCCGTGCGCCAGCGCTACCTGCCGCGGATGCTCGACGATCCGGTGCGCGTCGTGCGCATCGATGCGGCGCGTGCGCTGGCCGGCGACGCCGAGGCGGGGCTGCCGGCCGAGCGCCGTCCGGCATTCGCCAAGGCGCTCGACGAGTACATCGCCGCGCAGACCTACGTCGCCGATCGCCCCGAAGGACGGATGAGTCTCGCGAATCTCTACGCCGCGCGCGGCGACGCCGAACGCGCGATTGCCGAGTACCGGAAGGTCATCGCGATCGATCCGACGTTCGTTCCCGGCTATGCGAACCTCGCCGATTTATACCGTGCCCGCGGCGCCGAAGGTGAATCCGAGACCGCGTTGCGCGAGGGGCTCGCGCGGAATCCGCGCGCCGCCGTGCTCCACCACGCGCTCGGGCTGTCGCTCGCGCGGCAGCGTCGCACGGCGGAAAGCCTCGCCGCGTTGCGCGAGGCCGCGCGCATCGTGCCGGACGACGGCCGCTTCGCGTACGTATACGCGGTTGCATTGAACAGCGCGGGACGGCCACGCGACGCGCTGACGATACTGGAGGCGGTGTTGAAGGCGCGGCCCTACGACCGTGACGTGCTATCGGGCCTCGCGTACTTCAACGCGCAGGCGGGGAATCGCGATGCCGCGCTCGGCTACGCCAGGCAGCTGCGCGAGCTCGATCCGGAGAACCGCGAGTACGCCGGGCTGGCCGAGCAGATCGGCCAGGGCGCCCCGCGCTAGCGCCGCGGGGCCGATCGATCAGACGCGGCGGCGATACTCGCCGGTGCGCGTGTCGATTTCGATGTTGTCGCCGGTCGTCACGAACAGCGGAACCTGGATCTCGGCGCCGGTCGCGAGCTTGGCGGGCTTCATCACCTTGCCCGACGTGTCACCTTTCACCGCGGGCTCCGTGTACTTCACCTCGCGAACGACGGACGTGGGCATCTCGACGGAGATCGCCTTGCCCTCGTAGAACGTGAGCTCGCAGGCGAGCCCCTCGGCGAGGTAGCGGATCGCGTCGCCCAAGTTGTCGGCCTCGACTTCGTGCTGGTTGTACTCGTTGTCCATGAACACGTAGAGCGGATCGGCGAAGTACGAGTACGTCACTTCTTTCCGCTCGAGCTGGACGACGTCGAACTTCTCGTCGGCGCGGTAGACCGTCTCCGTGCCCGAACCGGACAGGAGGTTCTTGAGCTTCATCTTGACGACCGAGGCGTTGCGGCCGGACTTCGTGAATTCGGCCTTCTGGACGACCATCGGGTCCTTCCCGACCATGATCACGTTGCCTGCGCGGATTTCCTGGGCGATTTTCATCACTGCACCTGATAAGCGATAAGGGGTTGATTCGGCTAACCTTTAATTATACCCGGTCCGTAGCTGCGTTGACCAGCCCCTCGGCCAGCGAAGGTAGCGTCGCAAGGTCGCGGGCCCATTCGGCGGCGTGACGGTCGAGGGCGGCGAGCGCTGCGGCGAAGTCCTGCCATGCGTCCGCGACGGGCGGCGACCCCGGGACCCCGTTCCACGCGCGTTCGACGTTCCGCAGGGCAGAGGCCGACGCGGCGGGGAGGCTTCCGACATACCGATCGACAAAAGCGTCGAGCTTCGCCAGATGCGCGTTTTCCGCCTGCGGATACGGTTGCCAGACGAGCGGGCGCGCCGCCCATTGCGCGCGGACGAACGAATCCTCGCCGCGGACGAAGTTCACGGTCGACGCCCAAAGCAGCCGGTCGTAGTCGTCCTGCGCGAGAAACGCAATCGCCTGAAGCGTGAGGCGCCCGCGCACGATCGGCGCGCCCGGGTGCGCCAGGTTGCCGCCAGTCCACAGATCGAGCGCACCGACCGCCACCCCCTCCGGCACCACGCACGATACCGGCGCGTCGCCGTCGGCCCATGTGTCCAGAAGCGCTGGCAATGCGGGGTTCGGGTAACAGAAGAGCGAGACCCGAATTTCGTCCGGCGCGATCGGAGGTAGGGCGAGCGACGCCCAGAACCGATGCTGTGCCGCGTCGTCTCGGCGGGTGGCGTCGCGCACGGCGAGGAGGCCGCGCTCGCAGAGGAGGCCTCCCGTCCGGCGCGTGAACCCGGGAAACCAGAAACGGCGCGTCAACGGCAGCCGCGGATGCGGCGACGGGAGACCATGCGCGCCGTCGACCCAGGATTCGGCGGAAAGGTACTCGAGGACGAACCACGCCGGCGCGATCGACCGCCCGACCATCGCGGCGACATAGGGTTCGGGCAGCCCGCAACCAAAGGCCTCGACGACGACGTCGGCGGGTTCGGCTCCGAGGAAAGGCTCGGCCCATCGGCGTATCGTGACGCCCATCGCCCGCTGCTGGTCGCGTTTCCCGTCGACGCCGGGGGCGATGCGGGCGAGCGGCGCGAGTTCGTCCTGCCACAGCGTCACGTCGAGCGCGTGCTCGTTCGCGAGCTGGCGCGCGAGGCGCCAGCAAACGCCGGCATCGCCGTAGTTGTCGACGACGCGGCAGAAGATGTCCCAGCGCGAAGATTTGGCCATGGTGATGACGCGTGATGTGCTGCCCATTATCGCGCCGCGCGCGGGTGCCGCTTCATTGCCGCTCCCTCACGCCTCCCGATACCAGTCCTTCAGCATCGAGGTGTGGCTGTCCCAGCCGCTCAGCGTCATCCGCAATTTGTTCGACGCAGCGCCGATTTCAGGGCGATTCACCAGCGGAATGACCGCGCGGTGTTCGATCACCAGGTCGTTCATGCGGATGAATAGCGCGGCGCGCTTGACCGGATCGAGCTCGCCTTTCGCCGCCCGAAACGCCTGGTCGTACTCCGCGTTGCGCCATCGGATGACGTTGCGGCCCTGCCACTTGTTCTCCTTTGCCGAGATCTCCCACGAACAGAATTGCAGCATGAAGCCCTCGGGATCCGGCGAAGCCCTGCCGAGGTTGTACATCTGGAGGTCGGTGTAGAACTTGCTGGCCGTATCGGGATTCGCGGCATCCGACGAAAAGTACACGGACGCGGTGATCGCCTTCAACTCCAGCTCGATGCCGGCCTTCTGGCACGCCTGCTTGATGACCTGCTGGGACTTCTGGCGCGGTGCGTTGATCGAGGTCTGGAAGACGAACTTGAGCGACCGGCCGTTCTTTGCGCGTACGCCTCCCGCACCGCGTTTCCATCCCGCGGCGTCGAGCACCCGGTTCGCCTTGTCGATGTCAAATTCCCACCTCGAATTCGGTGAGCGGAAGCGCTCCGGACTGGCCAGGTAATTGCGCGTGGCGGTCCCGCCGCGGCCGTAGACGTGCTCCTGGATGGAGGCGCGGTCCACCAGCAGGTTGAGCGCATCGCGCACGGCCGGATCGGACAGGATCGGGTGTCGGGTCTTCGCGTTCGCGCGCTCGCCGTCGACCTCCGTCCAGGGATCGGAGAAGTTGCACTGCAGGTGCTCGCAACCGCCGCTCGCCGCGATGATCACGCGGCCCTTGCCTCCCTGTTCGAGACGCCGGAGGATCTCGTCCTCGACCTGCATGTTCCACGCGTAGTCGAACTCCCCGGTCTGGAGCACGGCGCGCGCCGCGGAGACGGCGTCGCCTCCCCCTTTCATTTCGATCGCGTCGAAGTGCGGCCGATTCGGCTCGTGATAGTCGGGATTGATCTCGCCGCGCACCGTGTCGCCCGGCCTGAAGTCGACGAACCGGTAGGGGCCCGTGCCGACCGGCTTGAGGTTCGCCGGCGCATCCCGCGATTTCGCGCCGCGGTAGGCGTCGAAAAGGTGCCGCGGTATCTGCAGGCCGAACGCGCCGACGTAGGCATTCGCCCAGTACGGCGTCGGTTCGTCGAACGCGATCTTTACCGTGTGCGCGTCGATCTTCTCGGCCTTGAAGCCGGCGTAGTTGCCGATCGTGACGGCCGAGGTCGCCGGATCCGACGCGTACTCCCAATTGAAGACGACGTCGTCCGCGGTGAACGCCATTCCGTCGTGCCAGCTGACATTGCGCTTGAGCTTCCATGTTACCGATCGACCGTCGCGCGAGAGGCCGCCGTTCTGAAGGCTCGGAATCTCGGCGGCGAGGATCGGGATCAGATTGCCGTCGGGGTCCCAGGCCGCAAGCGGTTCGTAGAAGAGGCGCGCGGCGTTCTGGTCCTTCGCCCCGACGGCAAAATGGGCATTGAGCAGCGTCGGCGCCTGCCAGTACAGCAACTTCAACAGGCCGCCGCCCCCGCGCCGGGTCGGCTTGTAGGCAGCGACAGCCTGCGCCATCGCGACGCCCGACCCGGCGAGCATCTGGCTCGCCATCGGGGCGGTGATGCCGAGGCTCGCCAAGATTCCGATGAACCGGCGTCGCGGCAGGGTTCCGCGCTTCACCTCGCCGATCAGGCTCCGCAGCTCGCGTTCGTTCATCGGCGTCCTCCTTCGGTCGACAGACGCGGACGGTGGGAACGGGCCCGCGTCAACGCTGCGCTGCGTGCGCGGTCGCGTCGTTCAAGTGGCACGCCGCCCAGTGCGTATCGCCGACCGGTTTCAACTGCGGCGACTCGGTCCTGCACCGCGCCATCGCCTTGGGGCAGCGCGGATGAAAGTGACAACCCGACGGCGGCCGGATCGGGTTCGGCACCTCGCCGGCGAGCCGGATCCGCGTTCGCTTGAGGCCGGGATCGGGGATCGGCACCGCCGACAGCAACGCCTCGGTGTACGGATGACGCGGCGTCGTGTAGAGCTCGCGTGCCGATGCGATCTCGACGATCCGGCCCAGGTACATGACGGCCACCCGGTCGCTGATATGTTCGACCACCGACAGGTCGTGGGCGATGAACACATACGTGAGATCGAACTTCTTCTGCAGGTCCTCGAGCAGGTTGACGACCTGCGCCTGGATCGATACGTCGAGCGCCGAGACGGGCTCGTCGCAGACGATGAGTTTCGGCGACACGGCGAGCGCTCGCGCAATCCCGATGCGCTGGCGCTGCCCGCCGGAGAATTCGTGCGGATAGCGGCGCAGGTGGTCGGCGTTGAGGCCAACCGTCTCCAGCAATTCGACGACGCGGTCCTGATATTCGGATGGCGATCGCGTCAGCTTGTGGATGACGAGCGCCTCGCCGATGATGGCGCCCACGGTCATCCGCGGGTCCAGCGACGCGTACGGATCCTGAAAGATGATCTGCATGTCCCGGCACAGCCGGCGCAGGGACTCCCGATCGAGCGCGAAGACGTTTCTTCCCTCGAACCAGACCTCCCCGGAGGTCGGCTCGATCAGGCGCAGCAGGCAGCGTCCGACCGTGGACTTGCCACAACCCGATTCGCCGACCAGGCCCAAAGTTTCGCCGCGCGCGAGATCGAAGCTCACGCCGTTGACCGCGTGCACGCTGTGCGCTTCCCGACCGAGCAGGCCACCCTTGATCGGGAAATTCTTGACGAGATCGCGAACGCGCACCAGCGGTTCCGATATGACTCCCTCTTTCATGCGGGGTGCAGCACGCAGGCGACCTTGTGGCCCGGTGCGACCTCAACCAGCGGCGGTTCGCGGTGCAGGCATTCGTCGCGCACCGATGCGCATCGCGCGGCGAAGCGGCAACCCGGCGCCGGATCGATCAGGCGGGGTACCGTGCCGGCGATCGTCTCGAGTCGCTGCTTTCGCGTCGCGGCCAGGTCCATACGCGGAATCGAGCGGATCAGGCCGATCGTATAAGGGTGCATCGGGGCGCGGAACAAATCGGCGACCGCGGCCTCCTCGACGACCTTCCCCGCGTACATGACGACGACGCGCTGCGCCGTCTCGGCGACCACCCCCATCGCGTGGGTGATCAGCAGCACGGCCATCCCCAATCGTTCCTTGAGCTCGGTCATGAGGTCCAGGATCTGGGCCTGTATCGTCACATCCAGCGCCGTGGTGGGCTCGTCGGCGATCAGGAGTTTCGGATTGCAGGACAGCGCCATCGCGATCATCACGCGCTGACGCATGCCGCCCGAGAACTGGTGCGGGTAGTCGTTGACCCGCCGCTCGGGATTGGGGATCTGGACGATGCGCAGCATTTCCACCGCGCGCGCGAGCGCCTCGCGCCGATTCG
>JBDTRG010000184.1:0-3755 GCA_039931775.1 Betaproteobacteria bacterium | reverse complement strand
CTCAACATCATGATGAGCCTCAAAGGCGACGGCAAGCCCGTTTCGTTCATCGAGGACTGTGCTGTTCCGCTCGAGCACCTCGCCGACTACGTCGACCGCCTGACGCAGGTGTTCGCGCGCCACGGCACGCGCGGCACGTGGTACGCGCACGCGTCGGTCGGCACGCTGCACGTGCGCCCCATTCTGGACATGCGCCGCGACGGCGCGGCGCAGATGCGCGTGATCGCCGAAGAGGCGAGCGCACTGGTGCGCGAGTACAAGGGCGCGTTCTCCGGCGAGCACGGCGATGGCCTCGTGCGCAGCGAGTGGGTGGGGTGGCAGTTCGGCCCGCGACTCACCCGGGCCTTCGAGGAGATCAAGGACCTCTTCGACCCCGCGGGCCTCATGAACCCCGGCAAGATCGTGCGCGGCACGAAAATGGACGACGCGTCGCTGTTTCGCTTCCGCCCGGGGCATCGCACGCTGCCGGTTGCGACCGGGCTCGACTGGTCGGCGTGGAATGTGCAGAACGATCCGGTGGCCGGCACGCTCACCGTGCCCGGCAGCGGAGGCGATCCGGCCGGAGGCTTCGCCAAGGCCGTCGAGATGTGCAACAACAACGGGCACTGCCGCAAATTCGACGCCGGCACGATGTGTCCGAGCTTTCGCGTGACCCGCGACGAGGAGCACCTGACCCGCGGACGAGCGAATACGCTGCGCCTCGCGTTGTCCGGCCAGCTCGGCGCCGATGCGCTCACGTCCGAGCCGGTGCGCGCGGCGCTCGACCTTTGCGTGAGTTGCAAGGGTTGCCGGCGCGAATGTCCTACCGGCGTCGACATGGCGAAGATGAAGATCGAGGTCCTCTACCAGCGTCAGCGCGCGCAGGGACTCGCGTTGCGTGATCGGCTCGTCGCGAACCTGCCGCGCTGGGCGCCGTGGGCGGCACGTTTGCCGTGGCTTTTCAATCTGCGCAATGCATTGCCCGGCGCCGCGCACGTCGGCGAAACGCTGCTGGGATTCTCCGCGCGACGTTCGCTGCCCGTTTGGCGTCGCGACACCTTCCGGCACGGGATGCGCGGACCGAGTGCCGGCATCGAAGGAAACGCCGAAGTCGTGCTGTTCGTCGACACGTTCACCGACTACTTCGAGCCGGAAAACGCGCAGGCGGCGATCCGCGTGTTGAATGCCGCCGGCTATCGCGTTCACGTCGCCGGGGCCGATCCGTCGGATCGGGAACCGCGACGGCCGCTATGCTGCGGGCGCACCTATCTCGCCGCAGGACTCGTCGACGAGGCGAAGCGCGAGGCGCGTCGCGTCGTCGCGGCACTTGCGCCGCACGTCGAGCGCGGCGCGGCCATCGTCGGGCTCGAGCCGTCGTGCCTCCTGTCGTTGCGCGACGAGTTCCTGGTGATGGGCCTCGGTGAATCGGCACGGCGACTTTCGGAAAACGCGTTCCTGATCGAGGAATTTCTCGCGCGTGAGCACGTCGCCGGACGCCTCGACCTTCCGCTCGCCGCGCTTCCGCAGTCGCGCGCGCTCCTACACGGGCATTGCCACCAGAAGGCCTTCGATGCGGTGACGCCGACGCAGACGATCCTCCGCCTCATCCCCGGCCTGGCGGTCGACGTCGTGGAGACGAGTTGCTGCGGGATGGCCGGCAATTTCGGCTACGACGCCGCGCATTACGACGTATCGGTGAAGATGGCCGAACTCGCGTTGCTGCCGGCCGTGCGCGCGGCGGCGCCGGATACGCTCATCGTCGCCGACGGCACCAGCTGCCGTCACCAGATTGCCGATCTCACGCGCGCGAGCGGGCAGCGCGAGGCGGTTCACGCGATCCGAGTGCTGGAGCGCGCGCTGCCCGCGTCGGCGGCGTGACGAGATCCCCCGGGGGACACCGGCGGCGCTGAACTGCCGCTATGACGGAATCGACTTCGTCCAGAGCTCCATTCGCTCGGCGACCATCGCGCCCGTGGCGCCGCGGACGTGACCCGACCCCTCCAGATGGAGCGAGCAGCGCGTCATGTGGGTCAGCCACTCGTTGCTCGCCAGCAGTGTGTCGAGCTTGGCGTTATCGGCCCGGATCAGGAAAAATCCGTTCATGTCGCCGCCATGGGAATCGAGAAAGACGGCCTCGGACGACGCGATCGCGCCCTTCTGTTGCAGCCCGGCGAGATAGCCGACGAACTGCTGGAAGTGCTCGGCGCTGACGTGTTCGCGACCGGGGATCGAACGGTTCCACGCAAAGAAAACGACGTTGCTGCTCATGGCTTCCTCCTTCTCGGGCCCGAAGGCCCGGCGGTTGAGTGGGTTAGACCGGCAGGCACGCCGGCCCGAGCGGCTCGAAGCTCTTGTAGGTCAGGATGAATTCCTGGTGGCCGAGCGCCTCGGACTTCGTCGGCTCGCCGTTGCCGACGCGTTGCACGAGTTCGTAGATCTCGCGCCCGACGTCGGGTAGCGTTGCGCGACCTTCCAGGATACGGCCGGCGTCGACATCCATGTCCTCTTCCATGCGCTTGAACGTCTCCGGATTTGCGCAGACCTTGATGACCGGCGCGATCGCCGAGCCGACGACGGAGCCGCGGCCGGTCGAGAAAAGAATGACCTGCGATCCGCAGGCGATGAGCTCCGCGATCTCGGCGTTGTCGTTGATGTTCGGAAAGCCGAAGCGCACCTCGCCGTCGGGCACGACGTCGAGCAGGTAGAGGCCCTTCTTCGGCGGAGCGATGCCGGGTTTGACGATCCCGTCGATCTGCGACTGCCCGGATTTTGCGTACGCGCCGAGAGATTTCTCCTCGATCGTCGTCAATCCGCCGTCGGCGTTGCCGGGCGCGAAACTCGCGTACCCGAGGGTCGCGTAATACTCCGCTGCCTTGCCCACCGCGCGCTTCAATGCCGCGCCCAGTTCGGGGGTGGCGGCCCGCGCGGCCATCAGGTGTTCCATCCCGATCAGCTCGCCGGTTTCCTCGAAGATCGTCTTCGCGCCGTCGGCGACGAGCAGGTCGAACGCGACGCCCATCGCGGGATTTGCGGTGAGCCCGGACGTCGCGTCGGAGCCGCCGCAGATCGTGCCGACCGTGAGCTCGTCGATGCCCATCGGCGTGCGCGTCTGCGCGGAAAGCGTCGCAAGAGTCCGTTCGACCCAATCGCGTCCGGCCGCGATCGTGGCCTTCGTGCCGCCGCCGTCCTGGATGCCGATCGCTCGTACCGGACGCCCCGAGGCTTCGATGGTCTTCGTCAGCGCGCGCTTGTTGAAGCCCTCGCAGCCTAGCGACACGAGCAACGCGCCGCCGACGTTGGGATGCGTGGTGAGCTTTTCCATCATCTGCAGCGCGTAGGCGTTCGGGTAGCAGCCCGGGAACCCGATCAGGTGCACGCCGCGCTCGCGGAACGGCGTGGCGATCTCGCGGGCGACGTGGTGCGCGCACTCGACGAGGTACGCGACGACCAGCACGTTGCGAATGCCCTTGCGGCCGTCGGCCCGAAGGTAGCCCTGCAGCATGGTGGCTACGTCGGCAGCGTGTACGTCGGGAGGTAGTTGCTCTCGACGTTGTGCGTGTGCACGTATTCGCCGGGCTCGATCGCGACCGTCGCGGTGCCGATCGGGCAGCTGTACTTCAGGATGATCTCTCCTTTGGCGATGGCGCGGGCGGCGAGCTTGTGCCCGACCGCGATATTCCTGCCGATCGTGATTTCGACGCCATCCAGCACGACCGTCTCACCGGACTTCAACGGCCGCAGCGCGACGGCGACGTTGTCCGGCGGCGACAGGCGCA
>JBDTRG010000183.1:0-65488 GCA_039931775.1 Betaproteobacteria bacterium | reverse complement strand
CGCGCGCCGCGTACGCGGCTAGCCGGGCGCGTCGCGTTCCGGCCGGCGCAGCAGGGCGATCGGTCAGCGCCGGCTTCAGGTAGGGCATCGTCACGGTCCACAGCGCGGCTGGCCGCGACGCCCCCTGGTAGAACGCCGCCTCCTCGAGCGTCGCGTCGAAGCGCTTCAATCGGGCCGCGATCGTCAGCGTCGCGATCGAAACGATATACGAAAACTGCCCGGCGACGACCAGCGGCAGCCAGGCACTTCGCCGGCGACGGTATGGGGCTTCGGCCTGGGCGTCGTGCAGCCGATCCTGGCGCTCAAATCGATCGAGGCAGCCGTCACCGCCGCGGAGGCGCGTCGCGACAGCGTGACCGTGCAGTACCAGCAGACCGTTCAGAACGCGTTCCGGGAAGTACACGATGCGCTGATCACGAACGGCTCGGCGCGCGAGGTGCTCACCGCCGAGACGGCCCGCCGCGACCAGCTGACGCAGGCGCTCTCAGTCGCCAATCTGCGCTACGACGCCGGGCGCACTTCCTACCTCGAGGTGTTGGACGCCCAGCGCACGCTGCTCGCCGCCGAGACGCTACGCATCGTGGCCGCCCGCGACGCGCGGATTTCGATCGTCGACTTCGCGAAATCGCTGGGCGGCGGGTGGAACCAGGAGCGATTCGCCGCGGTGTATTGAGCGTCGCGACCCGTGCCGCAAATGAGGCAAATGAACCGGTGAATCATTCCGCGAGCCGGCGCGGGTTACGGGCATGTTAGCAAGGTCTTTAGGTTCTGAATCATCAGCTCCGCATTCGCCACGATGGGTGCGTTGTCGCCAGCCTTGAGAATCTGGATTGGCTGCGGGTACCCTTCGATTGCCGGAACGACAGCCCCGACAAAGACGGCAAGCGGGATGGCTTCCGCGACTACATTGAGAAAGAAGCACCTCGCTGCGACACTGGTCGCAAACGTTTTCGTCGCGAATTCGAACACATATTGTTCCGCGGCCACGACGTTGGCTCCCCCGGCGAAGAGCGAATGAATGAGGCGGTTGAGAAGGCTCCTCCTGATGGTCTGCGCGGCAGCCAATTGTGTTGCCGCTGAAACTGCCCCGGGCAGGAACAGGGCCAGCACCGCACCCGAGGCGAACGCTCCATAACCCAGCGCCTCGTTCCAATTCTTGGCATAACCCGAGGCCCGGGTTCCGACAGTCGTGAGGAAACCGGCGAAGAGTGACGCTTGGATCGTCTGGACCACGGTCAGCGTCGGGAGCGAAAAGTCTCCCCTCCCGGTCGGGTCGCGATGATCGACCGGGTCGGACCCGGCATACAGATACCGATGCAGCGTCACCGGATCGAAGACGCTGCCCTCCTCGGGTTCGGTCGTGACGAAGCGGCCCGTCGCCTGCTGGTAATACCGTGCGCGAAGGTAATAGAAGCCGAGATTCGGGTCGAGCTGCTCGCCGGCGAACAGGTACAGGTTCGGTGCGGAGCCACTCGCAGCGAGGGTCACGCCGAACGCGTCGAACGTGTAGCGATCGGTGACGGTACCCGACGCATTCGCCAATTGCCGCGTCGACATCTGGGCGTCCCGCAGGTAGAAGAGCGTCCCGACGCCCGCCTGCGTCCGATCGATCAGCGCATGACCGTAGGTATAGGTCACGACGTTCGGTCCCGTGGTTCCCGCCAGTACCTGGGCAAGCGCTCCCGGACTTCCGACGCAGCCGCCGCAAGTCGACGCGAGGAGCGCCTTGTCGACCAGATAGCGTGTGGTCACTCCCCCCGCCGACGTGCTGATCCGAATGCCGTCGACATCTGTAGGCAAAGGCGACGGCGCCGGAGGCGCCTGTGGCGCCCAGCAGCCGGTTCTCCATGTCGTACGCGTAGGCGGTCGCGCCGGCGCCGCTGCCGCGGTTCAGCAGGTTGCCGTTGTCGTCCCACGAGTAAGCGGTGGAACTGGCGCCGTTCGTCTCGGTGACCAGGCGATCATTGGGGTCGTACACGGGCCGGTCGTCGCCGGCCCGGTCTCCACCATCTGCACGCGGTTTCCGGTCGGTCCCAGCGTGTACGCATAGGATGACACCATGCCGCTCGGACCGGAATTCTGCACGCCCACCAGCCGGTTGAGCGCGTCATAACTATGCGTGGCGGTAACGCCGTTCGGATACGCGATCGAGGCAAGATTGCCCACCGCGTCGTAGCCGTACGTCGTCGTGCCCGCGGCATCGATGACGGTTGCATGCGGTTCAGCGCATCGAACGTGTAGCTGGTCGTTCCCTGCGGTGTCACCACGGACGTGATGTTTCCGGCGGCGTCGCGTGTGTAGACCAACACCTCGCCCGACGCCTTCTGCTCGCGGATCAATCGTCCGCGCCCGTCGTAGGAGTACGCGTCGCCGGAGGCCTGCGTGCGCCGCCCCGCCGGATCGTACGCGTAGGCAACCGTGCCGCCGCCCGGAAGGTTTTTCTGCACAAGGCGGTTCGCCGCGTCGTAGACGAACGTCGTCGTCCGGCTCATGAAGTCGGTATGGCCGACTTCGAGTCCGACGGGCGTGTGCGGCTGGTCGTCCGGCCCAGCGCGTCGTAGGTCATTTCCGTGGCGCGGCCATTGGCGTCCGTCTGCGTCAGCCGATTGCCGACGGCATCGTAGGTGTACGACGGCAGGCCACCGGCAGCGGCGGTCACGCGCACACGGCTACGCGATGCACCAATGATGTCTACTTGCCAGCAAGGCCGATCCATCCCAGAGCGGCAGCCTCCGCCCAGCATCGGTAGCTGTCAGCGTTGGCAAGTGCCGCCGGGGTGCTGGATTTCGCCAAAGCGAGTACCGCAGTGGGCACACATTCATAGGCGTTGTCCTGCGTGTGCGCCGCGAGGTGCGTGAACTCATGGAGAAAGATACCGGGCATCGAAGCCTTGCCAGCCGTCGTCAGCACCTGAATCGTGGGCAGATATGGCTGGAAAAAGTATAGCGAGCAGAGTTCCACGACTTGCGGCTTGGCGTCCCTGGCGGCCCATGCCAATGCGTTCATGACCGTGGAACGACACTTATTGCCGACCCCGCTATCCAGCGACCACTGTTCTTTCGCCTCGACAGCGGATCCGCTGGTCAGAATACCTACGCCTTCGACATTGATGGTTATCTCTTCGCCATCCAACAGCTTATAGGCAGTCAAGGCCATCACTCCCTCGGCGACCAGGTGAATTCCTATGTTGACTGCACTGCCGAATTCCGGAACGGCCAGCGCCTGCGACACCGCCTCGATCGTTCCCCCGCCGAACCATTTATTCACCTGTGTGTGATTGCCAAGGTCCTCTACCACCGCCTCCACCGCCATGGCGCCCGCGAGCAAGCGAGTGGTGGTGAGCGTCGCCTTCTTCGCATTCAGCAATGCCCTTCTCGTCTTCAGAATTTCCTGTCCCCGAACCACCAGGGATTGCGCGGAGGCGAACAGCGTACTGGCGATGGAAAAATCATTCCCGCTCGGATCGGTTCGGTTCACCGGATTGCCGGCAACGTAGAGATACGGATTCAACGACATCGGCTCGCCCGGATATCCCGGCTTCGCATCGCGTGAAAGGAAACGCCCCGTGCGCGGGTCGTAGTAGCGCGCCCGCAGGTAGCTCAAGCCGGATTCGGCATCCGTTTCTTCCCCGGCAAATCGATGTGGCAGGCTGGAGGCGCCGCTGACGGTTGCCGGCTCGCCGTAGGCCGTGAAATCGAAGGTGTCGGTCACGGCACCGCTCGTCCCGGTGAGCAGGCGCGTCGAACCAAGCGCGTCGAATAGCGGGTAGCGCGGCGTTCCCGCTTCAATCGCGCGGAGCATCTGGGAAGCCCACACGAAGGTGTCTGATCCGGCTGGGGTGATGCGGCCAACGAGTTGCGAGAAGCCGGTTGCATTGCTGCGATCCACAAGGAACGCCGTGGCCCCGGCAGCACCGGCCTTGCTCACGCGGATGCCTTCGGCGTCATAGGCATACGTGGTAGCGGCGCCGCCCGCATCACGGAAGCTGGACAACCGATCGCGGGCATCCCACGTGTATTGCATCGACTTCGGCGAACCTGCCTGCGGGGTCCAGCTTTCCTGCACCCGTCGCCCCGCCCCGTCGTAGGCGAAAGTCACGCCGCCGCCGGAGACCAGCTGGTTGTCGGCGTTGTAGACATAGACAGCGGGCGCAGCCGGAGGTCCGGCACTCACCAGGTTCCCGACGGCGTCGTAGGCAAACACGGCTTCGGCTGCCGGATTGCCTCCGGCGTCGAAGCGCAATTCCCGTGTAACCCGGCTGAGCGCATCGTAGCGATACTCCACGCGCGATCCATCCTGCCGGTCGATGCGCACCCGGTTGCCGAGCGCATCGAGCGTATAGGTTTCCTGTGCGATAAGCGCGCCCACCGAATTGCGATGGCTGATCGCGACGGGACGGTCGCGCAGGTCATACGTGGTCTGGGTCGTCACGCCGTTCGGCCGGCTGACTCTGACCAGATTCCCTGTACTGTCCCAGACTTGCGTAGACACGCCGCCACCAGAATCCGTGATCCGCACGAGTCGATTGAGGGCGTCGTAGGCGTACTGGGTCACCAGCTCGCTCCCGCCGTTGCTATGCGCCACCACGTTCTTGTTGCCTGCGGCATCGTACGCGTAGCGGACATAGCGTCCGTCCGGCTCGGTGACGCGGACCAGGCGACGGGTGAGCGGGTCGTAGTCGAGCGTTGTCGTGCCTCGGGCATCGGTGATCGTATGCGGCAGGTGATCGGCGGTGTAGGTGTAGGTCTCCGTCGCGCCGCCAGGAAGCACCGTCGCGCTGCGTCGGCCGCGCGCGTCATATTGGTATTGCGTGGTCTCGCCCTGGCCGTTGGTTTTCGAGAGCGGATTGCCGACGATGTCGTACGAGAGCGTGTCCATGCCGCCGAGGGGGAAGGTCGTCTTGGCCAGACGGCCGGCGGTGTCATAGGCAAACCGCGTGGTGTTGCCATTGGCGTCGGTCGTATCGGACCGCTGCGCACTGCCCTGGTATGCATGCCGGGTGATCCGGCCAAGCGCGTCGGTGATCGAGAGCAGGCGCCCCTGATCGTCGTACGCATAAGCCGTCGATTGGCCGGCAGGGTCGGTCAGCAGGACCAGGCGCCCGTCTGCGTCGTAGTCCCGGGTCTCGACGCGACCATCGGCGTAGGTCGTCCGCACCAGTCGATTCGTTGCGTCATAGCCGAAGCTTGTCGTGCGGCCGGCCGGATCGGTCTGCGCAATCCGATTGCTGCTGGCGTCGTATTGATAAGTAGTCTGGCCACCCAGCGCATCGGTGAGGCTCACGAGCTGCCCCGCGGCATCGTATCCATAGCGGGTGGTGTCTCCGCGCACGTCGACCACCTGCACGACACGACCTGCCTTGTCATAGGAGCGGCGTTCGATCGACCCCTCCGGACCGCGGGTTTCAATCAGTCGATTCGCGGCGTCGTAGACATTGGTCAGCTGATTGCCCGATCCATTCCCGAACCCCTGCAGATTGCCGACCGCGTCGTAGACCAATTGCAGCACCGGCCCATCCACCGGGTCCGCAATGCTCGTCAGCCGGCCGACGGGGTCGTTGGTGAGCGACATCTGCCGATTGGTGGACGTGCTCGCCGCGCTGATCCGGCCGGCTGCGTCATACGTCAGCGATCGCTGCAGTCCGCCACGCGTCGTTCCCGTCACGCGGTTCTCCGCGTCGTAGCTGACGCTCGCGGCGGGCCCGGTTGCGCCTTGCTGCGAAAGCAGGTTGCCATTGACGTCGTACTGGAACGAAAGTGCAGCGCCGAGCGCATCGGTCAATTGGGTGCGGCGCCCAATGGCGTCGTAGGCATTCCGCGCAGTCGCGCCGAGCGCGCTCGTGGCCGAGGTCGGATTGCCGGCGGCGTCATTGCCGTAGGAGCGAATGTTCCCGAGCGCGTCCGTCGTGCCGATGAGGCCTCCCGCGGAGTCGTAGCGCGCGGTCGTGAAATTGCCGCGGGGATCCGTCACCTTCAGCGGTCGCCCGCCCGCGTCGAACGTCGACGAGGTCGTCCGTCCAAGCGGATCGATCACCGAAGTCACGTTATCGTCGGCGTCGTAGCTGTAGGACATCGTCGCGCCCAGCGGGTTGGTGCGGGTCAGTACGTTGTCCCGCGCGTCGTACGTGAACGTCGACGTGTTGCCCAATGGGTCGGCAACCGAAAGAATGTTGCCGCGGACGTCGTAGGTGTAGACGGTGATGCGGCCGAGAGGATCCTCGATCAGCTCCTGCCGACCCGACAGATCGTGCTGGTAACGGGTCGTCTGGCCGTTGGCATCCGTGATCGCGATGAGACGCCCTTGTTCGTCGTAGTCGGCACGCGTTGCCGCCTGGCCAAGTGGATCCTCGATTCGAAGCAGGCCATGGAAGCGGTTGTAGAAATAGCGTGTCGTGTTGCTCAACCGGTCGGTGGCAGCGGCCAGGTCACCGGCTCCGGAGTAGGCGTAGGTCCGCGTGTTCCCCTTCGGGTCGGTGATACCCGTGATGCGTTCGTCCGCGTCGCGCGTGAAGACGATGCTGGTTCCCGAGGAGTGGCTGATGCCGCTCGCGGAAATGGTGATCTGGTTGCCGTTGGCGTCCTTGACGCTCTCGACACCGTGGGTACGCGTGACCACGAACTGCGTTCCGTCGCGCTGTGTATAGAGAAAGCGATCCGGATGAAACGTGTTTAGCGTCACGTCGTTCAGCAGCGTGATCGGCCCCGGCTGCGGATCCGCGATCAGGAGGTCGACGTTCTCGAGCGCCTGCAAGGTTCCGAGCGCGCCCGGACGTGGGGTGAAGCTTGCGCGCGCCGTCACGAACGGCACGAGCGGGGATACCGTCGGCGTGATCTTGACGTCGAAGGTCTCGACCCGGCCGGTGGGCAGCGTGACGGTGACGAAATGCACGCTGCCCGGGATCAGCGTGTAGTTCAGGCCCTGCTTCACCACCTGCCAATCTGCGCCGAGGGCGCGCGTCGTCGAGACCCGCACCGCCTTCAGTCCCAGGCTCCAGCCGACACCGAAGTCCCCTTGCCGCTTGTCGCGACTGTCGTAAGTGCGCACGATCTGGATCGGTATGCCCGAAAGCGGCACGACCAGATCCGTGTACGACAGCGTGAAGTAGCCGACCTTCTGGTTGCCGTCCACGAGGACCGCCACCTCCGCCATCGTCGTGTTGGATCCGCGGTCGAAGACGGTCAGGCGCAGCGTGTAGATGCCGTTCTCGAGCAACGTCGGATCCAGCGTCCCCAGCGCACCGCCCGCGACCGGGGACGTCCCCTCGCTGATGAGCGTCCAGGTATCGCTCCCCGCGGCAGCGAGGGCGAGTTCATAGCGCAGGAAGTTGGCGTCCGTCGCGGTCCCGGTTACCGCAGTCGGCGCAGTGACCGTGGCGCCGTCCGCCGGTGATGTGATGGACGCGACCGGAGCAATCGCATCGCTCCCCGCTATCGCCACCACGTTCAGCGCTGCCTGTCCCGTCACGCCGGCGACCTTGGCGGCGATCATCGTCGGCCCGGCCGTCACTGCGTGCACGGAGCCGACGGCGCTCACGGTCGCCACGCTTGTCGCGGACGACGTCCAGAGTGCGGTGAGCGTGACGTCCGCGCTCGTGCCGTCACCGAAAACTGCGGTCGCCTTGTACGCGATCGTCTCGCCCGCGAGACGCGAGGCGACGCCGGGGTCGATCACGACCTGCGCCACGGTGCCCGCCAACGGCGGTCCCGCCGAGACGGTCAGCGCGACCGGGTTGGCGGGCGTGGGCAATACCTCGGTGCCGGCTATCGGCGATTGGGCCATCACCTGATTGGCCGCGTACGTCGTCGAGAACACCGCTGTGGGTACGACAGTGAAACCCAGCGCAAGCAGCTGGCTGTTTGCCTGCGTCAACGTCTTGCCGACCACAAAGGGCACCGGAACCGGCTGCGGTCCTTTGGATACAGTGAGCTGGATGTCGGCCAACCGTCCGACGATCGTGCCGGCCACCGGGTCTTGCGCGAGGACCGTGCCCACGGGTTGCGCAGAGAAAGACTCGGCCCACCGCACGCCTTGGAGGTTGTTCGCGATAAGGGTCGTGTTCGCCGCCTCGAACTGCATTCCCGTCACGTTGGGCACCGTAGCCGGTGTCGTTGTCAGGTTGACGATGAAGATCTGGTCCGTGCTGGCTCCGAGGGAGTCGGTGGCGGTAACGATGACCGTGGTCTGTCCCCACGGCGTATTCGGCGCGAAGCTGACGCGGGCCGGTCCGCTCATGGTCACCCAGAATGGCGCCGCCTTGAGCGAGAACGTGATGGTGTCGCCCGCATCGGGGTCGATCGCGGTGACGTCGTAGAACTTCGCGGTGGAGGTCTGCAGCAGGCTCGTCGGCGGCACCGACGTGAATACCGGTGGCCGGTTGTCCGGAACGATATCGATGAATACGCTGGCCGGAGCGGACGTCGCCGCGCCATCGCTGGCACTGTACGTAAAGCTCGTCGCCTGGGCCAGGCGCGGATCGCGGATGGCTCCTTGCTGCACGGGCGTCCGGAAGATGCGCGAGACCGTGGTGTCGTGCAGCACGCGGGAGTTGTTGTCGATCGCCGTCGAGCGATATTGAACGTGCGGGAACGCCTTCGGTCCGGGCAGCCAGTTATTGGCGCCGCCGCCGCTCAATGCCGTAGGCCCGACTAGATTGATGCATTCCTGCAGGAAATTGGCGCCGACGAAACCGCAATTGAATATGAACGACGCGTTTTGCACGATATCGACATGGCCGTCGTTGTTCATGTCGAGCAGCATCAATGCGGAAATGTCGTGGTAGCTGAAGTTGTAGGTCCAGTACGGGCTGACCTTGCGCAGGCCCGTGCGCCCATCGAGGATGATGATGCGGCTGTAGGCCGAAACCACGACCTCCGCCACGCCGTCGCCGTCGAGGTCATAGACTTGCGGCGCCGCATTTCCCAGGGCAGAACTCTGGACCGGCTGGGTGTAAAACGGCGCGAAGACCGGGTTGTCGGGAATATCCGGCGGAACGACGTAAGCCCACAGCGGACGTCCGTCATCACGAAACGCGTACACAATTCCGTCAGCGCCCAGGACGATGTCGGAGCGACCGTCGCCATCGACGTCGGCAATCGTCAACGGCGTCAGCCAGAATCCCTGGAAAGGAATGCGGTGCTTGAGCTGACCGTCGTGGCTGTAGATGAATATCCCGCGATTGTCTTCGATGTATTCATTGCTGCTTCGCAGATGAATGATCTCGGCCTTGCCGTCGCCATCGAGATCCGCCACGGCAGTGTCGTTGACCGAGGTCGTCAGTTGCCAGGCCAGATCAAAGCCGCCGGCGGCGTTTTGCATCCAGACTTCGGTGCCTGAGACAAGATCGACTCGGCCATCGCCATCGACGTCCATCGCGATTGGCGGCAGGAGCGAGAGCGAATTAGGCCCAGAAGTACGGGACAGCGACGCCGGATTGCGCGCGACCAGCGTTTGCAGAACACTGCCGTCCACGCCGCTGATGATGAAGGTTGCGCGACACGCGACATTTTCATCGGCAACGAGCCCGGTCACGGCGCGGCAGCCCGCATAGTGGAAAGCGTTGGCCGCGTCGACGTAGGTGGAATACCCCCAGTTGTGGGGAATTTCCTGGCGCATCAGCAAGACCGGCGGACCGCCGGCGGTGAGGCGCGCGACGCTGAGCCCACTGCCGGTGGCAAGCCCACCGGGTGTAAATCCGCCCGGCGGCGGTAGCGTCGCGCCCCGCACGATTTCCGGAATCGGCTTCGACAATGGCGGCGACACCCATTTCACGTGCCCCAGGTAATCGAACGCCACGATGTTGTCGTACCAGTTACTGCCTTCGCGGGCGCAATACGTAGTAAAGGCCAGCGCCGGATGGCCGCTGTCATCGAGGTCAGCGAGAACCCGGCTGTCCATGCTGCCCTGGCCCGAGTTGACTGCGCAGTCCAGGGCGCCGGTCCTGTCGGCGCTCCATAGTTGGCTGCCGTTCTGCCCCGAGCGAGCGCGGATGCCCGCGTTGTTATCGAAACTGATGATGTCCGGATTGCCGTCCCCGTTGAGATCGGCCGCCAGTTCATGGTAGCGATCGGACCCCCCCGCCGCGCCTGCGCTCCATACCCTGGCCATCGTCAGGGGAACACCGGGAGGTGTTGCCGGCGCTTCAAAGGTGAAGCTGCCATCGGCGTTGAACTGCGTAAGCGAGCCGGCGTCGGGATCCGTACGCTTCGCGGCCGTCAATGCATTCGTACCTGAATAGATGTCATTCGCCAGCACGCCCGAAGCAGGCACGGTGAGCGTGTGCGCGATCTTGACTGTGTAACCGTCGTCCTTCGCTATCGGTCCGGGCGCCGCTTGCTGCAGCGTGATCGTGAATTGCTTGACGTCGAACATGCCACCGGCGTCGGTGACCTTCACTTTGACCGCATAGTCGCCGGGGGGCTTGCCTGTGGTTGGCCAGTTCAGCGCGGCGCCGGTCAGCGTCATGCCCGCGGGACCCGACACCAACGCGAGCGTGAGTGTGTCGCCCGCATCCGGGTCACTCGCTTGCAGCGTCCGGCTGAACGCACTTCCGACGGGCAGGATCACGTTCGCCTGCGGCGCGAGCTGCGGCGGCTGATTCGTGTGCACGACCGTAACGCGGAATGTGGTCGTTGCCGCGTGTCCGGCCGTGTCGACGACCTTCGCCGTGAACGTGTTCGATCCAAGCTGCGCCGGCGTCGGGGTCCAGTCGATCAGCGGCGACGGGTTCAGCGTGGCACCGGAGGGTGCCGCCGGCAGCGAATACGTAAGCGTGTCGTTGATGTTGCCCTCGCTCGCCTGCAACAGGAGCTGGAAGCGGCTACCGAGCAGGATCGTCCGGTCGGCGATGCGCGCGAACAGCGGTGCGCCGTCGTTGACGTTGATTTGCACCGTGCTGCTCGCCGTCAGGGCGCCGTCATCAGCGGTCAGGCGCAGCACATAGGTGCCTGCACCAAGAAAGTTGGCGGTCGTACCTGGCGCATTGGCATTGCCGAAGAGCACGCCCGCGCCGGGACCGGAGACAAGACTCCAGGTCGTGGTGAGCGCACCCGGCGGAGCAGGCAACCCGTCGTCGGTCGCGGTGCCCGCAAGCGTCGCGACGGCGGGAAGCGTGATGGTCTGGGCCGCGCCGGCGTTCACCGATGGCGGCTGATTGGCGACGCCACCGCCCGCGTTCACCGTGATCGTGACATTCGCGCTGCCCGTCAACGCACCGTCGAAGGCCGACAGCTTCAACACGTAGGTGCCCGGCGCGCTGAAAGTCGCGGTCGTCGCGGCCAGCGCTGCGTTTCCGAACGCAACGGTGCCGGGTCCCGAAAACTTGGTCCACGTCTGCGTCAACGCTCCTGGCGGATTGGGCAGGCCGTCATCGGTCACGGTGCCGACGAGGGAGGCGCTCGCAGCCAGCGCGATCGTCTGATTTGCGCCCGCGCTGACGGTCGGCGCCTGATTGCCGGCTGCCACATCCTTCCGGATGTCCGCGTCGAACCTCAAGTACAGATTCGCTCCGTCCTGTTGATAGAACACGGCGACGAGATCCGCGTTGATGGGTGCATCGCCCTTCGGGTCGCTCATTGCCGGGCCGATTCCGGCCCAATCGGCGATATTGCCGTCGCGTAGCACCGTCGCCGCCCATGCGAGCCCGGACGCGGCGAGCACCGACACCAGCACGATCAGCCGGGACTCCCCGGAATAGCGCCGGTGCAGCCAAGCGGTCAATCCGAAGAGCAGCAATGCCAGCGGCGGCAGCAGCCACGGCGACAGCGGAATCGGAGCGGCGGGCCCGAGCGCGGCCGCCGGAGCAAGCGCAATCGTGAAGGGCGAGGTCGCGTCCTGGCCCCCTGCGCCGTCATTGGCGGTGACCACGGCCCGCATCAAAGCGGCGGGCGGAAGCATCGATAGCGGAATGGACGACTCCACCACCGCGCTGCCCCCGACGCCATTGCCGATGCCGACGCTCCAGCCGCCGGTGTCGAAGACGACGGGCGCGGCGAAGGAACCGCCGATACACGGCTGGCGCTCCAGGCGGGTCACCGAGGCGCCCCCGGCCGTGGTCGTAACGACCGTCGTTGCGACCTGCTCGATGCCCGGCACCGGGCCGTCCACCGTCGCATACATGCACCCTGTGCCCGGGTTGCTGTCGGTGTCGAGTGCGACGCTCACCGTCACGGTTCCGGCGACCACACACGGGGCCACCAGTGCGGCGGCAAGCAGCAAGGAAGTCAGAATGCCGTTGACGGCAAGGCGCATCGAAGACTCCTGGGGGCAATTCGAGGCTCGCCGCCAATCTACGCACGGGACCATGGGGACGGACGTATCAACATGTAACATCGCCGATCCGACGCGAAACGGTGTCGGCTACACTGACCCATGTCCGCGCCGCTGCCAGCGCCCGCCACGCTCGTCGATGAAGAGTTGAATCGGCTGATCGACAGCGACGCGCTGCGCCGCGCGCCCAGCCACACTCGGCTGCTGCGCTATCTTGTCGAGCGGCGGATCGCCGGCGACGCGGCGGCCTTTCGCGAAACGTCGATCGCCCTGGAAGTCTTCCGTCGCGATCCCGCCACCTACGATCCGCAGACCGATCCGATCGTGCGCGTCACGATCCGCCGGTTGCGCGAGCGTCTGGAAACGCACTACGCTCGCTACAACCAGCCACCCAAGCTGCGCATCGTGCTGCCGAAAGGCCGTTACGAACCCGAGTTCGTGATCGTGGCGGCCGCGCCGGGTCCGCAAGGCGTGGCCATCATGCGCGCGCGCAACGCAACCGGCGACGTTCGTCACGACGCCCTTTGCGGGGGATTTGCCGATCGGCTCACCGACGGCCTCGCGCGACTCGGCGTCCCTCGGGTGATCGCGCGCGAATCGGTCGCTCAGGCCGAGGCGACCAACGCGACGTCTGTCGACGTGGGCCGACGGCTGGATGTCGAGTGGGTCGTCGAGTCCCACGTCGCCATCGAGCCCGACGGACAATTGCGCGCGACCGCGCGGCTGCTGAACGCAACCGACGCGAGCGTCCACTGGGTGGAGACGCACACCGACGGCGAGATGAACCGGTTCGTTACGCTCGACGCGATCGCGGATCGCGTGTTCGCACGGTTTGCCGCCCGGCTGCAGGGCAACGAAGCCACCGCTGAATCCGGCGACCTCGCCGGGTTGTCGCCCGACGAACGCGATGCGCTCGACGTCGCGACCATGCTCGTTCGCGAGCGCGCGCATCCGAAACTCGACAGCGCGCTGGCGGTGGTCGAAGGGGTCGCTGCGGCGCATCCCGGGTGCGCCAAAGCGTGGGGCGTCCTCGCAGCGGCGCGCTTCCTGCAAGGTTCGATGATGGACAGGGAGTTCATGGCGACCTACGCAGCGGCCCGCGCGGATGCGCAGCGCGCGCTCGCAATCGACCCGGATCTACCGGAGCCGGCCCTGGTGCTTGCGGCGATCTCCGGCATTCACGACCTCGACTGGAAGCCCGCAATGGCGCAGCTGCGCGGGTTGCTGCGCCGTTATCCGCACCTCACCGTCGCACGATCGAACCTCGCAACGTTGCTGCAATACGTCGGAGCCTTCACCGAGGCGCTCGACGAAATCGCGCTGGCGCGCGCGCACGATCCGC
Source organism: Betaproteobacteria bacterium (assembly GCA_039931775.1). Classification (GTDB taxonomy): domain Bacteria; phylum Pseudomonadota; class Gammaproteobacteria; order Burkholderiales; family Casimicrobiaceae; genus CAIWHR01. Next base: position 51,882 of record JBDTRG010000183.1, on the reverse strand, counting down.
TATCGATGCTGCCGCGCCTCAACGATGCAAACATCCGCGCCTACGCCCGAAGGCATGACGAGGCGCGGCGCGGCTTGCAGGTACTGCGGAAGGTCGGCGTGGAGCCTCATCGGATCTGTGTTTTCAGCGGCAACAACGAGCTCTGGGACGGTGCGCTTGACGCCGCCGAGGCGATGTACACCGAGGCGTCGACGCTGCTTCCCGACAATCCTACTCCGTGGATGTGCCTGGGCTTCGTGCGTGGGCGGCGCGGCGACGCGAAAGGCACAAGCGCGATAGAGGCGGACTGCGTCGCGCGCTTCCCGCAGACATCCTGGTACCAGCGCGCGATGCTTTCCGGCGCGATGCGCGACAAACCGCAGGTGCTGTCTCGATTGAACGACGCGCGAAGGCGCCACGATCCACTCTTGATGTCCGCGTGCGTCGATCCATCATTCGACTGGCTCGGCGGCGATCCCGATTTCAATCGCCTATTGCAGGATTGGGGATTGCCGGGCTGGCGTGGGGCAGCGCGCGACGCTCCTGCGGGGTAGACATCGAGCGCGTGGCGCGTGGCGCGCGCCGCGCCGCCTCGACGCTATTTCAACAGCGCGGGCGATGCCGCCGGCGGTTCCGGGCCGTTGGCCCCGGCACCGGCGAACTTCGCCGTCGCGATTCCGACACTCGTATTCGGATAGAGCGCCGAGTCGACGATCGACACATAGCCGGGAACCGGGCGCGAGAACCCGGCATGGAAGGAATTCTTCCAGTTGCCGAGCCCCTTCGACGTCAGCCCGTAGTTCAACGCGTATTTCTGCGTCGCCGCCGGAATGACCGGGTTGTTTTCGCGGACCTTCCCGCCGGTGCCCCAGATCGTGACGCGCCCGTCGAGTTCGGAGCGCAGAAACGACTCCGGATCGCCCCGCCACGTCGATCCCGGGGACTCGGCCGCCACCAGCGACACGATACCGAGCCCGCGCCCGCTGGCCGCCCAGTTGACGGCGTTGACCAGATGTCCGAGCGCTCCGTCCCAGCAGGCTGCACCGGTGATGACCGGATCGCACGTCCACGGCCGCGGCGACCCCGCAGCCGACTGGGGCGCATTGCCCGTTTCGCCGTTGATCATGTGCACGTCGGCATCCGATCCCGTGATGAACGTGCGCTAGCCGCGCGCCGCCATGATCCGCGCCTTGTTCTTCAGGGTGCCCTTGAAGTCGGCCGCCGCGTTCGGTTGCTTGGGAAGGTTCGGTGCGTGGGGTCCGGTGAATCCCGTCTCCCCGCTGTGGATCACCAGCACGTTGTAGTCGCCGAACGCGGGTGTCGGCGAATCGGGCCCGAAGAACGTGAGCTTCCATGAGAGACCGGTGCTCTCCGGGAGCGTATGGACGACATCGGCGAGCTTCCGGATCGTCTGCCGGTAGATGGAGGTCGGGTGCGCGTACGTGTACCACAGCACATTGATGGTCTGCCAAAGCGCGGCGGGCGGAAGGAGCGCCAGCAGCAGCGCGGGGACAAATGGCCAAATTCTCCGGTCGGGCTTCATTTTCGACGTGCTCGCGGGTCCGATCACGGTCAATCGCGCGCGATCGCCTCGAACTATCGGGCATCCGACGGGCGTTCGGACCGTCGCATCAGCGAAAGCGCGATTGCCGCCGAGGCCGCCATCAGAAACAGGCTCACCGCGTTCAGAACGGGGGAGGCGCCCTCGCGCATCCTGCCGTACATCATCACGGTGAGCGGCGGATCGGAGCCGACCAGCATCAGCGTCGTGTTGAAGTTCTCGAACGACATCAGGAACGAGATCGCGGCAGCACCGATCAGCGCCGGCTTCAGGTAGGGCATCGTCACGGTCCACAGCGCGGCTGACCGCGACGCCCCCAGGTTGAACGCCGCCTCCTCGAGCGTGGCGTCGAAGCGCTTCAATCGGGCCGCGATCGTCAGTGTCGCGATCGAAACAATATACGAAAACTGCCCGGCGACGACCAGCGGCAGCCCGGGCCGCAGGAAGTCGAGCTCGAGTCCCCAGACGTCGTCGGCGAATTGCGCGAGACGGCTCGCGAACGCGAGAATCGAGATGCCGAGGATCACGCCGGGGATCACCAGCGGCGCCAGCATCATCATCGAAAGTGCCGTCTTGCCGCGAAAATCGACGCGTTCGAGCAGGAACGCGTTGGCCGTGCCGACAGCGACCGACAGCACGGTCACCCAGCACGCGACCAGAACGCTCGTCGCCACGCTCTTCAGCAACGGGCCGTCGGCGAAGAGCCCGGTGCGGTGCCGCGCGGCATCGCCGAGGAACCAGTCGAGCGTGAATCCCCGCCACGGCGGTGCCGGGTAGGTCGCATCGTTGAATGCGAAGACGGCGACGATGACGAGCGGCACGAACAGGAAAACGAAAAACGCCGCGACGTAGCTGCCCATCGCGAGACGCGATGCGGCCGACCGCGGCAGCGACGGGATCATGAGCGCCTCATCACATCGCCGAAGCGCTGGCCGGTCACCTTCAACCCGAACCAGACGATCGCCGTGGAAAGCACGAGCAGCAGGAAGCCGAACGCCGCCCCCTGCTCCCAGTTGAACCGCGTTATGAATTGCGCGTAGATCTGCTCGGTGAACCACAGCGAGTTCTTGCCGCCGAGCAGCGTCGGCGTCAGGTAATTGCCGAGCGCCAGCATGAACACGACGATCGACCCGGCGGCGATGCCAGGCGCCGCGTGCGGAACGACGATCTGCCTCAGGATCGACCAGCCGCTGCCGCCGAGATCGTAGGCCGCCTCGATCAGCGAATCGTCGAGGCTCTCGAGCGCGCTCACCAACGGCACAACCATGAACAGCATCGACGTGTAGACGAGCCCCACCAGGATCGTCGCGTCGTGGTAGAGCATCTCGACCGGGACGGCTGTAATGCCGAGCTCGACCAGTAGTCGCGGCAGCACGCCCGATTCGCGCAGCAGGATCATCCACCCCAGTGTGCGCACGGTCTCGCTCACCCAGAACGGGATCAGGCAGAGGATGAACAGAACCGACTTCGCGCGGCCGCGCGCGATCTTGGCGATGTACCAGGCCACCGGGAACGCGATCGCCAGCGTGCAGGCGGTGGCGAGGATCGACATGCCGGCCGTGCGCACGAACGTGTGCCAGTACAGCGGCTCGTCGATGAACGTCCGGTACTGGCCCAAGCCGAGCTCGTAGACGCGCGGCGCGATCCGCATGCGCAGCGACAGCACGGCGAGCTCCAGATGCGGGAGCACGATTAGGCCCACCAGCCAAACGGCCGCAGGCGCCATCAGCAGCAGCAACAGCAGTTGCGCGCGCCGGCGGCCGGTCAGGCTCGATTCGTCGGCGGTGGGCGCGCTATCCGCCATGACCGGCGGAGCGGAAGCAGACGGCACGCCGCGCATCGAAGCCGAACGCAATCGTTTCGTCGGCGCCGAGATCGGCGAAGCGCCCGGTCTGCGGCAACGCAATCCGAATCTCGGCCTGCGTTTTCTGCTCGCGGACGAGCACCGCCGAATTGGCGCCATCGAAGAGCAGGCTCTGCACGCGACCGGAGAAGCGCTGCGTCGCCGCCGGCAATTCCGATGCGTCGCGCGCGAGGTCGACGACCTCGGGTCGCACGAACGCCTCGACCGCGTCCCGTTCGGCGATCGCGCCGCTCGCCCGCGCGCGCACGACGAGACCGTCGGCCGTGACGAGCTCCACCACCTCGCCTTCGATGCGCGTCGCCCTGCCGGCAACCCGGTTGTTGCTGCCGACGAAGCCGGCGACGAACGGCGTCGCGGGCTGGTAGTAGAGCTCCTGCGGCGTCCCCACTTGCTCGAAGCGGCCGGCGTTCATCACGGCGACGTGATCCGAGAGCACCAGCGCCTCGGACTGGTCGTGCGTGATGTAGACGAACGTGGTGCCGAAATCCGCCTGCAATTGCTTCAGCTCGATCTTCATGTGCTCGCGCAGCTTCAAATCGAGCGCGCCCAGCGGCTCGTCGAGCAGCAGGAGCGTCGGCTCCAGCACGAGGCTCCGCGCGATCGCGACGCGCTGCTTCTGCCCGCCGGAGAGCTGGTCGACGCGCTTGCCCTGTGCCCCGGGAAGACCCACCCGCTTCAGCATGGCGTCGACGCGGCCCGCGATTTCGGTGCGCGCGACGCCGCGGCGCGCGAGGCCGTAACCGACGTTCTCCCCGACGGTCATCATCGGAAACAGCGCGAGATGCTGGAAAACCATGTTGACCGGCCGGCGGTTCGGTGCCACACCGCGCATCGAGCGACCGCCGATACGGACGTCGCCTTCGTCGGGCGCGAGAAACCCGGCGACGATGCGCAGCAGCGTCGTCTTGCCGCAGCCCGACGGACCCAGGATCGAGAAGAAGCTGCCGTGCGCGACCGCGAGGGACAGCGCGTCGACGGCCACGTGCGCGCCGTAACGCCTGGTGACGCCGTCGACCTCGAGATCCTGCTGCGACAACTAGCTTGCCGCCTTTACGCGGTCGAGCACCTTGCCCTCGATGTCCTCGATTCCGGGCGGGACCGCCGGATACCATTTGACGTTCTTCAGCGCGGCTTCGGGGAAGCTCTTCGCGAACTGCGCCTTGAGCTTGGCACCCATCAGCTGGTCGGCGCCTTTGCTCGCGGTGAAGTTGCCGGCGGAGGCGGCGACCTTCGCGGCGATCTCGGGCCGCAGGTTGAAGTTGATCCACGCGTAGGCGGCCGCGTCGTTGCGGCCCTTCGCCGGAATCGCAAACGTGTCGATCCAGCCCAGCGCGCCCGATTTCGGCGCGATGTACTGGATCTCTGGATTCTCGCCGTTCAGCTTCCAGCCGCCGGTGTCCCACATCATCGCGCCCACGATCTCACCGGAGCGCACGCCGTTCAGGAGCTGGTCCTTGTTGTCCCAGAAGAACTTGATGTTGCCCTTGCACGCGGCGAGCTTCTTGCCCACATCGTCCATCAGTGCCGCATAAGCCTTGGGGTCGTTGTACAGCGCGAAGGGATTCTTGCCGCTCGCGAACGCGAAGGCGAGCAGCGTCGGCCGCTTCAGCCGCATGCTGGTCTTGCCCTTGTACTTCGCATCGCACAGGTCGGTGTAGTCGGTCATTTGCGCGAGCTTGGTGTTGACGACCAGCCCGTCGGTACCCCAGATGTGCGGCAACCCGAACACCTGGCCCTTGAGCGTCGTGTTCTTCTTGGTCGCGTCGAGCATCGACGGGATGAAGAGATCGGCCTTGACCTTCGTCATGTCCATCGGCTTGTAGATGCCGAATTCCTGCTGCGGACCGACGATTCGATCCTGTGACGGCTGGGCGAGATCGAATCCGGCGCCGCCGGTGGCGCGGAGCTTCGAGATCATCTCCTCGTTGTTTGACAGCGTGATCTCGACGTCGATGCCCGTCTCCTTCTTGAACTGGGCGAGCACGTCGGCGGGCACGTAGTCGGCCCAGGTGATGAGGCGTAGCTTGTTGTCCTGAGCGAGTGCGGACGCGACGAGGCCGAAGGCGACGAGGCCGGCGGCGAGGAACATGCGGGTGAGCTTCATGAAAGTCTCCGAGTGGAAACGGATGCGCTGCCGCGTTGGCGCGGCAGCGGAGCGCCAAGCTTACCGCAACGGCGTCGCGCTGCCCGCGGCACCCGTCACTGCAAGCTCGGCTTCTTGAGGACGTCGTAGCGGTCCGCCGAATGCACCTTCAAATGCAGTGGCGCACCGTTCCGGGCAAGCGTCAGCGGGATGTCGGTGCCGGCAGGGCCCTGCTTCCAGATCTGGCGGAACAGATCGGCAAGGCTCGCGACCCGCTCGCCGGCGACGGCGACGACGAGATCGCCCGACGCGACACCGGCGCGCTCGGCCGGTCCGCCGCTCGCGAGTTCGTTCACGACGAGCCGCCCTTGCGCGTCGGCCGTGTACATGCCGAGCCACGGCCGCGACGGCAGCGCCGAGCGTCCGGTGAGGAGGAGGTCGCCGAGGATCGGCTCGAGGAGATCGATCGGCACGAACATGTTGCCGTCGACGGTCTCGTCACCGGATTTTTCCTGCAGCAGCAGCGAGCCGATGCCGACGAGGCGGCCATCCTCGTCGACGAGGGCCGTGCCGCTCCATTCCGGATGCGGCGGCGTCGTGAACAGCGCCTCGTCGAGCAGGTATTCCCAGAAACCGGCGAACTCCCGCTTCGCGAAGACCGTCGCCTTCAGCGCGTGCGCGCGTCCGCCGTGGCCGATGACGAAGACATCGTCGTCCTGCGCGACCGACGCGGCGGACCCGCGCGAAAGGACGGGCCAGCGCGGGCGACCGAGCGGCTGGACGAGGCCGAAGCCCGTCGTGAAGTCGTAGGCGAGCGGGTACCCCTGCACGACCGAACCATCGTTTCCGGTGAGCCAGACCGACGACGCCTCGGTGATCAGATAGCCAATCGTCAAGGTCAGGCCGTCGTCACGGATCACGACACCGTTGCCGAGACGCTCGGTGCCGAGTATCGACGCGGTGAACGCGTCGTCGGGCACTTCGGCGCGCAGGGCTACCACCGCGTCGAACGTCGTCTTGAGATCGAACGCGACCTCGCTTTGCGCGGGCTGCGAAGCAGGCGGGAACGACCAACGAGTGGAATCGGACACGGGGTGATCAACGAGCGCGGGCCGAACGCACCCGCTGTCGACGAATTTTACGCGACTAGCGCAAGCGGCGCTGTGCCTTCGATCCTGCTCGGCACGCATTCGCATCTGCCCCTATAGGCTCGTGACCCCACGCCGCGATTTCGTCCACGTTCGAATTTCGGCCTCCTCGGTCCCAACGGCGGATGCCGCGGGTAGCGAAGCGAGGGTGCAGGTGATCCCGTGTTGCGGCGCTCCATGCCGCGCATCGGGTGCGGTCCACCGCGGATCGGTTGGCCTTCGCGGACCGTCGATCGCGTGCCTCCTGGGTTGCTAGAATCGTCGCGCGGATCTTCATCGCACGGCACGATGGCGGAGGGGTAGACATGCGAGCCAAGAAACGTTCATTGCCGCGCTCGTTGAAACTGCAATCGCTCAGCGCCGGCGGCGGCGCGGGCGGCTCGTGCGGCAATCCGATCGCCTTCACGATGCAGCCCCAGCAGCAGACCCAATGGTGCTGGGCGGCCGTGTCGGTTTCGGTCAACCTCTACTACGATCCGGCAAGCGGCCAGACGCAATGCGCCGTCGCGAATGCCGCGATGGGTCAGACCACGTGCTGTCAGAACGGCAACACGGCCCAGTGCAACCAGCCGTGGTTTCTCGATCTGGCGCTGCAAATCGTCGGCAATCTCGATGGGATAACCGCCGGCAAAGCGACGATGACGAAGATCAGGAACCAGATTCTTCAATGCCGGCCCCTGTGCCTGCGTATCGGCTGGAACGGTGGGGGCGGCCATTTCGTCGCCGTGTACGGATACTCCAACCAGCGCCTCAGCATCGGCGACCCGTGGTACGGCAATTCCGTCGTGACCTACGGCCAGTTCCCGGACACCTATCAGGGTGGCGGCGCCTGGACGGACACGTTCACGACGCAAAGCTAGCGAGGACAAGGGACATGGCGATCATCATGCGCAATGCACCCCGAGGCGGAGCAGCGCTCCTTGCCGCGCACGTCACGGATTTGGTGCGGGCAAGGGCGGTTCCGAAGGGAATGCCCATGGAGTTGCATCCCGAGAGGGTCTCGCACAGCGAGCCGCATCCCGTCTATGTCGTCACACTCGACGATCTTGTCGCAGGCAAGCTCCTCGACGCGGCGAAGCAGACCGGCTGGCGCTACCTCCTCGTTCAGAACGACGTGGCGGTCGGCGAAGCGGAAGTGGGTGCCCGACGCGCGGCCGCCCGTGGCACCAAGGGCGGCGCCAAGACCGCCAAGCTCGAATTCCTCGGCCTGACGCATGGCCCCTTTACCGACGCGACGATCGATGCGCTGAACGCCGCCGAGCGCATGCCGAAGGTGGCGAAGGCGGATTACGAGATGCGGCTTCTTAAGGTACCGGCGGTCTATCTGGCCGCCTTGTGGCTGCATGGCGAAGACACCGACATCGTGATCCCGATGGGCGATCCGCCAGGGGGCCTGAAGAAGAATCGGGCGTATACGGAAGCGGGCGTCATCCGCGCGTTGCGCGGGGTCGCCCTGCAGACCCGGCAGTTCCAGCACGCGTACGACGAGACCAGGCGCAAGCGCCGCAAGTAACGTCGGGTCTCGACGCCAACGGTTCCGGTTGCGCCGGACCCTACGGTTCGACAGGGGACCGAACGTCGCGGACCGTCGTGCCCGAGTCGCGGCTCCCGCGATAGCTCGCCCACCACGCCACCGCGTCGACCTGCGTCCACGCAAGGGGGCTCGCCAGGCGATCGAGCGCCTCGATGACCGAGTCCATCGTCTGCGGCCGCCGCGCGCGGTCCTTCTCGAGGCATGCATTGATGAGCGCGTCGAGTCCCTCCGGAACTCCGGCGACGCTTGCTGACACTCGCGGCGCAGGCGCATGCAGCACCTGGTTCGAGATGTCGAGGTTATCGTCGCCGTCGAAGATCGGCTTTCCGGCGAGCAGGTAATAACCGACGGCACCGAGCGCATAGATGTCGGAGCGCGCGTCGACGTCGGCGGGGTTCAGGATGCGCTCGGGCGCCATGTATCGCGGCGTTCCCAGTATCTTGATCTGTTTCGTGATGTCGCGTGTCTGCGCACGCTCGAGGTTCTTGACGAGGCCGAAGTCGAGCAGCTTGACCACGTCGTCCTCGCCGCGCCGGCAAAGCATCACGTTCTCCGGCTTGACATCGCGGTGGATCATCCCGTGCTCGTGCGCCTCGCGCAGCGCGGCGCCAACCTGCCGCAGGATGTGGATTACGCGACCTGGCGGCACCGGCCCGGAATGCGCGACGAGCTCGGCGAGCGTCACGCCGTCCAGGTACTCCATCACGTAATACGGCTGGCCCTCGCGGGTCCGCCCGAAGTCGTAGATGCGCACCGTATTGGGGTGCAACAGCTGGCTCGCGATCTGCACCTCGCGCTCGAAGCGATGCACGAACTCGTCGGTTGCAACGTGCTTCTTCAGGATCTTGATCGCGGTCGGACGCTTCAACAGCGCATGCCGCGCCAGGTAGATCGACGCCATGCCGCCTTCGCTGATCTGGCGCTCCAGCGTGTATGAGCCGAGGCGCTGCAGCCGCCCGAACTGGCGCTGCAGCCGGCCGAGCGATATCGCCGACGTGAACGCGGCGCCGAGCGACACCACGATGAAGCCGCCGATCACCGCGATGCTGATCCAGAAGTAGCGAAGCGGCGCGAGAGCCTCGGAGGCGGCGATTTCCGCGATGACGCCCATGTCGTAGTTCGGGAGCCAGCGCCAGACGCCGATGGCTTCGGTGCCTCGGTAACTGCGGTAGGACGTGGCAACGGCACCGCGCCAATCGGACTCGTCTGCCTTGCCCCGGGCGGCGACCGCCAAGGCGGCGGCCTGCGTGAGCGGGCGAGCGGCGGCTTCGAGCGTCGGGGCGTAGCCGGAGAGCAGATCGCCCCCGGGGTCGCGCACGGGAACCATGAACACCGAGGTCCCGTCCGCCGAACCTGCAAGCACACCGGCGGCCACCATTTCATCGGCGAAGCGTGACGGCGTCAGCATCAGGCCGTCGTCCGAGAAGGCGAAGGCCTCGGCGGTTGCGCCGGAACGAGCGGCCGAGAAGATCGTCGTGAGCTCGCGATCGGCCTCGACACCCATTGCCAGCGCGGCGACCGGCGGGCCATTGCCGCCGCGAATCGGCGCCAGGAACCAGGTGACCGGACGCGGTTGCGCCGAGGGTTCCCGGAACGAAAGCTCGGGATCGGGGTAGGGTCGCACGAACTGCGGAACTCCGTCGAGCGCGAGGTCGAGCCGTTGCCGAAACGGCGCCGAGCGAAGGCGCTGTCCGCACAGCGTCGGATCCTTCGATGCGAGGACGATTCCCGCGCGGTCGACGATCCGGAACGCGACGACACCCTTGGTGACGAGCGACGATTGGAGGATGCGTCCGAGGTCTTCCGCTTCGGCGGTGCATCTTCCCGGCGCGGCGCCTCGGTTGTGCGTATCCGCCGCGAGGCGCGCCGCGCGCTCCACGACGACCGGATCGCGGCCCAGGCGCACCGCCTCGGTCCGGTGTTCGCCGACCCAGACGTCGAGCCCCTTCACGATGGTACCGAGAAGCGCCTCAAGGGTTTTCATCCGCGTTTCCACGATCGAATCGCGAACGCCGTTGTAGGTCCAGTACCCGAGCCCTATGAGCAGCGCTCCGGCCAGAACGGTGGTGGCGTTGCGCCACGTCTCGGTCTCGACCAGCTGCGCGATGATGTTGGGTATCGCGCTGGCAGGCGCCTCGGGGTCGCCGATGCCGATGTCGAGGACCGGCGCCTTCTCCGGCGCACGCTCGGGCGTCGACGTGGTTTCGCCGGTCATTCGCGACCCGCCATCACCGTCGATCCATCCCCGGTCCCGCTACATGCTCCGCCGATACTGCCCTCCCACTTCGAACAGCGCATTCGTGATCTGGCCGAGCGAGCAGACGCGCACGCCGTTGACGAGCTCGGAGAAGACGTTGCCGTTGTCGATGACGACCCCTTTCAGCCTCGCGATCGCCGCCGGCGCTTCGGCCGCGTGGCGCGCGTGGAAGTCGGCGAGCCGCGCCAACTGCGACTCCTTCTCCTCGGTCGACGAGCGCGCGAGCGTGATCGCCTTCGGCGCCTCGTCGGCGTGCGGACTGCGGAACGTGTTGACGCCGACGATCGGGTAGGTTCCGTCGTGCTTGCGGTGCTCGTAGTACATCGACTCTTCCTGGATCTTGCCCCGCTGGTAGCCCGTCTCCATCGCGCCCAGCACGCCGCCGCGCTCGGAGATCGCCTCGAACTCGCGCAGCACCGCCTCCTCGACGAGGTCGGTCAACTCGTCGACGATGAAGCTCCCCTGGTTCGGATTTTCGTTCTTGCCCAATCCCCATTCTCGGTTGATGATGAGCTGGATCGCCATCGCGCGGCGCACGCTCTCCTCGGTCGGCGTGGTGATCGCCTCGTCGTAGGCGTTGGTGTGCAGCGAGTTGGTGTTGTCGTAGGTAGAGATCAGCGCCTGCAGCGTGGTGCGGATGTCGTTGAACGAGATCTCCTGCGCATGCAGCGACCGGCCCGAAGTCTGCGAGTGGAACTTGAGCTTCTGCGAGCGCTCGTTCGCGCCGTAGCGCTGTTTCATCGCGACCGCCCAGATGCGCCGCGCGACGCGGCCGATCACCGCGTACTCGGGGTCCATCCCGTAGCTGAAGAAGAACGACAGGTTCGGCGCGAAATCGTCGATGCGCATGCCCCGTGCCAGGTACGCTTCGACGAACGTGAATCCGTTTGACAGCGTGAACGCGAGTTGCGAGATCGGGTTCGCACCGGCCTCCGCGATGTGATAGCCGGAGATCGACACCGAGTAGAAATTTCGGATGTCGTTGCGGACGAAGTATTCCTGCATGTCGCCCATCACCTTGAGCGAAAACTCCGTCGAGAAAATGCACGTGTTCTGGCCCTGGTCCTCCTTCAGGATGTCGGCCTGCACGGTGCCGCGCACGGAGGTGAGCGTCCATCCGCGGATCTTCTCGTCCTCGTCGTCGGTCGGATCGCGCCCGTTGTCTTTCCGGAACTTGTCGATCTGCTGGTCGATCGCCGTGTTGACGAACATCGCGAGGATCGTCGGCGCGGGGCCGTTGATCGTCATCGACACCGACGTGGCGGGGTCGCACAGGTCGAAGCCCGAGTAGAGCACCTTCATGTCGTCGAGGGTAGCGATCGACACGCCCGAGTTGCCGACCTTGCCGTAGATGTCGGGGCGACGGTCGGGATCGTTGCCGTACAGCGTGACCGAATCGAACGCCGTCGACAGCCGTTTCGCCGGCATGCCGTCGGCGAGCAGATGGAAGCGGCGGTTGGTGCGAAACGCGTCGCCCTCGCCGGCGAACATCCGCGTCGGGTCCTCGTTCTCGCGCTTGAACGCGAACACGCCGGCCGTGAAGGGGAAGCTGCCGGGCACGTTCTCCTTCAACTGCCAGCGCAGGATCTCGCCGTCGTCCTCGAACGACGGCAGCGCAACCTTGCGGACCTTCGTTCCCGACAGCGATGTCGTCGTGAGCGCGGTGCGGATTTCCTTGTCGCGGATCTTCACGACGTACTCGTCGCCGGCGTAGGCGGCCCTCGTCTTCGGCCACATGTCGAGAAGCTTTCTCGCACGGGCGTCGAGCTTCGCGTCGCGATCGGCGATGAGGGCGTCGATGTCCTCGACGACGACGTCCCCGCGCTCGCGGGGACCCGGTGGCTTCGCGGCATCGGCAACGGCGCCGGATTCCCGCGTTCGCGGGAATGACGGCGACGCGAGCAACATCGCTTTCGCGGCCGTCAATTGCTGCCGCTCCCGCGCGATCCGGGATTGGTCTGTCGACCAATGGTGATACTGGCGCACCACCTCGGCGATCTCCGCCAGATAACGAACGCGCGCCGACGGAACGATGACGATTTGCGACGTCGAGTGCCGCGTCGCGGTGTGCGGCAGCTTCCCGGACGCGAGCCGCAAGCCTTGGTCGGCGAGCTTGGCTGCGACGGCCTGATACAGCGCGGTCACCCCGTCGTCGTTGAAACGCGCCGCCATCGTGCCGAACACCGGCATCTCGTCCGGCGCGACGTCGAAGAGCTCGCGATTGCGCTGAACCTGCTTGCGCACATCGCGCAGCGCATCTTGGGCGCCCTTGCGGTCGAACTTGTTGATCGCGACGAAATCGGCGAAGTCCAGCATGTCGATCTTCTCGAGCTGCGACGCGGCACCGAACTCGGGCGTCATCACGTAAAGCGACACGTCGACGAGCGGCGCGATCGCCGCGTCGCCCTGGCCGATGCCGGACGTCTCGACGATCACGAGGTCGAAGCCCGCGACCTTGCACGCGGCGATCACGTCGGGCAGCGCACGGCTCACCTCGCTGCCAGCGTCGCGCGTCGCCAGCGAGCGCATGTAGAGATTCGGGTGCTCGATCGCGTTCATCCGGATGCGGTCGCCGAGGAGCGCTCCACCGGACTTGCGTCGCGACGGGTCGATCGAAATGATCGCGATCCGCAGCCGGTCCTGCTGGTCGAGGCGAAAGCGGCGGACGATCTCGTCGGTGAGCGAGCTCTTGCCGGCGCCACCCGTTCCGGTGACCCCGAGCGTGGGCGCCTTTGCTTTCGCCGCAGTGGCGAGCAGCACATCGCGCGTCTTGGCAGGCACCGCACCTGCTTCGAGGCCGGTGATGAGCCGGGCGAGCGCCCGCGTGCGGGCATGGTGGCTCCCGGTGACGAGCGCGGTCGCGTCGGCCGGCAGGTCGTGCGCGAGGTCGACATCACAGGCCGCAACGATCTCGCTGATCATTCCCTGCAGTCCGAGCTTCTGCCCGTCCTCGGGCGTGAAGATCCGCGTGACACCGTAGGCGTGGAGCTCCCGGATCTCGTCGGCGATGATCACGCCGCCGCCGCCGCCGAAGACCTTGATATGCGGCGCGCCGCGCTCGCGCAGAAGATCGAGCATGTACTTGAAGAATTCGACGTGCCCGCCCTGGTACGACGAGATCGCGATGCCGTGGGCATCCTCCTGGATCGCGCAGTTGACGATCTCGTCGACCGACCGGTTGTGGCCGAGGTGGATCACCTCGCAGCCGGACGCCTGCAGGATCCGCCGCATGATGTTGATCGACGCATCGTGCCCGTCGAAAAGCGACGCCGCGGTGACGAAGCGCACCTTGTTCTGCGGCTTGTAGACGAGCGGCGGACGGCTGGCGTCGTTCATTGCGTGCCCCTCCCTGACCGCGGAACGCGTGCGCGCCGCGGCAAAATGGAAAGCTTACCCCGGGAACCCGGCCCGGGTCCCGGTCACGCACCCTACATTACGTTTACGTTAACGTCAACTTGGCAGCGCGACCCGCGCCAGGCGCGGCTATACTCACCCGACTCCTTGTATTTCCGAAAACGACACGCACATGATATTTCCCATGCACCGAACGATTGCGCGCTTCATCGCCTCGACCTTCGCCGCGCTTTTCACCCTCGGCGCGGGCGCCGCGCTGCCGGCGGGCGTCACGCAGGGACCATCGATCGAAGGTATCACCGAGTACACGCTCGGCAACGGCCTGCGGATCCTGCTTTTCCCGGACGCGTCGAAACCGACGGCCACCGTCAACGTCACCTACCTCGTCGGGTCGCGCCAGGAGAACTACGGCGAGACCGGGATGGCGCACCTCCTCGAGCATCTGATGTTCAAGGGGACGCCCACGAGGGAGAACATCTTCCAGGAACTCGGCCGGCGCGGGATGCGATTCAACGGCTCGACGTCGTTCGATCGCACGAACTACTACGAGACCTTCACCGCCTCCGACGAGAACCTCGATTGGGCGCTCGCCATGGAAGCCGACCGCATGGTCAACGCCTTCATCGCGCGAAAGGACCTCGACACCGAAATGACCGTGGTGCGCAACGAGTTCGAGAGCGGCGAGAACAATCCGCAGCAGGTTCTCTGGGGCCGGATGCAGGCGACGTCGTACGACTGGCACAACTACGGCCATACGGCGATCGGCGCGCGCTCGGACATCGAGAACGTCGATATCGGCCGGCTGCAGGCTTTCTACCGGCTCCACTACCAGCCGGACAACGCGGTGCTGATCGTCGCCGGTCATTTCGACCCGGAACGAACGCTCGGGCAGATCGCCAAGGTCTTCGGCCCGATCCCGCGGCCGACGCGCAAGCTGCCGCTTCTGTACACCGAGGAGCCGGTGCAGGACGGAGAGCGCGCGGTCACCGTTCGCCGCGTCGGCGGGTCGCAGTTCGTCGCCGCGTCGTACCACACGGTGCGCGGCGCGCATCCGGACGCCGTTGCGGTACGCGCGCTGGGCGAGGTGATGACCGTCGAGCCGGCGGGTCGGCTGTACAAGGCGCTGGTGGATACCAAGAAGGCGAGCGGCGTCGAAGTGCTGGCGCTCGGGCTCGCCGACCCGGGCGACATCATCTTCTGGGCGCAAGTGTCTCTGGGCGATTCGATCGACGCGGCGCGCGACGCGCTCGTCGCCACCGTCGAAGGGATTCGCGCCAATCCCGTCAGCGACGCGGAGGTCGACCGCGTGCGCGCGAAGGCGCTTCGGCGCTTCGACGAGACGTTCAACGACCCGCAGCGCCTCGGCGTCGCGATTTCGGAGTCGATCGCCCTCGGCGACTGGCGACTCTTTTTCCTGCAGCGCGATCGCTGGCGCAAGGTGAGCGCGGCCGACGTGCAGCGCGTCGCTCTCGACTTCCTGAAGCCGTCGAACCGGACGATCGGACTCTTCATCCCCGACGCGAAGCCGGATCGGGCGCCAGCGCCCGGCACGGTCGACCTCGCGGCGATGGTGAAGGACTACAAGGGAGATCCGGGTGTATCCGCCGGCGAGTCTTTCGACCCGACGCCGGGAAATCTGGAGGTGCGCACCCAGCGATTCGCGCTGCCCAACGGAATGAAGGTCGCACTGCTGCCGAAGAAAACCCGAGGCGGGACCGTGCAGTTCCAACTTCGCCTGCACTACGGCGACGAGACGTCGTTGAAGGGCATGACCCCGCGCGGCGGACTCGCGATTGCGATGCTTTCCCTCGGCACGAAGAAGCGCGATCGCCAGGGATTCGAAGACGCACTCGACCAGCTTCGCGCGAAGCTTTCGATCGGCGGCGGCGAGACCGAGGCCGCAGCCCACGGCGAGACGCTGCGCCCCCATCTGCCCGACCTGCTGCGCCTCGCGTCCGAGGTGCTGCGCGATCCGGCATTCCCGGCCGCGGAATTCGAGAAGCTGAAGCGCGAGCGCCTTGCCTCGCTCGACGAACAGCGCTCCGATCCGGAAAGCATTTCCGAGCGAGCGCTCGAGCGCTGGAACAATCCCTACGTCAAGGGTGACGTCCGGTACGTTCCGGCCTTCGACGAGGAGATGGCGGAGATCAGCGCCGCCACGCTGGATCAGGTGAAGGCGTTTCATGCGCGATTCGTCGGTGGCGCGAACTCCGAGCTCGCCATCGTCGGCGATTTCGATCCGGGCGAGATGCGCGCGCTCGCGGCCGAATTGTTTGGCGCGTGGAAGAGTCCGACCGCCTACGCGCGGGTGCCCAACCCCTATCGGCCGCCGGCACCCACCGTACTGACCGCGACCACGCCCGACAAGGCCAACGCCACGCTGATGGGCCGCCTGCCGTTGCCGATCAACGACCTCAACCCGGAGATGCCGGCGCTGCTGGTGGTGGACAAGATCCTCGGCGCGTCGCCGGAATCGCGAATTCCCGACCGCGTCCGCGAACGCGAGGGCCTGAGCTATGCGATCCAGACGTGGCTGTCCGTTTCAAGCTTCGAGGCGAACACGCCGATGTACCTGTATGCGATCTTCGCGCCCGAAAATCGCGCCCGCGTCACCACCGGGATCAACGAGGAGATGGCGCGCGCGCTGAAGGACGGGTTCACCGAGGCGGAGGTCGCGAGCGCGAAACTCGCGCTGCTGCAGGCGCGGCGGATCGGGCGCGCGCAGGATGGCGCGCTGACCGGCGCGCTGGCGACACAGGCCTATCTCGGGCGCACGTGGGACTACGCCGCGAAGACCGACGCCGGGCTCGGAGCGGTCAGCGTCGCCGACGCGAACGCCGCGCTGCGCAAGTACGTGAAACCGGGCGGGTTCGCGTGGTCGTTCGCCGGCGATTTCAAGGCGAAGTGACGCGGCGCCGGCCGAGGAATCGCATCAGTACATAAATCGGCGCGCGTCGGTGCTGACCACCTGGCAACATCATTTCGTCGACATCGTCACGGGTGCCCGATTCCGAGACGATTCGCGCGGCCGTACAGGCGATCGAACGGCGGCGCCCGGCAGATCGCGCGCTCGTGTGTTGCGCACTCGGGTAGTCGCGCAGCGCGACGATCGTCGCGGCATGGCTCCTCGCCGCCGGGCGAGCAACGGGCGCCGGAGACGCCGCCGCGCGGATCCGCAACCTGCGGCCGCAGGTCGTGATGATGGAAGCCCACCTCGACCTGATCGCGTCCGTCGCGGCGCTTGACGCCGGCTAGATCGGCAGGAACACGGCCGTCGCGATCGACTGCACGATGCGGCGGATCGTCCGATTTGTCCGCTGCGCGGCGATCTCGGCCATCACGTCCTGGTACGCGATCATCTTGCCGAACTCGCGCTCGAAGGACAGATTGCGCACGTCCGCCGCGATCTCGTTCGAGAGGATCAGAGGATCGCCGCGCGCATCGCGTGCATTCGCGAGCTTCCACGCCGCGATCTCGACGTTGCGCGCCGAATCGTAGAGCTTCTGCGGATCGAGCGAGTCGGTGAGGTAGAACGTGGTCTTCCCGTTGTAGGAGAGGAAGATCATGCTGGCGAGCCCCACCCCGAACGCGAACACGCGGTCTCCGGAATAGTCGGGCCGCAGCGAGTAGACGATCGCGTCGGTGCCGCGCACGAAGCCCAGCTCGGCGAACCGGAACCCGCTGCGCGGATCGAACGCACGGTCGAGCGCCGCCTCGACGCTCGCGTGGCCACCCTTGCGCAACTCGCGCGGATTGCGCCGGTAGAGCTTCTCCATCAGCAGGCGTGCCGACCCCAGGCTCTCGCGCGCGTTCACTTCCGCGGCGAGATCGATGTCCGATTTCGCTACGTCCGAGAGCCTGAAGTCGCGGTCTGCCGGAGGCGGGCGCTTGCCCGTGGCCGGTGCGGCGGGTGGAAATGCCGGATTCGTGGTGCACGCGGAGAGTAGCGCGGAAAAAACGAGCGCGAAGCGCGTTCCTGGCGCCCTTCGACTGCGCCGTGTCGCGTTCCCCCGTGGAAGGAAGCGTCGCATGGGGGTTCTGACAGCGGCGAAGTATCGTCGCACAGCGATGCTATCCTCGCGCCGCGATCACGCCCGACGCTTCATTGAATCACCTCGTCGGCGCGAAGCAGCAGTGACTGCGGTACCGTCAGGCCCATCGCTTTTGCCGTCTTGAGATTGATCACCAGGTCGAACTTCGTCGGCTGCTCGATGGGCAAGGTTCCGGGATCGGCGCCTTTGAGGATCTTGTCGACGTAACCGGCGGCCCGCTCGAAAAGTGCGGGCACACTCGTCGAGTACGCGATGAGACCGCCTGCGCGCGCGAATTCCGCGAACTCGTAGACCGCCGGTATCCGGTTCGCCGCCGCGAGATTCACGATCGCTTGGCGATAGCGCAGCGTCAGCGGATCCGTGACGACGAGCAGCGCGTCGACGCGGGTCTTGCGCATCTGCGAGAAATTCCCGTCGAGGCCGCGCAGGTCGCGCATTTCGATCGGCAGCGGCGTCATGTCGAGCGTGCGCATGGCTGCCTCGGCCTCGCGGACGCGAGTCTCGACGGCGCCGGCCGGGTTCCAAAGGATCGCCACGCGGGACGCTCGCGGCACGATCTCCTTCAGCAGTTGCAGCGCTTTGCCAAGAAGTCCTTCGCCGAACACGCGCGAAAGTCCGGTGAGGTTGCCGCCGGGCCGAGAGAGATTCGCAACGACGCCGAGGCCGACGGGGTCCGACACGCCGACGAAGACTACGGGGGTCGACTTCACGACCTTCCTGGCGGCCTGGGCCCCGACGCTCGACGCAACGACGATCACATCGGACCGGAGTTTGACGAGTTCGGCAAGGAATTCGGGGAAGCGATCGGCTCGGCCCTCCGCCCATCGAGCGTCGATGACGACGTTCGTGCCTTCGACGTAGCCCCGTTCGCGCAATCCTCCCCGAAAGGCGTCGAGGAAGTGAGGGTTGGCGGACGCGGAGCCCGCTTCCAGAAATCCGATTCGATAAATCTTGGTCGATTGTGCCGACGCCTTGCGCGGCAATGCCGGCGGGCAAAACCCGATTCCGAGGCCGAGCGCGATTAAAGTTCGCCGCCGCATCCTGGTCATCCTGACGCGAAGTTCCGAAGTGGACGAAGCGACGCTACCGCGTTGCGGAGGGAGGGTCAAGAAACGCCCGTCGACCTGCGCGCGCTCTGCGATGCGCGGACGGCCGGAGCGCAACGGACACGCCGATCGCCTCGCGTATCATCTCGCCTTATCCGTCCGGCACCCATCGCGCCGGCGAAGTTCGCGTTTCCGCCGTTGAAAACCCACCTTTCCCCACGCGACCTCGCGTTGACCTTGGCCGTCGTCGCCGTCTGGGGCTACACCTTCGTCCCGATCAAGATCGCGCTCAATGAGGTGCCACCGTTCACGCTCGCGGCGATGCGTTTTCTGCTCGCGGCAGTGCCGATGGTGTTCTTCGTGCGCCCGCCGTCGATGCCGTGGCGCGACGTCGTCGCCTACGGCTTCGCGATCGGCGTCTGCCAGTTCGGCCTGCTGTTCCTCGGCATCAAATTGGGAATGCCGGCCGGCCTCTCGTCGCTGGTGATCCAGATGCAGGTGTTCTTCACGATCGGCCTGGCCGTTGCGTTCTCTGGCGATCGCCTGCACCGCCACAATCTCGTCGGCGCGGCGATCGCCGTTGCCGGCATGATCGTGCTCGCCTCGTTCAAAGTGGCGAGCGGCCTCACGGGAACCGCGATCGGATTCGCGCTCGTCATCGCCGCGGCGTTCGCGTGGGCGGCCGGCAACATCATCGCGAAGCGCGCCGCCGGCACGCACGGCGCCGACATGTTTGCGCTCACCGTCTGGTCGAGCCTCGTGCCGCCGTTGCCGCTACTCGCACTGGGCTTCGCGTTCGAGGCCGGATCGGCCACGCCGAACGTCATCGCGTCGATGAGCCTCATCGCGTGGGGTTGCGTGCTGGTCATGTCCTACGGCGCCACACTTTTCGGATTCGGCTCATGGAACGCACTGCTGCACCGCTACCCGACCGCGCTCATCTCGCCATTCGCGCTGCTGATTCCGATCTCCGGTCTTGCGAGCGGCGCGCTGTTCCTCGGCGAATTGCTCTCGCCCGTACAGATGCTGGGCGCCGCGCTGGTGTTCGCCGGCCTTGTCGTCAACGTCTACGGGCTGCGGCTGCGCGCCGAGATCGCGCGGCGATTGGGAAAGCGACACTAGCGCCCTTCGACGACCGGACCCGACCTTACTCGGTCAGCACGATGCCCGATCGGGTGATGACCTCACCCAGGCGCTGGCGCTCGTTGGCCATGAACGCCTCGAAATCGGTAGGCCGGTCTCCGACGGGGACGGCACCGGTCTTCTGCACCTTCTCCTTCACGTCCGGCAGGCTCATGACCTTGACGATCGCATCGCTCAGGCGCTTGACGGTTTCCGGTGGCGTGGCCGCCGGCACCACGATGCCCCAAGTCTGCGAAATCTCGTAACCGGGCACGGTGCTGCCGATCGTCGGCAGGTCGGGCAGGGTGGAATTGCGCTCGGCGCCGGTCGTCGCAAGCGCGCGAACGCGGCCTGAATTGATATGCGCGCCGGCGGCGATCGGCGACGTGATGATGTACTGCGCGTTGCCGGCGATGACGTCGAGCAGCGCCGGCGCCGCGCCCTTGTACGGGACGTGCGTCACCTTGATGTCGGCGCGCAGGTTTAGCATTTCGCCGGCAAGATGCGCGGGGGTCCCGACGCCGGCAGATGCATAGTTCAGCACGCCGGGCTTTTCCTTCGCCAGCTTCACCAACTCGGCGATCGAGTTTGCCGGCACCGCGTTATTGACGACCAGCACATTGGACGTGGTCGCGATGCGCGAAATCGGGGCGAAGCTCTTGACCGGATCGTAGGGCAGGTCCTTCCTGAGATTAGGCAGGATCGCGTAGACCGCCGTCGTGGTGAGCAGCAGCGTATAACCGTCGGCGGGCGATTTTGCGGCGATGTCGGCGCCAACCACGCCGCCGGCGCCCGGGCGATTGTCGACGACGACCGGCTGGCCCAGGCCCTCGGAGAGTTTTTCCGCGAGCAGGCGTCCGAGCTGATCCGGCGCGCCGCCGGCGGAGTCGGCGACGATCAGGCGCACCGGCCTGTTCGGGTAATCCTGCGCAGACGCTCCGATGCCATACACGACCAGCGCAAGCGCCAGCAGGGGCAGGCTGCAACGATGCAGAAACAACATGTCTTCTCCGTGGGTTGCGAAGGGGGTTCGATCCGCGGCGCCGTTGCGCCCGAAAAGCCCGTGGTGGCGATGATGGGCGCCGCCCGACGGTCTATTTAATCAAGTCGTCCGCGCGCAAGACCATCGATTGCGGAATCGTGATTCCCCGTTCCGCTGCCGCCTGCATGTTGATCACCAGTTCGAAGCGCGTCGGCTGTTCTACAGGCAGTGTTGCGGGATCCGCGCCCTTCTTGACCTTGTCCATGTACGCGGCCGCGTTCGCATAGCTGCTGCGAAGATTTTCACCGTAGCTCATCAGCCCGCCCGACTCCACAAATTCCCTCGCCCAATGGAAGTCCGGCAATCGGTTCCTGGCGGCGAGCTCCACCATTTGGGAGCGCAGGTTCATCATCAAAGGATCGTCAGGCAGAACGAACAGGGCCCCGGCCTGCGCGCGCATGGCGGTGTCGAACGCGGCCGTAAGGTCGGCGGCGCTTCCGATTTCAATCTTGACAAGCTTTATCCTCATTTGCTCCGCCGCACTCTCGAGTTTTCGCCATCCGAGCGCGTGCACCGGGTTCCGCGCGTTCGCGAGTACCGCAATCGTGGTCGCCTTGGGCAGGACCGACGCGACCTGCTCGAGCCGTTTTGCCAGCAGGTCCTCGGCCTGGCTCGATGTTCCCGTGATGTTCTTGCCGGGTTTGGCGAGGCTCGCGATCAGCCCCTGCTGCACCGGATCGGAGACCGCCGCCATGACGATAGGCGTGGACGAGGTCGCCTCCTTCATGGTCCGGGTGGAAGGGCTGCAGGTCGTGAGAATGGCGTCGAGCTTCATGCCCGCAAGTTCATCGGCGCTTTCCTTGATCTTGCTCACGCCATAGCGGCGTTCGATGATCAGGTTCTTGCCCTCGACATAACCGCGGTCGCGCAATCCGTTTACCAGCGCCTGGTCGAGGGGCGCGCGTATCTCGCGGCTGCCGGACGAGAGAATGCCTATGTGCAGCGTCCCTTCGCGTGCCTGCGCGAAGCAATCGATGGGCACCGCCGAGAACAGGAGAAGCGTTGCGAAGGCAACCAAGGCGGCTGCCCCGGTCGAGCGAGTCGGATGCATTGGTCCTCCAGATAGCGGCAGGCCAGTTGGACGTCCGGATTATTGGCATTGACGCTACGCCGTCACGCCGGCAGGGTCAAGCGATGCGAGTCGGAGAAAACAGTTCACTCGCTGCCTCTTGACATCGTCGCGCCGCCGGTTAATACTAAACCTAATGGTTAAGTATATAGATGAAAGGCTCGACGCGACGTTCGCCGCCCTCGCCGATCCGACGCGGCGCGCAGTGCTCGTCGCATTGCAGTCGGGAAGCCGGCCGGTAGGTCAGCTCGCCGCGCAGTCGGACATGTCGTTGCCCGGCTTCATGAAGCACCTGCGCGCGCTGGAAGAGGCCGGCCTCCTGCAACGCAGCAAGACGGGCAGGGTCGTCACCTGCACGCTGACGGCGGAACCGATGCGCGACGCGGTCGACTGGCTGACCAAGTACGAAGCATTCTGGAGCGACAGGCTCGACGCGCTCGCGCGTTATCTTTACCACCAGGAGGAGACACGGCAATGGCAGAAACGAAGGAAAGACCCTCGCTCAAGATCGTCCGCAAGTTCAACGTCGAGCCCGCCAAAGTCTGGCGCGCGTGCACGAACCCGGAAGCGCTGACGCGATGGATGGGGCCAGGTGACGCCTTCAGCACTCGGGTGGTCGAGATCGACGTCCGGGTCGGCGGCCGCTATCGGATCGTGATGGAGGCCCCCGACGGCGAGGAGCACGACGTCAGCGGCGTCTACCGCGAGGTCGTTGCGAACCGTAAACTGGTGTACACCTGGGCGTGGAAGAGCACGCCTGAGCGCGAGTCGCTCGTGACGATGGAACTGCGCGCCGCCGGCACCGGCACCGAACTCACGCTGGTGCATGAACGATTCTTCGATGATGCCGCGCGTGATCACCATAATCAGGGCTGGATCGTCTGCATCGACCGGCTCGAGCGCCTGCTGGAGTGATCGCCCGTAATATCAGATTGCTAACAAGTTCGTCCGAACGAGAGGAGTAGACGCATATGCCCGCGAATCAAGCAAAATTCGTCTGGTACGACGTGATGACCACCGACACCAAGGCCGCCGAAGCCTTCTATCGCGGCGTGATCGGCTGGGACATCAAGGACGCCGGGATGCCCGACGGGTCGTACTCGATCCTGTCCGTCGGGTCGACGAGGGTCGGCGGCCTGATGCCGATCCCTGCCGACGCGAAGGCGATGGGCGCGCGTCCGGGGTGGATGGGCTACGTCGGTGTCAGCGATGTCGACGGCTATGCGGCACGGGTCAAGGCGGCCGGCGGCGCGATCCACCGCGCGCCCGCGGACATTCCCGGCATCGGCCGCTTCGCCGTCGTCGCCGATCCCCAAGGCGCGGCGTTCATCCTGTTCAAGGGAATGGGTGGCGAGGAACCCGCGGCGGCGGCCCAGGGGACTCCGGGCCACATCGGCTGGCACGAATTGCACGCAGGCGAACGCGAAGCCGCGTTCGCGTTTTACGCCGGCCTGTTCGGGTGGACCAAGACCGAAACGATGGACATGAAGCGGGCGGGCATCTACCAGATGTTCGCGACGGGCGGCCCGACCGTCGGCGGCATGATGACCCGAATGCCCGAGATGCCCGCGCCGTGCTGGCTCTACTATTTCAACGTCGAGAACATCGACGCGGCCGTGGCGCGCGTTACCAAGGCAGGGGGCAAGGTGCTGAACGGTCCGCACCAGGTGCCCGGCGAAGTCTGGATCGCGCAGTGCCTCGATCCGCAGGGCGCGATGTTCGCGATGGTCGGACCGAAAGGCTGACGGCGTCCGATCGGGTTTGCCGATCGACCTGACCGAGCCATTGCCGGCATGGGCGGGCATGGGGTCGCCTCGAGCGGGCGACTTTCGTGAATTCCTTACTTGGCGCCGTCGCGAACGATGCCGACCAGCGAGTCGAATGCGGCGGTGTAGGATCGCCAGCCGAGACCTTGCACGGTGCCCCTGACGGCAGGGGAGATTATCGAGTGGGCGCGCCAGGCTTCGCGTGCGGCGATGTTGGACATGTGTACTTCGACAACGGGAAACGGCATCGCCTTGATCGCGTCGTGCAACGGGACGCCGTGTTGCGTGAGCCCGGCGGGATTGATCAGCGCGCCGTCGGCCCGGTCGATGCACTCGTGCAACTTGTCAATCAGCGCGCCCTCGTGGTTCGACTGGAAGATGTCGATTTCCACGTCGAGCTTCGCGGCCAGTATTCGCAGCTTTTCATTGATTTCCGCGAGCGTGGTCGTGCCGTAGATGTGCGGCTCACGCCGACCGAACAGGTTCAGGTTGGGTCCATGCAGGACAACGATATGCATAGGGTCGCTCTCGGTCGGACGCGTGCGCCGGCGAAGTTCGGCGGACAATACCGGAATTACATACCAAACCGGGATGTCAATCCAGTACCCATGCTTTTCGGGGACCGGCCCTTGGGTCGGTCGTAGCCATAACACGCATCGAGGGCAGGTCAACATGCAAACAACATCGAACGGACCCGTCGCACCGCCGAGCACGATCACGCAGCCGCCGCGCGACTTCGGTCCGGGGGGTCCACCGGTGACGTACCCCGATCCAGACGTCCTGACGATCGACCCCGCGTTCGACAGTCTGCGCCAGAACAACAGCCCGATCCGGCGCCTGTGGACCGGCGCCCTCTGGGTGGAAGGTCCCGCATGGAATTCGGCGGGCCGTTATCTGCTGTGGAGCGACATTCCGAACAACCGGCAGCTCCGCTGGATCGAGGACGACGGACACGTCAGCGTGTTCCGGATGCCGACGAACAACAGCAACGGCAACACGTTCGACTACGAGGGCAGGCAGGTCTCGTGCGAGCACCTGGCCCGGCGCGTCGTGCGTTACGAGCTCGACGGATCGACGACGATCATCGCCTCGCACTTCGAGGGCAAGCGCCTCAATTCGCCGAACGACGTCGTGGCTCATCCCGACGGAAGCTACTGGTTCACCGATCCTCCCTATGGCGCCCAGCTCTACGAGGGAACGGTCGACGCGGCGGGGGGACCCGCCAACCGCGCGGGGCGCATCAATCCGAGGCTCGGGCAGCCACCCGAGTTCGGATCCTACCAGCGCGAATTGCCGACCAACGTGTACCGCGTGGACAAGAGCGGAAAAGTCCAAGTGGTGGTGCGCGAAGATCAGATTCCGGACCCCAACGGACTCTGCTTTTCGCCCGATTTCACGAAGTTCTACGTCGTCAGCACCGGCCGGGGCCCGGGAGACACGCACGCCGGCGGCAACGGCGACATGCACGTCTTCGACGTCGGAGCGGACAACACGCTTTCCAACGGCAAGCTCTTCTCCGATTTCAAGGTCGACGGCGTGAAGTGCAAACCCGATGGCGTGCGCGCCGACGTCGACGGCAACCTCTGGTGCGCGAGCAACGGTGGACGCAACGTCGGTTACAGCGGAGTGACCGTTTGGACGCCGCAGGGAAAGCTCATCGGGCGCATCCGGCTGCCCGAGGCCTGCGCCAACGTCTGCTTCGGCGGCCCCAAGCGCAACCGCCTGTTCATGGCCGCCAGCCAGTCGATCTACGCGTTGTACACCGCGACGCAGGGCGCCGCTCCGGGCTAGCCGAGATTCCCTTGGTTGCCGCAACGCCTGAAATGCCCTAGCGGGCTACGGCCCAAAGTAGCGCTGGATCTGGATCTGGCGGCCGCCGGGCAGCACGACATTGGCGGTGGTCGGCGATGTGAATGTCATGGAAATATTCCCGTCGTTGCCAACGTGGGTCGCGGGCGTGTACGAGCAGGAGATGCACTGGCCACCCGCGTACTTGTCGAGGGTCGCTGTGAAAACGTTGGCGTTGACCTGTCCGGCGGCGAGGTACCACTGCGACTGCCCTCCCGGCTGGAACGAGTAAATTTGCACCAGCAACGTCCCGCTCTGGTAGTCGAGTCCGTATCCGGTGCCCGATTCGTTCGGATTCCACCAGACACCGGCAACAGGCGCGATTGCGGATGCCGACACGGGGACGCTGGGCGCGGCGCCAAAGTACCGCTCGATCTGGATCTGGCGTCCTCCGGGCAGGTAGGCGGTGGCCGTGGTTGGCGACGTGAAGACGATGCTCATCGCTCCATCGTTGCCAACGAGGGCCGCCGGCGTGTAGGCGCAAGAGATGCACTGTCCGTCGACGTACCTGTCGAGCGTCGCTCCGAACGTGTTGGAGTCCACCTCGCCGGCGGCAAGGTACCACTGGGGTGTCCCCACGAACTGGTAGGAGTAGGACTGCACGAGTAACACGCCGTTCTGGTAGTCGATGGCATAACCCGTGCCCGATTCCTCGGGATTCCACCAAATACCGGCAACCGGGACAATCGTGGACACCGGGCCGATCACAACGGGCTGTGAAAAGTTTTTCCAATCATCCCGCGCGGTCACTCCCGCCACGGACTCGGTCACGAACAGCGTGAAGAACCAGATGCCCTTCATCGGACTGGCGAACGCGATCGGCCCGGAGTCGACGTAAAGAAAATTGGACCCGGCGTTCAGCTGACCCAGCGCGAACTCTGCCAACTTGAGCCCATTCTTGTCCGTCTTGGTACCGGTGCCGGCATAAGGACTCGCGAAAGCCCAAAGCTCCAGGGTCAACGGGCCCGAAACTCCGGACGATTCGAAATTCGAGACTTTGTTGGCGGTCAATACCGCAATTTTGCGATCGAACGAGTAAGCGGCATTCCCGACGAACCGAACGCGGGACGACCCTTGAGCGCTGGCGGGCGCGCAGGCGAGAAGTGCGAATGTGATGGCAACGAGCAGAGCGGCAAGCCGGCGTACCGAGAGCCGGGAGCGGGCCTTTGCGCTCGGACGCATGTCCGACCTACGCGACCTTCCAGGACTTGAATCCATAGCCAGTGGAAGTGTTGTCATTGCTTTGCCTCCCCAAAATTCAGTGTTCGAGACAAAAACGATCGCGCTCATCCGTTGCGAGCCTTCGTCATGGCGAGCGCCGACTGGACGGAAGGACGAGCTAATTTGCGCGTATTGAAATTGGCAGTCAACACCCTGCCACGCCTGGAGCGGGAACGGTAGCCCTCTAGGTCGCGACGGCGGTACCGCGCTTCATCGTGGCGACGTGCCGCAGCATCACCGGCACGACCATCGCGATTCCGATGAGCGTGCTGGTGAGTTCCGGCGCGACCATCAGGAACGCAGCCGCGGCGCACACCCAGCGCTCCCAGGTCCGCATCTGCACCAGGAAGTAATTCGACAACGCGGCGCCGAGAAAGGTGATGCCGAGCACGCAGCCGACAAACGCAATCGCGAATTCCTGCCACGTGAATCCGGCCGTCACGAGCAGAAGCGACGGCGCGAACACGAAGACGAACGGCACGAGGGCCTTGCCGAGCCCGAGCCGGAACGCGGTGTTGCCGGTCTTGAACGGGTCGGAGCCGGCCATGCCGGCCGCGGCATAGGCAGCGAGCGCCACCGGCGGCGTAATGTCGGCCAGCACACCGTAATAGAAGACGAAGAAATGCGCGACCAGCGGCTGCACGCCCAGCAGCACGAGTGTGGGCGCGGCGACCGTGACCATGATGATGTAGTTCGCGGTGGTCGGGATGCCGCACCCCATCAGCACGCAGACGACGGCCGTCATGAAGAGCGCCGCAAGCAGCGTGAGCGACTTCGCCTCGACGAGGCCCGACGGCAGGACCGCGATGACGGTCGACGCGATCGTCTGCGCGGCGGAGGTCACGATGTACGAGATCTTGAAACCGACGCCGGTCAGCGTAACCACACCGATCACGATGCCGACCGTCGCCGCCGCCGCGCCCACCGCGAGCGCGTACTTGGCGCCCGTTTCGAACGCCTCGACGAGATCCTTCCGGGCGATCCGCGACACCGCGGCGATCTGCCTGTGCACCACCGGCACGATCGCCAGCATCACGACGAACACGTAGACGTTGTATTCGCCGAACTGACCGGTGATGAGCGCGATCAGCACCGCGTGGCCGACGGCGAGCGCCACCCACTGCGCGACGGTGGTCCTTTCGCGCGTGGTGAAGAAACCGACGAGTGTGGCCGACGAGATGCCGGTGAACGCCGCAAGGTAGGGCGTCGATCCGTTGACGATGATGCCGATCAGCAGCACGAGCGGAATCAAGGTCGGCCAATTGCCGACGAGCTCCTTGCGGAGATCGGGCAGTTCGTTCGGCGTGAGGCCGCGAAGTCCCGTTCGCTTCGCCTCGAAATGCACCTGCATGAACACACCGTAGAAGTGCATGAACGCCGGCACGATCGCCGCGATGATGATCGTCTGATAGGGAAGGTTCAGGAATTCGATCATCAGGAACGCGGCGGCGCCCATGATCGGCGGGGTGATCTGGCCGCCCGTCGACGACGCCGCCTCGACGGCCCCTGCGAAGTGGCGCGGATAGCCCAGGCGAACCATCGCCGGGATCGTCAGCGAGCCCACCGTCACCGCGTTGGCGACCGACGACCCCGACAGCATCCCGAAGAGCGCCGAGGCGAACACGCTGACCTTGGCGGGGCCGCCGGCGTAACGCCCGGCGATCGACGACGCGATGTCGATAAATAGCTTGCCGAGGCCGATGCGTGTGGCCAACACGCCGAAGAGCACGAAGTGGAACACGAAGGTCGCGACGACGCCGATCGCGATGCCGTAGATGCCCTGGCTCGTCATGTAGAGGTGGTTGACGAGACTCGACCACGGCGCGCCCGAGTGCTTGAGCAGCCCCGGAAAAACCGGACCGGCGAGCGCGTAGATCATGAACACGACGGCGATCAGCGGCAGCGGCCAGCCCATCGCGCGCCGCGTCGCCTCGAGCAGCAGCACGACGAGGATCGATCCCATCACGACATCGAGCGGCAAGGGATTGCCGACGCGAAACGCGAGGTCCTCGAAGATCCACGGGATGTACAGCACCGACGACGCGATCGCGAGCCCGAGCGCCCAGTCGACGAGCGGCACGCCGCCCGGGGCAAGCCACGTGTGCACGGCCGGCTTCTCCAGCGTCGACTTTCGCGCGGGGAACACCAGGAAGACGAGCCCCAGCACGAAGGCCATGTGGATGCCGCGGTGCGTGGTCTCGCGCAACAGGCCGAATCCGGCCGTGTAGTAGTGGAAGCAGGAAAGTACGATCAGCAGAAACGCGACGATGAAGGTCGCCGGCGGCAGCAGCGGCCGGAATCGCATCTCGGGGTCGTATTTCTCCTCGAGCTCGATCGCCTTCCTAGTGTCGATTTCCTGCACGCCGTCTCCCGGGGATGTCGTCGCGCAGCTCGCGTCTGCCTTGGTGGAATGAAGACGGGGCCGGATGATTACCGGCCCCGTCTTTTGATTCAGGCGGCGCGGCGGATTGCGCCTTTCCTACTTCAGCATCCCTTTTTCCTTGTAGAACTTTTCGGCACCCGGATGGAACGGGATGCCGGCGCCGGCCGTCGCCGACGCGGCCTGGATCGCCTTGCCCTTGGCGTGACCCGCGTCGAGCTGCTTGCGCGTGTTCTCGTTCCACATCGCCTTCGTCACTTCGTAGATCAGCGCCTCGGGCTGCTTGGTCGAGGTCACCCACTGCGCGCCTACGGCGATCGTCTTAACCTCACCGACGCCCTTGTAGGTGTTGGCGGGGATCGAGTCCGGCGCGAAGAACGCGTACTCGGAGCGCATCTTGTCGACTTCCGGGCCGGTCACCGGCACGAGTTCGATGCCCGCACCCGACGAAGCGAGCTCGGCGATCGCACCGGTCGGATAGCCGCCGACGAAGAAGAACGCGTCGAGTCCGCCGTCCTTCATCTTGTCGCCCGCTTGATTGGGCTTCAGGTATTCGGCCTTGATGTCCTTCTCGGTGATGCCGAACGCGGCCAGGATGATCCGCGCGTCGACCAGCGTGCCCGAGCCCGGCTCGTCGAGCGAGACGCGCTTGCCCTTCAAGTCGGCGACGCTGCGAATCCCGGAACCCTTGCGCGCGACGACGTGGATCGTCTCCGGATACAGGTTGGCGATGAGCCGCAGGTCGCCGACCTTCGGCTTGCCGTCGTACACGCCGGTGCCGGTGTAGGCCCAGTACGCGACGTCCGATTGCGTGAAGCCGGATTCCATCTGGCCCGACGTGATCCCGTTGATGTTGGCGACCGAGCCGTTCGATGCTACCGCGGTGGCGACGAGCCCGGGCACGCCGCAGCTTCCGCCGTCGGCGCAGGCCCGCGAGCCGGGCGGGTTCGAGATCGCGTTGGCGATCAGGCCGCCGATCGGGTAGTAGGTTCCCGCGGTACCGCCGGTGCCGATGCGGAAAAACTTGATTTCCTGTGCGAGCGTGGCGGTGACGGTGAACGCGGCCAGCGCGGCGCCGGCGAGCAGGCGCACAACCGCGCCGGAAACGAAAGATGCGTGAGACATGGGGACCTCAGTGGTGGTGGCGAAATCGACGGAACGTCAACGACCGGACTGCAGTCACGCTTGACGACGCGCCCGTTCAGACGCTCGCACGAGCAAATCACGGGTGTCCGCCGGTGCCGTTAGAATACCTGATTCCATCCGCTGGTGACACCCGCGCCGTCTCCTCAACCCACGCCGGACTGCCTTGAAATACTCGATATTTTCCCTTGCGCGAAACGCCGTCGGATTCCATGAGCGCTGGCCGCTCGCGTGGAGAAGCCCGTCGCCGAAGCCGCGCTACGACGCAGTCATCGTCGGCGGGGGCGGACACGGCCTCGCGAGCGCCTACTACCTCGCGAAGGAACATGGCGTCACCAACGTGGCGGTGCTGGAGAAAGGCTGGCTCGGCGGCGGAAATACCGGGCGCAACACGACGATCGTCCGCTCGAACTATCATCTCGACGCCAACGCGCATTTCTACGAGTACTCGCTGAAGCTCTGGGAAGGACTGTCGAAGGAACTCAACTTCAACGTGATGTACAGCGCGCGCGGCGTGCTGAACCTCGTCCATTCGCCAGCCGACCTCGACGCCGCGATCCGGCGCGGCAACGCGATGCGCCTCAACGGCATCGACGCGAAGTTCATGTCGACCGGCGAGATCGCGCGCGCCATTCCCACCCTCGATTGCTCGGCGGACGCCCGCTTTCCGATCCACGGCGGCCTGTTGCAACCGCGTGGCGGCACGGTGCGCCACGACGCCGTCGCGTGGGGCTATGCGCGTGCCGCCGATGCGTGCGGGGTCGACATCATCCAGCAGTGCGAGGTCACCGGAATCCGCATCGAGGGCGGCGCCATCGCCGGCGTCGAGACGACGCGCGGATTCATCGCAACCGCGAAGCTGGGCCTCGCGGTCGCCGGTCATTCCAGTCACGTCGCGGCGATGGCGGGCATCAAGCTGCCGATCGAATCGCACGCGCTGCAGGCGATGGTCTCCGAGCCGATCAAGCCGGTGCTCGACACGGTCGTTACTTCGGGTGCGGTGCATTTCTACATCAGCCAGTCCGACAAGGGCGAGCTCGTCATGGGCGGCGACCTCGATTTCTGCAATTCGTATGCGCAGCGCGGCAACCTCCCGATCATCGAGAACGTCGTCGGCGCATGCCTCGCCCTCTTTCCAGGCTTCGGCCGGTTGAAGCTCTTGCGCACGTGGGGTGGCATCTGCGACATGACGATGGACGGGAGCCCGATCATCGCCAAGCTGCCGGTCAAGGGCCTCACGATGACTGGCGGCTGGTGTTACGGCGGCTTCAAGGCGACGCCGGCGTCCGGCTGGCTGCATGCCTACACCATGGCGCGCGATGCGCCGCATCCGCTCAACGCGGCGTTTACGCTCGAGCGATTCGCCGAAGGCCGCATGATCGACGAAAAAGGCGCAGGAGCCTGCGCCTGGGCACACTGACGAAATGACGCGAGCGAATCCCGCATGCTGCTGATTCCCTGCCCCTGGTGCGGTCCCCGCAGCCAGATCGAATTCACCTATGGCGGGGACGCCAACGCGAAGCGCCCGGCGCCCGGCGCCCCGGAAGCAGTCTGGTACGCCTACGTCTATCTGCGCGACAACCCCGCGGGTCCGCACGCGGAGCGGTGGCTGCACAGCGCAGGATGCCGCCAGTGGTTCGAAGTTCGCCGCGACACGCGTACGCACGAAATCCTCGGCTGCGCCCGCCCCGGCGAGACGCTACCGGGAGCCCCCGCATGACGCAGTCGCACCGGCTGCCCGAAGGCGGGATCGTCGACCGCTCCCGGCCGTTGCGTTTCTCGTTCGACGGCGCGCCCTACGAGGGCTATGCGGGCGACACGCTCGCCTCCGCGCTGCTCGCCAACGGCGTGCACCTCGTCGGCCGAAGCTTCAAGTATCACCGGCCACGCGGCATCGCAACCGCCGGGGTCGAAGAGCCGAATGCGCTGCTGCAGATCGACGTCGGCGCGCGCACGGAACCCAATGTGCGCGCGAGCGTTTTTCCGCTCCGCGAAGGGCTCGTCGCCGCGAGCCAGAACCGCTGGCCGTCGCTCTCCCTCGACGCAGGCGCCGTCAACGACGTCGCGTCGCGCCTCATTCCCGCGGGGTTCTACTACAAGACGTTCATGTGGCCGGCCACGTCGAAGGCGTGGCTCCGCTACGAGCACGTGATCCGCCACGCTGCCGGCATGGGTCGTTCGGCGAATGCGCCGGACCCGGATCATTACGAGCATCAACACGCGCATTGCGACGTGATGGTGATCGGTGCGGGGCCGGCGGGCCTTGCCGCCGCGCGCGCCGCCGCAATGACCGGCGCGCGCGTGATCCTCTGCGACGAGCATCCGGTGTTCGGCGGCAGCCTCGTCGGTGCGTCGGCCATGGTCGACGACGGACCCGCCGCGGCGTGGATCGACGCGACGACGCGAGAGCTCAAAGGGAGCTCCCTGGTCACGCTGTTGTTGCGCACGACCGCATTCGGCCACTACGACGACAATCTCATCGGCCTCATCGAATGCGTCGGTGAGGATTCCGCCGACGGCGCGCCGCGCGAGCGCCTGTGGAAGGTACGTGCGAAGTCCGTGGTCCTCGCCTCGGGCGCGCATGAACGCGCCATCGCCTATGCCAACAACGACCTGCCCGGCACCTTGCTCGCCGGCGCCGCGCGCACGTACATCGATCGCTACGCGGTCCGCCCCGGATCCCGCGCCGTCGTGTTCACCAACAACGACAGCGCCTACGCGGCGGCGCTCGCGCTCCAACGCGCGGGCGTGGCGGTCGCGGCGGTCATCGACCCGCGACCCGACGCCGCGATCGACGGTCAATGGCCGCGCGAGGCCCGCGCGGCCGGCCTGCCGATCGTACCGGGCGCCGCCGTCGCCCGCGCTCACGGCCGGCTGCGCGTTCGCGCCGTCGATGTCGTACCGCTTTCGGGCGGGGCGGGGCGGCGCATCGAATGCGATGTCGTCTGCGTGTCGGGCGGATGGAAT
Organism: Betaproteobacteria bacterium; assembly: GCA_039931775.1. Taxonomy (GTDB): domain Bacteria; phylum Pseudomonadota; class Gammaproteobacteria; order Burkholderiales; family Casimicrobiaceae; genus CAIWHR01. Next base: position 18,446 of record JBDTRG010000183.1, on the reverse strand, counting down.
CCCGCCGTTCATCTCTTCTCGCAGGCGAGGGGCCGGCTGCGCTACGACGCAGAGCACGCGACGTTCGTCCCGGGCAGCGCGCTGTCGCAGATGACGCCGGCGGGTGCCGCCAACGGACGCTTCGGCCTCGCCGCGGCGCTCGATGACGGCCATGCCGCCGGAATCGAGGCGGCGTACCGCGCGGGCTTCGCCGCCGCCTCGGCGCCCCAACCGCCCCGAGCGGCGGCCATCGCGACCGGTGCGCTGCAACCGCTGTGGAGCGTGCCCACCACACGCAAGGGCGACAAGCGTTTCGTCGATCTGCAAAACGACGTGACGGTCGCGGACATCGCACTCGCGGCGCGCGAAGGGTACAGATCGGTCGAGCACCTGAAACGCTACACGACGCTCGGCATGGGGACGGACCAGGGCAAGCTCTCCAACGTCGTCGGACTGGCGCTCCTCGCCGAGGTGACCGGGCGATCGATTCCGGAAGTCGGCACGACGACGTTTCGCCCGCCCTATTCACCCGTCACGCTCGGGGCGATTCCGGGACATGCGACCGGCAAGGAGATGGAGCCGACCCGATGCACGGCGATGCACGACTGGCACGCCGAGCGAGGCGCGCGGTTCGTCAATACCGGCCTCTGGAAGCGGCCGCACTCGTACCCGCGCGCCGGCGAATCCCCGGACGACGCCGCGAACCGCGAGGCGACAAACGTGCGCAGCCGCGTCGGGATCGTCGATGTGTCGACGCTCGGCAAGATCGAACTGCAGGGCAATGACGTCGCAGAATTCCTGAATCGCGCCTACATCAACCGCTGGGACACGCTCGCGGTCGGACGGTGCCGGTATGGCGTGATGCTGCGCGACGATGGAATGGTGTTGGACGACGGGACGACATCGCGGCTTGCCCCGACGCACTACCTGATGACGACCACGACCGTGAATGCGGTCAAGGTGATGCAGCACCTGCAGCACCTGTTGCAAATCGATTGGCCGGAGCTCGAGGTATTTGCCACGTCGGTCACCGAGCAGTGGGCCGCGGCGGCGCTGTCGGGACCCGACGCGCGACGCGTGCTTGCGAAGATCGTCGACATCGATGTGTCGAACGGCGCCTTTGCGTTTCTGGCCGTCCGTGAATGCCGCGTGAGCGGAGCGAATGGCGAGATCCCCGCACGGGTCTTCCGGATGAGCTACTCCGGCGAACTCGCCTTCGAGATCCACGTGCCGGCCGATCGTGGTCGCGCGATGTGGGAAGCGGTAATCGCCGCCGGCGAGGAGTTCGGCATCATGCCCTACGGTACCGAGGCGATGAGCACGCTGCGCATCGAGAAAGGTCACGTCGTGATCGGTCCGGAGGCCGATGGGCGCACCACCGCCGACGACCTCGGCATGGGCAGTCTCGTCAACGCCGCCAAGTGGTGCATCGGCAAGCCGATGCTCGCGCGCGCCGCGCTGAGCGCCCCTGATCGATGGCAGCTCGTGGGCCTTACTGCGCAGGATGGCGCGATCATGCCCCGCGGCGCGAAGATCGTCGCCGACCCCGATCACGCGCTGCCGAACCCGATGCTGGGACACGTGACCTCGTGGTGCTGGAGCCCGAATCTCGACGCGTGGATTGCGCTGGCGCTGGTGGCGAACGGGCGCCAGCGGCACGGCGAGACGCTGTGGGCGGTGTCGCCGCTTGCCAACGCCAAAGTGCGGGTGACAGTCGGCCCGCCCTGCTTCATCGATCCGGAAGGAGGAAGGCTCCGTGTCTGACCCAACCGCCAACGTGACCGACTGGACATCGGTCGGTCGCTACGGAGCCTCGCCACCCGGCGTGATGCTCGCCGAAGCGACGTTCACGGCCGCGTGGAATCTTCAGGGCGACACCTCGCGCGCGCCGTTCGGCGGCGAGGCGAACCGTCTTTTCGACCTCGCGCTGCCGACGGCGCCGAACACGACGGCGCGGCGCGCGCCGCTGACCGCGCTATGGCTCGGCCCGACCTCGTGGCTGATCGTCGCGAGCGAAGCCCATGCGCTGACTGATTTTGCGGCGAAGCGCGATGCGTTGAACGCCGCCGGCGGGGCGCTCTTCGACGTCACCGCCAGCAGCATCGGATGGTCGGTCGGCGGACCGCGTGCCGAGACGGTCCTTGCCAAGAGCTGTCCGCTCGACTTCCATGCGCGCTCTTTCGCGGACGGCGTGTGTGCGCAAAGCGTCCTCGGTCACGTCAACGCGCTCTACTACCGCCGCAATACGGAATTGTTCACGATGCTGGTGGCGCGAAGCTACGCACGCGGGGCCTGGAAGACGTTGTGCCGGTCGGCGCTGCAATACGGCTACGACGTGCTGCCGCCGTTTGCGTTCTGACTAGGGCGACCGACTGGCGTGACCAAAGCGCCCCCGTTTCTCGTCGGCTTCTACCTGGTGGCGGAATTTCCGATGATGGCGTTCGCGTCCGCCATCGAGCCGCTGCGCGCGGCCAATCGGCTGACCGGTGAGCAACGATTCGGCTGGCAGCTCCTGTCGCGCGATGGCGCGCCGGTGCGTGCGAGCAACGGCATCGACATCGCGGTACACAGTTCGATCGATGACGCGCCGCGGCTCGACTTGTTGCTGGCCTGCGCGGGTTCCCGCAAGGCAAGCGCCGGCGACAAGGCGGTCTACCGCTGGTTGCGCGAAGTGGCGCGCGGCGGCACGGCCATCGGCGCCGTCAGCCTCGGCGCCTACGTATTGGCGGAGGCCGGCCTCCTCGACGGACGGCGTTGCGCATTGCACTGGGAAAATCTCGCCGCATTCGCCGAGAAGTTTCCACGCATCCGGACGACCACCGACATCTTCGTCATCGATGGAAACCGCTACACCTCGTCGGGTGGCACGTCCGCGCTCGACATGATGCTGCAGTTGATCACCGACCGCGAAGGGCGCGGGCTGGCCAACGATGTATCCGAACAGTTCATCCACCCGCGCATCCGCGGCGCTCAGGATACGCAGCGGATGGCCATCCACAGCCGGCTGGGCGTTGCGAACGACAAGTTGATCGCCGCCATCGGCATGATGGAGGTCGCTCGCGACGAACCGCGGCGGGTGCGGGACATCGCGGAGGATGTCGGGCTGTCGACGCGCCAGCTCGAGCGGCTCTTCGCGAAGTATCTGGACGCGACTCCGGGCTATTATTACCTGAAGCTGCGACTGGACGGCGCGCGAACGATGCTGTTGCAGACGACCAAACCGATTCTCGATATCGCGGTGGCCTGCGGTTTCGCTTCGGGATCGCATTTCAGCCGATGCTATCGGGCGGTCTACGGACACAAGCCGAGCGACGAGCGCGCCGCGCGCGTTGGCGGCCGATAAGTGCGGGAGAGAAGATGACTATTGCGACAGCGCGCGACGCTTGCGCGCCTCGGTTCGACGTTCCAGTCTTCGTGCGTGCATTGTCGTTCGATGCGCTTCCGGCGGATGTCGTGCGGCAGGGCGAGCGCTGCCTCCTCGACCTGATCGGCGTTGCCGCCGGAGGTTCACGCCTGCCCGTCGCGGCCATCGCCAATGCGCATGCCGCGACCCACATGACCAGCCGCAACGCGGAGGCTCGCCTGCTTTTTGACGGGAGGCGGGCAAGCCGCGCAGGCGCGGCGTTCGCCGGCGCCACGACCATCGACTCGCTCGACGCGCACGACGGTCACGTGCTCACCAAGGGACACACCGGTGCCGCCGTGCTGCCGGCGCTCCTCGCCGCGCTCGACGGCGGTGCCGAATGCACCGGCACGGAATTCCTCACGGTTCTCGTCCTCGGCTACGAGATCGGCACGCGCGCCGGCATCGCGCTGCATGCAACGGTCCCGGATTTCCACTGCTCCGGCGCGTGGAACGCCGTCGCCTGCGCGGCCGTCGTCGGACGCCTGCTTCGGCTGGATGTCGAACACCTGGGAGAAGCGCTCGGCGTTGCCGAGTACATCGGGCCGCGCGGCCAGATCCTGCGCGTGTGCTCGCATCCGACGATGCTGAAGGACGGCTCGGGTTGGGGCGCGCACGCCGGGGTTACCGCGGCGTTGCTCGCGCAGGACGGTTTCACCGGCTCGCCCGCACTCACCGTCGAACTCGATAGTGTGCAGCCCCTATGGAGCGATCTCGGCCAGCGATGGCGCATTCGCGAGCAGTACTTCAAGGCTTATCCGGTATGCCGATGGGCCCAACCGGCCATCGAAGCGGCGCTCGCGCTGAAGAGGGCGCACCGATTCGACGTCGCGGACGTCATTCGCATTCGCATCGAAAGCTTCCGCGAGGCGGTGGCCTTGGGCTCCGGTTGCCCGTCGCCTTCGACCGACGACGAAGCGCAATACAGCCTCCCGTACGGAGTTGCGGCCGCGCTCGTTTTCAACCGCGTCGGCGCCGCAGAAGTCGACGCCCTCGCGATGCACGATCCGCGCGTCGCCCGAGTACTCGACGCGATCGAGCTCAGCGAAGCGGCCGATCTCTCCCGCCTTTTCCCGGCGGAACGATGGGCACGCCTTTCCATCGGCCTCGCCGACGGTCGCACGCTCGTCTCGGAACCAGCGCGCGCGCGCGGCAATCCCGAGAACCCCATCGACGACGACGAGCTCGTCGCCAAGTTTCGCGCGCTCGCCACACCCGTCCTCGGCGCGGCACGCACCGCGCGGATAGAGAAGCTGGTCGGATCGTTCACGACCGAGGCTTCGGCCCTGCCCGCCCTGGTCGACGAATTGCTTTCCCCGGCGTCGTGACGCCGTCGCGTCGCATTTATGCTAGTGAATGTCGTGTTTGTGGCGGTGGGTTCGGGCTCTTTTCACGATGATCGAGGATTGAATCGCCTTCGCTGACGGCCCGCATGCCCTCCCTTCCTGCTTCCGCGAAATACGTCGTCATCGGCGCCGGCATCCACGGCCTTTCCACCGCGATGCATCTCGCGCAGAAGGTCAAGGCGACCGGCGAGACCATCGGTAACGGTGGTACGCGGATCGTCATCCTGGACAAGTCGGGGGTCGGCGCCGGCGCGTCAGGTATCGCTTGCGGCGTCGTGCGCAACAATTACTTCCAGCCGGCGATGCGCGAGCTGATGGCGCATTCCGTTTCCGTCTGGGAAAGCGATGCGGAAGCGTACAGCTATCACCCGGTCGGCTACTTGCAGATCAGCCCCGAGGTGATGCACGCGCAGGTGCGGACCATCTACGAGCAGCAGCGCACCATCGGGTACGAGTCCGTGTTCATCGAGGGCGAGGCGAAATCCCTGCAGTACATGCAAGGGATTCTCCACGACTGGCAAGCGAAGAACATCACGTCGGTGCTGCATGAAAAGCGCGGCGGCTACGCCAACAACATGGCCTCGCTGCGCGGATTGACGCGAAAGGTGCAGGCGCTCGGCGTGGAGATCTTCGAAGGCGTTACGGTCACGGGGTTGCGGTCGGACGCAGGCTCGCGCGCCGTTGGACGCGTCGAGACGAGCGCCGGCGCCATCGCTTGCGAGCAGGTGATCGTCGCCGTGGGACCGTGGATCAATTCGATCTGGACCATGCTCGCGTTGCCCAAGACCACCGCCGTCAAGGGCCGCGACGGCGTGATGCACGAAGGCGTTCCGATGTGGCACTACATGGCGCTGCAGGAAGGCACGCTTGGGGTCGACCCGAATTTTCAGAAGACCAACGATGGCGCGATGCCACCGGTCATCCACGTCGATACCGACGCGCCGCTGTATTCCGATCACAGCGGTGCGCTCATCACCGACAAGCTGTGGGGCATCTACTACAAGCCCGACTTTCATTTCGGCGGCGTGCAGGGCGGTGCGATGCCTGCGACCGTGGACCGTGCGGCCGATGACGTGCGCGTGGATCCGTACGGTCCCGCGTCACCCGAATTCGTGGTGACCGACAACTTTGCCGACATGTGGACTTCGGCGCTGGCCTTTTGCCAGAAGCGCTTCGAAGGTCAGCATGGCGTCTATCGCAAGGAGCCCTCGGGAGGCATCGGCTGTTTCACCCCGGACAGCTTTCCCGTTTTCGACCGCTTTTGCGACAATGTCTACGTGATCGCCGATTCCAATCACGGCTACAAGATGATCGGCGTGGGAGCGCTCGTCGCCGACGAGCTCCTGGGAGAAAACAGGGCGTTGCTCGAGCCCTTCCGTTTTTCGCGTTACGCATCGGGACGATTGCATCCGACGTCCAACAGTCCGTTTCCCTGGAGCTAACGGCTCCCCACTTCTGCTGCTTCGAATTCAACCGGTAACCACGCCATGACCCCGCCGACACCGCAACGCCTTTCCCTGCTGCAACGGCTCGACAAGGGACCCGTCATCTGTGCCGAAGGCTATGTCTTCGAGCTCGAACGCCGCGGCTATCTGCAGGCCGGGGCTTTCGTGCCCGAGGTCGTGCTCGAACACCCGGAAGTCGTCACGCAGCTGCACCGCGATTTCGTTCACGCCGGATCGGATGTCGTCGAGGCACTCACCTACTACGCGCACCGCGAGAAGCTGCGGGTGATCGGCCGCGAGAAGGATCTCGAGCCGATCAACCAGCGCGCGCTCGCGCTGGCCAAGACCGTCGCCATGGAAAGCGGCGCGCTCTTCGCCGGCGACATCTGCAACACGAATGTCTACGATCCGGCGGATCCCGCGTCGCACAAGGCAGTGCGCGCGATGTTCGAGGAACAGGTCGGCTGGGCCGTCGATGCCGGCGTCGACTTCATTGTCGGCGAAACGTTCTCCTGGGCGCAGGAAGCGCTGATCGCGCTCGACGTCATCAAGAAGGCGGGGCAGACGGCGGTGATCACGCTCGCGATGCACAAGGCCGACGTGACGCGCGAGGACTGGACCGTCGCCGACGCATGCAAGCGCCTCGCCGATGCCGGCGCCGACGTGGTCGGCCTCAACTGCATCCGCGGTCCGGCGACGATGCTGCCGCTCTTGCGCGAGATCCGTGCACGCGTGAAGACGCACATGGCGGCTCTCCCGGTGCCGTTTCGGACGAACGAGAAGGAGCCGTCGTTCCAGTCGCTGTGCGACACGCACTGGCACTACGACGAAGGCAGCCGGCCGTTTCCGATCGCGCTCGATCCGTTCACGTGCAACCGCTTCGAGCTCGCCGAGTTCGGGCAGCAGGCGATGGCGCTCGACATCCGCTATCTCGGCGTGTGCTGCGGAGCCGGTCCGCATCACATCCGCGCGCTCGCCGAAGCCGTGGGCAAGAATCCGCCGGCCAGCCGATATTCGGCGGACATGTCGAAGCATGCGTTCCTCGGATCGCACGAACGGATCAAGCAGGTGCAGAAGGACTACGCGAACAAGCTGTAGCGGGGCTTGCCCGGTCCGTCGCGGGACCGGCGCGCGTCGTCGTTTTTCCCGGCGGCTCAGTCGGGGCGTTGGCGGATAGTCTCGTCGATCCTGTAATAGTCGCCTGCGCTGTTGACGTGGATCTGCACCACGGTCTTGAGCCCGGTCGGCGCGTCGAGCGTGCCGGCGGCGATCGCTATGTAGTTCTTGGTCTGCGGCTCGAAGAACATCGTCCCGCCGCATTCGCTGCAGAAGCCGCGTCGCGCGTTCTCCGACGACTGGTACCACTTGAGGCCGCGTTCTTCCGTGATTCGCAGGCCGCCTTTTGGCGTTGCTGTATAAGCGCCGATGTGTCCATGCGTCTTGCGGCACATCGCGCAATGGCATTCGACCACGTCGCGCAGCGTGCCCGTCACCTCGTAGCGGACGGCCCCGCAGAGGCAACTGCCCGTCGCGCGCACTCCGGTTGTCGGTTCGTCCGGCATCGCGTCATCCGACCGTCATTTTTTGGGGGTCTTGGCCGGAGCCTCTGCGACGACTTCGAGGCGAACCTCGCCCATCGCCGTTGGCTTGATGCCCAGCGCGGCGGCGGCCTTCGGTGAAAGGTCGAGCACACGCCCCGCCTGAGCCGGACCGCGGTCGTTGATCCGCACCACCACACTCTTGTCGTTCTTGGTATTGGTCACCTTGACCTGCGTGCCGAACGGAATGGTCTTATGAGCGGCGGTGAGTTGATTGCGATCGTAGACTTGCCCACTCGCTGTCTTGCGTCCATTGAGCTTGTCGCTGTAGACCGCGGCCAGCCCGGTCTCGTCCTGGGCCTTGGCTGCCGGGGGCGGCGTCTGCGCGGCGGCCGGCGTCGGTGTCGCGGCTGATGCCGGCGTGGCTGCCGGAGTGCCCGCAGGCGGCGCTGTTGCCGGCGATTGGCTGGGTGCGGGCGTCTGTGCAAACAACAATTGCGAAGCCGCAACGGCGACGACGATCAAACCCATCGAGCGAAAACGCGAACTGTTTGGCATTCATTCCCCCTTGAATCGGTTGCAAGCAGATCCATTCTCCCCCGGCGGCTCCGGACACGCCAGCCCACACTCGACGCGAACGCTCGACATGCGCCCTCCAGGATTCGCGCACCCGGACCACATGCCAGTCAATTCGCCTTCGCTGTAGGTTTCTGTCACCATAGCACCGCAGTCCTGTCCTTCCCCCTTCTCGCTGCCGCGGGGACGCCATGGCCATTCGATTTGAAGACGTGAATGAGGGCTTGCGCCGCATCGTCCTGTCCGGACGCCTCGATACCGTTGGGAGCGAGCAGATCGCCCCGAAGTTCGCCGAACTTACGGAATCTGCAAACGGCGGCGTAGTCGTCTACCTTTCGGAGGTCAGGTTCCTCTCGTCTATGGCTATTAGCGTGCTTGTCACGGGCGCCAAGGCGGTCCAGGCAAAGGGCGGCCGTATGGTGCTGCACGTCGCAGAGAACGAAGTAATCATCAGGACGCTCGAAGCGACCGGCATCAACGAATTGATCCCGACGTTTCAGGACTCACTAGACGCCGAAAAGGCGCTCCTGAAGTAAGCCGCGCCGAATGTCGCTACCGGCTGCGCAGCCGCCCGCGGCACTGACGATTCGGGCGGATATGTGGGACGCGAGACGCGCATCCGGCTGGCTCGAGTCTGCAGCACTTGCGCAGAACGTTCCACTCGATCAGGTCGTGCGCCTCGATCACTGCCTCGACGAGGCGCTCGCGAACGTGATCAGACATGGCGGGCCAACCGCGCTGTCATCGCCTGTGCATCTGCAATTCGGCGTGCGCCGCGGCCCCGGGGCATGCACAGCGGAGCTCTTGGTCAGTGACGCCGGGTTGGCCTTCGACCCATCCACATTCATTGCCGTAGCACCGCACCCGGCAAGCCTCGTCGATGCCATGCCTGGAGGCCTCGGGCTGCTGTTGATTCGCAACTTCTCGGACGAGTTGAGCTACCGTCACAGCCAGGGCCGCAACCATCTCACGATCACGGTGAGCTGGGTCGAGGAGGCATGACACGCGCCACGCCCGATTGGCTGCTCGAGCTGCGCAACGCACGCGGCACCGGTATCGACGCGATCGCACTCTTTCGAGGGGCCGAACCGTCCGTCATCGTAGAAGCGATCATGGATTGCGAGATCCGCATCCTCCCTGTCGGGGCAGCACTGTTGCAACCGGGCCAATCGAACGACACCATCTACGTGCTGCTGTCCGGTGAGTTAGCCGCATACCTGGATGGCGCACGGCGCTCGGAGGCCGGGATTCCTATTCAACCGGGCGAAAGCGTCGGGGAAATGTCCGCGATCGACGGCAAGCCAGCCTCGGCGTTTGTCGTCGCTGTGACGGAATCGCGCCTGCTCCTGTTGCCGGGCAAGCTGTTTTGGGGCCGCCTTGGCAACGTACCGGGCGTTGCCCGCAATCTGTTGGCTTCGCTATCCGAGCGCATGCGCCGTGGCAACGAGGCGATGCTGGAAGCGCAGCGGAAGCAGCTTGCTCTCGAGCACATGCAGCGGGAGCTGCAGACCGCTCGCCAGCTACAGGCCAGCATGATTCCATCGCGCGGTCGTCTTTTCCCCGAGCGCGCTGATATCGAGATCGCTGGAATGATGGATCCCGCATCCGACGTCGGCGGCGATTTCTTCGACGCATTCTTCGCTGACGAGCGGCATCTCTTTTTTTGCGTCGGCGATGTGTCGGGCCACGGGATTCCCGCAGCATTGTTCATGGCGCGTTCGATCGGGCTGATTCGGATCGCGGCAATGGGCACACGCCATCCCGAGCAGTTACTCGGGCGCATCAACGAGCAGCTGTGCGCCCGTAACGCAGCAAACATCTTCGTAACCCTGTTCTGCGCTTTTCTGGATGTCGTGTCCGGACGCCTTGTCTATGCTAATGGCGGGCACTGCCCGCCGTTTTTGGCTCATGAAGGGCGCGCGTCGTCGCTGCCGATGCCCAAAGGCGCGCTAATCGGCGTCATGCCGGAGCAGCGCTACACAGCGAACGAGGTCGGGCTGGATCAAGGTGTGGCACTCGTCTGCTATACCGACGGCGTCACCGAGGCCGAATCAGCAGCCGGGCACGCTTTCTCGGAGGAACGCCTGCTCCGTGTCGGTGCTGCGAACTGCGGCCAATCAGTCGAGGACCTGCTGCGTTCCGTGCAACGGGAACTCGCCAGCTTTCTCGATGGCATGCCGCTCGCCGACGATTGCACGCTTGTTGCAGTTCGCCGCCCGGCGCGGTCGGGATTGCGTTGACCCGTCAGCCTCCTGTTGAAATGCCGCGGGAATGCCTCCCGTGCGCCGCCTATCTGGCGCAAACGACCCTGAGATAGCCTTCCGCCAACGTTCCGGGAGGAATGGGATCCCAGTTGTCGGGAATGATTTCCACTGACATGATTTTCCCCATCGCCATCGGCCCGGAATAAGCGCTGGCGGAAAGCACCCTGACCCGCCCCCCATTGCAGTCGAACTCGAACAGTGTGCGCAGCGAAAGCTCCCCATGCTGAGCACGCGCCTTCAAGTCCTGTATTTCCAGGGCCTGGCGAAGGTCACCGTCCTGGTGAATGGTCGCAGGGTCCAGGTAGTGGACAACCGTATCGCTTTCGGCGACCTTGACCCAGTCCGCCCAAGCCGCGTTGGTGGCGAGCATCAACAAAGCTGCCAGGACAATGCGCATATCGATTCTCCCGTATCGATTCGCTACTGTACCAGCACTGACCCTGGGCCTCGTGGCGGAAGATGTTTGGCGGTAACGGAAGGCAAGGTGCGCGCCGTATGGGCCGGCGGTTACATCGTCGTCGCCGGCCCTGGTTGCCTGCGCGCTTTGTCGGCGGCGTTGACGTCCGGTTCGAGGCGCAATGAAACCATCGTCCGCGGCCTTTCGGCGCGTGGTCGTCCGCGCAATCGCCGCAAGCGCGCGGTGCCCTCGATAGGCTGCGCATCCGGTCCGCGCAGGCGGCCGCACTAATGCGCGCGTCCTCTTCAATCGTCGGTCGAATCAGCTTTGGCTTCGATTGTGTCGGCTTCGTTTTCATACAGTTCGATTTCCCTTCGATTCGCCTAGCGCAGGCTGATGATCGCGTTTCGAGTCCGCGTCAAATCTGTCGGTTGTACGTCTGCACTCGGCGTCGACGAAGCTCCGGAGTCCGAACTGAGACCTTCGCCAAGGTCAAGAAACGACGGCGGGTTAGTCGCCTGTTGCCTCCAGCCAGCGAGGCGTCATGTTCGTGGTTTGGATTCGCACTCCGTCGGCACACAACCCGCGATTGACCGCTCCGGACAGGCCGGAGATACTCGCGGAAACGGCGTTGGAAATCCTCTCCTTCGCGACGACCCTCGAGCAGGTGCTGCCGTTGCAATACGTGGGACGGAACGATAACCACTTTGCGCCGGGCGCGGATTCGGATCGCGCGTTCCAGGAGGGATAGGAAATCGTCGCGCCGCAAGAACAGAGCATCCCAAGGGGACCGCGTCGCGAGACGGCTGAGACCTCCTTTGCGCAGGAGCGGATCTGGTTTCTCCATCAGCTCGATCCCGGGAGCCCGAGCTACAACCGCCCCGCTGCCGCCCGTCTGAGGGGACGAATGGACGTATCGGTTCTCCGGCGAAGCTTGAATGAAATCATGCGTCGCCATGAGGTTCTGCGAGCTGTTTTCCCGTCCGCCGGCGGGTTTCCCTCCCAAGTCATCGTCCCGTGCAAGGAGCTTGACCTGCCCGTGATCAAGCTCGGCGGGCGGACGGCGGAGGAACGGGACGCCGCCGCCCGTCGTTTCGCGGTGGAGGAGAGCTGCCGCCCCTTCGATCTTGCCGCGGGACCGCTGGTGAGGCCCGTGCTGCTCCAGCTGTCGGAGGACGATCACGTTCTGCTTCTGGCAACGCATCACATGGTCTTCGACGGAGCTTCGCAGGAAATCCTTTGGCGCGAAATGATGACTTTGTACGAGGATTTCTCGAAGGGAATGCCTTCCTCGCTGCCGGAATTGCCCATCCAATACGCAGACTTTTCCAGCTGGCAACGGCGGCGGGTGCAAGGTGAACTGTTCGCCTCGCAACTGGCCTACTGGCGACGCACGCTTGAAGGGGCGCCTCCACCCACGGAACTGCCTGCGGACCGATTGCCTTCATCCACGAGGCGTCCTCATGGCGCGAAGCGATACCGTCTGTTCCCGAAGTCGCTGGCCCAATCCCTGAAGGATCTCAGGCGGCGCGAGGAGGTGACGCTGTTCAGAATGCTGCTCGCGGCCTTCACGACACTGCTGTATCGGTACACTGGCCAGGACGACATCGTCGTGTTGGCGCCGGCGTCGGGACGCGTTCGTTTGGAAACGGAGACCCTGATCGGCTGCTTCATCAACACTCTCGTCCTTCGCACCGACTTGTCGGATGATCCGACCTTTCGCGAGCTGGCCCGGCGAACACGAGACGTGGTCACGGGCGCTCTGGGTCATCAGGAGCTGCCCTTCGAGAAGCTGGTCGAGAAGCTTCACTCGCGACGAGACTTCTTTCGCTCTCCATTTTCGCAGGTGATGTTCCAGTTGCGGCGTGGCCGGCAATTCGCCGGGCACGCGGATGGCCTGGCGCTGGAACTCTTCGATTGCAACGACCGCATCGTGCAGGTGGATCTGGCGTTGGAGATGGAGGAGCAGCCTGATGGCTTTCTCTGTGCAGCGCGTTACAACGCCGACTTGTACGACGTGGACACCATCGACCGCCTGCTCGGAAGCTTTCAGACGCTGCTGGAAGCCATCGCTGCATGTCCGGACAGCCGCGTTTCCACGCTGGCACTTCTCACGCATGACGAACGGGACCGGTATCTGATCCGGTGGAATCGAACCCAATCCGAATATCCCAGGGAACGGTGCATTCATCAGCTGGTTGAAGCGCAGGCGGCGCGAACCCCGGACGCAATCGCGGTCATGTGCGAGGATCGGCAGCTCACGTATCGCGAGTTGAACCGCCGAGCCGATCGACTCGCTCGCCATCTCAGGGCGAACGGCGTTGTCACGGAATCAGCCGTCGCGATCTGCGTCGAGCGATCGGAGGAAGTGATCGTCGGCGTCCTGGCGATCCTGAAGGCGGGCGGTGCCTATGTACCACTCGATCCATCGTATCCGAAGGAGCGGCTGTCGTTCATGCTGCAGGATTGCGAGGCGAAGATCGTCCTTGCGGACGAGGAAACGAAGGGCCTTTTTTCACATCATCCGGTGCGGGTCGTGTGTCCGGACTTCGATTGGGGTCCGACTCGACGGGACAGCGATCAACCCGTTGCGTGCGATGTAACGGCGCAGAATCTCGCGTACTTGATCTACACCTCCGGTTCAACCGGATTGCCGAAGGGCGTGGAAGTCGAGCACCGCAGCGTGGTGAACGTCCTTCTGCACGTCCGCGACCTGCTCGAGTTGAGCGAATGCGACCGGATGCTCGCGATCACAACGCTCTCGTTCGACATCTCCGTTCTGGAAATCTTTCTCCCGCTGATGATCGGCGCCAGAACCATCGTTGTGAAGCGCGACGTTGCGATGGATGCCCGAGCGCTGGGCCGCACCATTTCCTCGACCGATGCGACCGTGGTACAAGCGACGCCGGCGACGTTCCGGATGCTGTTGGACGCCGCCTGGGAGGGCGGAACGCACTTGAAGCTGCTCTCGGGAGGCGAAGCGCTGCCGCGCGACCTTGCGAACGGCCTTCGTAAGAAATGCGGGCGCCTCTGGAATGGGTATGGACCTACCGAAACCACTATCTATTCCACGCTGGCCGAAATCGAGCCCGGAACCGAGTCGATCGTAATCGGCCGGCCCATCGCGAACGCCCAGATCTACATCCTCGATCGGGGGCTGACCCCCGTCCCCGTCGGGGTCGTGGGCGAACTCTTCATCGGGGGAGACGGCTTGGCCCGGGGATATCGAAAGCGGCCGGAGGTGACGGCGGAGCACTTTGTCGCCAACCCCTTCTCGCAGGACGCCAACGCCCGACTCTACCGCACGGGCGATCTCGCTCGCTACTGTCCCGATGGCCGGGTCCAGTGCCTTGGCCGTACCGATCACCAGGTCAAGATCCGCGGCTTTCGCATCGAACCGGAAGAAATCGAGGCGATGCTGGAGAAACATCCCGTTGTCGAGAAGAGCCTTGTCGTTGCTCGCGAGCACCCCAACGGCGACACTCGCCTTGTCGCCTATGTCGTGCCGCGGCGGGGGGACGACGTCCTCCAAGAAGGAATTTCGTGGGCCGATTGGCAGGACGAACAGGTCTCGCAATGGCGGCACGTGTGGGAGGAGGCATTCAGCCTTACCGGGGAAGCGTCAGACCCGACCTGCAACACGGCGGGCGTCAACAGCAGCTACACGGGCGAGCCCGTTCCCGCGGCGGAGGCTCGGGACTGGGTCGAACAGGCTGCCGCGCGAATTCTCTCGTTGAAGCCGAATCGCGTGCTTGAGATCGGCTGCGGACTCGGGCGGATTCTGTTTCGTGTCGCTCCCCACTGCTCTGCCTACTGTGGCACTGACTTCTCCCCGACCGCATTGAGCTACATCCAGCGGCATCTGCATCTGCTCGGCGAAAAGGCAAGACAAGTCTCGCTCGTAAACGTTTCCGCCGACGCGCTGGGCCGCGTGCAGCAAGGCAGGTTCGACACGATCGTCTTGAACGGAGTCGTCCAGTATTTTCCCAATTTAGACTTTTTCCTCAGGGTCCTGCGCGAGGCATTGAAATTGATGGAGCCCGGCGGCGTCATCTTCATCGGCGACGTCCGAAGCCTCCGTCTGCTCGAGGCGTTTCGGCTCTCGGTCGAGCTCCACAAGACGTCGGAAGAGATGTCCGAATATGAGTTCCGGCGGCGTCTCAGAAACCACGTGGTCCACGAAGAGGAGCTCCTCATCGACCCCGCGTTCTTTGCAGCGCTTGGGGATGCCCTGCAGGGCATCGCGTCGGCCGAAGTGCTTCTCAAACGCGGACGCGCCCAAAATGAACTGACGCGCTTCCGGTACGACGTGATTCTTCATATCGGGTCCGAGGACGAGAGCGAAGAAAGCGTTACTTGGCTCGACTGGGAGACAGACCAACTCACTGTGGCAGATGTTCGACGACGCCTGATGGAGGACGCGGTGGACTCGCTTGGAATCACCGCGGTGCCAAATGCGCGCGTGTGGCCGGAGGTCGGCGCCGTGGCCGATTTCGGGGCAGAGACGAAAGGCGGCAGCGTGTCCGATCTTCGCATTGCCTTGGATGAGAAGCGTGCGGAGGCCATTCATCCCGAAGACTTCTGGTCCCTGGCGGAAGAGACGCCGTTCTCGGTTGACATCACCTGGTCCGGAAACGGCGACGCCGGCCGGTTTGACGTATTGATGCGACGAAGAACAACGCGCGTTGCGGACTCGCAACGCCGCGTGCCCGCCCGGTTTCAAAGGGGACGAGTTTCACCGAAGCCGATGCAATCCCACGCCAACGATCCCCTGCGGATGAAGCTTGATAGAGCCCTGATTTCCCAGATCCGATCACTCGCGGAAAAGCACCTGCCTTCCTACATGATTCCGTCCGCCTTTGTAGTGCTGGACGGGTTGCCGCTAACGCCAAACCGGAAGGTGGACCGAAAGAATCTGCCAGCTCCCGATCCGGAGCAGTCGCGAACGGAAACTCGCTTCGTCGCGCCGCGCGCGCCAACGGAAACGGCGCTGGCAGAAATCTGGTGCGAGCTGCTTGGGTTGAAACAGGTCGGCGTCCATGACGGTTTCTTCGAACTGGGCGGTCATTCTCTGCTGGCGACTCAGGTGATTTCGCGCATTCGTGAATGCCTCCACGTTGAAGTGCCGCTGCGAACGCTTTTTGAAGAGCCAACCATCCATCGATTGGCATCGATCATTGATCAGCGGTCGCGGGGCGGTGCGCAACCGCCGCAATCGAATGCGCCGTTGGTCCGCCGCCGTGCGGGATCGCGCCGGCCGGTCTAGACCAGTTTGGGCGGGAGCCGCCTTGAACGGCCTGCGAATCCGATCAGCCCAAGGATAGGAAATTCAACCACACGAAGCCGGGTATTTCGGGTTTGGTGATGTCGGCCAAGCGGGGATCGAGCGCCAAAGACCCACCGTCCCCGCGGTGCCGAGCAGATTACCGGGTCGATCGCGCAGGCAATGGGGCGCTGGCGCGCAGACTTCGGTGAGTTGGCAGCAGCCGGCGCGAGTCGCGCCCCCGCGGCCGGCCATGGCGGCGCGCTCGGCTGCCCGGTTACCAGGCGAGGCGCTGATCGAAGACGAAGTCCGGGGCGGGTGTTGCGAGGGTGTTCGCGGGCGGGCAAGGTGTCCCTCGCTGCGGCGACGCTCACGGCATCGTCCTGAGGTGCCCGAAGCGGCGGGCCGCGGGCCGGGACGATGGTGGGCGGCGTGATTGGCGCACTGAACTGGGTGCGAGTTGGCACGTGCAAAGCGGCAAATCGTCGCGGCAGAAAGCGACGGCGCAAATAGGGCACAAGGCTGCAAGTAAAAGGGCTAGCCGTTAAGCTAGCCCCTTACTTGTTGGTAGGCCGTGTAGGGATCGAACCTACGACCAACGGATTAAGAGAATCAGGACCCAATAGGGATCACATTTCAAATCAGGCTCTTGCAGCACACGCCAAGTTTCAAGAGCAGCCCTGCACAACCTGGAGCGAACTGCACGAAGGCACGAAGAGTTACGAAATGGCTACGCTGGCATCAACGCGCAGACACTCGATTGCGCCAGTACCCGGGCAGCCGTGAATGATGCGCAACCGCGAAGACCACAATGCCATCCGCCTCTGGCCGATAAACGATGGAAAATGGGAAGTTCTTGATGATAACGCGGCGAATAGTTGGCGTTGCCGTCGAACCTGAGAGCGGAAAAGCCAAAGCACGCGCGGCCGCTTCCTCGACCGCGGCAGCGAAACGCACCCCTTGGCCAGGCTGAACTTGATCGTAGTAGGCGACGTCGGCAAGAAACTCTTCGCGCGCCGGCGCGACAAAACGCGCCCGTTTCACCGCGTATTGCGCCTGGCCTCAGCGAAGACGTTCTCGGCCGAAAAAGCCTGAAGGTCGCCACGATCATAAGCGGCGATACGCTCTTCGATCTCTCGATTCCAGGCGGCTTCCACGTCCGACAGAGGCGGCCCCTGCAATGATTCGAGCAACACTTCCGCGAGTCGCGCACGGTCGTGTGGCGGGAGCGCGCGCGCCTGTTGTTCAAGCTCCATCAGCGATTCAGCCATTATCCGACCTCCGATTTCCCGCGTCCGCCCATCCTACTGGCGCGGCCTCGCAAGACAACGCAATGTCACGGTCGCGTCGACGCGCTACACATCGAGGGACGGATTCCAATGCGACCTCCGGCACGACGACACCCCGATACTGGCGCTTTTGCGTATGAAAGAGTCTAGCACTCGAGCCAAATTCCGGCGCTCCTCCCGCACGCCATCGTGTGGTTGAACCCTGGACGGCGACAGCCGATCCCTTGGTGCCGGCCGCGATGACGCCGCCAATGGCCACAATGCTGGGAATTGCGGTCGTAGCCTTGCGGCTCATCAACTGGCGGTTTCGGCCACAACCCGACGCTAAGCACGTCGACTCAATTTGCCCGTAAGCAGTCACCCAGTTCAGGGCGCCGGGTGCCCGGGCACGATGGACGACCCTTGCTATGGAAGACGACAAAGCGTTTAATCCAATCGGCCTTTTGGTGGATCTCTTCTGACCTTTCAGGCGAACGCGCTCCATTTCGATCCGACGCGAGCCCCCACACTTCTCGTTAGACCTCGCATTGAGTCCTTCTAACAGCACGTCGGACTTGACGTCCGCGGTTTTTGGTTGATTCGCCGGCGACGACTCATCTTGCAGCTGTGTTGGGATGAAACGGAAGAAAGTGCGTTACGAAGGATGGAGGAGATCGTTGTAATGCTGTCCGGTCTGGTTTCGACGAGCGAAATTGCCCGCGCTTCACGCGCCGGGGGCATTCATTCGCTTCATGTTCCACGCCAGACATACCAAACTCCATTCGCCGCTTGCGCTCGCCAGTCCGCGCAACAGGAATTGCCGGAATTTCATGACGAGCTTGATCAACCCAAACACTGGCTCGACTGTGCACTTGCGCAACGCATACAGCTTGCGCCCGCGACGGGTTTGCAGGCGATGCCGCATGGCCGCCAATGGCGTCGGCTGGTCTGGCGGTGGTGCCGGCTC
>JBDTRG010000182.1:0-9797 GCA_039931775.1 Betaproteobacteria bacterium | reverse complement strand
CGCAAACCCTTCATGCGCTGCGACGCACGGCAAGCCCGGTTGCGAGAGTTTCCAGGTACGGATCGACGACACCGTGCGCGACGAGCGCCACGCGCGTTCGCTCCAGGTAATCGAGCGACGATCCGAAAGCGCCGCAGGCCGTGTCGAGCACCGCAACCTGTTGCTCGAGCGACAACCCGCCCGCGTATTGCGGATGATCGCGCCGAACGACAAAAGTCAGCGCAGTGATCTCCCGTCCGTCGGTTCGGGTCTTCACCCAACGCGGATGATACGAGCCGACGACCATCTCGCGCCGCCAAAGGAGATGGAGCTCATCGATTGCCAGCATCGCCGGCAGGCGCATCAGCACGCCGCGACAAGCGCCACCGCGGTCGAGGCCCAGCACGAGGCCCGGACACTCGCGCGTACCGCGCGAGGCGAGCGACCACAGGCAGAATCGGCGATGCAATCCGCACAGCACGGCGGGACGCATTTCCGCCACCGGAAACAGCGGATTCCAGAGCAGCGATCCGTACGCGAAAATCCACCACCCGGCACCCTTCGGCTTCGCCGCGAGCGTGGCCGTCAGCGACTCGGAAAGCTGCACATCGGAGAGCGTTCGCTTCGGGTCGACCTCGGCCGCATACAGATCGCGCATCCGGTTGCTTTCGAGATCCTTGCGCGACAGCGTGTCCGGATGATGCGGCCAGCGGGTCATACGCTACGCTTGCTCACTTCAATGCCTCCGGATCGCGTACCTCTTTGGCGAGCGCAACGTTGGCCGCACGTCGTTTCGCCGCGGCCGTCTTCCCATGCGCGCCGCCTTTGCCTAGGAGCGGCGAACGGGCCACCGGATTTCGCACCTTGGGCAGCTGCAACGGTCGGTGCTTCTTCGCGCGCTTCACGTCAGATCAATCCCCGGAACGCCAACCGCCCTTCGCACCACGAAGCGACGGCGAGCAACTTGTCGTCGTTGCCGGCGGGCGCGGCGAGCTGCATCCCGAGCGGCATCCCGTTGGCCGCCAATCCGATCGGCAGGGAAATCGCGGGGAACCCGGCGAGCGACCAAAGCGTACAGCACGATGGGTCGCCGGTCGTATCGAGTCCTGCAGGCGCCGGGCCGGGCGCGGGCGGCGCGATGATCGCGTCGAACGGCGCGAGCCATTCGGCGAACGATACGATCGCGGCGTCGCGCAGCACCATGGCGACCTTGTAGTCGGCGCGGGAAATCGAGCGTCCTTCGTCCAGCGCCGCGTTCAATTTCGGCGACAACCGCACCCGCTCACGCTGCTGCAGCTCGCCCAAGTGCTGCGCTGCCTCGAACAGCATGATTGTCCTGTGGACGAGATTCGCTTCCCGCCACGGCGCAGGGAAGTCCAACGAAACGACTTCGGCGCCATGCTGCCGCAGCTTCGTGGCAGCCGCGTCGAGCGTATCGTCGGCGTCGCAGTCGACTTCCTTCGTCCATGGAAAGCCATCGATGTACGCGAGCCGCGGCGCCATCCTAATCGCCGCCGGCGATGAGGCCACGCGTCCCGGATCGGCGAGCGCGCTTGCGAGCCGCGCCGCGTCGGCGACGCTGCGCGTGAACGTGCCGAGCTGGTCGAGTGTCTCGCTGAAGAGATTCACGCCGGCGAACGGGATCGAATCCTTGGTCGGCTTGAATCCGACTACGCCGCAGTACGCCGCGGGCCTGATCACCGACCCGTTGGTCTGCGTGCCGATCGCAGCGCAGACCTGTCCCGCCGCAACCGCTGCCGCCGGGCCGGATGACGAACCGCCGGGCGTGTGCAGCGCGTTCCACGGGTTGCGCGTCTTCGACGGATCCATGAAGGCGAAGGCGGTCGTCACCGCCTTGCCGAACACGAAGCCCCCGGCGCCCTTCAGTCGCGCGACGCACGCGGCATCGGCGTCGGGACGATGGCCGGCATTGATGGGGGACCCCAGCTGCATCGGCTCGTCGTCGGTCGCTATGATGTCCTTCACGCCGATGCCGACGCCGTACAGCGGGCCGTGACGCATTCCCTTCCCCGCATCGCACAGCACGGCCAGCGCCCGCACGCGCGACGGGTCGAGGTGCGCCCACGCTTCGATCGATGCATCGGTCGCCGCGATGCGTGCGAGCTGCGCTTCGGCGAGCGCGCTGGCGGAAAGTTCGCCTGCCGCGATGGCGTCCGCGGCAGCGACGAGCGACATCGCGTGGAGCTTGGGTCCGCTCATCGAGACACGTCCTTGGACTTCACATTGTCCGCAAGAAACAACGCCTGAAGGTCGTTCAGGAATCGGCGACCCAATGCCGTCGGCCGTAACGTCACCGGATCGCGCTCGATCAATCCGCGCGTTTCGGCGGCTTTGAGCTGACGCTGAACCAGCGCCAGCGAATAGCCGGTTCGTTCCGCGAAGAGCGCCACCGGCACGCCGTCGGTCAGGCGCAACGCGTTGAGCATGAATTCAAAACCGACATCCGCTCGCGTGACGATGCCTTCCTCCATCAACGGCGTCCCTGCCGCGACATGTTCCAGATACTGTTTCGGCTGCTTCACGCGCACCTGCCGGACGATGCGGGTGGCGAACGACAGCTTCGAGTGCGCGCCGGCGCCGATGCCAAGGTAGTCACCGAACCGCCAGTAGTTGAGATTGTGCCGGCATTCGCGGCCGGGTTGTGAATAGGCTGACGTTTCGTAGTGATGGTAGCCGGCCCCACCGAGCGTCGCGCGGACCGCGTCTTCGATGTCGGCTGCCGTTTCCTCGTCCGGCAAGGGCGGCGGGTAGCGGTGGAAGAGCGTGTTGGGTTCGAGCGTCAGCTGATAGAACGACAGGTGTGGCGGCGCGAACGCCAGCGCCGCCGCGAGATCGGCTTCGGCCTCGGCCACCGTCTGCTGCGGCAGCGCGTACATCAGGTCAAAGTTGACGTTGCCAAAGATCGAGAGCGCGGCCTCGGCGGCGCGGCTCGCCTCGTGCGAATCGTGCACGCGGCCAAGCGCCATCAGGTGCTTCGGGTCGAAACTCTGGATGCCGAGCGACAGCCGGTTGACGCCCGCCGCGTGGAAACCGGCGAACTTCTCGCGCTCGAACGTGCCGGGGTTTGCCTCCAGCGTGATCTCCGCGTCCGGCATGAGCGGCACCCGGGCACGAATCCCCGCGAGCAGACGGTCGATCGAAGCGGCGGCGAACAGGCTCGGCGTCCCGCCGCCGATGAACACCGTGACGACCTTTCGGCCCCAGATCGACGGCAGCGCGAGTTCGAGATCGGCGAACAGCGCGTCGACATACGCGCCTTCCGGCGCATCGCCGCGTGCCTCGTGCGAATTGAAGTCGCAGTACGGGCACTTCTTGAGGCACCACGGGAGGTGGACGTAGAGCGCGAGCGGCGGCAAAGCCGCGAAACGCGGTCCGCCGAGGGACGCGGCGTCGATCGTCGCGACGACGTTGGCGGTCATCCTGGATCGTCTCTGATGCGCGCGATCAGCGCGCGCATCGCCTTGCCGCGATGCGACAGCTCGTTCTTCTGTTCGAGCGGCAGCTCGGCGCCGGTCATTCCGGTGTGACCATCGAGGAAATGGGGATCGTAGCCGAAACCGCCCGCGCCCCTCGGCGTGTCGATGATCGTGCCGTGCCACGCGCCCTCGGTGATGATCGGCTCCGGGTCGTCCGCATGACGCACCAGGGCCAGCACGCACGCGTAATGCGCACGGCGATCGGCGGCCCCTTTGAGCGCGGCGACCAGCTTGTCGTTGTTGCGGGCGTCGGATTTTGGCTCGCCTGCATAGCGCGCACTGAGGACGCCGGGCGCGCCGCCCAACGCGCGCACGCAGACGCCCGAGTCGTCGGCGAGCGCCGGGAGATTCGTACGCGCGCTAGCATGGCGCGCTTTCGCGAGCGCGTTTTCTACAAAGGTGACGTGCGGCTCTTCGGCCTCGCCGATGCCGAGGTCGGACTGCGCGACGACGTCGATGCCGAGCGGGGCCAGCAAACGGCGAAACTCGCGGAGCTTGCCGGCGTTGCCCGACGCCAGCACGAGGCGGGGTAATCGAAGCACGGAATCGTGGCGCGTTCCGCCTTGGGTCACGCCCCGAGCGCCGCCCGCTGCGCCGCGATCAGCTCGCGGATGCCGCGCTCGGCCAGCGCGACGAGCGCATCCATCTCGCTTCGCGTGAACGGAGCGCCCTCGGCGGTGCCCTGCAGCTCGACGAAGCCGCCGGCGCCGGTCATCACCACGTTCATGTCGGTGTCGCAGCCGGAATCCTCGACATAGTCGAGGTCGAGCACCGGCGCGCCGTCGACGACGCCGACGGATACCGCGGCGACGAATTCGGTGAGCGGATTGCCCGCGATGAGCCCGCGCGCGCGGCACCAGCAGATCGCATCGGCAAGCGCAACGCAGGCACCGGTGATCGACGCGCAACGCGTACCACCGTCGGCCTGCAGCACGTCGCAGTCGACCTTGATCGTCCGTTCGCCGAGCGCGCCCAAATCGGCGACCGCGCGAAGGCTCCGCCCGATGAGCCGCTGGATCTCCTGCGTGCGCCCGGATTGCTTGCCTTCGGCGGCCTCGCGGCGCATCCGCGTGTTCGTCGCGCGCGGCAGCATCCCGTACTCGGCGGTGAGCCAGCCACGTCCCTTGCCCTTGAGGAACGGGGGAACGCCTTCCTCGACACTCGCCGTGCACAGTACCTTGGTGTCGCCCGCCTCGATCAGCACCGAGCCTTCGGCGTGCTTCGTGTAGTGCCGGGTGATGCGCAGCGCTCGCAGCTCGTCGGCGCGGCGCCCGGAAGGACGAGCGCTCATCGCGGCTCCTCTAGGGGGAAGGGCACGATTATAGCGATGGGGGCGGGAGGGTTCAGATCGAGTGGCGCATCCGCCACCAGAGCGCGGTCGCGGCCAGCCCTTCGGCGAGGGTGTTGCGCGGTCGCCATCCGGTCGCGGCGGTGAACGACGACGTGTCCACTTCGAGCGTGCCGACGAGCCGCGCGACCTTTTCCGACTGCCCGATGAGCCGCCCGCCGAACACGAGAAGCCGTACCGGGACCGCCATCAGATGCACAGGCACGCCGAGCGCCCGACCGGTGGCGGCCAGCAGTTCCGGCACCGACGGGCTCTCGGCGTCAGCGACGAAGTGGACACCCGAGGGTGGCGGGACGGCGTCAAGCGCGGCCTCGATCGCACCGACGAGATTGCCGAGGTAGAGCAGGCTGCGGCGGTTGCGGATCGCGCCGAGCGGCAATCGTCGTTCGCTGCCGATCTCATCCAGCAGCTTCGCGAAATTCGCCTTGACCCCCGGACCGTAGACGAGCGGCAGACGCAACACGATCGGCGCCATCTGCGTTCCCGCGCAAACATCGGAAAGCACCTGCTCGCCCTGAAGCTTGCTCTTCGCGTACTCGTCCTGCGGAGCCGGCGCGTCGTCGGGACGAAACGGACGCGACGGCATGCTCGTCTCGCCGTTCACCTTGACCGTGCTCGCGAACACGAAGCGGCGCACGCCCGCGCGACCCGCGGCGCGAGCGAGCCGCGCGGTCGCCGTCACATTCGCCGTGGCGTAGGCCGATGCCGCGTCGCCGCCCCGCTCACCAAGGACGTGCGCGCGTCCGGCCAGATGGACGACGGCCGAAGCGCCGGCGAGTATCGCGTCCAGATCGGCCTCGATGACTGTGGCGAGGTCGCCCACCGCGTAGAACTGCGTTTTCGCGGGCCTCGAAGGATCGAGTTCCCGAACGATGGCGCGATACGCACGTCCGGCGGCGACGAAACGCGCAACGAGCGCGCGGCCGATGAATCCTTCGGCACCGGTGACCACGACGAGGTCCGTTTCGCTCACGTCAGCGGCCTTTCACAGGAACCGCCAGCCGTGCTTGTTGTAGAAGCGGATCGCGCTCTTCCCGAACCACGCGATGTGCTTCCAGCCTTTGCGCGCCGCCCCGCCGCCGTGATGGACGACGCGAAACGACGGCAGGTACGCGGTCTCGGTGACCTTGTTGAGGCGCACGCTCCAGTCGTAGTCCTCGAAGTAGAGGAAGAACTTCGGATCGAAGCCGCCGGTGGTGTCGATCGCCTTGCGCCGCACCAGCATGCAGCAGCCCGACATCAGCGGCAAGTTTCGCACCGGCTCGTCGCTCGACGGATCGATGATGTCGCGCATGTCGTAGCGGTCGAGTCGCCGGCGGAAGGCGCGGCGGACGACCGCGGGCGCGAATCCCCGCAGGAAGAGATCGAACAACGCCGGATAGCGCTTGCACAGGAAATCCGGCGTTCCATCCGGCCGCGTCACCGCCGGCGCCAGCGCACCCACTTCAGGATGCGCGTCGAGCCAGCGGATCGCGTTGGCGATCGCGTCGCTGGCGACATCCACGTCGGGGTTGAGAACGATCTGATAGTCGGCGCCGGTCCCGTTCAACATCAGGTTGTGCGCGATGCCGTAGCCGATGTTTGCGTGCCCGTGCAGGAAATGGAGCTGCACGCCGGAGTCGGCGAAGCGGAGCTTGCCGAGGCGGGTCACTTCGTCCGCGATCCTGCTGTCTTCGCTGTTGTCGATCAGCGCCAGCGCGACGCTCCTCACGACCCCGTCCTCCCGAGCCGCGCCGATCGCCAAGGCCAGCTTGCGGAGGCAGCGCTCGAGCAGGACGGCGTCGGGCCGATAAGTGACGATGCTGGCCGTCAGCGACGAAGGCAGCACGGGGAGGGGGCGGTCATGACGGGGTTGCGGCAACGCCAAGCGTTTGCGCGAGGACGAATCCTCGGAGAATCGCGCCGCCGCGTCAATCGCGGCGAGTGCGCGGCGTCGCGCCCCGAGGACGGCGGCAAACCGGATATCATTGCTTCCATGAGCCGAAACGACGAACTTTTTGCCCGCGCCCAGCGAACGATTCCCGCAGGCGTCAATTCACCCGTGCGCGCGTTCCGCTCGGTCGGCGGCACGCCGCGATTCTTCGAGCGCGGGCAGGGCGCGTACCTGTGGGACGCCGACGGCGAGCGCTACATCGACTATGTCGGATCCTGGGGGCCGGCGATCCTCGGCCACGCGCATCCGGCGGTGATCCGCGCCGTCGTCGAAGCCGCGCCGAAGGGGCTGTCGTTCGGCGCGCCGACCGAGATCGAGATCGAGATGGCGGAAACGCTCTGCCGGCTCGTGCCGTCGATGGACATGGTGCGACTCGTTTCGTCGGGGACCGAGGCGACGATGTCGGCGCTGCGCCTCGCGCGCGGCTTTACCGGGCGAAGCAAGATCGTCAAGTTCGAAGGCTGCTACCACGGCCACGGCGACAGTCTGCTCGTGAAGGCCGGCTCCGGTGCGCTGACGTTCGGCCAACCGTCGTCGGCCGGCGTGCCGCCGGCGATCGCCAACGAAACGGTGGTACTCCCGTACAACGACCTCGACGCCGTCGACGCCGCGTTCAAGGCACAGGGCGACGAGATCGCCTGCATCATCGTCGAGCCGATCGTCGGCAACATGAATCTCGTCATGCCGCGCCCGGGTTTCCTGCAAGGATTGCGCGGGGTGTGCGATCGCCATGGTGCCGTGCTGATCTTCGACGAGGTGATGACCGGCTTTCGCGTGCACGTCCGCGGCACGCAGGGCCTGTCCGGCGTCACGCCGGACCTGACCACGCTCGGCAAGGTGATCGGCGGCGGCATGCCGGTCGGCGCGTTCGGAGGCAAGCGCGCGATCATGGAAAAGATCGCGCCGCTCGGGCCGGTGTACCAGGCGGGCACGCTGTCCGGTAATCCGGTTGCGGTCGCCGCGGGCCTCGCTACGCTTGCGCAGATCGAGGCACCCGGATTCTACGACCGGCTGGCGGCGTCGACCCGCTCGCTCACCGACGGCCTGGCGGCGGCGGCGAAGCGGACCGGCACCACGTTCTGTGCGCAATCGGTCGGCGGGATGTTCGGCCTGTATTTCGCGGCATCGGTGCCGGACACCTACGAAACAGTAATGGCCGGCGACAAGGCACGTTTCAACAAGTTCTTCCATGCGATGCTCGACGCAGGTGTCTATCTTGCACCCTCCGCTTTCGAGGCGGGATTCGTGTCAGCGGCGCATTCCGCGGACGACATCGCAACGACCATCGCGCTCGCCGAAAAGGCGTTTGCCGCAACCCGGTAGAGGATAGATCGACCATGGCCGACATGCGTTTTGCTGCGGTGACGCTCGGTGCGTTCGCCACGACGCTGCTGCAGCGGTCCGGCGTGCGCGACGACATCGCAGCCACCGTCGCCGACGTGCTCGTCACCGGCGATCTCCTCGGCCACACCACCCACGGGCTCGCGCTGCTCGCGCCCTATCTCGCGGAAATCGAGAAGGGCTCGATGACGAAGGCGGGCGAGCCGGCGGTCGTCAATGCTCGCCCGGCGAGCGAAACGTGGGACGGGAAGCGCCTGCCGGGACCGTGGCTCACGCTCCGCGCGCTCGACCGCGCGATCGCCATGGCCGCAACCAACGGCACCGGCACCGTCGTCATCCGCCGCTCGCATCACATCGCGTGCCTCGCCGTCTATCTGCTGCGCGCGACCGAGCGCGGCATGGTCGCGATCGTCCAGAGTTCCGATCCGACAGTCAGGGCGGTCGTGCCGCACGGCGGCATGACGCCGATCATCACGCCGAATCCGATCGCGGCCGGATTGCCCACGTCGGGCGACCCGATCCTGATCGACATCTCGAGCTCGATCACGAGCATGGGTTTCGCGATGCAGCAGCACAAGGCCGGGAAGAAGTTGCCGGGCGCGTGGCTCATCGACAGCCAAGGCAACGCGACCGACGACCCCTCAACGCTCGCCGCCGATCCGAAGGGAGCGCTGCTGCCGCTCGGCGGTCTCGACGCCGGCTACAAGGGATTCGGACTCACGTTGCTCGTCGAGGCGCTGACCGCCGGCTTGTCGGGTTTCGGCCGCGCCGATCCGCACGAGGGATGGGGCGGCACGGTGTTCGTCCAGGTGCTCGATCCGGAGGCATTCGGCGGAATTGCGGACTTCAAGCGCCAGATGGACCACATGGTCAAGGCCACCCACGCATCGAAGCCGCGCCCCGGCGTCGACGCCATCCGATTGCCCGGCGAGGCCGGCATGCGGCGCCTGCGCGAGCATCGCGCGCACGGCGTCGCGCTCTATCCGACGATCATGCCGGCGCTCGTGCCTTGGGCGGAAAAGCTCGGCGTCGCTGTGCCGAAAGCGTAAGGCAAAGCTGTGGTCCGGACCGGCTTACCCGGTGGTCGCCCCGCCGGATTTCAGGCGTCGGCTCGACCTGCGACGATCCGCGGGATGCCGGCGAGATCGCGTGCCGCCACGATCTCCGCAAACCCCGCCTCCGCGAACAGCGCGCGCACGCGTTCCGACTGGTCGTAGCCATGCTCGACGATCAGCGTGCCGCCCGGCATCAAGCGTTCGCGCGCGCCCGCGACGATGCGTCGAATCGCAGTGAGGCCATCGACGCCGGACGCGAGCGCCGACGTCGGCTCGAAGCGAACATCGCCTTCGACGAGATGCGGGTCCCGCGTCGCGACGTACGGCGGGTTGCTCGCGATCAGGTCGAATGGCTTTTCGCGCCATGATTCCGGCAGGCTCGCGTACCAGTCCGAGGGCGCGAATTCGACATTTGCGATGCCGAGCCTGCGTGCGTTCTCGCGCGCGACTTCGATCGCGTCCGCAAAGCTGTCGGTCGCCAGAACCAGACACCGCGGTCGCTCGCGTGCGATGGCGAGCGCGATCGCGCCCGATCCGGTCCCGAGGTCGAGAACGCGCACGTCGCCGTCGACCGGCAGTCGGGTCAACGCAAGTTCGACGAGTGTTTCTGTTTCCGGGCGCGGAATCAGCACCGCCGGCGAGAC
>JBDTRG010000181.1:0-18037 GCA_039931775.1 Betaproteobacteria bacterium | reverse complement strand
ATGTCGTCATCGAGGGCGCCTACCTCGTGACGGAAGGCTCGACGATCCGGGACAACGCGGAAGTCGATCGGCCGGGCGTGCGCGTATTGGTCAGCACCGGCAGCGCCTACGATCTCTTCCTCACGCGGACGCTCAGGCACGCGACGATCGAGCGGACCGTCGCGGCGAAGGATGTCGTCGATCTCTTCGTCGCGCAGAAGCAGGATGTCGCCGCCGGCGTGCGGCCGGCGCTCGAGGCCGATGCGCGGCGCGTCCCGGGGTTGCGATTGTTGCCGGGCCGGTTCATGGCGATCAACCAGGCGATGGGGACCCCGCGCGGCCGCGACGCCGGTGCGCGCTACGTCGGTGATTTCATCGAGGAGTTGAAGGCGTCGGGATTCGTCGCGCAGTCGTTTGTCCGCAACCGCGTCGAGGGCGCATCGGTGGCCCCGGCAGGGCCGCCTGGCTCGCCCAGCACGAAGCACGGCGTTTCCCTTCCCGTCACGCCTGGCGTTTGAGCGTGAGGTCGATATTCTTGATCCGCGTGCAGGCGAGGAGTTCCTCGATCGACTCCTCGCGGCCCATGCCGGACTGCTTGACGCCGCCGAACGGGACGCCGACGTGGTGCGTGGCCGCGCCGTTGATCCAGACGTAACCCGCCTCCACGCGCGACGCGAGCCGGTGCGCGCGATCGAGGTCGTGCGTCCAGATCGACGCCCTAAGCCCGTAGTCGAGCGCATTCACGCGCGCCACGACGTCGTCCTCGTCCGTCCAGCGCAGGATCGACACCACCGGACCTAAGATCTCTTCGCGCGCGATCCGCATGTCGTCCGTAACGTCGGCGAACACCGTCGGCTCGACGTAGAATCCGTGCGCGAGCTTCGGATCGGCCGGGCGCTTGCCGCCGCAGGCGAGGCGCGCGCCACCCTCGATGCCGAGCTTGATGTAACTCATCGTCTTGTCGAACTGTGCCCGGCTCGACAGGCAGCCGACCTCGCTGTCGGGCTCCGAGGGCAGGCCGACCTTGAGCAGTCGATCAGCGCATTGCCGGCCACGAGCGGCGCGCCGCACTTGCCGGCGGTGAACAGCAGCGGGTGATTGAACGCGCTGATGCGCGCGACCACGCCCAGCGGTTCGCGCACCGTGTAGTTGAGCGTGCCGGGGCCGATCGGGATCGTGTCACCCTTGATCTCGGTGACGAGGCCGGCGAAAAAGTCAATCTAGCCGGCGCTCACGTCGACGTCGAAGCACATCGCCTGGAATGGATTGCCGGTGTCGACCGCCTCGAGCCAGGCGAGTTCGTCCGCGTGTTCCAGCATGATCGCGCTCGCCTTGCGCACCGCTTTTGCGCGCTCTTGCGCGGGCGTCTCGCGCCAGAGCGGGAACGCCTGCCGCGCCGCAACGACGGCGCGATCGACGTCCTCCGTCGTTGCGTCGACGGTGGCCCCGAGCGCCGCACCCGTCGATGGGCTCGTCACGAGGATTTCGCGCGCGGCCGCCGACCGATGCCATGCGCCGCCGTCGTAGAGTCCGCGGTGCCGGGGCACGCGGGGGTCGAGGGACCCTTAGGCGGTGTCGGGCATCGGGAAGTCCTGTCGGCGGGGTGGCCGCGCGATTGTGCTACAGATTCGGCCGGCGGCGGTGCCAATCGGTCGCCTTTTGGTACGCCCGCCCGATCCGCACCAGCGTCGCCTCCGCGAACGGCGCGCCGATCAACTGCACGCCGACCGGCAATTCGTCCGACGAGAATCCCGCCGGCAGCGACAGCGCGCATGCGCCGAGATAGTTGGCGGCGCGCGTCCAGGTGGCGAGCGTCGTCGTCGATTCGTCGACTGCGTCGATCGGCGTCGCGGTGATCGGCAGCGTCGGTGTCAGCAGTGCATCGCGTCCTCGCATCCATTCGGCGAACCAAGCGACGGTGCGACGGTGCCGAGCGATCTCGTCGTGGTAGGCGGCCGCGGTGATCGCCTTGCCGCTCTGAACGCGCTTGCGCACCCACGGGTCGATGTCGAGGGCGGGGTCCTCGATGTAGGCGCGGTGGAAATCCCAGGCCTCGGCCGCGATGATCCGCCCGTTCCTTACCATCACGTCCTCGAAGTCGATCGGGGACGTCACCGTGTCGACGTTCGCGCCCAGGTCGCGCAGTGTGGCGATCGCGTCGGCGTAGGCGCGGAGCACGTCCGGCAACGTGTACGCCGGAAACTCGTCGGGCGCGAGCGCCTCGATGCGCATCCCGCGGATGTCGACGTCGCCGCGCATCGCGGCGGCGAAATCGACGTGGGGCGAAGCAAGGGTCGCGGGGTCGGACGGGTCCGGTCCCGCCATCGCCGCGGTGATAAGCGCCGCGTCCTCGACGGTATGCGCGAGTGGCCCGATCGAATCGAGTGTGGTGGAAAGCGGCACGGCGCCGTAGAGGCTCACGAGTCCGTAGGTCGGCTTCAATCCGGTGAGTCCGCAGAGCCCGGCCGGGATGCGAATCGACCCGCCGGTGTCCGAGCCGATCGCGGCGGGGGCGAGGCCCGCGGCGACGGCGACGGCAGACCCGCTCGACGAGCCGCCGGCGACGCGATGCGTCGCGAGGTCCCACGGATTCCACGGCGCGCCCATCGGCTGGTTCCTTCCCCAGCCTCCGAAGGCGAACTCGACCATGTGCGTCTTGCCGAGCGGGATCATGCCGGCCGCGATGAGCCGTTCGACGGACGTCGCCGTGTGGTCGGAAATGCGCCCGAGCCAGCTCTTCGACCCGGCGGTCGTCTGGCGTCCGTCGAAGTGCAAAAGGTCCTTCAGCGCGATCGGCAGCCCGGCTAGCGGACCGCGCAGGGCGCCGGCGCGGCGCTCGCGATCCGCCGCGTCGGCGCGAGCGAGCGCATCGTCGCGGTAGACGTCGACGAAAGCATGCAGGCGGATATCCTGGGCATCGATGCGCGAGAGACAGGCTTCGACGATGTCGCGTGAGCGGATCTCGCCGTGCGCGAGCAAACCGGCAAGTTCGAACAACGAGCGAAAGGGCAGGTCGGGAGTCATGCCGGCAACGCTACCGCGCCGGAGACGAAATGTCGACTAAGCCCGGCCGGGGCGCGGCGTCGGCGGCGCCTATCGCAGGACGCCGGCCCGCCCGCGGCGCCCATCCGGCGTCCGAGGCGAAATCGGCCGAAGTCGTGCATACTTACGCTGTTAAATGAGCCGAAAGGAAATGACGGTCCGGGGTCGATCCGGGCCATCGGAACTCGCGACATGGACCCTCTGGTACTCACGGTCGACATGGCGGGCCTGCCGCAGGCTTGGGTCGAGCTCGAGGAAGCCATCACGTACCACGCGAAGCTGATGGTCGCGTGGTCGGTGGGACGCGAGGTTCGCGAGTTTCGCGGCGGCTGGCAGAAAAACGGCCTGCGTTCACGTCTCGCCACGCGGTCGATCCTCGCCATCAAGGGGAGCGGCGCGGGCGCGCATCGGCATGCGCCGGGCCTCACCAATCAGATGCTGTTCGTGCGCGACCGTCAGGTGTGCGGATACTGCGGCGGGCGTTTCATGATTCGCGACCTGTCGCGTGATCACGTCGTGCCCGTTTCGCGTGGCGGCCGCGATTCGTGGACCAATACGGTCACGGCCTGCCGAAGCTGCAACACGAGGAAAGGTGGCCGTTCGCCCGAGCAGGCGAGAATGCCACTCCTCTACGTGCCGTACGTGCCGAACCGGCACGAGCATTTCATTCTTCGCAACCGGCGCATCCTCGCCGACCAGATGGAATACCTGCTGGCCGGTGTGCCGAGGACGAGTCGGCTGCACGCTGCGGCCGGCGCGCAGCACGCTTGAGCCCGGCGACGACCCGGCCTCACTGGCACACGGTGCCGGGGGCGCGATAGACGAGGCGCGTGATCTGTTTCGACTGTGTCACCGCGACGGGCGGCGTGCCGAGCGCCACCGTATAGGCGAAGGTCGCATGGTTGCCGTCGCCGAACGTCAGCGTCAGGGTGCCCACCGGGGTCCGGACGACCTTCGCCGGATCGAAAGGCACCGCGCTGAATGCGGGGCCGGTCGTCCGGATCAACGTCCCCTCGTAAATCCCGGTCGCGCGCTTTATTGCGGTCGCGGACAGCCATAGCGGCGTCCCGTCGAAATCGTAGGTGTACCACGACGCGAAAATGATATCGCCCTGGTGAGTAAGGATGGTGCCCCACCCCGCCTCGCCGGCGCCCGCTGACGACCACCACACGTCCTGGTAGTTGGTCGCCGCTGTCGCGTTCACGTTCCCACCGAACGTGCAGACCGGCAGCTTCGCGAACGCCATCCGTTCGATGCGTTTGACCTGCGCGATGCCGTTGACGAGATAGGAGATCGTGCCGTCGCTTTCGCTGTTGAAGACGAGGGTCGCCGTACCCACGACGCTGTACGACACTGCCTTCGAGTCGAACGGCACCGAATTGAACGGCGAACCGTGGGTTTCGTAGAGCGTCCCGACGAAGGCATTCTCCGAGACTTTATTTGCGGTCATGCTCAACCACCATGCCTTGCCGTTCTCGTCGTAGGTGAACCACGTCGCGAAGATCACGTCGCCCTGGTGCGACAGCGTGAGCCCCCAGCCCGATTCCGAGCCGGCCGGCGTATTGACCCACGCGCCTTCGTAGTTCGGCGCCGGCTGCCCGCCGGCAACGCCGCTCGCATCGAGCGGAATCCTGAACGGCCCTTCGGAGGTGCTTATCGTCACCTCATCGGTACGATCACCGATGCGGGCGAGGCGCGCGACGACGCCGAATCTGCAGCTCGTCCCCGGTGCGAGTGTCGTTCCCGGCCCGCACTGGTTGGTGCCGACGGCGAATTCGCTCCCGCCGATCGCGACGCCCGCGATCTGCATCGCGCCGTTGCCGCTGTTCTCGACCGTGACCTCGCTTTCCGCGGACGTGACGCCCACCCCGACGCTGCCGAATTCGACGGCGTCCGGTAGCGAGCAGAAGTTGCCCGCCTGCTGCCCGGGCGGCGGGCCGTAGAGACAACGGCAGCCGTTCACATCGTCGGCCGTAAGCTCCGTGTAGTTCGTGTACGCCGAGTCGGGCGATCCCGACATCAGCGTCCTCTCGACGTTCGAGTGGGCTAGGCCGATCGCGTGGCCCCATTCGTGACTGACCGTCATCGTCATCTGTGCCAACGTCGTCACGTACTTGGGATCGAGGATCATGTCGGAATCGACGAGGGCAAGACCGTTCGCTCCGTTCGACTGATACCACGAGTAGGTGGCGCCCGAAATCCCGATGTCCGGCTTTCCCCAGCCGATGACGTTGAACCCGTCGGCGCCGCCGCCAAGATTATTCGGAGCGACGCTCGTCTCGCCGTCGTAGACGATCTGCACGCCGCAGGCGGCGGTCCACTTCGACGAATCGGCGATGAGCTGCGCAACCACGGCATCCTTGCTCGAGCTGAACGAGGACGGGGCGTTCGCGTGGTTGTATCGCCAGTGCAACGGTCCCTGCCAGCGGGCCGGCGCACCGAACGTGTATTTGTATTTCGAGACCGCATGGCCCGATGGCTGCACCGGTCCCGAGTTCGGCACCATGTTCAGCGCGAAGTCGGGTACTTCCGCACCGGCGGCTCCGCCGCACCAGACCGCGGTCGCAAGCATCGTGGCTGCCGCAAGGCCTCGGCCTTTCGAATCGCGACGTTCGATGAATTTGCACATGGGCAAATTCTTTCGCGAAGCGGGCCGGCGCTTGATGAGCGGATTGCCGATACTCGCACGAGCGCCGTCCTTTACCCTTGTGGGAGAACCGGAATGCGACTGTAGGACCGGTCTTACGCGTCGATCAGACGACTCCGAGCGCACCCAGAACGGCCGCTGCGATGAGCATCCACAGCGGATGTAGGCGCGTGGTCAACGCGAGCAGCAGCGTCGATCCGGTGGTCGCATACGCAGGCCAGCTGTGATCGGTCGTGCGCGTCAGCACAAACCCGGAAGAGAGGATCAGGCCGACGGTCACCGGCGCCAGTCCTCGCTCGATCGCGGTCCGCAGCGGCGCGTCGCGAAAGCGGTCCCACGCGCGCGCGACCTGGTAGGTGAGCACCGACGACGGCCCGCACATCGCGGCAATCGAGACGAGCGCCCCGGCGATGCCGGCGACCTTCCAGCCGATCAGGCTGACGATCAGCACGTTCGGTCCGGGCGCCGCCTGCGACAGCGCAAACATCTGCGAGAAGTCGGCGTCGGTCATCCAGTGTTCGATGTCGACCGCGCGCAGGTGCATCTCGGGGATGATGGCGTTGGCGCCGCCGATCGACAACAACGACAGTGTCAGGAACTGCAGCGCGAGCTCGATGAGCAGCGGATTGATCAACGGTTACTCCACCACGCGATCCCGATCGACAACGGCGCGAGGACTCCCAATGCCCAGGGAAGCGGTACGCGCAGCAGCGCGATCGCGGCGAACGTCGTCGCCGCGATGCCAAGCTGCAACGGCAGGCGTCGCATCGGCCGCGCCATCTTGAGCGCGATGGACAACACGAGACCCGAGGCCCCGGCGGAGACGCCGGCGCAGGCGTTGCGCACGGCTTCGACATGCGCAAATTGCGCGAACAGCATCGCGAGCAGCAGGACGATGGCGAGCGGCATCAGCATCAGCCCCAGCGTGGCGGCCGCGGCGCCGATCGGTCCCTGGAAGCGGCGTCCGATGATGACCGAGAGGTTGACGATATTCGGTCCGGGCAGGAATTGCGCGAGCGACAGCGCCTCGGTGAATTCCGGCTCGGTGAGCCACCGGTTGTGCTCGACAATCGACCGGTGCGCAAACGGAAGGACGCCACCAAACCCCGATACGCCGACTTTCAGAAAGCCCCAAAACAGATCGCCGGTCGTTACACGCATTGGGACGGTTGGTTGCTCGATCATGCCGCAGTTTAATATACGGGCATGCGGGCACGCCGGGGACCTGGCTGCCCGCGAACCGGGAGTCCAATGCCATGGCAGGCGACGAGTGGGCAGAAGCCAAGGCGGCGCATGAGCGCGCCGACTACGCAGGCGAGATGCTCCTGTATCGGCAGATGGCCGATCAGGGCGACGCGCGTGCGCAGACCTGCCTCGGCGTCATGTACGAAAAGGGACGAGGCGTTCCCCAGGACTTCTCCGAGGCGCTGAAATGGTTCCGCATGGCCGCCGACAACGGCGCGGCGCGTGCGCATTGCTACGTCGGCAGCATGTACGACCGGGGTCGCGGCGTCGCGCAGGACTACGTCGAGGCGCTGAAATGGTACATGCGCGCCGCCGACCAGGGCGACGCGCGCGCGCAGCACAACATCGGCGTTCTGCACGAGCGGGGTCGCGGCGTGGTGCGCGACGACGTAGAGGCGGCGAAGTGGTATCGAGCGGCCGCCGACCGCGGCTTCGCCCGCGCCCAGTTCAACCTCGGCGTCATGCACGACAAGGGACGCGGTGTTGCGCAGAACTACGCCGAAGCGATGAAGTGGTACCGCAAGGCGGCCGATCAGAATCATGCAAAGGCGCAGTTCAACATCGGCTTCATGTACGAGCGCGGCCACGCGGTGCCGCAGAACTATGCGGGGGCGATGAGCTGGTATCGCAAGGCCGCGGACCAGGATGACGCGGCCGCGCAGACCAACGTCGGCAGCATGTACGCAACCGGGCGCGGCGTGCCGACCGACTACGCCGAGGCGATGAAGTGGTACCGCAAGGCGGCCAACCAGGGGCACGCCGCGGCGCAGTGCAACGTCGGCAGCCTGTACGCAACCGGTCGAGGCGTGACGCAGGACGAGGCGGCGGCGTTGAAGTGGTACATCAAGTCGGCGCAGCAGGGCGACGCGGTCGCGCAGAATCACGTCGGCAACATGTACGCGACCGGCCAGGGCGTGCCGAGGGACTACGCTGAGGCGATGAGCTGGTATGAGAAGGCGGCGGAGCGGGGGGACGCCAGCGCGCAGAACAACCTCGGCAGCATGTACGCCGCGGGCAAAGCGGTCGCTCGCGATCTCGTCCAGGCGCACAAGTGGTACACGCTCGCCGCGACGCGATTCACCGCCGACGAGGCGCAGTACCGCGAAAAGGCGATCAGGAATGCCGACGGGGTTGCCGCGAGGATGTCCGCGGATCAGATCGCGGAGGCGCAGCGCCTCGTGCGCGAGTGGAAGCCGAAGTGACGCCGCAACCCTAGTCCTTTGCGGGAGCGGCGGCGAGCGCAGTCGCGTCCCATCCGCCGCCCAGCGCCTTGATCAGTCCGACGCTGGCAGTCAGCCGCCGGCCAAGGATGCCAAGCGATGTCCGCTCGTTGTTGAGCGCCGCCGCCTGCAGCACGACGACGACCACGTAGCTCACTGTTCCGGCCTTGTACTGATTGGTCGCGATCGCCGCCGACTCGCGCGCGAACTTGACCGCGTCGTCCTGCACGGCGGCTTCCTGCTCGAGGAGCGAGAGCGCCACCAGGTTGTCCTCGACTTCCTGGAAGGCGTCGAGAACGGTCGACCGATAGCCGGCCACCGTCTCGTCCCAGGAGGCGACCGCCTGCGCCTTCTGCGCGCTGCGCAGGCCGGCGTCGAATAGGAATTGCGCCAGACCGGCCCCGACCGACCAGTACCGGCTGGGCAACGATATGAGGTCACCCAGCGCGGAACTCTGCACGCCGCCTGTGGCGGACAACGACAGCGACGGATAGAACGCGGCCTCGGCGACTCCGATCTGCGCGTTGGCGCTCGCGACGCGTCGCTCGGCGGCGGCGATGTCGGGCCTGCGTTCCAGCAATTCCGAAGGCACCGCCAGCGGGATCGACGGAAAAACGGCCTTGAACTCGCGCGGCGCGATGGCGAGTTGCGCCGGGGGTTTGCCGACGAGCACGGCAATCGCGTGCTCGAGCTGCGCGCGAGCGATCCGCGCTTCCAGCACCTGCGCTTGCGTGGACTTGAGCTGTGCCTCCGCCTGCGCCACATCGCCGCGCGCCACGATGCCCGCCGCGTACTGGTTTCTCGTGAGCAGCAGGGCCCTGTCGTACGCGGCGACGGTGTCCATCAAGAGCTCGATCTGCGCATCCTGCACGCGCAGCAGCAAATAGCTCTGCGCGAGCAGCGATTGCACGGACAGCCGCGCCGCCGCGAGGTCCGCCACGCTCGCCTGCGCGCCCGCTTCGCTCGCTTCGACACCGCGGCGCACGCGACCCCAAAGGTCGACCTCCCAGCTCGCGTCAAGCGCCGCGTTGTAGCTGCTGCTCGTGGCAGACGAGCTCGAAGACGAACCGTTGCCGCCGCTGCGCGAGCTGCGCACCGCCGCGGCGTTCGCGTTGACGCTCGGAAAGAGTCCCGCGCGCACGGCCTGCATCGCGGCGCGCGCCTCGCGCACGCGCGCCTCGGCCGCCTGGATCGTCTGGTTGGAAACGTCGACTTGGAGCTCGAGCGCGTCGAGATCCGCGTCGCCGAACACTTCCCACCAGCGGCCGCGCGCCAGGCTGTCGCGAGGCTGCGCGGCTTTCCAGCCCGCGCCTTCCCTGAACGTCGCGCTCGTCGGCGCCTCCGGCCGCACGTAATCGGGGCCGACCATGCAGCCGGTGAGGGCGACGGCCAGCGCCGCCGGCATGGCAGTGCGGCGGAGCGCCTGGCCGATCGAGGCGATCGTCATCGGTGCGCGCGCTCCATCAATCGGCCGCGGAATGCGCGAGCGCGCCGCGTGCACGGGGCCGCTGGCCATCTGCCACGCGCAGCCGCAACCGGTCGAGGTAGAGGTAGACGACGGGCGTCGTGTACAGCGTGAGCATCTGGCTCACCAGGAGACCGCCGACGATCGCGATGCCGAGCGGACGGCGCATCTCGGTGCCGTCGCCGGCGCCGAGCGCCAACGGCAGGGCACCCAGCATCGCCGCCACCGTCGTCATGATGATCGGCCGAAAGCGCAGAAGGCACGCCTCGAAGATCGCGTCGCGGGAGTTCAACCCGCGCGTGCGCTCCGCGTCGAGCGCGAAATCGATCATCATGATCGCGTTCTTCTTCACGATGCCGATCAGCAGGATCACGCCGATGAACGCGATGATCGTGAAGTCGGTCTTGAACAGCATCAGTGCGAGCAACGCGCCCACACCCGCCGACGGAAGCGTGGACAGGATCGTGATCGGGTGCACGTAGCTTTCGTAGAGCACGCCCAGAACGATGTAGAGCGTGATCAGTGCCGCGAGAATCAGCATCGGCTGGCTCGCCAGCGACGCCTGGAACGCGCGCGCGCTCCCCTGGAAGGTGCCGCGCACGGTTGTCGGTACGCCGATCCTCGCCATCGTGTCCTCGATCGCGCGGGTGGCTTGCGACAACGAAACGTCGGGGGCCAGGTTGAACGACGTCGTCGATGCGACGAACTGTCCCTGGTGATTGACGCCGAGCGGCGTGTTGGTCGGGCCGTAGGTCGCGAACGTCGAAAGCGGAACCTGCGCGCCGTTCGCGGTGCTGACGTAAACGGATTTCAACGCGTCGGGAGACTGCCAGTACTGCGGGGCCGCCTCCATCACCACGCGATATTGGTTGAGCTGCGCATAGATCGTCGACACCTGCCGCTGGCCGAAGAGGTCGTTCAGCGTCGTGTCGATCATCCGCGGCGTCACGCCGAGGCGGGTGGCGGCGTCCCGATCGATCACGAGGGAAGTCTGCAGTCCCTTGTCCTGCTGATCCGTGTTGACGTCGGCGAGCTCCGGCAACTGCGAAAGCGCCAGCCGGATCCTGGGCTCCCAGGCGCGAAGCTCGGCGAGATCGTCGGCCTGCAGCGTGAACTGGTATTGCGCATTGCTCTGGCGCCCGCCGATCCGGATATCCTGTACCGGTTGCAGGAAGAGATTCGCCCCCGGCTCTTTCGCGAGCTTGATGCGCAGCCGGGCGATCACCTGGTCCGCGGTCTCGCGGCGCTGCGCAACGGGTTTCAGCGCGACGAACATAATCCCCGAATTGCGCTGCGCGCCGCCGGTGAAACCGACGACGTTCTCGACCGCCGGGTCGGCCCTGACAATGGTCATGAAGGCCGCGAGCTTCTGCCGCATCGCCTGGAACGAGATGCTCTGGTCGGCCTGGATGCCGCCGACCAGCCGCCCGGTGTCCTGCTGCGGGAAAAAGCCCTTTGGAATGATGATGTAAAGGTAGACGTTGAGGCACACCGTCGCGAGCAGCACCAGCATCACGATGACGCCGTGCGCGAGCGCCCAGGCGAGGCTCTTGCGGTAGGCGTTCTGCACGCGGCCGAAGACTCGCTCGCTCCATGCACCGAGGCGCCCGGTCTTGCGCTCGGCGGACGGGCGCAAAAGCCGCGCGCACATCATCGGCGTCGTGGTGAGCGAGACAACGAGCGAGATGAGGATCGCCACCGACAGCGTCACGGCGAACTCGCGGAAGAGGCGACCGACGATGCCGCCCATCATCAGGATCGGGATGAAGACCGCGATGAGCGACAGGCTCATCGACAGCACGGTGAAGCCCACCTCGCGCGCGCCCAGCAGCGCCGCCTTGAACGGCGCCATCCCCTTCTCGATATGGCGCGACGTGTTTTCGAGGACGACGATCGCATCGTCGACGACGAAGCCCGTGGCGATCGTCAGCGCCATCAGCGTGAAGTTGTTGATCGAGAAGCCGCAGAGGTACATAACGCCGAAGGTGCCAACGAGCGAAACCGGGACCGCCACGCTCGGGATCAGCGTGGCGCGCCCGTCGCGCAGGAACAGGAAGACCACCAGGATGACGAGCCCGATCGAGATCGTGAGCGCGCGCCCGACCTCCCGCAGCGATGCGCGGATCGTCGCCGTGCGCTCCATCGCCGGTGTCAGCGTGATCGTGTTCGGGATCGCGGCGCGCAGCGAGGGCAGCAGCGCCGTCACGCGATCGACCGTCTCGATGATGTTCGCGTTCGGCTGGCGGTTGATGATGACGAGCACCGATGGCTTGCCGTTGGCCATGCCGGCGTTGCGCAGGTCCTGCACCGAGTCGACGACTTCGGCGACGTCGGACAGCTGCACCGCGCTGCCGTTGCGATAGGCGACGACCAGCGGCAGGTACTCGGCGGCGGTCTTCGCCTGGTCGTTCGCGTAGATCTGCCAATGGCGATCGCCATCCTCGAGCGAGCCCTTTGGACGATTGGCGTTGGCCGCGGCGATCGCCGCCCGCACCGTCTCGAGGCCGACTCCGTACTTGTTGAGCGTTTCGGGATTGAGCTCGACGCGCACCGCCGGCAGCGAGCTGCCGCCGACGCTGACCTGTCCGACGCCCGCCACCTGCGAGAGCTTCTGCGCGATGATCGTCGACGCCGCGTCGTACATCTGCCCCTGGGTCATCGTCTCCGACGTGAGCGTCAGGATCATGATCGGCGCGTCGGCCGGATTGACCTTGCGGTAGGTCGGGTTGCTCGGCAGGCCCGTGGGCAGCAGCGCTCGCGCGGCGTTGATCGCCGCCTGCACGTCGCGCGCCGCGCCGTCGATGTCGCGATTGAGGTCGAACTGCAGCGTGATGCGCGTCGACCCCAGCGCGCTGGACGACGTCATCTCGGTGACGCCGGCGATGCGCCCGAGCGAGCGCTCGAGCGGGGTTGCCACGGTGGCGGCCATCGTCTCGGGACTGGCGCCGGGCAGCGACGCCTGCACGGAGATGGTCGGAAAGTCCACCTGCGGTAGCGGCGACACCGGCAGCAGGCGGAACGCGATCGCGCCGGCAAGCGCGATGCCGAGTGTCAGCAGCGTCGTCGCCACCGGACGGTCGATGAACGGAGCGGAAAGATTCATCTGCCCGTCTCGGTGCGATGCGTCGCGGCAGTCATCGCGATTCCACTCGTTCGATCTGCGGTGGCGCCACCACCCCGCGCCGCGACTTGGCGCGATGGGCAAGCCCGTCGAAGGCGAGGTAGATGACGGGGGTGGTGAACAGCGTGAGCGCCTGCGACAGGATGAGGCCGCCGACCATCGAGATGCCGAGCGGATGGCGTAACTCGGAGCCTTCACCCCAGCCGATCATCAGCGGAAGCGCGCCCAGGATCGCGGCCATCGTCGTCATCATGATCGGCCGGAAACGCAGTAGGCACGCCTGGAAGATCGCGTCGCGCGGCGCCATGCCGTCGTTGCGCTCGGCGTCCAATGCGAAGTCGATCATCATGATCGCGTTTTTCTTGACGATGCCGATCAGGAGGATGATGCCGATGATCGCGATGATCGACAGGTCGTTGCCGGAGACGATCAGCGCCAGCAGCGCGCCGACGCCGGCCGACGGCAGCGTCGACAGGATCGTCACCGGGTGGATGAAGCTCTCGTAGAGCACGCCCAGGACGATGTACATGGTAACGATCGCGGCGAGGATCAGCCACAGTTCGTTCGCGAGCGAAGCTCGGAAGGCGAGCGCCGCGCCCTGGAAATTGATCTGCACGCTGTCGGGCATCGCAAGTTCGCGCTTCGCCGTCTCGATCGCCTGCACGGCGTCGCCGAGCGAGGCGCCCGGCGCGAGGTTGAACGAAATAGTCGACGCCGGAAACTGGCCGATGTGGTTGATCGACAGCGGCGAGGCCTGCTCGACGATTCGCGCGATCGACGAAAGCGGGACTTGCTGCGGCGCTTGTCCTGCGACCGTCGACGTCACGTAGACGTCGTTCAACGCCGCCGGGCCGCGCTGGAATTCCGGCTTCACCTCGAGCACGACGCGGTACTGGTTCGACTGCGTGAAGATCGTCGACACCAGCCGCTGGCCGAACGCGTTGTACAGCGCATTATCGATAACGGCCGGCGTGATCCCCAGTCGGCTCGCCGTGACTCGGTCGAATTCCACGTAGGCCGCGAGGCCACCGTCCGAAAGGTCGCTGGCGACGTCGGCGAGCTGCGGCGCTTCCTTCAATCGATCGACGAGCTTGTGCACCCAGGTGCCCAACAACTTCAAGTCGACCGACTCGACGGTGAACTGGTATTGGGTGCGGCTTACCCGGGCTTCGATCGTCAAGTCCTGCACCGGTTGCATGTAGAGCGCGATGCCGGGGACGTCGTAGAGCTTTCCCTGCAGGCGCCGGATGACCTGCGTTGCGCTCACCCCGCGCTCCGCGCGCGGCTTCAGGTTGATCAGCATCCGGCCGCTGTTCAACGTCGCGTTGACTCCGTCGACGCCGATGAACGAGGTCAGGCTCGCGACCGCCGGATCCTCGAGCACGACCTTCGCGAGCGCCTGCTGTCGCTCGGACATCGCGGCGAACGAGATCGTCTGCGGCGCTTCCGAGATGCCCTGGATGGCGCCCGTGTCCTGGATCGGGAAGAAGCCCTTCGGAATCACGATGTAGAGGACGACGGTCAGCACGAGCGTCAGCACGGCAACGACGAGTGTGGCGCCCTGCCGGTCGAGCACCCAGTTCAGGATGCGGCCGTATCGGGCGATTCCGCGGTCGAACAAGTCGCCGCTCCAGCGGTAGAACCGGCCCTGCTTTTCCGGCGGCGTGTGGTGCAGCAGCTTCGCGCACATCATCGGCGTCAGCGTCAGCGAGACGACTGCCGAGATCAGGATCGACACCGCGAGCGTGATCGCGAATTCGCGGAAGAGCCGTCCGACGACGTCCGCCATGAACAGCAGCGGAATGAGCACGGCGATCAGCGAGAAGGTCAGCGAGATGATCGTGAAGGCGATCTGCTGAGTACCCTTCAGGGCAGCCTGCAGCGGC
This sequence comes from Betaproteobacteria bacterium, assembly GCA_039931775.1. Taxonomy (GTDB): domain Bacteria; phylum Pseudomonadota; class Gammaproteobacteria; order Burkholderiales; family Casimicrobiaceae; genus CAIWHR01. Next base: position 3,432 of record JBDTRG010000181.1, on the reverse strand, counting down.
GAGTCGCCCTTCTCGATGTAGCGCGCGATGTTCTCGATCACCACGATCGCGTCGTCGACGACGAAACCGGTCGCGATTGTCAACGCCATCAGCGTCAGGTTGTTGATCGAGAAGCCGGCAAGGTACATCACGCCGAACGTGCCGACGAGCGAGAGCGGCACCGCGACGCTCGGAATGAAGGTTGCCGGAACGTTGCGCAGGAACAGGAAGATCACCATCACCACCAGCGCGACGGCGAGCAGCAGCTCGAACTGCACGTCCTGTACCGACGAGCGGATCGTCACCGTGCGATCGGTGAGCAGCACGACGTCGACAGCGGGCGGCAACGACGACTGCAATTGCGGCAGCAGCTTCTTCACGCGGTCGACGACCTCGATCACGTTGGTGCCGGGCTGCCGCTGAACGTTGAGAATGATCGCCGGCGTCGTGTTGGCCCACGCGGCGAGACGCGAGTTCTCGGCGGCTTCGATCGCGTCGGCGACGTCGGACAAGCGCACCGGCGCGCCGTTCTTGAAGGCGATGATCAGTTGCTGGTATTCGGCAGCGGTCTTCAGTTGATCGTTGGCATCGATGGTCGACGCGCGCGTCGGGCCATCGAAGCTGCCCTTGGCCTGATTGGTGTTGGCGTTGGCGATCGAGGTGCGCACGTCGTCGAGCGACAGGCCGTAAGCCGCCAACGCCTTCGGGTTCACCTGGATGCGGATGGCGGGACGCTGGCCGCCGCTGATGCTGACGAGGCCCACGCCGGGGAGCTGCGAGATCTTCTGCGCGATCCGCGTGTCGGCAAGGTCCTCGAGCTGCGGCAGCGTCAGCGTTTTGGAGGTGAGCGCCAGCGTGAGGATCGGCGTGTCGGCCGGATTGACCTTGTTGTAGATCGGTGGGTTCGGCAGATCCGTCGGCAGGAAATTTCCCGATGCGTTGATCGCGGCCTGGACCTCCTGCTCGGCGACATCGAGCGAAAGCTGCAGGCTGAACTGCAGCGTGATCACCGATGCGCCGCCCGACGAGGTCGACGACATCTGGTTCAAGCCGGGCATCTGCCCGAACTGCCGTTCGAGCGGCGCGGTGACCGACGATGCCATCACATCGGGGCTCGCACCGGGGTAGAGCGTGACCACCTGAATCGTCGGGTAGTCGACTTCCGGCAGCGCGGACAGAGGCAGCACCCGGTACGCGACAAAGCCGGCGAGCAGCACCGCCACCATCAGCAGCGTGGTCGCCACCGGCCGCAGGATGAACAGGCGGGACGGGTTCATGGTTGATGGACTCCCTTTCCCGCCGGCGGTAGAGGGTCGGGGTGAGGGTCGAAACGCGAATACATCACAGCGTCAGCCGCCGTCCTTGGATCGCCGCTGACCTTCCGGGCGCGGCCCGCTTCCCGGCGGACGCTCGGCGCGGGGTGCGCGGGCCTTCGCGCCGGCCGCGGGAACGGCCTGCGCGTCGCGCGTGATGACCTCGACCTTGGCCCCCTCGCGAAGCTTGTCGGCGCCGTCGATCACCACCATGTCGCCTCCCGAGATCCCGCTCGCGATCGCCGTGACCTCACCCTGCACGGGGCCGAGCTTCACCGGCGTTACCGTCACCGTGCGGTCTTCCTTTACGACATAGACGAACGTGCCGGGCGCGCCGCGCTGGATCGCCGCCGAAGGTACCAGCGTCGCGTCGGCCATCGTCTGCACCAGCATCCGCACGTTGACGAACTGGTTAGGGAACAACGCGAGGTTGTCGTTCGGAAACTCCGCCTTGAGCTTGACGGTGCCCGTGGCGGTGTCGATCTGGTTGTCGACGGTGATGAGCTTGCCGGTCGCGAGCTTCACTTTCTGGTCGCGATCCCAGGCATCGACGACGATCGACTCGCCGCTGCCCAGTCGGCGCATCACGCGCGGCACGTTGTCCTCGGGGATCGGGTAGACGACGGTGACCGGCTGGAGCTGCGTGATTACGACGAGCCCGTTCGCATCCGACGCGTGTACTACGTTGCCGGGATCGATCTGCCGCAATCCGATTCTGCCGCCGATCGGTGCGGTCACCTTCGAATACGTGAGCTGGAGCTTCGCGCTGTCGATCGCACCTTGGTCCGACTGCAGCGCCGCTTCGTACTGGCGCACCAGGGACCCCTGCGTGTCGACCTGCTGCTTCGCGATCGAGTCCTGGGCGAGCAGCGTTTTGTATCGCTCGAGGTCGATCTGCGCATTCTGAAGAAGCGCCTTGTCCTTCGCCATCTGGCCCATGGCCTGCGTCAGCTGGACCTGGAACGGGCGGGGGTCGATCTCGGCCAGCAGATCGCCGGCCTTCACGACCTGCCCTTCCTTGAAAGCGATGCGCATCAGCTGGCCGTCGACGCGCGGCTTGACGACGACGACATTGCGCGGAGTGACCGTGCCGAGGGCGTTCAGGTAGACGTCGATGTTTCCCTTCTTCGCGATCTCCGCCACCACCGGAATGGTGCGCGCGGATGAGTCTCCTCCTTTGCCGCCCGCGGCCGCCGACGAGGGTGAAGCTGGCACTTGCGCGGTCTGACTCCACCAATACCAGCCTCCACCTCCAGCGGCGATGAGCAACGCGAGCGCGGCCCACGGCCAGCGACGCCTTCGACGGGTGTCGGTAGGCGGGGAACCGTCGGCGGGATTCGGGTTGGCCATTTCGCTCGGCGTCATCGAGTTACCGAAAGGTTGGGGGAAAGCGGACGATTCTCCACTTTTTGGCAGAGATTCGGCACCCTGAGATGTAACCATCTGTTATTTGGCGCTTCTGTACGGTACCGAACGCCAAGCCGGCATTGCCTGACGCGTTACGAAGTGAGATGTGGGACAGCGTACAGAGTTCCGTCGGAGCGTCCCCTAAGCTCGGCTCCGTCGATGACCGATGGGCACGTCCGTGACCAAGATCCGCAAAGGCCAGGCACCGGCGCCACTGACGCGTGCCGAGTTCCACGACCGATCCAACATTGCCCGCTTTCGAAGGCACTTGCGCGCTCATCGCGTCCCTGCCAAAGCCGCGGGACAAGACGGGCGCGCAGGGTGTCCATGTCTCGCTGATCATCGCCGATCCGGAACCGATCGGCGCCTTCGTCGGCATCTCCATTTCCGAGGCCGTGCTGCAGATCGGCGTTCTGCTGAGTGTCTTCGGGTACATGCTCTACCTTCAGCCGTGGCTCGCCCTGCTTTGCATTGTCGTGTTTTCGCCGCAATTGGTGTTCGTTCCCCTGATGCAGCGCGCCATCAACCGCAGGGTCCATGCCCGCATTACCGTCCTGCGTGCCGCCGGCGTCGGCGTGCTGGAGGCAAAGACCAAGGAAGTCGAGACGGCGCTGCAACATGAGATGAGATTCGCGAAGATCTTCCGGCTGAACGTCGGCATTTTCAAGCTGAAGTTTTCGATGAACTTCCTGATGAACCTCACGCAGAATTTCGGCAAGGTGCTGGTTCTCGC
>JBDTRG010000180.1:0-9366 GCA_039931775.1 Betaproteobacteria bacterium | reverse complement strand
ATCAGCAGCACGACGACGACCATCAGCACGATCAGCACCGACGCGTACGCGGTCGCGTAGCCGTACTCGCCGACCTCGGCGCGACCGACGATGTTGACGGTGGCCATGTCGAATCGCGGGCTCGTCAGGAAGATCACCGCGCTGATCGACGTCATCGCGCTGATGAAGCTGTAACCGAGCGCCGCGATGATCGCCGGCCGGATGAGCGGCAGGACGACGCGCCGCAGTGTGGCGAACGTGCCCGCGCGCATCGTTGCCGATGCTTCGTCGAGGCTGGGGTCGATCTGGGCGAGCGACGCGAGACCCGCGCGAAGGCTCGTCGTCATGTCGCGAAAGACGAAACACGCGACGAGGATGATCCCGGTGTAGGCAAGCTCGATCGGCGGGGCGTTGAACGCGAGGATGTAGCTGATGCCGACCACGGTGCCCGGCATCGCGAACGAGAGCATCGTGACGAATTCGAACGCGCCCTTGCCGGCGAAGCGCTGCCGGTTGATCAGATAGGCGACGAGAAGCCCGAATCCGGCGGTTAGCGGCGCCGAGACGACGGCGATCATCAGCGTCGTCGTGAACGAACTCCACGCGCCGCCGGTCCAGACGATCCCCCGGGTTGAAATGTCGGCGCCGAACGCGGTGACGTAGTGGCGCAGCGTGAGCGCGTGGTTCAAGCCCCACTTCTCGAAGAATCCTCCGGAGAAAATCATCGCGTAGACGACAACGGCCAGGAAAATCCACGGCAGCACGAGGCCGACCGCGACACCCGTCGCAACGCGCGGCAACGGCAATCGGAGCGCGCCCTCCCCTTTGCCCGAAACGGTGACGAAGCCGCGTCGCGAAAGGAGCCGCCTCTGGATCAGGAAAAGCGTCAGCGAAAGGGTGAGCAGCACGATCGCCAGAATCGCCGCGCGACCAGGGTCTTGTTGCACGCCGACGATCGCGAAATAGATCGAGACCGACAGCACCTCCAGGTTTCCGCCCAGGAGCAGCGGGTTGCCGAAATCGGCAAGGCTTTCGATGAACACGATCAGGAACGCGTTGACGAGTCCCGGCGCCATCAGCGGAAACGTGATCGTGGCAAACGTCTTCATCGATGACGCCCGGAGCGTCTGCGCGGCCTCCTCTAGGCTCGGGCTGATACCCTCGACGACGCCGACCAGAACCAGGTACGCGACCGGCGTGAGCGCGAGCGTCTGCGCCAGCCAGACGCCGGGCAGCCCGTAGATCCAGCGCGTCGGACTGACGCCGAATGCCCACTCGAGCACGGCGTTGATCGCACCCGACCGACCGAACAGCATGATCAGCGCGAGGCCGATGACGAACGGCGGCGTGATCATCGGCAGCACCGCCAGCACGCCCGCCAGGCGGCGGCCCGGCAATCGCGTTCGCGTGACGATGAGGGCGAAGCACAGCGCCAGCGCCGTCGCGGACACGGCGGTCATCAGCCCGAGTTGCAGCGTGTTCCATACCACGCCGCCATAACCCCAGATCCGGCTCGACACGACGCGCTCGGTCAGCGCGGCGACCGATGCATTCCCGTCGCGGTCGAGGAACGCGCGCACGAAGAGGCGCGAGATCGGATAGAGCGTGAAGAGCCCGACCAGCGCGATCGACGCGCCGATCGCGCCGGCGACGAACGCGTCGCCCTTGACCCACCCACGCAACGCCAGACCCTGGCACATGAACATCAGCGAGGCCGCGGCAAACGCCGCTGCACCGTAACCCAATCCGGGTTGCCTCCCGGGCAGGTCGCCGAAGAGCCTTGCCAGCGGACGCCAGGTCCACCCGCCGATGTCGATCGCGAGTGCGATCCCGAGAACGGTCGCGAGACCCACCGTGCCGGCGCCGATCAAGAGGGTTGCCGCACCGCTTCCGGACGTCCGACGAATTGCGACATAGGTCGGAAGCGCGAGTGCAACGACGAGCGGCAGCAGCCAGAGCCGTCCATCGTGAACGATTTGCAAGGCTGCGGGGGCGACCCGCACGCCCAGCGGATAGGCAGCCCACCATCCGAACGCGAAGAAGCCCTGCCCGGCGATCGCGTTCCACGGCAGCACCGCCACGCCGATCCACCCGACCGCGAGCCAGATGCCGAGGCTACGGATCATGCCCCCCAAGGCCGGACGACAAGTCGGCCGACCCCGACCCGGCTACTTGGGCGCCTTGAAGACCTCGTTCTCCCAGCGCGTCAGCAGGCGCTCCCGGCCTTCTTTCGATCCGTACTTGTCGAGATCGAGCTTGATGAGCTTCACTTCGGCGGCCTTGGGCGCCATCGGATGCGCCTGGGCATTTTTGTTGGACGGGATCTGGAACTTGGCGACGGTGAGCGCCACGTTCTGCCCGGCGGGCGACAGGACGAAATCCATCCACTTCTTCGCGCCTTCGGGATTCGGCCCGTTCTTGATGATCGACGATGAGATGATCTCGTACCCGGTGCCCTCGCACGGCGCGATCGTCTTGATCGGATAGCCCTGGACGGTCTGCGCGACCGAGTCGTGCAGGAACGTGATGCCGATGAGTGTCTCGCCCTTGGCGGCGGCGCGAATCCCGGCGCTACCCGAGCGCGTGTATTGGTTGACGTTCTTGTTCATCGCCGCGAGGAACTTGAATCCGGCGTCCTCGCCCATCATCTGCAGAACCGTGGACACCGTATTGAACGCCGTTCCTGACGTGCCCGGATTGGCCATCTGAATTTCGTCCTTGTACGCGGGATTGACGAGATCGGCCCAGCACTTCGGCTCCGGAAGCTTCTTCTTCGCCAGCAACTCGGTGTTGTAGCCCCAGCCCAGCACGCCCGTATAGATCGGCGTCTGGAAATACTTGTTTTCCTCCGCGATCCGCTGCGCCCAGTCGTGCAGCTCGGCGACGTACGGCGATTTGTACGCTTCGAGCAGGCCTTCGGAGGCGAGCTGCTTCGCGGACGCCGATTCGGCGGCGTGGTAGACATCGGCGCGCGGATTGCTCCGCTCCGCACGAATCTGCGCAAGGCTCTCGCCGTCGGTCCGGCGGATGAAGACCGCCTTCTGGCCGGTCGTCTTTTCGTAGGTCGCCTTGAGCGCCTCGCACCAGTCGACCTCGAAATTGCAGAGTACGGTGACCTCCTGCGCGGCGACCGGCGCGGCGAGGGCCGTCACGAGAAGCGCACCCGACAGTCCCATCACATACCTGTTGATTCGCCGTGCGAAAGCCATCTTGGTTCCTCCTGAATTGGGCGGTCCGCGATTCGCTCCCCGGACGCTCGGCCCTGCAAAAATTATGCGCTCGAACCAGAAGGCGGTTCAAGCCGCCTGCTTCCGGGCGACCTCAAATCGGCATGTCAAACGACGCCATACCCTCCATCCACCGGCAGGATCGCGCCGGTGACATAGCGCGCTTCGGCCGAGTGCAGGAATGCGATGACGTCGGCCACGTCCGCCGGTGTTCCCCATCGGCCGGCCGGAATGCGCGCCATGATCGCCGTGCTTCGCTCCGGACTCTTGAGCGCGCCTGCGGCGAGACGCGTGTCGATCCAGCCGGGCGCCACGGCGTTGACGCGGATCCCCTGCGGCGCGAACGCGACCGCCAGCGAGCGGGTCAGCTGAACGATCGCGCCCTTGCTCGCCGCGTATCCTGGATTGCGTGGCGACCCGAAAAAGCTGTAGACCGACGCCACGTTGACGACGCTGCCCTTCGCCGCGGCGAGCGCTGGACGAACCGCCATCGTCATCACGTGCGCTGCGACGAGATTCACATCGAGCACCTTGCGAAAGCCTTCGGACGTGAACTCCTGGCCTTCATGCAGGATGATCCCGGCCGAGTTCACCAGAGCCGAAACGGTCGGGAATCGGCCGGCGAATTGCGCCACCGCGGCATCCTCGGTCACATCGAGTCGAACGAAGTCGATGTCCGGCGGCCAATCGTCGTCGCGGTCGAGGCCGCAGCTTGTCACACGATAGCCCTGGCCGACGAGTTTCTCCGCGGTCGCGCGGCCGATGCCCGACCCGCCGCCCGTGACAATCGCGATGCCGTTCATCCCGTGCACCTTACTCCACTGCAATCACCCGCGCCAGCGATGAAAAATGTTCGCAGGAAACGTATGATCGCATGATGAACACATCGAGAAGGACCGCCGGCGACGAGCTTCGCGCCATCGCGCGGCGGGTAATGCGCGAGCGGGGTCTCCAGCCGGACTACTCGCGAGCCGTGCTGGACGAGGCGAAGGCGATCACCGGACCCGCGACGGCGTCCGGTGTCGAGTTTCGCGATCTCCGCGACCTGCCGTGGGCGTCGATCGACAACGACGATTCGCGCGACCTCGACCAGCTCACGGTCGCGCAGGTGCAAGGCGACGGCGCCGCCAAGATCCTCGTCGCGATCGCCGATGTCGACGCCGTCGTAAAGGACGGATCGGCGATCGACGGGCACGCCCGGAACAACACGACCTCGGTCTACACCGCGGCCGAGGTCTTTGCGATGCTGCCCGAAAAACTCTCGACCGACTTGACGTCCCTTGCGGAGGGCCAGGAGCGTCTCGCCATCGTCGTCGAGATGACGGTCTCCGCCGACGGCGCCGTCACCGGGTCGGACCTCTATCGCGCCGTGGTAAAAAATCACGCCAAGCTCGCCTATGACGGCGTCGCCGCGTGGCTCGACGGCACGGCGGCCGCTCCCGCGAAGCTCCAGGCGGTGCCCGGTCTCGACGATCAACTCCGACATCAGGACCGGATCGCGCAGGCGTTGAAACGCGTGCGGCATCAGCGCGGCGCGCTGCGCCTCGAGACGCTCGAGGCGCGGGCCGTGTTCGAGGACGGCGTGCTCGCCGACCTGCGGCAGGAGACGAAGAACCGGGCGCGCGAGCTCATCGAGGATTTCATGATCGCCGCGAACGGCGTGACGGCGAAGTACCTCGCGCGTAGCGGCTACGCGTCGCTCCGACGTGTCCTGCGTTCGCCCGAACGGTGGGATCGGATCGTCGCGCTCGCCAACGGCCTTGGCGAGACGCTACCGCCTGGGCCGAACGCCGCGGCGCTCGACGCATTTCTGGTGAAACGCCACGCGGCCGATCCGCTGCACTTTCCCGACCTGTCGCTGACCGTCATCAAGCTGATGGGCTCGGGTGAGTACGCGCTCGAGCGGCCGGACCAGCACGGCGACGGTCACTTCGGGCTGGCGGTCAAGGACTACACGCACTCGACGGCGCCGAACCGGCGATATCCCGATCTCGTTGTCCAACGGCTGGTGAAGGCGGCGCTCGTCGGCGATCGGACGCCCTACGAGGATGACGAGCTTGCGGCGCTGGCACAGCATTGCACCGACCAGGAGGACGCCGCGACCAAGGTCGAACGGCAGGTGCGCAAATCGGCGGCAGCGATGCTGCTCGAGTCGCGCATCGGCGAGCGATTCGACGGACTCGTCACCGGCGCCTCCGAAAAGGGCACCTGGGTCCGCATCGACCACCCGATGGTCGAAGGCCGGGTCGTGCGGGGCTTCGAAGGCCTCGACGTCGGGGATTCCGTCCGTGTCGAGCTGATCCACACCGACGCCGCTCGCGGGTTCATCGATTTCGCACGCGCCAAGGACGCCCGATGAATTCCGATCCCCGTCCCCACCCTCCCCTCGCCTATCGCAACGACGACTTCCTCGACAGCGACGACGCGCGTCCGTTGCGGATCCTCGCCGAGTATCTGGCGCCGATGCAGGCCTTTCAGCGCGCCCGCATCTGCGACACGGTCGTCTTCTTTGGCTCGGCGCGCATTTCGCCCGAGGGTCCGCTCGGGCGTTACTACGACGAGGCGCGCGAACTGTCGCGAGCCCTCACGCTGTGGTCGAAGGGACTTGCCGGGCAGCACCACCGTTTCGTCGTCTGCACTGGCGGGGGTGGAGGCATCATGGAGGCCGCCAATCGCGGCGCAGCGGAAGCGGGCGGAGCGACCATCGGCCTCAACATCGGGCTGCCCGAGGAGCAGCAGCCGAACCCCTACCTCAGCCCGGACCTGTCGTTCGAATTTCACTACTTCTTCATGCGCAAGCTGTGGTTTGCGCACCTCGCCCGCGCGCTCGTGGTCTTTCCCGGAGGCTTCGGCACGATGGATGAGATGCTCGAAGTGCTGACGCTCGCTCAAACGGGGAAGCTCGCGCGCAGAATTCCGATCCTGGTGTATGGCCCCGACTACTGGAACGAGGTCATCGACTTCGACGCGCTCCTGCGCCACGGCATGATCGGCGCCGGCGATCTCGAGCTGTTCCGGTTCGCCGATGATCCGGCGACCGCGCTCGACATCCTGAAGGCCGAGCTCTCCATGGCCCCCGACGCGACGTTACCGGATTTCGCCCGGTCGCGCACTGCGGACTCGCGGTGCGACTGATCGGCGCTTCGACCGATTGAGTTCGCAACGACCGTTTATCGCGCGCGATCAGGCCGGGCACTCGACGACATCGCCGTAGCGAACGTCGTTCTCCCACGTTTCCAGGCGCACCGCAAAGCCCCACAGGCGCCGCAGATGCGCGACCACCTCGGCGGTGGCTTCGGTCAGCGGCCGTCCGCGCCGACGCAGATGCCTCAACGTCAACGACCGGTCGCCGTCGCGGTCGAACCGGACGACCTGCACGTCCGGTACGCGGATTTCCTGCGCATGCTGCTGCGCGAGCAGCTTGCGCACGCGGCGATATCCGCGCTCGTCGTGGATACTGTCGACGAGAAGCTCGTCTTCGCTCGTGTGGTCGGCCACGGCAAAGAGGTGGAACTCGCGCATCAGCCGAGGGGACATGTATTGCGCGATGAACGACTCGTCCTTGAAGTTGCGCATCGCGAAATCGAGCGTCACGCGCCAATCGCTGCCTGCGAGGTTCGGAAACCACTCGCGATCCTCGGCGTCGGGGTTCTCGCAGATGCGTTTCAGGTCCGAGAAGAGCGCGAACCCCAGCGCGTAGGGATTGAGCCCGCTGTACGCCTGCGACTCGAACGACGGCTGGGCGACCACGTTGGTGTGATTCTTCAGGAATTCCAGCATGAATCCGTCGTCGACGAGACCTTTCTGCTGCAGGCGGTTGATGATCGTGTAATGCCAGAACGTCGCCCATCCCTCGTTCATCACCTTGGTCTGCGCCTGCGGATAGAAATATTGGGCGAGCTTGCGAACGATCCGGACGAGCTCCCTCTCCCACGGCTCGAGCTTCGGCGAGTACTTTTCGACGAAATAGAGGATGTTCTCCTGCGGTTCGGCGGGAAAACCTCCGGCCGAGGCCCGCGTCGGTTCGGTTGCGTTCTCGGGCAACGTCCGCCACAAATCGTTGAAGTGCCGCTCGCGATGCGCCTCGCGCTCGGCGAGCCGCGCGGCCTCCACTTTGAGCGTCGGCGCCGCCGGCCGCCGATAGCGGTCCACGCCATGCGGCATCAGCGCATGGCAGGCATCGAGCACCTCCTCCACCGCAGCTGATCCATGCCGCTCTTCGCATTGCATGACGTAGCGACGGGCGAAGACGAGATAGTCGAGAATGGCGTCGGCGGAGGTCCACTGCCGGAACAGGTGATTACCCTTGAAGAAGGAGTTGTGCCCGTACGATGCGTGCGCGATCACCAGCGCCTGCGTCGCCATCGTGTTTTCCTCCATCAGATAGGCGATGCACGGGTCGGAGTTGATCACGATCTCGTAGGCGAGGCCCTGCATGCCCCGCCGGTACGCCTGCTCGTTGCGGATGAACTCCTTGCCGTAAGACCAATGCGGATAGCCGATGGGGAGGCCGCTCGACGCGTAGGCGTCGAGCATCTGTTCGGAAGTGATGACCTCGATCTGATTTGGATAGGTGTCGAGCCCGTACTCGCCGGCGATTTCCGCGATCGCGTCGTCGTATCGCTCGAGGAGGGCGAAGTCCCAGTCGGCGCCGTGCGAAATCGCGGTCATTGCGTTTCTTTTCGAAACAGTCCGCGGAACACCGGATAGATCTGCTCGCGCTCGCTTGCCCGGCGCATCGCGAAGTTGGTCGTCGCATCGGCGACCCGCTCGTATTCGGCCCAGAGCGTCGACGCGCGCTCCTGCATGGACGGTGCGGCGAGTTCGAGATAGGTGTAATAACGCGTCGCCGGCAACAGCCGCTCGCGCAGGAAACGGGCGCTTCGCGCGGGGTCGGCGCCGAAGGCATCGCCGTCGGATGCCTGCGCGGCGTAGACGTTCCAGCCGCTCGCGTAGCGCTCGGCGCGAATCTTGTCCGCGAGCTCCAGCGCCGAGAGGACGACCGTGCCGCCGGAACGGATGTCGTGGAAAAATCGTTTCTCGTCGACTTCCTCGGCATCGTCGGTATGGCGGATGAACACAAGCTCGACCTCGGTGTACTTGCGGGTCAGGAAAAGGTAGAGCAGCGTGAAGAAACGCTTGGCGAGGTCCTTTTTCTCCTCGTCCATCGACGCCGAGACGTCCATCAGGCAGAACATCGCGGCCCTCGCAATCGGCTCCGGCCGCAGCACCCGATTTCGATACCGCAGGTCGGGTTCGTCGATGAACGGAAGGACGCCGAGGCGCCGCTCGAGGCGCGCCAGCTCTTCGCGAATCGTCGCCGCTTCGCCGGCACTGCCCGTCGCAACCGCCAGCGCGAACGCCGCGTCCAGTTCCTGCATTTCCCGCTTGAGGCCGCCGCCGAGGGCCAGCCTTCGCGCGAGGGACTGCTTCAACGTCCGCACGACCGCCAAATTTGCAGGCACACCCGATTTCGCGAAGCCGGCGCGAACGCTCTTCCGCAGCTCGGTGCGTCCGAACGACGTCCGCGCCAGGTTCGGCAGCTCCAGATCGTCGAAGAAGATCTGCATGAATTCTTCCCGCGACAGCGAAAAGACGAAGGCATCCTCGGAATCGCCACTGCCGCCTTCGTTGCCGGCGCCGCGCGCGTTTGCCGAGCCGTCCGGCCGCGGGATGCGGTCGCCTGCCACGTATTCGCGGTTGCCAGGCAGAACGAACTCGCGGTCGCCGCCGCGGCCGAAGCCGAACGACGGTTCTGCGATGTCCTTTCTCGGCACGCGAACCTCGCCGCCCTGCTCCATGTCGGCGAGCCGGCGATCGCCAATCATCTTCTTTACCGCACCCTGGATCTGCGCCTTGTACCGGCGCAGGAAGCGTTCGCGGTTGACCGCGCTCTTGCCGCGGCCGTTGGGGCGGCGGTCGATGAGTTGCAGCATCGTCGGCTTACGTCGTCATCGGCGAGGGGTCAGGACGACTTGTGCACGCGCAGGTACCACTCCGCCAGCAGGCGTACCTGCTTTTCGGTGTAGCCCTTGGCCACCATTCGGGCGACGAAGTTCTGGTGCTTGTCCTTTTCGTCGGCCGACGCCTTGGCATTGAACGAGATCACCGGCAGCAGGTCCTCGGTGTTCGAGAACATCTTCTTCTCGATCACTTCCCG
>JBDTRG010000179.1:0-4031 GCA_039931775.1 Betaproteobacteria bacterium | reverse complement strand
ATGCAGATCATGCCGATCGCGTTTTCGGTGATGTTCATCTTCTTCCCGTCGGGCCTCGTGCTCTACTGGCTGATCAACAACTCGCTGCAGATCTTCCAGCAGTGGCACATGAACCGCGTGCTGGAGAAGGAAGCGGCGCTCGCTGCGGCGAAACGACGGTAGGCGCGCAACGAACGCCAAAGGGTCGAACGCGCATTCGCTCGGGGGCGACATGACTGCACGCTCCGATCTTCCGCCGGTCCCTGACACGATCGTGGCGATCGCCACACCCGCAGGGCGCGGCGGCGTCGGCGTCGTCCGCGTGTCCGGCGTGTGCGTGCCGGCGATCATCGAAGGCATCGCGCGCCGCGAGCTCGCCGCGCGCACCGCGACGCTTGTCACGTTTCGCGGCGGAACCGGCGAGGCGCTCGACCAGGGCCTGGCGCTCCATTTCCCGGCCCCGCATTCGTACACGGGCGAGCCCGTGCTCGAATTGCAGGGACATGGCGGCCCCGCGGTCATGCAACTGCTGCTCGCGCGATGCGTCGAGTTGGGCGCGCGGCTCGCGCGCCCGGGCGAGTTCACGCAGCGCGCGTTCCTGAACGGCAAGCTCGATCTTGCGCAGGCGGAGAGTGTTGCAGATCTCATCGACGCCGCAACGGCGACGGCGGCGCGCGCGGCGGCTCGGAGCCTCTCCGGCGCGTTCTCGCGCGAGATCCGCGCGCTCGTCGACGCGCTGATCGAGTTGCGGATGTTCACGGAGGCGACCCTCGACTTTCCGGAAGAGGACATCGACTTCCTGCGCGCGGCCGACGCGCGCGGCAGGCTTGCGGGGATCGAGGCGAAGGTCGTGGGCGTACTCAATCGCGCGAAGCAGGGGGCCTTGCTGCGCGAAGGCCTCACTGTCGTGCTCGTCGGCCGACCGAACGTCGGAAAGTCGAGCCTGCTCAATCAGCTCGCCGGCGATGCTGTCGCGATCGTCACGCCGATCGCGGGCACCACGCGTGACGCGTTGCACGCGCAAATCGAAATCGGCGGTATCCCGTTGACGATCGTCGACACGGCCGGCTTGCGCCGGACGAAAGATCCGATCGAGGCGCTCGGCATCGAACGCACGCGCGCGGCGATCGCCCGCGCGGACCTCGTGCTCGTGTTGGTCGATGCAGCCTCCGGCGGGCTGTTGGCGGACGAGGACCGCGCGATCCTTGCCGAGTTGCCGCCAACGCTCCCGCACCTCGTCGTCCACAACAAGATCGACCTCGCCGGATTGGCGCCGGCCGTCGAAAGGCGCGCGCCGTCGACGGATCAGGGTGGCGGCGCGCCTTCGCGCCACATCTTCCTGTCGGCGAAAACGGGGGCGGGCTTGGACCGGTTGCGTCGGGAGATTCTCGACGGGGCCGGGGCCGTCGACGACATGGAGGGGGCGTTCCTCGCACGAGAGCGGCACCTCGTCGCGTTGCGCGAAGCGGCGACGCACCTCGCGGCAGCGGCACGGCACCTGGGTGAGGCGAAGGCGGCGCTCGAGTTGTTCGCCGAGGAATTGCGCCTTGCGCAAACGGTGCTCGCTTTGATCCTCGGCGAGTTCTCGAGCGACGATCTGCTCGGCGTCATCTTTTCGCGGTTCTGCCTCGGCAAATGACGGGTTTCGCGATACCGCCGGCGCTCGCGGGTCTTTCGCTTGGCGCGGCCGCCGGATGAACGGCCACCGTGTCGGGCGCGATCGTGGTCTCGGTCACGTTCGGCTCGATCGCGGCATGGCCGTCGACGATCCACCCGGGAACGCTCATTTTGGGCACCGCGCCGGGAGGCCTCGCCGAAATGTGCGTGACGGCGATGGTGCTGCAACTCGGCGTGCCGGTGGTCACGGTATTCGAGGTAACGCGCGTCGTCGTGCTGTTGCTTTGCACCGCGCCGGTGTTCGAGCAAGTACGCGCGTGGCGGCCGCGCAAGCGCGAGCGGGCCCCGCGCGCGTTGCCGATGGCGGCGCACAACGGGCGGGCCCGCGTCCTCCGTTCCGCAGGGTGCGTGCAAGGCGGTAAGGCCACTTGGCCAATCGTCGCGGCGGGATTCTTGGGTTCCGGCAGGACGGTGCCGCGGTGTAAACTCTCGGTCCGCTGTTTGGACCGCTCGTTGGTCAGGCGCGGTCGGCCCCAATCTTGCTTTCCTTGCCGCACAGGTCTTTTCGATGAATCGTCCCGAGCAAATCAGCGTTCTCTCCGACGGCAATTCGGCGCCGTCGTACGTGCGCCATCCGCGGCTCATTGCCTGGGTCCGCGACATGGCGGATCTGACCAAACCGAATCGCGTCGTCTGGTGCGACGGCAGCGATACCGAGTACGCGGACCTCTGCGCGGAAATGGTCGCGTCGGGCACGATGACGAAGTTGAACCCGACGCTGCGCGCGAACAGTTATCTGGCGCTCTCGGACCCGTCGGATGTCGCGCGCGTCGAGGACCGCACGTTCATCTGCAGCGAAGCGAAGACCGACGCCGGCCCGACGAACAACTGGGTGGCGCCGGCGCAGATGCGGGAGACGATGAATCGCCTTTTCGACGGATGCATGCGCGGGCGCACGATGTACGTCGTGCCATTTTCGATGGGCCCGCTGGGCAGCCACATCGCGCACATCGGCATCGAACTCACCGACAGCCCGTACGTCGTTGTCAACATGCAGCTGATGACGCGCATGGGCAAGCGCGTCTACGACGTGCTCGGGCGCGACGGGGCCTTCGTCCCGTGCATGCACTCGGTCGGCGCGCCGCTTGCGCATGGCGCGGCGGATGTCCCATGGCCGTGCAACAAGGATCACAAGTACATCGTCCACTTTCCCGAGACGCGGGAGATCTGGTCGTTCGGTTCGGGCTACGGCGGCAATGCGCTGCTCGGCAAGAAATGCTTTGCGCTTCGGATCGCCTCGGTGATGGGCCGCGATCAGGGCTGGCTCGCCGAGCACATGCTGATCCTCGGCGTCACGGCGCCGTCGGGCGAAAAGAGCTATGTCGCGGCCGCGTTTCCCAGCGCGTGCGGCAAGACCAATTTCGCGATGCTGATCCCGCCCAGAGGTCTCGAAGGCTGGAAGGTCACCACGATCGGCGACGACATCGCATGGATCAAACCGCATGACGACGGCAAGTTCTACGCGATCAATCCGGAAGCGGGATATTTCGGCGTCGCGCCGGGCACGTCGAACGAATCCAACGCGAATGCGATGGAGATGCTGAAGGCCAACGTGATCTTCACCAACGTTGCGCTGACCGACGACGGTGACGTCTGGTGGGAAGGCATGACGAAGTCGCCGCCGGCGCATCTCACCGATTGGCAGGGCCAATCGTGGACGCCGGATTGCGGACGCAAGGCGGCGCATCCGAACGCGCGATTCACCGTGTCGTCGCGGCAGTGTCCGTCGCTCGACCCCGATTGGGACAACCCGAACGGCGTGCCGATCGATGCCTTTGTCTTCGGCGCGCGAAGAAGCGACACGATTCCGCTCGTCGTCGAGGCGCGGAGCTGGGAAGAGGGCGTGTACAAGGCGGCGACGATGGGTTCGGAGACCACGGCGGCGGCCACAGGCAAGGTCGGCGAAGTGCGCCGCGATCCATTCGCGATGCTGCCGTTCTGCGGCTATCACGTCGGCGACTATTTCGCGCACTGGCTCGCGATGGGCAAGAAAGTCGCCGCGCCGCCGCGCATCTACAACGTAAACTGGTTTCGCACCGACGCGAACGGCAAATTCGCGTGGCCGGGATTCGGCCAGAACATGCGCGTGCTGACCTGGATCGTCGACCGGTGCCACGGACGCGGCCACGCGCACGAAACCGCACTCGGCCTGGAACCCGCGTACGCCGACCTCAACTGGGCCGGGCTCGATTTCGCGCCGGACACGTTCCAGCAGGTGATGAAAGTCGACGCCGCGATGTGGGCACGCGAACTCTCGGCGCACGACGAGCTCTTCGCCAAGCTCGGCGCCAAGCGGCCACCGGCATTGGCGGCGGAGCGCGATCGACTGGGTGCGCGGCTGGCGGGGTAACGTTTCCGGTCGGCCGTCAGCTTGC
>JBDTRG010000178.1:0-51276 GCA_039931775.1 Betaproteobacteria bacterium | reverse complement strand
TCGCGCATTTTCTGCAGCGTCTTGAAGAAGTAGTACGGCCCGTCGATCTTGTCGATCTCGCCGGTCTTCGAATGCCCGACGACGAATCCCGGACGGTAGACGCGGAACGGCCGCTTGCACTCCCGGCGCACCATGCCCTCGGAATCGTGCTTGGTCTTGAAGTACGGGTGGTCGAGGTCTTCGGCCTCCTCGAACATGTCCTCGCGGAACGTGCCATCGTAGAGTCCGGCGGCGGCGATCGAGCTCACATGATGAAAGCATCCGGCGGTGACCGCACCGGCGAAGCGCACCGCGTGCTTCGTCCCCTCGACGTTGGCGATCTGCTGGGTTTCAGCGCTCGCGGCGATGTCGTAGACCGCCGCCAGGTGAAAAAAGTGGTCGATCTTGCCCTTGAGCTTTTTAACGTCGGCGGCCGACACGCCGAGCCCCGGCTTCGCGAGATCACCGCTGATCCCGATGACCTGCTTGCTATCGGCGCCCCAGCGTTCGCGCATCGCCGCGAGTTTCTTCTCCGACCCCTTGCGGACGAGAACAAAGATCGGGCGGCCGCGCTTCAGGAGGTTGGCGACGAGGTACCGACCGATGAAGCCGGTCGCGCCGGTGACGAAATAAGCCATCTGGAGTCTCCTTCCGGTGGGGGCGCCGGGCCCGCGTTCTTGGAGGGTCCCGAAACGTGCGCGGAGCCGGCTTTTGTGCCGGATTCCGTCGAGCGGCATTGTAACTCGCGTCCGCCGGTCGGGTCGCCGTCCTGCCGGGTCACCCTCGGCCGGCGATCGGTCGCGCAGGCGGTCGCCGCTGTTTAGTTTGTCTGCTCTAGCCGGGCGGGCCTAGAATCCCATCCTCGCACGAGATCCGCCGATCGCGACGGACGTCGATTGCCCACCAAGGAGAACGCAGGATGCTCAAGAAAGCGAAGGCGAAGATCGAGGCCGGCGAAATGGACGCGCCGAAGGCGGTCTCGCAGGGCGTTCTCGATTCCTCGCACAAGATCTGGCTCGCCGGGTTGGGCGCGTTCTCGCGAGCGCAGCGAGAGGGCACGAAGGTGTTCGAGGCGTTGGTCAAACAGGGTGAACAACTGCAGGGCCGCACGAAGCAGGTCGCAACGGAGACGGCGGCCGCCGCACGCGACGTCGCGACGGCAAAAGCAAAGGAGATGCAGCAGATGGCCGGCGGAACGTGGGACAAGCTGGAACAGGTATTCGAGGATCGCGTGGCGCGCGCGCTCGGCAAGCTCGGCGTCTACACGCAGAACGACGTACAGCGGCTCGCCGGGCGCGTCGACGAACTCGCCGTCGCCGTCAACAAGCTGATCAAGGCGTCGGGCGGCAAGCCCGCAGCGCCGGCGAAGGCCGCGCCAGGCAAGCGCCGGGCAAAGAAGCCCGCGCTGAAAAAGCCCGCACCGAAAGCAAAGGCGGGGCGCAAGGCAGCGCCGCAATAGCGAGCGCAGTCGCGATCGCCGAAGGTTGGCGCGCGGGCGCGACGGTCAATCGCGATTGAGCTTGTCGACCTGCTTGATGTAGTTCTGCATCGCCTCGTCACGGCTCATCCCCTTGAGCTTGGACCAGGCGTCGTGCTTGGCGCCGCCGACAAAATCGAAGCCGCCGGGGCGATCGCCCTTCACGTCCCCCTCCGTCGCCTGCTTGTAGTACGAATAGAGCTTGAGCAGCGTCGCATTGTCGGGCTTCTTCCGGGTCTGCTTCGCGGCCGCGGCTGCGGCCTCGAATTTCGTCTTGATGTCATCCTTCTTGGCGGCGCGCATCCTCGATCTCCTCCGGGCAGCGTTGTCCCCGGGTTCGGGGTTTGTGCTACTTTAGCGCGAAGCCGAAAGCGCAGGCAATTCGCCGACGGGTGCGCGCCCGGACCCATCGAGTGACAACGCCCCGTTCGATCCGTACCTTCCCCGCATGACGAGCCCCAGACGCGAAAAGATTTCGGCGGTCGACACCGCGTGGTTGCGGATGGATCGACCGAGCAATCTGATGATGATCTGCGGCGTCATGCTCTTCGCCGACCGGATCCGATACGAGCGAGTCGCGCGGCTCATCGAGGAGCGCTTCCTCAAATTCCACCGGTTCCGGCAGCGCCCGGTGCAAACGCTCGGGGCGGCGTATTGGGAGACCGTGCCCCGCGTCGACATGGCGGAACACGTCCAGCGCATTTCGCTCCCTGGCCGGGCGGGCAAGAGGGAGCTGCAGGCGCTGGTCAGCCGCCTCGCTGCCACGCCGCTCGATCGAGAGCGGCCCCTGTGGCAATTCCATCTCGTCGAAAATTTCACGGGCGGTAGCGCGCTGATCCAGCGCATTCACCATTGCTACGCCGACGGCATCGCGCTCGTGCGCGTGCTGATGTCGATGACCGATGCGACGGCCAAGGGCCCGCCGGCGATGCCGTTCGAGCCGGTGCCGCGCACCCGGCGCTCCGACGTCGACGATCCGTTGCTGCAATTGCTGAAGCCAATGTCCGGCGCGATGAAACTCGCGCGGATGGCGGGTTCGACCGTGCTCGAAAAGGGCGCGGCGATCTGGTCCGATCCGGCACAGGCGGTTGCACTGGCCGAGCAGGGCGGTGCGTTGACCGCGGAGGTCGCGAAGCTCGCGTTGATGCCGCAGGACTCGCCGACGCGTTTCAAGGGCAAGCCGACGGGAAGGAAGCGCGTTGCGTGGGCCGAGCCGATCGCGCTCGACGAAGTGAAGGTCATCAGCCGGGCGCTTGCGGCATCCGTCAACGACGTGCTCCTTTCGTGTGTCGCAGGCGCGCTCCGCGCGTACCTCGCCGGCAAGGGCGACCCCGTTGACGGCGTGATGGTCCGCGCACTGGTGCCGGTCAACCTGCGCCCGGTCGAGAAGGCGTATCGGCTCGGCAACCAGTTCGGACTCGTCTTTCTCGACCTGCCGCTCGGTATCGAAAACCCGGTCGAGCGCGTGTACGCGGTGCGCGCGAACATGAATGCGTTGAAGGACAGCTACCAGCCGATCCTTGCGCTGGGCCTCCTGGCGGCGATGGGCACCGGCCCGAAGGTGCTGCAGGAGCAGTTGCTGCAGGCGCTGGCGCGAAACGGCAGCGCGGTGATGACCAACGTGCCGGGCCCGCAGCAACGACTCTATTTCGCCGGTGGCGCAATCGAGCGCTTCCTGTTCTGGGTGCCGCAATCCGGGGACATCGGAATGGGCGTATCGATCCTGTCGTACGCCGGCCACGTGCAGTTCGGACTCATCACCGATGCCGGACTGTGTCCCGATCCGGAGCGCATCATCGAGCGCTTTGGCCTCGAGTTCGAGAAACTCGTGCTGACGACGCTCATGGCGCCGTGGCCGCGCGACGGCGAGCTCGATCCAGAGATCGCCGCAGGAGCGGTCGGGGCGTGAGCGGCGAGGCCTCGAAGGGTGCGAGCAATCGCGAATCGACCCGGAAGGCCGACCACCGGACCTCGGGATCTTGCGGGAGCTGTGCGCAGGCCGAGGGCGACCCGCCTCACTCGAGCTCGGAGCGCGCGAGCTCGACGTCGAGCCGTTCCATCGCGTCCGCCGGCTTGCACGCGGCGGCTTCCTTGTAGAGCTTTTCCGCGTCGGCCATTCGCGCCTTGCCGAACAGCATGATGAGCCCGTTCGCGTACTCGATCCGCGCGATCGCCGAATCGGGATTCAACTTCAGCGCTTTCTGGAAGTGTTCGAGCGCGGAGTCCTTTTTCGCCCCATAGGTCATGCCGGCAACGATCCCGCCGACCTTGTCGATGATCTCGGCCTGGTACGACCCGTAAGCGATGTACGCATCGGCGTGCTTCGCTTCGAGCTTGATGGCGGTGGTGAGCGCCTCCTTGATCTTGCCGCCGAATCCCTGCGCCAGCGCCTTGGTGATCGAGATGCCCTGGCTGTAGCGGCCCAGCGCGTAGGCGTAGAAATAATGCGCGTTGGCGAGCTTCGGCGCTTCGTCGCGCCGCGCTTCGGCCCAGCCCGCCGCCTCTTCGAGCAGCGCGAGCTTTGCCTTGTCGGATTTCTCGAGGTAGTTGGCGTAGATCATCTGCGCCTTGACGGCGGCGTCGATCCCCGCGCCGCCCGCCTTGCGTCCTGCGTCGACCGCGTCAGCGAAAGCGCCGGCGTGAAAATGCCGCCACGCGTCCACCACGCCCGCGTCCTTCGGGTACGGCTCGCAGTCGCCGCGATGCAGTCGCGCCCAGTGTTTCTTGAGGCCGGCCGCGTCGTGCGCGTAGGCCTTGTCCGGATGGGGAAACGCCGCCCACTTTTTCGCCATTCGCATGCTCCGTCAAAGATAACCGGCGGAAAGCCGGTCGAGATGCGCGCGGGCATCGGCGGTGAAGTACGGCCCGAACAGCGCCAGTACCTGGTACGCCGCTCGTCCGGCGTCCGGCTCCTGCGCATCGCCCCCTGCGGCGCGGCGAATCCGGTCGTACGCCGACCAGTAGGCCGCAACGAGCATCGCGTTCTGCGCCAGCGCGTCGATCTCGCGGCCCGACGCGCGCATCGTTGCGTCGTCGACCATTGCGCGGCACCACTCTACCACGGTCGACGCACCCTTCCGGACCAGCGCGCCGAAGCGTGCGCCGAGCGCCTGGTGCCGCGAGGTCAGGAGATCGAGGTCGCGGTAGAGAAACCGGTATCCCCACATCTGTTCGAACAGAAGATGCAGCCACAACCAGAGGTCGTCGACGCCGGGATGGCGGCCGCGCGGGTCGGCGAAGAGCGGTTCGACCCGCGCCTCGTACGCGTCGAAGAGCTCGATGACGATCTCGTCCTTGTTCGCGAAATGGTAGTAGAGATTGCCCGGACTGATGTTCATCTCGTCGGCGATATGCGCCGTCGTGACATGTGGCGCGCCGTGACGATTGAATAGCGCGAGGCTTGTCTCGAGAATTCGTTCGCGGGTGCGACGCGGCCGTTTTTTTTCCGCCATGACCGGCAACCGTGGGTTGGAAACGGACCAAGTTTACATATTTTTCTGCGATGATCCTCGGCGCCGGAAATCCCCGCTCCGTCGCCCCAGCGAACGCGGGGACCGAGTGCCGTCCGTCGCAGGTCGCCGGGTTCCCGCGTGCGCGGGAACGACGGAAGTCTTGCCTCCGGCGCGCTAGCGGGCGCCGGACAGCCAGCGCTCCAGATGATCGAGCGTGTGCGCGAGGTCGCGTGTGGTCTGCCGGACTTCGCTGCCGCGCCGCTTGCCGACTTTGAGCGGACGGGCATCGGTTAGCGCAGCCGTCATGTGTCGCGCAGCGTCGGCGAGCCGGTCGCGGCGAAGCGCGATGCCATGTTTTGCGAGTTGCGGCCCGAGGTCGTCGGCGCGCGCGGCGAGCTTCTGCCGCGTCTTGTGATACGCCGCGGCGCACAGGCGTTTGCGCTGCGAATAACTGAAGATGCTGGCGAAGAAGATGTCGGCGTCCTCGCGATCCGGTTCGAACAGCACGACGTCCGCCTTCGGGTATTGCCGGCGGTAATTGTCCATGCCGACGCGCATCCGCGAGTGGATGATCGCGCGAAACGTCTGCGAAAGGACGAGCGGCAATCCGCCGTGGGAGAGCTTCTTGATCGTGAGGTGCCCGTTGCGGCCGGCCCCGCTCGCATCGAACGGCACCAGCGGATTCACGCACAGCAGCAGATCGACGCCTTCGTCCAGCGCGACCGAGGCGTGCAGCGTCTTGTTGAGCGCGCCGTCGACGTAGTACTCACCGCCGATCCGCACCGGCGGAAAGAGGCCGGGCAGCGCCGCCGACGCCTCGATGGCCATCGAGATCGGCACGTGGTCGTGCCCTTTGCCGCCGAAGGTCACCGACGCACCGGTGTCGAGATTGGTCGCGACGAGAAAAAGCTTGCGGCCGAGCTTGCGGAAATCGTCGGTGCGACCGGAGGCGGTGAACAGCCGGCGCAGGAAGTTGCCGATCGACCGGTTGTCGAAGAGGCCCGTGGGCACCGCGTGCGCGAGGGTTGCCATCGATTCCATCGCACCGTGGTGGAACGGGTCGCGCAGCCATTGCATCGACGCTCGAACGACGAGCCAGGGCACGGACGCCGCACGCTGCGCGAATTCCGAAAGCGCCGGGCGCAGGAACACATCGGGTGTGAGCGCGGCGTCGGCGCCGTCGTCGATGAAGAGCCGGTACATCTGCGTCGGCGAGATGCCGTTGGCGAGCGCCGCGGCGACGAAACCGCCCGACGAGACGCCGACGTAGACGTCGAGATCGTTGAAATCGATGCCGTCGAGCGAGTCAGCCAGCGCGAGCAGCGCGCCGACCTCGTAGATCCCGCCCAGCGGACCGCCGCCGGCCAACGCGAGGCCCATGCGGGGACGCGCGCGCCCCTGCTTCCGGACGCGCTTGGCGCGTTCGGTCGCCGTCGTTTCCGGCATGGACCTCCCCGAGTTCGTTGTTATTGGCGACGCAATCCTACCGTATTACGCGCGCTTCGTCGTCTTGCGGCCGCGCTTCGCGGGCTTGCGGGCCTTGACGGCGCGCGCTGGTTTCTTCGCAGACTTGACGGCACGCTTTGCAGGCTTCCGTGCCTTCGTCACGCCAGGCAGTTCGAACGCCGGCAGCGACTTCGGCAGCACTTGCTGGGCGATGCTCACGGCCGTGTCCGCCGCCTGCTTGACCGTCGACTCGACGGTCTTGCGCGTTTCCTTCCAGACGGAATTCGCGATGGAGACCGAGGTCTCGATGCGATCGCCGACAAAGCGGATCGCGCGCGATTCGACGACCGTGCCTTCCTTGACCAGCGTCTTGAAGACGCCACCGGCTTCGCTTTGCACCCAGTCGCGCGTGACGACAGCGGCGCCGAGGCTCGCAAGCCACATCTGGCGCGATGCGTTGATTGCGGCTTCGCCGAGGCGGTTGGCCTGGAGGTTCGAGTTGGATTTCAGCATGTTCGTGTCCTTTCAGGAGGGGTGGAGAGTCTCGCAATGAACGAGCGATCGGGTCCAATCTACCGGCATCGATTAGAGGAAGCACACTAAACGTCCGACGCGGCGTTCGCGCGGCCTGCTAGACTTTTCGCCGACCCCCGGTGCCCGCGCCGGGCGCGGGCAAACGTTCTCGCGACCTTCGTCGTGCCCGCTGCCTCCGAATCCATGAACGCTACTCCTTCCTCCGCCCATGCGACGCTCGTCCGCGAGATGCAGCGCGTGTCCCGGCTGCACGTCGAACGGGCCGCGGATCCGCCGCGCGCGCGCGGCGTCCTGCGTATCGCCACCTGGCAGGCGAAGCGTCTGGCACGGACCTACGAGGACCTCGCCGCGCAGCAACGGTATGGCGACGCCGTCCGGTTTTTCGAGAACGATCTCTACGGCGGCGCTGGTTTCGTGGAACGCGACGCCGATCTGTCGCGCGTCGTGCCGATGATGGTACGGATGCTGCCCGAACGGGTCGTCGCGACCGTCGCAGAGGCGACCGAACTCAATGCCTTATCGCAGGAACTGGATCAGGCGCTCTACGCGCGGCTTTCGACGCAGGGCGACGAGTTAACCGTTGCCGAATACTGCCGCGCCTATCGCGAATCGGACAATCGCGCGATGCGCATGCGCCAGATAGCGTTGATCGGCGAAATCGGCGCGGCGCTCGACATCTATGTCAGAAAGCCGCTGATCGGTGCGGCGCTGTCGATGATGCGCCGGCCGGCGCGCCTCGCCGGCTTCGCGGTGCTGCACGACTTTCTGGAACGTGGCTTCGCCGCGTTTCGCAAGATGCAAGGCGCCGGCGAATTTCTGGCGACCATCGATCGTCGCGAGCGGGAGGTGATGGAGCGGATATTCGCCGGCGACGAAGCGCCGTTTCCGGATCCGCTGGCCGGTGCGCAACCTTCGGAGCAGAGAACCGCGGCGAGCGCCGCACCGCCTTGACCGTGGTGAAGTTCTACGCGGATTTGGATTTCGGCTTCGTCTTGCCGAAGTACTTGTCGAACTGCTTGTGCACCTCGGTCTCGATGGACGGCTTCAGCAACGACAGCATGAACCCCAGCTCGCAATCGAGGCGCACCTCCTCCTTGCCTACCCGCAGCGCGCCCGACAGGCCGGAACGCTTGAACTCGATCGCGTCGCCTTTCCACTTGTATTCGAGGTCGAAGCGCGTGTGAAGATCCTCGGCGACCTTCTCGGCGGCTTCCTTCGCCTTCTTGTGCGACAGGTGGTGATCCTTTGCGATCGCGATCAACGACATGGGGCATCTCCCGGATGACGGCGAAGTATAGCCAACGCAATTCCGTTCGCGGAAGGGCGGCGTACCGCGCTAACGCGCGCGGCGCCCGGCGGCGATCGATGCGATGACGAGCGCGGCCGCGACGTAAGTCGAGACGTCGACGCTCTCGCCCAGCAGCCACGCCGACGCCAAGATCGTCAGGAAAGGCTGGACGAGTTGCACCTGGCCAACGGTGGCGATGCCGCCCAGCGCGAGGCCGCGGTACCAGGCGAAAAATCCCAGGAACATGCTGACGACGCTGACGTAGGCGAAACCGACCCATGCGACCGCGGGCGCATCGAGCAGGCGTGCGTCGAGCGTGAATGCGGTGGGGATGGCGACGAACGGTGCCGCGATGACGAGCGCCCAGCAGATCACCTGCGACCCCGGCATCGTGCGCGCCAGCCGACCACCCTCGGCGTAGCCGATCGCCGCCGAGGCGACGGCGAGCACGAGCAGGAGGTCCGCGGGTTGAGGTGCACCGCCGCCTTGCCACAGCGCGAATCCGATGACGACGGCGCTGCCCGCAATTGCGCAGAGCCAGAAGGCGCGCGACGGTCGCTCGTGCGCGATCCACGCGCCGGCCATCGCGGTGGCGAGCGGGAGCAGTCCGATCACGACGGCGCCGTGCGCGGCGGGCACATAGCGCATCGCCCACGCAGAGAACAACGGAAAGCCGATGATCACGCCCCCGGCGACCAGCGCGAGGCGCGGCACCAAGGCCCATCCGGGCCAGCGCGCACGCGACGCGGCCAGAACGATCGCCGCAAGCAGCGCCGCGATCACCGCCCGGCCGAGCCCGACGAAGACCGGATCGAGGGTCGCGACGGCGACGCGGGTCGCGGGCAGGGTAAGGCTGAAGCTCGCGACGCCGACAAAGCCCCACCAGAGGCCATTGCGCCGGTCGGTCGGGCTCGGGAAATGCGCGTTTGCGGACGCGGAGCGGGTCGAGATCATGGGGAAACTGTTTGCCGCACTTTACCGTTCACAACCGGGATCGCGAACTTGACAGCCTTGAACGGGCAGCCTTAGAATTAAAACGAACGTTTAATCGAATACAGTTTGACGATGGTTTGGCGGGCCGGCTAGACCGGCGATTCAAGCCGTCAGGCTCCAGGCGGATCGCCATCCCCCCGGGACGCACGAAAGGTGCATATGACGACGGCAACCGTAGTTCCGATATCGACGATGCGCGGACCGGCGATGACCAAGGCGCGGATCCTCGACGCGGCCGAGGCGCTGTTCATGGAGCTCGGTTTCGAAGCGACGAGCATGCGCGCGATCACCAATGCGGCCGCCGTCAACCTCGCCGCGGTGAACTATCACTTCGGGAGCAAGGAGGAGCTCTTCCAGGCCGTATTGACGCGCCGGCTCGATCCGATGAACCAGGAGCGCGTCGACCTCCTGACGCAACTCGAACACGAGTCTGCGCCGGTCCCGCTGCCTTGCGACCGAATTCTCTCGGCGATGTTCATCCCTGCCTTGAAGCTCGCGCGCGACCCCGAACGCGGCGGCAAGAATTTCCTGCGTTTGCTGGGACGTGCCTACGCGGACCCGGCGCCTTTCATCCGCAAGTTCCTGGCCGAGCAGTACGCGGTGATGATCGCGCGCTTCAAGGCGGCCTTCGCGCGGGCGCTCCCCAATCTGCCGAAGAAGGAACTGTCGTGGCGTCTGCACTTCATCATGGGCGCGCTGTCGTACACGCTGGCCGGCACCGACGCGCTGCGCCTCATCGCCGAGCTCACGCCGGCCGAGTCGGCGAACGACGAGTTGCTGCTTCATCGCCTCGCCCCGTTTCTGCTGGCGGGGCTGCAATCCCCGGTGCCGGAGCTCTCCGAGGGCGCCCGCCCGCACGAACACGGCGCGCGCTGACGCCGCCACCCGCCTGATCGCCGCCCAGGAAGGAGCAATCGATGGTCACCACTGTCTGGCTCGTCGCCGTCCTCGTCGGAGCTCTGGCTCTCGCCTACGTCAACGCCTCGGGGCGAGTCGTCAGCGTCGCGACCGCAGCCGCGCTTGCGCTCGCGTGGTACTTCCACACGCTCCCCGGCTGGCTCGCGCTGGCGCTTACCGTCGCGTTCGTATTGTTGGCGATCCCGCTCAACGTGCCGGCGCTGCGGCGCAAGCTCATCAGCGACGCGGTGCTCGCGATTTTCCGCAAGGTGATGCCCGCGATGTCGCAGACCGAGCGCGACGCGATCGAAGCCGGAACCGTCTGGTGGGATGGCGACCTCTTTTCCGGACGTCCCGATTGGCGACGGCTGCTGGATACCCCGATTCCGAATCTTACCGATGACGAGCAACGGTTCCTCGACCACGACGTCGAGGAGCTCTGCGCGATGGTGACCGACTGGGAAACGACCAATATCCACCGCGACCTGCCGCCGGCGGTCTGGCAATTCATCAAGGACCGCGGCTTCCTCGGCATGAGCATCGCGAAGGAATACGGTGGGCTCGGCTTCTCTGCCTTTGCCCATTCGCAGGTGATGACGAAGTTGTCGACCCATTCGGGCACCGTGTCGGTGACGGTGATGGTGCCGAACTCGCTCGGACCTGGCGAACTGCTCGCGCACTACGGCACCGAGGAACAGAAGCGGCATTTCCTGCCCCGGCTCGCCAAGGGGCTGGAGCTTCCGTGTTTCGCGCTGACGAACCCCGTGGCCGGTTCCGACGCGGCGTCGATCCCGGACTATGGCACCGTCTGCTGGGGCGAGCACGAGGGCGAGCGCGTGCTTGGCCTTTCCGTTACCTGGGACAAGCGCTACATCACGCTGGGGCCGGTCGCAACGCTGCTGGGGCTCGCGTTTCGAGCCTTCGATCCCGACCACCTGATCGGAGATCGCGAGGACATCGGCATCACCTGCGCGCTGATCCCGACCACGCACCCGGGCGTGGTGATCGGCCGGCGGCACATGCCGTTGAATGCCGTCTTCCAGAACGGACCCAATTCCGGCAAGGATGTCTTCATACCGATGGACTGGGTGATCGGAGGCCAGCCGATGTTGGGTCGCGGCTGGCGGATGCTGATGGAGTGCCTCGCGGCGGGCCGCGGCATTTCGCTGCCGTCGTCGGCCACCGGCATGGCGAAGCTCGCGGTCCGCGCCGTCGGCGGGTACTCGCGAGTGCGCCAGCAGTTCAAGACGCCGATCGGCCGATTCGAGGGCATCGAGGAGGCGCTGACCCGCATGGGCGGCAACCTGTACATGATGGACGCGACGCGCGTGCTGACGGCGGCCGCGATCGACCTCGCCCAGAAGCCGGCGGTGATCTCGGGAATCACCAAGCTGCACCTGACGGAGCGCGGCCGCGAGGTCGTCAACGACGCGATGGACGTCGTCGGCGGCAAAGGCATCTGCATGGGACCGTCGAACTTCATCGGTGCCGCGTACATGCAGATCCCGGTCGCGATCACCGTCGAGGGCGCCAACATCCTGACCCGCAGCCTCATCGTCTTCGGCCAGGGCGCGATCCGCTGCCATCCGTATGTGCTGAAGGAGATCGAAGCCACGCGAGAAACGGACCGGGAAAAGGCGTCGATCGACTTCGACGCAGCGCTCTTCGGCCACGTGCGCTTCACGCTGTCGAATCTCGCGCGCACGTTCGTGATGGGCCTGACCGGCGCGCATTTCGTCCGCGTGCCCGCCGGCATCGCGCCGGAAACGCGTCGCTACTACCAGCAGCTGACAAGGTTCTCTGCGGCGTTCGCGCTGCTCGCCGACCTCGCGATGGGCTCTCTCGGCGGCACGCTGAAGCGCAAGGAAAAGCTGTCGGCTCGCCTGGGCGACATCCTGTCGCTCATGTACCTCTGCTCCGCGACGCTCAAGCGTTTCGAGGACGAAGGCCGGCAACATGCCGACGCGCCATTGATGCACTGGGCGATCTGGGACGCGATGTTCAAGGCGCAGAATGCGTTTGAGGGGGTCATCTCGAATTTCCCGAACCGGTTCGTGGCGGCGCTGATGAGTGTGGCGGCCTTTCCGGTCGGCCGTCCGTACGTCGTGCCGTCGGACAAATTGGGGCAGCGGGTGGCGCGCATCCTGATCGAACCGTCGGCGTGCCGCGACCGGCTGACGGCCGGCATGTACCTGGGACACGGGGCGGACGACCCGGTGGCGCAGATCGAACGCGCGCTTGCCGCGACCGTCGCCGCCGAGCCGGCCGAGGCCAAGCTCCGGTTGGCGATGAAGAGCGGGCGCTTCGATGCGAAGCAATCGCCCGGGGCCGGCTTCGCCGCGCTCGTCGCGCGGGCGCAGGCGGCCGGCGTGATCACCGCTACCGAGGCGGAGGCGGTCCTTCATGCCCACGACCTCACGGCGATCGTGATCCGCGTCGACGATTTCGCGCAGGATCTCGGCACGTCGGAGATGAGGCAGGATTCCCCCGCGCCCCACGTGAGCCCGCCACGCGACGTGGTGCACAAGGCGGCGGCATGAACGAACCGATCTACATCGTCGACGGCGCGCGCACGCCCTTCCTCAAATCGCGCAACCGGCCGGGGCCGTTCTCGGCGTCCGACCTCGCCACCGCCGCCGGACGGGCGGTGCTCGTGCGCCAGCCGTTCGCGCCGACCGAGCTCGACGAAGTGATCCTGGGATGCGCGGCGCCTTCGGTGGACGAGGTCAACATCGGACGCGTGGTGGCGCTGCGGATGGGCTGCGGAATGAAAGTGCCCGGGTGGACCGTCATGCGCAATTGCGCGTCGGGCATGCAGGCGCTCGACTCCGCCGTCAACAACATCCGCGCGGGCCGCTCGAATCTCGTGCTGGCCGGCGGCGTCGATGCGCTGTCGCGTGTGCCGCTCCTTTTTTCCGACGCGATGGTGCTGTGGCTTTCGAACTGGTACGCGGCGAAATCGCTCGGCCAGCGCGCCAGCCTTCTCGCGCAGTTCAAGCTTTCGTATCTGGCGCCGGTCATCGGACTGATGAAGGGCCTGACCGATCCGATCGTGGGCCTCCTGATGGGGCAGACGGCCGAGAATCTCGCGTTCCGATTCGGCATCTCGCGGGTCGAGATGGACGCCTACGCAGCGAGGAGCCACGCGCGCGTGCTCGCAGCGCAGAAGGCCGGGCATTTCGACGGCGAGGTCGTTCCGCTGTACGACAGGAACGGCAAGGTCTACGCCGTCGACGACGGCGTCCGCGAGGACTCGACGGCCGAGAACCTGGCGAAGCTCAAACCCTTCTTCGATCGGAAGTACGGCAACGTCACCGCCGGCAACAGTTCGCAGATCACCGACGGCGCCGCGTTTCTGCTGATCGCATCCGAACGCGCGGTCGACAAGCACAAGCTCACGCCGATCGGGCGTCTCGTCGATTCGGAGTGGGCGGGGCTCGATCCGGCGGAGATGGGGCTGGGGCCCGTGCACGCGTCGACGCCGATCCTGAAGCGCCACGGCCTGTCCCTCAACGACCTCGACGCGTGGGAGATCAACGAGGCGTTCGCGGCCCAGGTGATCGCGTGCGAGCGCGCATGGCAAAGCGCCGACTACTGCACGAAGGAGCTCGGCCTTTCGGCGGCGCTGGGAGCGCTCGACGAGGGCAAGCTCAACGTCGACGGCGGAGCGATCGCGCTCGGTCATCCGGTGGGGGCGTCGGGCGCGCGGATCGTCCTCCATGTTCTCAATGTGCTGAAGCGTACCGGTGGCCGGCGCGGCATGGCGGCGATCTGCATCGGCGGCGGATTGGGCGGCGCGATGCTGGTCGAACGAGTGTGACTCCAGCAGCGAAACTCTCGTCGTTCCCGCGAACGCGAGACCCCAGCGACTTTCGACGGACGCCACTGGGTCCCCGCCTGCGCGGGGACGACGGGGGTCTCGCGGTCGCCTTGAACCATTGTGGTCGTCATCGATAGGAAAGCGAATCCCGATGCAACACTGGATACTTGCGCGCGACCCCGACGGCTTAGCGCGCCTCACCTTCGACCGTGCCGGAGCGACCACCAACACGCTGGGTGCCCCCGTGCTCGTGGAATTCAACGAGGCGCTCGATCTCCTCGACCGCGACCCGCCGCGCGGGCTCGTCATTGTGTCGGGCAAGGCGAACGGCTTCATCGCCGGCGCCGACATCGACGAATTCGGCGAGCTAGAAAACGAAGCCGGCGCCGTGGCGCTGGTCAAGCGCGGCTGGGATAGCTTCGAGCGCCTTTCCGCCGTCAAATACCCGACGGTAGCGCTCGTGCGCGGTTTCTGCCTGGGTGGCGGGTTCGAGCTCGCGCTCGCCTGCCGATACCGCGTGGTGGTCGACGAGCCGGGGACCCGTCTCGGCCTTCCGGAAGTGATGCTGGGCATCGTGCCGGGTTGGGGCGGCATGAAGCGGCTACCGAGACTTGCCGGTGCGCCGGCGGCGCTCGACCTGATGCTGACCGGGCGCACGATCGACGCGCGCCGCGCGAAGAAACTTGGTGTGGCCGACGAATGCGTGCCCGCCCGGATCATGGAGAACACGGTGCGCGGCATCCTCAACACGCTGCCGCCGCCGCGACGCCTCGCGTTTCCGCTGTCGCTTACGCTTAATCCGCTGGTGCGCCGGATCATCGCCGCGCAGGCCCGGAAGCAGGTGGCCAAACGCGCACGCCGCGAGCACTATCCGGCGCCGTACGCGATCCTCGACATCTGGGTGAAGTACGACGGCGACGCCCTGGCCGTGCCGCCGTCCGATCCGTCCTCGATTCCGTCGCTGCTCAAGACCCCGACTGCGGGCAACCTGATCCGCCTCTACAAGCTGCAGGAGCGAATGAAGGCCTTCGGCAGGGAAGGCGATTTCAAGGCCGCGCACGTGCACGTCGTCGGCGCCGGCACGATGGGAGGCGACATCGCGGCATGGTGCGCGCTGCGCGGGCTGACCGTCACGCTGCAGGATCAGGACGCCGCGCGGCTGGCGCCGGCGATGGGACGCGCGGCGAAGCTCTTCGCCGATCGACTGCGCGACCCGCGGCGCGTCCGCGACGCGGTCGACCGGCTGATCCCGGACGTCGCCGGCGATGGCGTTGCGCGCGCCGACGTCGTCATCGAGGCGATCTTCGAAAACGTCAATGCGAAGCGCGCGCTGTTCGCCGGCGTCGAGGCGAAGGCCAAACCCGCGGCGATCCTCGCCACCAACACGTCGTCGATCCCGCTCGAGGACATCGCGACCGCGATGGCGAATCCGACACGCCTAATTGGGCTGCATTTCTTCAATCCGGTCGCGAAGATGATGCTGGTCGAGATCGTGCACGGCCGGCAGACGAACGCCGCGCTGATCGCGCCGGCCGCCGCGTTCGTCCGCCAGATCGACCGTCTGCCCCTGCCCGTGAAAAGCGCGCCGGGCTTCCTCGTCAATCGCATACTCGCACCGTACCTGATGACGGCGATGCGCTGCGTCGACGAGGGCATCGCGCCGGAAGTGATCGACGAGGCGGCGCTGGAATTCGGGATGCCGATGGGACCGATCGAGCTCGCCGATACCGTGGGCCTCGACATCTGTGTGGCGGTCGGCAAGATGCTCTCCCCCGACGCTGCACCGCCGAAAAAGTTGACCGAGCTCGTCGCGGCGGGGCATCTTGGCCGCAAGACCAAGCGCGGCTTCTACGATTACGCGACCGGCAAACCTTTGAAGCAGGCGGCCGGCGCCGTTCCGCCCGGGCTTGCGCAGAGGCTCATCGAGCCGTTCGTCACGGAGGCGAAGGCGGCGCTCGCGGAAGGTATCGTCACCGATGGCGACCTGGTCGACGCCGGCGCGATTTTCGGCACCGGGTTCGCCCCGTTTCGCGGCGGCCCGCTGCACTATGCGCAGACCCTCGGTCAAGCCTCGCCGCGCACGGCGTCTTCCTGATCCCGATTCGGGTTGCCACGCGAGCGGGTTGACGGCGCAGGCGCCGGCGCAACTGGTGTAGCATGCGCCGCTTGGAGTGGCATCGCGTTCCTGCGTCGTCGCGAGGTTGCGATGTACGCAGAACGGCGGAGGGTCCGCCGCGCGATGACCCGTTCGATTCGAACGACCGCCCCATCGAAGGGCATGGAGGAGGCTCGTGGAAAAGTCCTGGCTCAAGCACTACCCGAAAGGCGTGCCCGCCGAGATCGACGTGAACGAGTACGCGTCGGTCCGCGAGGTGTTCGAGGAGAGCGCGGCGAAGTTCAAGGACCGCCCGTCGTTCACGTGCATGGGCAAGACGTTCACGTTCGCAGAGCTCGAAACACTCTCCGGCGCATTCGGATCGTACCTGCAGGCCAACGGCTGCACGAAGGGCACGCGCATCGCGCTGATGATGCCCAACATCCTGCAATATCCGGTGTGCCTGTTCGGCATCCTGCGCGCGGGCTGCACCGTGGTGAACGTCAATCCGTTGTACACCGCGCGCGAGCTCGAGCACCAGCTCGCGGATTCTGGCGCCGAGATGATTGTCGTCGTCGAGAATTTCGCGCACACCGTGCAGGAGGTCTTGGGCAGAACCAAGGTCCGCCAGGTGATCGTCACCAGCATCGGCGAACTGCTCGGCTTCAAGGGCATCGCCGTCGACCTCGCGATACGGCACGTGAAGAAGATGGTGCCGGCGTGGCATCTTCCGGACGCGGTCAAGCTGTCGGACGCCCTCGCGGCCGGGCGCCGGCGTTCCCTCGAACGGGTTGGCGTCGGTCATGAAGACATCGCGTTCCTGCAGTACACCGGGGGCACGACAGGGGTCGCGAAAGGCGCCGTGCTGCTCCACCGCAACATCGTCGCGAACCTGCTCCAGGCGCGCGCGTGGATCAGCCCGTTCCTCGGCGAGAAGCGCGAAGTGATCATCACGCCGCTGCCGCTGTATCACATCTTTTCGCTGACGGCTAACTGCCTCACGTTCATGACGCTCGGCGGCGAAAACATCCTGATCCCGAATCCGCGCGACATTCCCGGGTTCATCAAGGAGATGGCCCGGTACAAGTTCACCGCGTTCACCGGCGTCAACACGCTCTTCAACGCGCTCGTGAACAATCCCGAGTTCGCCAAGCTCGATTTCACCACGCTGCGCCTGACGCTGGGCGGCGGGATGGCGGTGCAGGAAGCTGTCGCGGTCAAGTGGAAAGAGATCACCGGCTGCACGCTGATCGAGGCCTATGGGCTCACCGAAACCTCGCCGGCGGCGATCATCAACCCGCTCGACATCCCGGCGTACAACGGCACGATCGGGCTGCCGATCCCATCGACCGACGTCGTGTTGCGCGACGACTTCGGCAAGGACGTCGCGCTTGGCCAGCCTGGCGAAATCTGCATCAAGGGACCGCAGGTGATGGCGGGCTACTGGAACCGGCCCGACGAGACCGAGAAGGTGATGATGCCCGATGGCTATTTCATGACGGGGGACGTAGGCGTGATGGACGCAGAGGGCTACGTCAAGATCGTCGACCGCAAGAAGGACATGATCCTGGTCTCCGGATTCAACGTCTATCCGAACGAAATCGAGGCCGTCGTCGCGATGCATCCGGGGGTTCTCGAGTGCGCGGCGGTGGGGGTTCCCGACGATAAATCCGGCGAAGCGGTGAAGCTCTTCGTCGTGAAGAAGGACGAGTCGATGACCGCCGCGGATCTCCTCGCGCACTGCCGCAAACAGCTCACCGGCTACAAGATGCCCCGTGAGGTCGAGTTCCGCAAAGAACTTCCGAAGACCAACGTCGGCAAGATCCTGAGACGGGAATTGCGCGACGAGGCGAAGAAGGCGGCCGCGTAGGCGCCGAAAAGGAGGACATCGACCATGGCCGACCTCCCCGTCGCGCTTCCGGACCGGGAGCCGGCGTTGCGCGTGGTCCCGCTGCCCGCCGACGTCAACCAGAACGGCGACATCTTCGGCGGCTGGGTGATGTCCCAGGTCGACATCGCCGGCTCGATCCCGGCGGCCTCGCGTGCCCGCGGCCGGGTGGCGACGGTCGCCGTCAACTCGTTCGTGTTCAAGCAACCGGTGATGATCGGCGATGTCGTCAGTTTCTACGCAGCGATTACCCGCGTCGGCCGGACGTCGATCACCGTGGATGTCGAGGTTTACGCGCAGCGCAATCCCGGAGACGTGATCTGCGTCAAGGTGACAGAGGCGAGCCTGACGTACGTTGCAGTTGGGCTCGACCGGCGGCCGCGCGAACTGCCGCCGGAGTGAGCGCGCCCGACCGCTCGTTTTGCCCAAAAACAACATCGTGTGCCGGGGTCCCCTTGCCACCTACCGCCTTCCGCCCGAGGTCCCGCAGCCGGGTGTATAGTCGCCGCAGACTTGCGCAGGAGCCCGAGCCGGTTGTCGGCAACCGGGGAGAGGCTCGGCACCAAAACCCAGAAACGGCGTGCTTCCCGAGGAGGCCGCGGCCAATGCATTCACCACGAGGAGATCTGCAATGACAAACCCGTTTCGTCCTACCCGGATCGCCACGGCGCTCGCAGGCGTCGCGCTGGCGCTGACCGCAGGCCAGGTGTTGGGCGCCGCGTTCGCGCTGCAGGAAAATTCCGGCAGCGGCCTCGGCAATGCCTACGCCGGCGGGGCTGCCGCGGCCGAAGATGCCGCCACGCTATGGTCGAACGTCGCGGGCATGTCGCGCATCGGCACGAATCAGGTTGCCGGTGCGATCAACATCATCAATCCGTCGGCCAAGTTCAACAACAACGGGTCGGTCGCGGCGCTCAATCAGCCGCTGGGCGGCAACGGCGGCGACGCAGGCAACCTGGCCTTCGTCCCGAACCTTTATGTGGTCATTCCGATCAACAGGCAGTGGTCGTTCGGGCTGGGGGTAAACGCCCCGTTCGGGCTCGTCACCGAATACGACAACGGCTGGCTCGGACGCTACCAGGCGCTCAAGTCGGACGTGAAGACGCTCAACATCAATCCGGCGGTTTCGTGGAAGATCACGGACAACGTCGCGATCGGCGCCGGCGGCAACTACCAGCAGATCAAGGCCACGTTCACGAACAGCGTCAACTACTCGGCAGGGCTCGCTTCGGCGGCGGGTACGGCGGCTGCCGCCGGCTTGATTCCGGCCGCCGCGGTTCCGGCCATCATCGGGGCAACCGGGGGACTTGACTCGAGCGCGGAGGTGAAGGGCGACGACTACTCGTGGGGCTGGAAC
Source organism: Betaproteobacteria bacterium (assembly GCA_039931775.1). Taxonomy (GTDB): domain Bacteria; phylum Pseudomonadota; class Gammaproteobacteria; order Burkholderiales; family Casimicrobiaceae; genus CAIWHR01. The sequence goes on along the minus strand of JBDTRG010000178.1, from coordinate 32,050 downwards.
GTCGGCATCCTGATCGACTTCGACAAGAACACGCGCGTCGGTGCGCAATATCGTTCGAGCATCAAGTACAACCTTGCCGGAAACGTGAGCTTCTGCAACCCGGCCGCAGCGGGGACCACCTCGACGTGCGGCGGTGCGGTCCTGCCGACGCTGCCGCCGACGCTCGCGCCGGTCGTGGCTTCGCTTGCCGCGGCGGTCAACGCCCAGCTGGCGAACGGTGGCATCACGTCGAACATCGAGCTGCCGTCGATCACCAACATCTCGTTCTTCAGCCGGCTGAACGACCGCTGGGACGTGATGGGAGACGCGCAATGGACGCAGTGGAGCTCGATCCCGGTGCTCAAGTTCGTTCGCACGACGGGTACCGTACTTTCGTCGGCGCCCGAAAACTTCAAGGACGCATGGCGATTCGCGCTCGGCGCGAACTACCACATCGACGACAAGTGGATGGTCCGCGGCGGCTACGCGTACGACCAGACGCCGGTCAACACGACGGACATGACGCCTCGACTGCCGGACGGGAACCGGAACTGGCTCACCCTCGGCGGGCAGTACAAGTACTCGAAGTCGCTCGCGCTCGACGTCGGCGTGGCCTACGTCTGGATCAACGATCCGGAGATCAACCAGAACGCCGGAAGCACCGCGGCGAACGGGCTGATCAAGGGCAACTACAGCTCGAACGTCGGGATCCTGTCGGGACAGATGACGTACTCGTGGTGATCCGGAAAGGAAGCAGCATGCGCACGCTGTGGGCCCTGGCGCTCGCGCTCTTCGTCGCGGCGCCGGCGCTCGCGCTGGAGGTGGGCGGCGTCAAGCTCGACGACAAGGTCGCGCTGGGCGGACAGGAACTCGTGCTGAACGGCGCGGGGATTCGGACGAGGGTGGTCTTCAAGGTCTACGTCGCGAGCCTGTATGTACCGGCCAAGGCGGGGGATCTGTCGGCCGTGCTCGCCAAGGCTCCGCGGCGGATCCAGATGAACCTGCTGCGTACGCTGTCGCCGGACCAGCTCGTCGATGCGCTGATCGAAGGCCTGAAGGAGAACAACACCGAGGCCGAATTGGCGGCGGTCAAGGCGCAAACAGATCAGTTGATGTCGATCATGAAGGCGCTGCCCGAGGTGAAGGAAGGCAACGTCGTCGCGCTCGACTTCGTCGACGGCGCGACGGTCGTCGGATTCAACGGTGCGCCGCGCGGCACGATCCCGGGTGACGCGTTCAACCGGGCGCTGACGAAGATCTGGCTCGGTGACAAACCCGTCCAGCCCGACCTCAAGAAGGCGATGCTCGGCGGTTGATTGAGCGGATCGGTGTGCCCGATTTCTGGTCCTCCTGCGGCTACCGGCTGCTGACGGCGGGCGCCGACGGCCGGATCACAGTCACCGACGATTTCCTGCGCGCGTCGCTACTGCGACCCGAACTCGCGCCGATTCCCGAATCGTGCGCGGCCGAACTGGCGCTGCACGAGCGGCTGATGACGACACCGCGCGCGGCCGTCGTCCCGGGCGACCTCGCTTCGATCGCCGACGAAGACGCCCGCGAGAACTACGGCATCTGGATGAGGTTTCGCGAGCGCATTACCGCGTTCCCGACCCTCGAGGCCGCCTATCTGGCGCTGTTCCGCGAGGGCGTCGATGTCCCGCCGCTTTTCGTGCACCAGCTGACCGAGATCCTCGTCCGGCATATCCTTGGCGCGTCGGCCGACCCGATCGAGGCGCGCGCCGGCGAAATGCTGTTCCGGACGCAGAAGATCGCCGTGACCGAAGACGGCGCGGTCATGGCGGCGGATGAAATCACGGTCGAACTCTTCGCGTCGACCGGAGGATTCGGCAGCCTTGGCGAGCTCCTGCAGCAGAATCGCACGCCGGTTCGCACCGTCGACCTCGATACGCTCGATGCCGGCAACGCGGCCGTCTACTGGGAACGCGACGAGCGGCACGACCTTGCCATCAGCCTGAATCGCGGCCGCCCGGCGCTCGATGCGCTCTGTCGCGTTCTGGAGAAATGGATTGCGCACTTTCTCGGCGTCGCGGTGTCTATTCGCCCACAGAGCGAGATCGACGACAAGCGCTGGGTTTGGCACGTCGGGCTCGACGCGGAGGCGAGTGCGCTGCTCAATGACCTGTACAATCGCGCCGAAGTCGACGACGAGCGGATGCGGCGGCTCCTTTGCCTGTTCGAGTTGACGTTCGCGAACCCGGGCGACATGCGGCCCCAGATCGCCGGCCGGCCCGTCTACCTCGCGATGGCGATGGACCCCGACGGGCGCCTCAAGCTGAAGCCGCAGAACCTCCTACTGAACCTGCCGCTCGCGCGGCCCCAATGAATTCCGTGCCAATCATGATGACGAACTCCTTCCGGAAATCCGCAGCGACGCTTGTCGTGCTTTCGTTGGCCGCTCTGGCCGCCGCCGGCGCGGTCGCGCAATCGCCAGCGCCGCCCGACGCGAAGCCGGCCGCCGCGCAGGGCACTCCCGCCGCACCCGAGTCCAAATCGGCGGCCCCCGAGACCGCGCCAGCTGAAACGAAACCCGCACCGGCGAAGTCGCGCCGCGCTCCATCCGGACCGAAGACGCCCGCGCAAGCGCCCGAGGATAGTCCGCTTGCGCCGCTTGCCTGGCTCGAGGGGTGCTGGCGCGGCATGGTGAATCAGCGCGAAACCCGCGAGCACTGGATGCCGCTGCGCGGCAACATGATGCTCGGCATGAGCCAGACGGTCGTCGCGGGCAAGACGCAGGATTTCGAATACCTGCGCCTCGAATCTCGCCCGGACGGGATCTACTATTTGGCATTCCCCGCGGGGCAAAACGAGACCCCGTTCAAGTTCGCCGGGCAGATCGTCATGACGATCGGCGATCGCAACGACGACGGATTTCCGTTCGTGAATCCGACGCTGGAATTTCCGCAGAAGCTGATCTACCGGCGCGCGAGCGAAGGCTGGTTGTACATCTCGCTGATCGGCAAAGTGAAGGGTGCCGACAAGGAGGTCGTGTACCCGATGCGCCGCGTCGATTGCGAATCGGGCGAGGCCCTCCCGCGTTAGGAGGGGGACTCCGGTCCTGCCATCGCCGCCGTCGCGCCGCGATTGGCAAGCCCATCCGCACGATCGTTGCCGGGGTGGCCGTTGTGGCCCCTGACCCAATGCCAGCTGACCCGATGTTGCGCGACGAGCGCGTCGAGTTCGCGCCACAGCTCGGCATTCTTGACGGGCTTCCTGTCGGCCGTCTTCCAGCCGTTGCGTTTCCAGCCATGTATCCAGGTCTCGATCCCGTTCTTCACGTACTGTGAGTCGGTGTAGAGCCGGACGTCGCAGCCGCGCTTCAGCGACTCGAGCGCGCGGATGACCGCGGTGAGCTCCATCCGGTTGTTGGTGGTATCGGAGTCGCCGCCAAAGAGTTCCATCTCGCGGTCGCCCCACGAAAGGAGAGCGCCCCAGCCGCCGGGCCCGGGGTTTCCCTTGCACGAGCCGTCCGTGTAGATCGTGACGGCCCCCGTCATTTGTGCTGTCCGTTTCGCACTATTCCACGCGCTCGATGCACTGGCGCGCCTGCCGCGGCGCGGTGGCGAGGCCGTTCTTGGGGCGCTCCCACGCGGGCGTGATGATGCGCATTCCGAGAACTTTCTTTGTCGCCCGCAGATAGTAGACGCCGCCGGCGATCGGCCACCATCGGTCGCCCGCCGGTTCGAAAAATCCGAACCGGGACCGCCACCGCTCGCTGGTGAACGGGGGCACGTAGCAATCGAGCGCGCCCCCGGTGACTTCGAATCCCAGCAGAGCGAGCCAATCCTTCAGCCGGTAGAGCGCGATGAAGCTTCCGTTCCATGGCGCGGTCTCGCCACGCCCGAAATAGCGCCGCGCGCCGAACAGGCTGAAGGGATTGAACCCGGAGATGACGATCTGCCCTTCGGACCGCATCGCGCGGTACACCTCGCGCAGCAGCTGATGCGGGTCGCTCGTGAATTCGAGCGCATGCGGAAGGACGACGAGGTCGAGCGAATTCTCGGCAAACGGCAGCCAGTGCGGGTCGGCAAGGATCTGGGCGGGCGTTTCGGGATCGACCGACCAGCGCGCGGTGATTCGGCTTTGCGCAAGGAACGCGCACCGCGGCAAACCGATCTGGATCGCCTGGAAGCCGAAGATGTCGGCCACCGTCCGGTCGAACCACGTCTGCTCGCGGGCCTGGAGATAGCGACCAAGCGGCGTCGCGAACCAGTCGGCGAGCGTCGTTGACACGCCACCCGCCTCTCCGGAAGATGCGTCCATGCTGGCGATTATCCCCATCCCCGCCTTCACCGACAACTCCACGCTCCAGGACTGATCGAGTTGCGACTTAGCTTTTCTTTCCTTCCGGTCGTGTCGGCGGCGCTCATTGCCGCGTGCGCGGCACCCAATCCGGCGCCCGAAGCGCCTCCGCCTGCCCCCGTCGCCGTCCCTGCGAAGGCGCCGCCGCCATCGCCGGTCTTCGAAGTGCCCGAACCGCCGCCCGCGTTGGCGGCCCCTTTCCCGCTTGCGTCCAACGCCGAACTGGAGCCTCTGCCTACGCAGGCCGAGGATCTTTGGACCCGGATCCGCCGCGGCTACGCGATGCCGGACATCGATGACCCGCTCGTCGCCAAATGGGAGCAATGGTATTCGTCGCGCCCCGATTACGTCGCGCGAATGGTCGACCGCAGTCGGCGCTACCTCTATTACATCGTCGTCGAGGTCGAAGAGCGAAGGATGCCGCTGGAAATCGCCCTGCTGCCGATGGTCGAGAGCGCGTTCAATCCGAATGCCCTGTCGGTGAGCCGCGCGTCTGGCATCTGGCAGTTCATGCCGTCGACCGGAACGCATTACGGGCTCAAGCAGAACTTCTGGTTCGACTCGAGGCGCGACGTCGTCGCCGCGACCGAGGGTGCGTTGACCTACCTGCAGAAGCTCCATGGCGACTTCAACGACTGGCAGCTTGCGCTCGCGGCCTATAACTGGGGCGAAGGCAACGTCGGGCGCGCCGTCGCAAAGAACCAGGCTGCGCAGCAGCCGGCCGACTACGCGAATCTGAAGATGCCGGACGAGACGCGAAACTACCTTCCCAAATTGCAGGCGCTCAAGAACATTGTCCGCGACCCCGAGAAATTCGGCCTCGAGCTCGGCGACATTCCGGACGCGCCCTATTTCGCCGTGATCAGGTCCAACCGGAAGATCGACGTCAAGGTGGCCGCAGCGCTCGCCGAGATGTCCCTGGAGGAGTTCCGGTACCTGAACCCCCAGCACAACCGGCCGGTGATCGCCGGCGCCGACGAGTACACGATCCTGCTGCCGATAGACAAGGCGGAGCTGTTCGCGGCGAAATTGAACCTCGCGGACCAGCCGCTCGTCTCGTGGCAGGCGTACCGGATGCGCAACGCCGAGACGCTGCCGCAGGTCGCGGCGAAGTTCGGCATGTCCGTGGACGCGCTGCGCGCGGTCAACGGCATCGGTGCGAAGGCGAAGGTGGCGACCGGCCATGCGCTGCTCGTCCCGGCGCAGGGTCCGGCCGAAGCGGCGGCCGATACGCTGTCGAACGTCGTGTTCACGACGGTGCCGCAAGGCCGGACGTTCTACTATCGCGTGAACCGAGGCGACACGCTCGGGAACATCGCATCGCGGTACGCGGTGTCGGCGCAGGACCTGCGGCGGTGGAATGGGATCGCGGGCAGCGGCGGCGTCACCGCCGGCCAATCGCTGCGCATCACGAGCGATCTCGCGCCCAGCACCGGCACGACGAAGCGCGCTGGCAGCCGAAAACCGTCGACCGTGGCCGTCAAGCCGAAGCCGAAGCCGAAGCCGAAGGTCGGCAAGCCCGCCGCGAAGACGGGCGCCGGCGCCCCGACCGCCAAAGCCAAGGGTGCTGCAGGCAGCTAGCGACGCGACCCGGGCGGTAATCGTCCAACGGCCGGGGCCGCCGTACCGGGCTCCCGGAATCGCTTCCATGAATGAAAACAGGCGACGCACTGCGCGTCGCCTGTCTTGTCGTCCGCATCAGATCCGACGCGGACTTGCTGCCACGGAAGAGTTACTTCTTGGCCTTTTTCTTTGTGGCCTTCCTCTTCTTGGGGGCGGCTTTCTTCTTCGTCGCCTTCTTGGCGGCTTTCTTCTTGGGGGCGGCCTTCTTCTTCTTCGTCGTCTTCTTTGCGGCCTTCCTCTTCTTCGTCGTCTTCTTTGCAGCCTTCTTCTTGGTCGTCTTCTTTGCAGCCTTCCTCTTCGTCGTCTTCTTTGCAGCCTTCCTCTTCGTCGCTTTCTTCGCTGCCTTCTTCTTCTTGGGGGCGGCCTTCTTCTTCGTCGTCGCCTTCTTCGCAGCCTTCTTCTTGGGGGCGGCCTTCTTCTTCGCCGTCTTTTTCTTAGCTTTCTTCTTGGTCGCTTTCTTGGGCGCCGGGGCCGCAGCCGCGGGCGTCATCATCGACATCATGTCAGCCATTTCGTTTCTCCTGTCTGAGTTGCTGTAACTGTTATGTTGCTTCTGCTTCGCGCAAGCGGCTTTGGGTCTGCCAAATTCGACTTCAACCACTTGACAAACCCACTGCTACCTGCTGCCTGAATTCTAGCCACATTTTATTGAATTGCAAGAATTCTCCGGCAATTCCTAGCCTTGCGTGCGCGAGTGTTGCGAATTCGCACACACGAAAAACGATGGTTGCGGGCCGCGAAATCGCGCGAATTCAGACGATCACGGCAGCGTGGATTCGCTCGCGAAAAGTTCGGCGACGCGCTCGCGAGGACGGGCGAGATGGACGCGATCGCCGTCGACGACGACCTCGCATGCACGCGGGCGCGTGTTGTAGTTCGAGCTCATGACGAAGCCGTACGCGCCGGCAGCGCGCACCGCCAGGAGGTCGCCCGCCGCGAGGACGAGTTCGCGGTCATGCGCGAGGAAATCGGCGCTCTCGCATACCGGCCCGACGATCTGCCAGCGGCGGGCCTCCCCCGAGTGCGGACGCACCGCCTCGACGGGATGCCATGCGTCGTACAGCGCCGGACGGAGCAGGTCGTTCATGGCTGCGTCGACGATCGCGAAGTTCTGGCCGGGGCCGGGCTTCAAGTAAATGACGCGGGTCAGCAGCACGCCGGCGGCGCCGACGAGAAAGCGGCCAGGCTCGAACAAGAGCTCGTGGCGTCGCGACCCCAGCGCCTTGCGAACGGCGAGCGCGTAGTCGGCAGCGTCGATCGTCGATTCGTCGCGATACCGGATCCCGAGTCCGCCGCCCAGGTCGATGTGGCGAAGGGCGATTCCCCCGGCCTCGATGGCGTCGACGAGTCCGAACATCTTCTCCGCGGTTTCGACGTAAACGGCGAGGTCTGTGATCTGGGATCCGATGTGGCAATCGATCCCCTGCACGTCGATGTGCGGCAAGGTCGCCGCGTGCCGATAGAGCGCCGGCGCGTCGCTGTAGGCGACACCGAACTTGCTCTCCTTGAGGCCGGTCGCGATGTACGGGTGCGTCTTCGGGTCGACGTCGGGATTGACCCGCAACGAAATCGGCGCGACACGGCCGACGCGCCCGGCGACCGCATCCAGCACGCCCAACTCCGCCGCCGATTCGACGTTGAAGCAGCGGATGCCGGCTGCCAGCGCACCTTCCATCTCGTCCGCGGTCTTGCCGACGCCGGAAAAAACGGTCTTCGCCGCCTCGCCGCCCGCCGCGATGACCCGCTCGAGTTCGCCGCCGGAAACGATGTCGAATCCGCTGCCCGCCCGCGCCAGCAGATTCAAGACAGCGAGGTTGGAGTTCGCCTTCATCGCGTAGCAGACGAGGTGCGGCGTGCCGGCGAAGGCGGCGTCGAAGGCGCGAAAACCCGCTTCCAGCGCCGCGCGCGAATAGACGTAGCACGGCGTGCCGAAGCGCTCGGCGATCGCCGCAAGCGATACGCGTTCGGCGTGGAGTTCGCCGTCGCTACGCGGGAATGCGGTCACGGCTTGCGCTCGTCCGGCGGCGCCGATGTCGTACCGGCTGCAGGTGCCGACAATGTCCCGGGCGAAGGTGACGATGGCGTTGTGGCCGAGGGTGTCGACGGCGCCGCGGTGGCGGGTGGCGGCAGCTTCAGCGGTCCCTTCACGCCGCACCCGCCGAGCGGGATAGCGCCGAGCGCGGCGGCCACAGCCAAAGCCGAGGACGCGCGGCGGAAACGAACAAGGGAATCGCGGAACATCGAGTGGAATCGTAACAGGGAACGGGAGGCGCAACGACGATTGCTGCGGCACCCGCGCACCGCAATAGAGCTCAGGCCTCGAGCAGCGCGGTCCAGTCGTCCAACGTGCGGCGCGCTTCGGCGTGGCCGGGGAAAAGGGTTTCGACGAGGTTCCAGAACCGCGGCGAATGGTTGAGCTCGACGAGATGCGCGACTTCGTGCGCGACGATGTACAGCGCGAGTTCGGGTGGCAGATGGATCAGCCTCCAGTTGAGGCGGATCACGCCGTTCTGGTTGCAGCTCCCCCATTCCGAGCGGGCGTTGGAGAGCTTTAGCGTGGGCGCCGCCGGCGTGACCCGCGCCGCGAAATCCGCGACGTGGGGTGCGAGGCGGCGCAGCGCTTCGTCGCGCAGCCAGCGCGCCACGAAGGCCGCGACCTGCCGCTCGTCCTCGGCGGCCGGGTGCAGCACGGACAGATTGAGGAGATCCGCGGCGATCTCGCGCGTGCGCGCCGGGTGGACGGCGAGCGTCAGTTCGCGTCCGAGGTAGAGGATCGGTGCGCCGGTCTTCCAGGCTCGCGGCAGCACATCGCGCCGCCGCGCCCGCCATTCGGCCAGCGAGCGGACGATCCATTGGTCGCGCTCCGTCAGCGTCGATTCGATTTCGCGGATCGACACCCAGCGCGGTGCCCGCACCGTGAGCCCCGACAGGCCGATCTGCATGCCGATCGTGCGTCGGCGCGCGCGGATGAGCCGGTAGTCGACCTCCTGGCCGGAAAGCACGATCCGGCGCGTCTGTCCTTCTTCGCGCGGCTGCCCACCGTCGGGATTGCCGCCGAAGATGTCGCGCAGGCGCAGACGGGCAACCTCGGGCGGCGCTTTGCGCACCGGAGGATCCTTGGCCGGCAATCGCCTCACGCCGCGATCCCGTCGGGCCGGCCGAGTCGCTCGACCTCGGCCTCGATCCACGCTTCGGCTTCCTGCATCAATGTCTGCGCATCCTTGGTCTCGGGCGGGATCGGTTTCCCTATCGAGACCGTGATGGTACCGGGAAGCTTCCCGAAGACGCCCCTGGGCCAAAGATAGCCTGCATTGTGCGCGACGGGAAGCACCGGCACGCCGAGCTCGATCGCGAGCCTCGCTCCGCCGGTCTTGTATTTGCTGCGCCGGCCCGCCCGGATCCGCGTGCCTTCGGGATACAGGACGATCCAGAAGCCCTGGCGAAACCGTTCGCGGCCCTGGGCCGCGATCTGGTGCATCGCGTCGGTCCCGGCTTTGCGGTCGATGGTGATCGGCGAAGCGAGCGCGAAGCCCCAGCCGAAGAACGGGATCGACAGCAGCTCCTTCTTCGCGACGAACGCGAGCGGCGGAAAGAACATCGTCAGCGCGAGGGTCTCCCAGGTCGAACTGTGCTTCGACAGTACGATGTGCGGTGTGGTCGGGATGTTCTCCGCGCCCAGCATCCGGTACCGAATGCCGCAGATCCAGCGCGCGCCCCACAGATTGACGCGGCACCAGGATGCCGCCATCCCGAACATCGGCACGCGCGGCAACCAGAACAGCGCCACCATCGCGAAGGCGTAGGCGGGCGTGACGACGCATTGGAAAAGCAGGAAGACGAGCGATCGGAGGGCCGACATGCCGCCTTTACTCTCCGGTCAATAGCGCCGACGCGGCGAAGGCCAGGTCCGGGAAGATCACGGTGTTCTTGGGGAAATTTCCGTCGCGCAGCGTCTTCTCGCCCTTGCCTGTCAACACCAGCATCGGCTGCGCGCCGACGGCATCCGCGGCCAGCAGATCGCGCACCGAGTCACCGACGCACGGCACGCCGGTCATGTCGACGCCGAAACGCACCCCGATCTCTTTCAGCATCCCCGTGTTCGGCTTTCGGCATTCGCATTGCGAATCCGCCGTGTGCGGGCAATAGAACAAGGCGTCGATCCGGCCGCCGGCCAAGGCCAGCGCCCGATGCATCTTCTCGTGGATGGTATTGAGCGTCGCCATGTCGAAGAGGCCGCGGCCGATGCCCGACTGGTTGGTCGCGATGACGACGCGAAAGCCGGCATGGTTCAGCCGCGCGATCGCCTCGAGGCTCCCGGGAATGGGTCGCCATTCGTCGGGCGACTTGATGAACTGGGCGCTGTCGTGGTTGATCACGCCGTCGCGGTCGAGAACGATCAGCTTGACGGCGCGCGTGGGCGAAACCGCTTCGGAGGCGAGCTGGACCATGTCGCTAGGCAGCCAGCTTGGAGATGTCGGCGACGCGGTTCATCGTCGTCGCCACGCCGCGCAGCAGCGCGAGGCGGTTGGCGCGGAGCGCCGGGTCGTCCGCCATGACCATCACGTCGTCGAAGAACCGGTCGACGGCCGGTCGGGCCGTCGCGAGCGCCAGCAGCGCGCCGGCGAAGTCGCCTGCCGCGCAAGCGTCGTCGACGATGGGTTGCAGTTTCTGGAACGCGAGATAGAGGTCGTGCTCGGCGCCGTCGGTCAGCCGTGCCCGGTCGACGACCGTCGCGGCGGCGCTTTCGTCCTTGCGCAGGATGTTGACGATGCGCTTGTTCGCGGCGGCGAGCGTACCGGCCTCCGGCAGCTTTTCGAATGCCTGTACTGCCGAAAGCCGGGCGGGCACCAGGTAGACCTCCGCGGGCCGCGAATCGACTGCGGCTGCAATCTGATTCGCCGTGAAGCCGAGATCGCGAAGATAACCCCGCAGCCGGTCGTAGATGAAATTTTCCAGCGCCGCATGCGCATCCTTTACGGCGGGTACGCCGGCGAAAACACCAAATGCCTGGCTGACCAGCGCCGGGAGAAGCACCGGCAAGCGCCTTTCGATCAGTATCCGGATGATGCCGAGCGCGGCGCGGCGGAGTCCGAACGGATCCTTGTCGCCGGTCGGTTGGGCGCCGATGCCGAACATGCCGGCGAGTGTCTCGAGCTTGTCGGCGAGCGCAACCGCCTGGGCAACCGGCCCCTCCGGCAGCGCATCGCCGGCAAATCGCGGCCAGTAGTGCTGCTCGATCGCGGCGGCGATCGCCGGGGGCTCGCCGTCGTTTTCGGCGTAATAGCGGCCCATCAATCCCTGCAGTTCGGGGAACTCGCCGACCATGTCGGTCGTGAGATCGGCCTTTGCGAGGTGCGCGGCGCGGATGCTCTGGTCGCGATCGGCACCGAGGAGTGCGGCGAACTCGCCCGCCAAGGCCGCCACCCGCGACACGCGCTCGAGCTGAGTGCCGAGCTTGTTGTGATGGATCACGCTCGCGAGTTTCGGCACGCGCGTCTCGAGCCGGACCTTGCGGTCCTGGTCGAAGAAGAACCGGGCGTCGGCGAGCCGCGCGCGCAGCACTCGTTCGTTGCCCTGGATGATCGCGCCAGGATCGCCGGTCTCGAGGTTGCTCACGAGCAGGAAGCGCGGGACGAGCTTGCCGTCGCGGTCGGCCAGCGCGAAGTATTTCTGGTTCTGCTGCATGGTCAGGATCAGGCATTCCTGGGGCACGGTCAGGAACGCCGGATCGAATCGGCCTTCGTAGACGACGGGCCACTCGACCATCCCGGTCACCTCGTCCTGCAACGCATCGGGCATGATGATCGTCGCGCCCGCGGCTGCGCGGGTCAGCGCGTCGGCGATTGCTGCACGGCGCTCGGCGAAGCCGGCAATCACCTTGCCCTCGGCGCGCAGCATCTCCTCGTACGCCTCAGCGGTTGCGATCTGCAGGTCGGGCCGCGAGAGGAACCGGTGGCCGCCCGTGACGCGACCGGCGTCGAGCCCGAGGGCCTTCACGTCGACCACCTCCGCGCCATGCAGTGCCAGCAGGCGGTGGGCCGGACGCACGAATTTGACGTCGTTGTAATAGCCGCCGGCACCTGCATAGCTCATGACTTTCGGGATCGGGAGCTTTTCGAGCGTGTCGTCGAGGGCCCCCTGCAGGCCGTTCTGAAGTGGACTCCCTGCAGCAATCGAACGCAGGAACACCGCCTCCACCTTCCCGTCGGATTCGACGGTCAGGCTGTCGGAGCCATCGGCATTGGGCCACCGTTCGGCGAGGGCGGCGCGGCCCATTCCGGCAAGCTTGCGTTGCAGCGCGACCGTCAGCTTGCCGTCGACGTCCAACGCCACCGATTTCGGCATGAGCTTCTGCGTGAAGGGCTCGTCCGGCGATCGTGCGAGCACGTGCGTGATCGCCACGCCAAGCCGACGGGGCGTCGCGTACGGCGTGACTGCGCTCGCGGCGGTCTTGAAGCCGCGTTCGGCGAGCCCGGTGTCGAGGGCGGCGGCAAACGCCTCGCCGAGCCGCTTCAGCGCCTTCGGCGGCAACTCCTCGGTGAAGATCTCGACGACGAGTGTTGCGGGTGATTTCATGCCGCGAGGGCCTGGATGCCGTCCGGAAGCATCGGAAAGCCCAGCGCTTCGCGCGAATCGACGTAGGTCTGCGCGACGAGTCGCGAAAGCGTCCGGATCCTGCCGATGTACGCCGCGCGCTCGGTCACCGAGATCGCGCCGCGTGCGTCCAGCAGATTGAATGTGTGCACCGCCTTCAGGATCATCTCGTAGCCGGGCAACGGCAGCTTCGCTTCGAGCAGCCGCTTCGCCTCCGACTCGAAAAACGCGAACAGTTCGAAGAGTTTCGGCGCGTTGGCCAGCTCGAAGTTGTACGTCGACTGCTCGACCTCGTTCTGATGGTAGACGTCGCGGTAGGTCAGCCGGCGCGTTACCCCGCTTCCCGTCCATTCGGTCCAGACGAGATCGAACACGTTCTCCTTGTTCTGCAGGTACATGGCGAGGCGCTCGAGGCCGTAGGTGATCTCGCCGGTGATCGGATTGCAGTCGAGGCCGCCGACCTGTTGAAAGTAGGTGAACTGCGTCACTTCCATTCCGTTGAGCCAGACCTCCCAGCCGAGGCCCCAGGCGCCCAGCGTCGGATTCTCCCAGTCATCCTCGACAAAGCGGACGTCGTTCTTTCGCAGATCGAACCCGAGCGCTTCGAGCGAGCCCAGATAGAGCTCGAGAATGTCCGGCGGCGAAGGCTTCAGCACGACCTGAAACTGATAGTAGTGCTGCATCCGGTTCGGATTCTCGCCGTAGCGGCCATCCTTCGGGCGACGCGACGGCTGCACGTAGGCGGCTCGCCAAGGCTCGGGTCCGAGCGCGCGCAGAAACGTCGCCGTGTGCGACGTGCCGGCGCCGACCTCCATGTCGTACGGTTGCAGCAGAGCGCAGCCGTGACGATCCCAGTAGTCCTGGAGGTTCTTGATGATCTGCTGGAAGGTGAGCATCGCGTGGCGCGGGCGGCGGAAAACGCGCAGTTTACCGGCATCGCCCCAGCGGACGAAGCGCGGCGGGGTCAGGCGGTCGGATTCCCGGCGTGCCGGCGGGCCGCGAGCGCCGCGACGAACAACGCCAGCGCAATCGCGCCGGCCGCGGCGTCGCCCCACTCGACGTAAGGCGTCGAGCCCTGCCGGCCCGTGATTTCGACCTCGAGAATGCCGCGCGTGAACCAAGGGAGGCGTGCCAACTCCCGACCGTCGTGGCCGATCGACGACGTGATGCCGGTGTTGGTCGCGCGGAGCAGCGGGCGGCCGGTTTCGAGCGCGCGCATTGCGGCGATCTGATTGTGCTGCAGGGCCGCAAGCGATCGGCCGTACCAGGCATCGTTGGTGACGTTGACGAGGAGCGTCGCGACTCCGGCTTGGCGGCGGAGGTCGGCGCCGAACGCGTCCTCGTAGCAGATGTTGACGGCGACCCGCTGTCCGGCGAGCTCCAACGGAGGCGGATCCGCGTCGCCGCGGGCCTGGCTCGCGAGCGGGATCGCCAGGATCTTGCGGATGAACCATCCGAACACAGGCTCGAGCGGAATCGTCTCGCCGAACGGAACGAGGTGCCGCTTCCGGTAGAGCTGCGGCACCGCGGTGCCGACGCTGACGACGCTGTTGTAAAAGCGGGGCGTTCCGCCGGGCTCGACCGGCGGTTCCATCGTGAACATCCCGACAAGCGCATCGCCGTTCCTCGGCACGACCGTGCTGATGATCTCCAGCAGCACCGCGTCGGGAACCTCGTCGGCGAACACCGGGAACGCGCTCTCCGGCAACACGACGAGGCGTCCGCGGCTCGCGGCGACGAGTTCGGTGTAGAGACCGAACGTCTTCGGGCGAAACTCCGGATCGAACTTCAACTCCTGCGCGACGTTGCCCTGGACGAGCGACACCGCGAGGGGACGCCCCGCCGTAGACGTCCATTCGACGCGTCCGAGCGCCGCGCCGCCCGCGACGATGACGAGAATGGCACCGGCCGTTGTGGCGGCCCGCGCTCTGGCCGCCACGCTCGCGGCGTCGATCGTGAGCGCCAGCGCGGCCGCAGCAAGCGAGAAAGCGAGGGATACCAGGAACACGCCGCCGACCGGCGCATACCCGGCCAGCGGATTCGACGAGCCTCCGGGCAGTGCCGCGTAACCCAGCGAGAGCCAGGGGAAGCCGGTGAAGATGACGCTGCGCGCCCATTCGACTAGCGGCCACAACGCCGCTGCCGCGAGCGCGCGCGGCCAGGATCCTGCGGCCGTCCATTTGACCGCGAGCCAGCCGACGGCGGCGGGATAGAGCGCCAGAAATGCGCAGAACCCCGCGGTGCCGACTGCCGCGAGGGGAGCTGGCATGCCGCCGAACGTGTTGAGTGCGATGTAGACCCACGATGCGCCGGTCCCGAAAAGTCCGATGCCGAACGCGAATCCCAGCGCCGCGGCGCCGCGCGCCGCGCTCGCGCCCTGCCAGAGCAGAACGAGCGACGCGAGCGTGATCACGGGCAGCCACGAGAAGTCGAACGGAGCGAACGCGAACACCGTGGCGACGCCGGCGGCGAGCGCGAACGCGAGCGGCCAGACGCCGGCCGACTTCATCCGGGGCCCTTGGCCGGTTTCATCCGCGGGTTCCGGCCGCGCGCCGAGGCGCCGCGCACGGGTCAGTGCTCGCCGGGCGGTGGCACGGCGCTGGCGGCCGGCGCCCGTGCGATCGCCGGCTCGACCTGCAGCGTGTACAGCCGGCGGCTGTCGGCGCGAACGACGTGGAAGAGGAAATCGCCGATGTTGGCGGTCTCGCCCCGTTTGGGCAGGCGGCCGAACGCCTGCAGCACGAGGCCGCCGACCGTGTCGAACTCGTCGTCGGCGAAGTCCGTGCCGAAATGGGTGTTGAAGTCGCCGATCTCGGTCTGCGCCTTCACGCGGTGCCGGCCGTGCGCCTCGGCGATGATGTTGTCCTCGCTCTCGTCGAAGTCGTACTCGTCCTCGATGTCGCCGACGATCTGTTCCAGCACGTCCTCGATCGTGACGAGGCCGGACACGCCACCGTATTCGTCGACGACGATCGCGATGTGATTGCGGTTGGCGCGAAAGTCGCGCAGCAGCACGTTCAACCGCTTCGATTCCGGCACGAAGACCGCCGGCCGCAGCGTGTCGCGCACGCTGAAGCTGTCGGGGGTGCGGTAGAAGTTCAGCAATTCCTTGGCGAGCAGGATGCCGACGACGTCGTCCTTGTTCTCGCCGACCACGGGAAAACGGGAGTGCTTGGTCTCGAGCACGATCGGCAGGAAATCGGCCGGATCATCGTCGATCGACACCACGTCCATCTGCGCGCGCGGGATCATGATGTCGCGCACGGTCATCTCGGAGACCTGCAGCACGCCCTCGATCATCGACAGCGCGTCGGCGTCGAGCAGCTTGTGCTCGAACGCGCCGTGGAGGAGCTCGAGGAGTTCCTCCCGGTCCTCGGGCTCGCGCGTCAGGAACGCCGACAGCCGCTCGAGGAGCGTCGGCTTGTCCGGTTTGTCGGTTCGGTCGTCGTTCATGCGTCAGCGCCACGGCGTGGGCGCGGTGTACGGGTCGGGCATGCCGAGCGCCGCCAGGATTGCGGTCTCGCGTGCCTCCATGACGCGCGCGTCGCGCTCGGTCTGGTGGTCGTATCCTTGCAGGTGCAGTATGCCGTGGACGACGAGGTGCGCGCAGTGATCGGCAAGCGGCTTCCGCTGGGCCCTGGCCTCCTGCCGCAGCACGGGCGCGCACAGGATGACGTCGCCGGACAGCGTCGGCTTTTCATCGTAGACGAAGGTGAGCACGTTGGTTGCGGACTCCCTGCCGCGGTAGCGCACGTTCAGCGTGCGGCCTTCGCGCTTGCCGACGAAGCGCAGCGTGACCGTCGCATCGCGATCGACGGCCGCACGGGCCCAGCGGCGCAGGGTCGCGCGCCGGGGAAGGGCCCGCGATGCGACCGCGTACTGGACCGCAAGCGAAAGTCGCGGTGCGGCTTTCGTCGCGCGCTCGGCACCGCTCACGCTTCGATCATGCATCATTTCCTGCTCTCGATGTCGCGCTCGTAGGCGCTGATGATCTTCTGCACGAGCGGGTGCCGGACGACGTCGGCGCTGGTGAAGCGCGTGAAAGCGATGCCGCGGACGCCGTTCAGGATGCGGTCGGCTTCGACGAGGCCGCTTTTCTGGCCGCGCGCCAGGTCGATCTGCGTGACGTCACCGGTGATGACCGATTTCGTCGCGAAGCCGATGCGGGTCAGGAACATCTTCATCTGCTCCGGCGTCGTGTTCTGCGCTTCGTCGAGGATGATGAACGAGTGGTTGAGCGTGCGGCCCCGCATGTAGGCGAGCGGCGCGATCTCGATCGTGCCGCGCTCGAAGAGCTTGCCGGTCTTCTCGAAACCCATCAGGTCGTACAGCGCGTCGTAGAGCGGGCGCAGGTACGGATCGACCTTCTGCGCAAGGTCGCCAGGAAGGAAGCCCAGCCGTTCGCCGGCCTCCACAGCCGGGCGCACGAGCACGAGCCGTTTCACCGCGTCGCGTTCGAGCGCGTCGACCGCGCATGCGACGGCGAGGTAGGTCTTGCCGGTGCCGGCCGGGCCTATCCCGAAGGTGATGTCGTGTTCCTGGATGTGCTTCAGGTACAGCGTCTGGTTCGGCGTGCGGCCGTGGAGATCGGCGCGGCGCGTACGCAACCGGGTGCCTTCCTCGTCGACGGCGGCCACCCCGGGGCCGGCACGATGCTGCGTCGTCAGCTCGATCAACCCGAGCTGGATGTCGTCGACCGACAGCGGCTTTTCCGCGAGCGCGTAGAAGCGGCGCAGTACCTGCGCCGCAAGGTGCGTCTGCGCCGGCGCCCCGCTCAGCGTGAACGTGCCGCCGCGATGTGCGATCGCGATGTCGAGCGCAGCCTCGATCTGGCGCAGGTTGCCGTCGAGCGGCCCGCACAGGTTCGCGAGCGCGCGATTGTCGAGCGGCGTCAGCGCGATCTCCTCGCGTTCGCGTCGGGTCGTCATCCGGCCATTGCTCCCCATTTGTCCCCTGGCAACGCCGAGTCTTCCTGCCCGGCGTTGCGATCCCGTCGTCAGACGCCCTGACGCACGATCGGCGCCTTCAACGCTTCGTCGAGCATCGCAAGCGCCTCGGCGAGGTGCGCCTGCGCTTCGGCCGAGTAGCCCTTTCCGGACTGCGCCGCGGCGAGCTCGGTGCGCAGCCGCCGGGCGTCCGCGCGAAGCTGCGCGCGGGCGTCCGTGGGCATCGACCCCGAGGGACGCAGCAACGCGCCGGCGAGTCGCGTAGCGTGCTCGCGCTGCAGGTTCCGGCGGAAGAGCGGGATGTCCCGTCCCGACTTCAACTCGCTCCAGATCGCGGCGTGCAGCGTTTCGTAGAGTTCGGCGAGGCGCAACGCATCCTTCGGATTCGCCGTCTTCGATTCGTTATTGAGCAGCCGTTGCGCGACCGTGTCGCTCATCAGCGGGTTGAGCGCCAACCGCTGCAGCGTGAGGACCTGCTGGTCGATCGCGATGTCGGGCGGCGGCACCGGCGCCCCCACCTCGCGGCTGTTCGCGATGTCGAAATAGCTGATGGAGGCCCGGCGCAGCAGGTCCGGCGGGAAGGTGAAACTGTCGGCCGAGAAAACCTCGGTCGCGAGCATCTTCAGCGCGGCCCGTTGCTTGGCCGGCGCGATCGGGTTGAGCGGCGTTCGGCCACTGCCGGCGCGGTCGCGCAGGATCGTGACGCCGCCGACGAACTTGGCGGCATGCTGGACGCTGGTACTCGCCTCGGAGATCCCGCGCGAAAGGTTGCGGCGCAGGATCGCGTACTGCTCGTCGACCTTGAGTGGCATCCGCTCGGTGCGTGCCCAGAGTTCGCGGACCAGCGTCAGGCGATTCTTCGCATAGGCGAGCGGATCCTCGCCCAGGTCGAACATGTTGACGTCGGGGTCGAGGCCGCTCGAGAAGATCGTGTCGTCCATCATGAACGCGAGCTGCGGCTCGTTCGAGCGCATGGCGATCTTCTCGAGCTCCTCCTTCTCGCGCTCGGGGGTGATTTCCCTGTAGGCGTACTCGATGGCCCAGTAGTCGTACGGCCCGAGCGAATGCATGTTGTAGGCCCCCTGGCGTTGGCCGGCGAGCGCGATGTTGAACGGGTTGTATTCCATTACCGACCCGGCGATCCCGTTGGCCTTGGTGAATTCGGCGTCGGCGAGCTGCGCATTCGTGTAGATGGTCGACGCGCGGAAATTGTGCGTGAGGCCGAGCGTATGGCCGACCTCGTGCATCATCACATCCTTGACGAAGGCGTAGACGAACTCGTCCGCGTCCGCACCGTCCGGCGCGATCGAACCGCGGGCTTCGAGGAGGTCCAGAGCGAAGCCGGCCTCCTGAGCGGCGCCCTCCGCGTAGTCGCACCGCATGGCGTTCAATGGTGTGGCCGGAGCCGCAAAGGCGTCCGAGATCCGCTCGACGCGGAAATGGCGGACGTTGCGGACCGTGTTCGCGTCGAAACCGATATCGGCGTCGAGGATCTCGCCGGTGCGCGGATCGACGGTCGACGGGCCGATCGCGCCGAAGCCCGGGCGAGCCGTGGTCATCCAGCGCACCGACGCGCGATGCACGTCGCCGGCGTCCCACTCGGCGTCGTCGGGCTGGACTTCGACCTTGACCGCGTCCTTGAATCCGATCTTCTCGAACGCCTTGTTCCATTCGAGGATGCCGTCCCGGATTGCGGGGCGATAGCGTTCGGGAATGGTTCGCTCGAGCCAGAACACGATCGGCTTCTTCGGTTCCGACAATGCGGCGGTCGGATCCTTCTTTTCGAGGCGCCAGCGGTTGACGTACCTGACGATCGGCAGGCGCGGCGTGTCCGACGTGTAGTCGAAACGGTCGGTCCAGAAATAGCCGATCCGCTCGTCGAGGGGGCGCGGCCGCATCGGCTCTTCCGGCAGCTTGGCGATGCTGTAGTGGAAGCCCAGGAACATGCTGCGGATATCCGGCAGCGTCGACGGGGGCTCGGTCGGTGGCGGCGCTCCCGGCGACGGGTTCGCCGGCGGCACCGAGATCCGCGCCAGCGAATAGTGCGCGGTGACCGCGAACGTCACGACGTCCGGCGTGCCGCGCACCTTGGTGAGCGACGAGTTGCGCGCATCGAACGCGTACGACTGGCGATAGCTGCGCTCGAGGACGGACGTGGCGCTGGGGATGTCGGCCAGCAGCAGCGCGTTGGCCTCGATCAGGATCGACTTGCGGTCGGGGTGCGGCTGCGAGACGACCGGCGTGCTCGCGAGCAGGCTGTCGGAGAAGGCCATCGCAACGGCGCGCGCTTCCGGCGTGCCGGGCTTCGCCGTGTATTTGACGTTTTTCGCGAGCAGCTGAACCGTGTTGCCGATCTTGTGGAACGCGATGACCTGTTCGGGAGCGAACGGGTGTCCCGCCATCATGCCGCCGAATATGCGGTTTTCCCCGATGCCCTGGTTGAGATTCGCCTGGAAGAAATAGATCTGGTCGAACTGCTCCGGCGCGATCTCGATCCAGACCTTGTCGTCCTTCTGCCAAAGTTTGAAGAGACCGGGGATCTCCTTCGCCTCCTTGATGATGTCGGCGAACGGCCTGGGTTGGCCTTGCGTAACGGCCGCGGCGGCCGCTGCGGCTGCGGCCGCGGCCGGCGCAGAGGCTCCTGCGCCGGGCGCCCCCGATCTCGGGGCCGTGCCGCTGGCGGCCTGGGCCGCCGCCACCCCGGTTCGCGCCGCGTCCGCCGCGCCGGCCGTCGTTTCCGACGGGGCGCTGCCTGCCGGCGCGGTCGCGCAACCGGAAAGCGCCAGCGCCACGGCGCCGATCGTCAGCGCGATGGCGCGCCACCGAATCGGCAGGAACGAAAGGGCGGGAGATCGGGTGAACATGAAAAGCCTCCAACGAGTAGGACGGATTGTCGTAAAGAGGCGCGACGGGTGCGCCCGGTACGATGTTGTGGGGCTAGGCGGCGAGCAGTTCGCCGCGCAGCGAGTGCGGTAGCGCCGCGGTGATCACGACGGTGGTGTACGTGCCGATGCATGCGGCGGCGCCGGTGAAATTGACGACCCGGTTGTTCTCGGTGCGCGCCTGCAATTCCTCCGCATCCTTGACCGAACGTCCGGTGACCAGCACACGCTGCGTCGTTCCGACCATCGCTTCGCTGAACGCGCGGTACTGCGCGTCGAGCTTTACCTGCAATGCCTGGAGGCGCGCCTGTTTGACGTCGGCCGGCACCTGGTCCGCAAGGCTCGCGGCGGGCGTACCCGGCCGGGGGCTGTAGGCGAAATTGAAGGCGCCGTCGAAGCTCATCTCCTCGGCGAGCTTCATCGTCTGCGCGAAATCGTCGTCGGTCTCCCCCGGGAAGCCGATGATGAAATCGGACGTGAGGCACAACTGCGGGCGCATGGCGCGGAGCTTGCGCACGATCGACCGGTACTCGAGGGCCGTGTAGCCGCGCTTCATCGCCGCGAGGATTCGGTCCGAACCCGACTGGACCGGCAGGTGCAGGTGCGACACGAGTTTGTCGACGCGGCGGTACGCGTCGATCAGCCGCGACGTCATCTCCTTCGGATGCGACGTCGTGTAGCGGATGCGTTCGATTCCCGGAATCTCGGCGACGTAGTCGATCAGCGTCGCAAGGTCGGCGATCTTGGCCGCGTCGCCCATCGGGCCCCGGTAGGCATTGACGTTCTGGCCGAGCAGCGTCACTTCCCGCACACCCTGGTCCGCAAGGTCGGCGATTTCCGTCAGCACGTCGTCGAACGGGCGCGAGACCTCTTCGCCGCGCGTGTAGGGGACCACGCAGAATGTGCAGTATTTGCTGCAACCTTCCATGATCGACACGAACGCCGACGATCCTTCGACGCGCGCCGGCGGCAGGTGGTCGAATTTCTCGATCGCGGGAAACGAGATGTCGACCTGCGGCTTGCCGGAAGCGCGCCGCGCGCGGATCAGCGCCGGAAGGCGGTGGAGCGTTTGCGGGCCGAACACGAGGTCGACGTACGGTGCGCGCCCGACAATGGCAGCGCCCTCCTGGCTCGCGACGCACCCGCCGACGCCGATGATGAGATCGGGCCGGTCGGCCTTCAGCGCCCGCACGCGGCCCAAGTCGTGGAACACACGCTCCTGCGCCTTTTCGCGCACCGAGCACGTGTTGAACAGGATGACGTCGGCGTCCTCGGGGCGATCGGTCAGGGTGAGGCCGTCGGACGCTTCGAGCACGTCGGCCATCTTGGCCGAGTCGTATTCGTTCATCTGGCAGCCGAACGTGCGGATGTAGAGCTTTTGCGTCACGGAAGGGGCGCCGGGGCCGGTGGTTATCCGGGGGGAACCCTGATCGACGAAAGGGCGCGAATTATAGCAGGCGGGTCCCGTCGCCCCAGGGGCGGCCAAAGGGGGTCGTTGGACCTCTGAAAGCGGCCGAACGGCGCGGTAGAATGATCGGAGCAGGTGTCCGCCGCGAATCCCTCGCGACGGGTGAAACGGGAATGCGGTGCCGCGCGGGACTCGACCCGCGCCAACCCGCGGCTGCCCCCGCAACGGTAAGCCGGTGTGGATCGTCCAGTGAGCCACTGACGGAACGCTTCGCGAGAAGTGCGACGACGGGAAGGCGGGCGATCAGGACTGGCGAGCCCGGAGACCGGCCTGCGCCCGGCCCCTGGTGCGCTTTGCCGCGCGTCGGGGACGAAGCCGAAATGCCGTGCGGGGTCGCGCGGTCATCGCGGAGCACTCCCGTGTCCCATCCTTCCTGCTGTCCTGCTGCGGCGCGCGCCGCCATGCCGTTCGTGCTTGCATCTGTGGCGATCGCTTGTTCCGATTCGGGCCTTGCACAAGGAACGTCACCGCCCGACCCGCAGCGGCTCGATCCGCTTTCCGTCACGGCGACGCGCGGACTGAAACCGGCACCCGAGCTTCTCGCCGACGTCACCGTCATTGGTCGCGACGAAATCGCCCGCTCAGGTGTGCAAAGCCTCGCGGAGCTCCTGCAACGGCAGCCCGGTTCCGAGATCGTCCAGAATGGCGGACCCGGATCGGTCTCCGGCGTGTTCCTGCGCGGCGCCAATACCCAGCAGACGCTGGTGCTGGTCGACGGTGTTCGCCTTGCGTCGGCGACGACCGGAGCGACCACGCTCGCCGCCATCCCGCTCGATCAGGTCGAGCGCATCGAGATCCTTCGGGGCCCGGCGTCGAGCCTCTACGGTGCGGATGCGATCGGCGGCGTGATCCAGGTATTCACGCGGCGCGGAAGCCAGGATTTTTCCGCCAATGCGAGCGCTGGCTACGGCACGTACTCGACGTCGACCGTGACCGGCGGTGTTTCAGGCAGCGCAGGCCCATTGAGGCTTTCGGTGCAGGCGGGAGGCACGAACAGCGCCGGTTTCAACGCGGTCGTGAACCCGTCGAATTTTCTCTACAACGACGACCGCGACGGCTACCGGAGCAAAAACGTCTCGGCGTATGCGGCGCTGCCGTGGGCGGACGGCCAGGAGCTGACCGCGCAGTACTTCTGGAACTGGCTGAACGCGCAGTACGACGGCGGCCCGGGAGCGGACGACCGTACGATCACGACGGTCGACACATGGCTCGTCGCGAGCCGCAATCGCCTGGCGTCCTTCTGGGTCTCGCAGCTTTCCACCGGCACCGGAACGGACGACAGCGTCTCGCAAACGGGCTTCGGCGACTTTCCGTTCAAGACCACGCAGCGCCAGTACACCTGGCAGAACGAGCTCACGCTTCCGCTCGGCCTCCTGACCGCCGGACTCGAACGGCGCGAGGAGCGCGTCGCCACAAACGAGGACTTTGCCGTGACCGCGCGCAACACGAATTCGGTGTTCGGCATCTACCAGCTGCGCTACAAAGACGCCTCGCTGCAGGCCAACCTGCGCCACGACGATTCGAGCCAGTACGGCGGCAAGACGACCGGCGCGGCGGCGATCGGCTACCAGTTCGCGCCGTCGTTCCGGATGACCGCCGGCGGCAGCACGGGCTTCAAGCCGCCGACGTTCAACGACCTTTACTTTCCGAACTTCTCGGACCCCACACTCCGGCCGGAGACGTCGCACAACGCGGAAATCGGCGCCTACCTGTACGGCGCTGCGCTGGGGGGCACGTGGGAAGCGCGCGCGATCGCGTACCGCAACAAGGTCAGCCAGCTGATCGTGCTGCAATGCGACGAGCATTTCAATTGCCTGCCGCAAAACGTCGCGAGCGCGCTGCTCGTAGGCGTGACATTGGGTTTGGACGTCCGCTTCGGCGCGACGACGATCGCGGCGTCGCTCGACCTCTCGAACCCGGAGGATCAGACGACCGGGCTCGTGCTCCCGCGCCGGGCGCGACAACACGGCGCGGTCACGCTCGGGCACACGATCGGAACCGTGCGATTGGGCGTCGAGGTCGTCGCGTCGTCCTACCGTTACGACAACATCACGAACACGCGGCGCCTCGCCGGGTACGGCATCCTCAACCTGACGGCGGAATGGGAGATGGCGAAGGGCTGGACCGTCTTTGCGCGCGCGAACAACGTGTTCGATCAGGACTACCAGCTCGCTGCCGACTTCTCGACAGGCGGCGCGACGGTATTCGCGGGGTTGCGTTGGCGGCCGTAGGCCGTACCTTCGCGCTGGTCTTCGCCGCGCTGGCGGCCGGCGTTGCGCAAGCCGCCATCAGCGTGACCGACGACGACGGCGCCGTCGTCGCCCTCGCCGCGCCGGCGCAGCGGATCGTGAGCCTCGCGCCGCATGCGACGGAGCTCCTTTACGCGGCTGGCGCCGGCGATCGCGTCGTCGGCGTGCTTTCCACGTCGGACTGGCCGCCGGAAGCCGCCGCCAAGCCCAAGGTCGGCGATGTGCATCGGCTCGACATGGAGCGCATCATCGCGCTCGCACCGGACCTCGTCGTCACCTGGCCCTACCTTCAGCCTGCGCAGGTCGCGCTACTCCGCGCGCGCGGGGTGCCCGTGTTCATGACCCAGCCGACGACGATCGCCGGCATCGCCGACGACATCGAGCGGCTCGGCGTGCTCGCGGGTACCGCGCCGGTCGCAACCGCGCGCGCGCGGGCCTTCCGCGCGGAGCTCGCCCGCCTGTCGACACAGCGTCCGGACAGGCGCGCCGTCCGCGTGTTCTACGAAATATGGAACGAGCCCCTCTACACGATCGGCGGGAAGCATCTCATTTCCGAGGGCATCCGCGCATGCGGCGGCGAAAACGTCTTCGCATCGCTGACCCTTCCGGCGCCCGGCGTCAGCGTCGAGGCGGTGTTGGCCGCCAAGCCCGAGGCGATCATCGCCGGCGCGGATGGGGCCCTGCGTCCATCGTGGCTCGACGACTGGAAGCGCTGGACGGTCCTGCCGGCGGTGGCGAACGGCAATCTGTTCACGGTCGATGCCAACCTGCTGCACCGTCCGGGGCCGCGGTTCCTCGATGGCGTGGCGGGCTTGTGCGCGGCGCTGGACGAGGCGCGCGCCCGCCGCCGATAGTCGTATCATTGCCGGGGTGGAATCGTGCGCGGCCGGAGCCGCGCCAACCGCGAAACGGACAGCGATCATGCGTGTGCTCCTCTACGTTCTGATGTCGACGCTCGTGCTCGCGAGCCCGGTCGCGCAGGCTCAGGCGCAGAACCACGACCAGACCACAAAAGCGTTGAGCGACGCGGACCCGCGCCTGCGCCGCGAAGCGGCGAGTCGCCTGGGCGAGATCGGCACGATGACCGATGTGGCGTTGCTAGCGCGCGCGCTGCGCGACGCCGATGAAGACACGCGCGACAAGGCGCAAGCTGCGATGTGGCAGATCTTCGGCCGTTCGGGCGACCCCGACGTCGACAAGCTCTACCAAACCGGTGTCCGGCAGATGGAGGCGGGCGATGTCACGCAGAGCATCGCCACGTTCACCCGCGTCATCGAACGCAGGCCCGAATTCGCGGAAGGATGGAACAAGCGCGCGACGCTGTATTTCATGGTCGGCGACCTTCGCAAATCGCTGGCCGATTGCGACGAGGTGATCAAGCGCAATCCGTACCACTTTGGCGCGCTCGCCGGGTATGCGCAGATCTACATCCGTCTCGAGTACTACGAGCGCGCGCTCGACTATTCGCGACGCGCGCTCGCCGTCAATCCCAACATGGACGGCGTCAAGCGCAATCTGCAACTGCTCGAACGGCTGCAGGAAGTGCGGCGCCGGCAGATGATCTGATCAGGCGCCCCGCCCGTGGTCCCGGCGCGCGTTACACCGGCACGAAGGTCGCCGACGTTCCCGCCCCGACGGCGACCAGCGGATGCCCCATGAGCTCCGACAGCGTCGCCGCGGTCAGCACCTGCGCGGCCGTACCGGTGCGCGCGCGACCGCCGCCCAGCGCGATCGCGTGATCGGCGTAGCGCAGCGCGAGATGCAGGTCGTGCAGCACCATCACGATGGCCCGATCGCCGCGTTTGGCCAAGGCCGTCACGACGTCGAGCGCCGCGACCTGCTGGCCGAGGTCCAGATGCGACGAGGGTTCATCGAGCAGAAGGAGGTGCGGATCCTGCGCGACGAGCGCGGTCAACGCGAGGCGTCGTCGTTCGCCGCCCGACAACGTTCGCGCGTCGCGCGCGTCGAGTCCGCCGAGCCCGAATGACGCGAGCGCCGCGCGAGCGCGCGCGACGTCGTCCGCAGACTCCCATTGCCAGCGCGAAAGATGCGGGTGACGACCGACGAGCGCGGTTTCGAGCACGGTCGCCGGGAAAAAGTCGACGGTGTCCTGCGGCAGGAATCCGCGGCGCAGCGCGCGCTCGCGAGCACCGAGCGTCGCGAGCGGCGTGCCGTCGTAGGCGATCTCGCCTGCGGCCGGGGCCCGCAGCCCGGCGAGGGTTGCGACGAGCGTGGTCTTGCCGGCGCCGTTCGGGCCGACGATCGCCCAGCACTCGCCGGCGCGTACGTCGAGATCGAGGCCGGTGACGAGCGTACGGCCGCGGACTGCGAGCGATAGACCGCGGCAGGAAAGCAGAGGCGCGCCGGTCATGTGCGGCCCCGCGCGAGCAGGGCAAGAAACACCGGTACGCCGACGAGCGCGGTGATCACGCCGACCGGCAGCTGGACCGGTGCGGCGACGGTGCGCGCGATGGTGTCGGCGAGCACGAGGAGCGTCCCCCCGGCGAGCACGCTCGCCGGCAACAGCACCCGCTGATCGTTGCCCAGCGTGAGGCGCAGCGCGTGCGGGACGATGAGTCCGACGAACCCGACGCTGCCGGCCGTCGTGACGGCCGCTGCCGTGGCGAGCGCAGCCAGCGCCGAAAGGACAAAGGTGGTGCCGACCACGGCGACGCCGAGCGCCGCGGCGGCGTCCTCGCCGCGCGACAGCACGTTCAAGTCGCGCGCAAAGGCAAGCGAGCCGAACAACGCGACCGCGAGAACGATCAGCGCCGGCGTCGCGTTCGTCGCTCCGCCGAGATCGCCGATCAGCCAGAACAGCATGCCCTTCACCTGCGCATCGGGGGCGAGCGTCAGCATCAGCGCGATCAGCGCTCCCCAGCCCGCCGCGACGACGACGCCGGTGAGCAGCAGGCGGGTCGAGGTCCACGGGGCGCGATCGGCGCCGGTGCGTGCCAGCCCGAACACCAGCAGCGTCGAAAGGAGCGCACCCCCAAGGGCGGCCGGTGTCACCAGCGCGGCCGCGCCGACGAGCATCGCCCCCAGCGCACCGACGGCCGCACCGCCCGAGATACCGAGGATGTACGGGTCCGCCAGCGGATTGCGCAACAGCACCTGCATCAGCGCGCCGGCCAGCGCCAGGAGCCCGCCGACCGCAAACGCGGCCAGCGCGCGCGGAAGGCGCAATTCGCGCACGACCGTCGACGCGGTCTCGGTGGTGCTGCCGGTCAGCGCACGGAGAATTGCCGCGGCGCCCACGTCGATACTGCCGACGGAAAGCGCCAGCGCGAGCGCGGCAAGCACCGCGACGGCCAGCGCGGCGAGCGTCGCGACGCGGCGGGCGGGAGTGGAATGGCCGGGGAGCGTCGATGCGGGCATGGCAGGCGGGCGACGGCGGGCGCGGGAGCGCGTCGGACGCCGGCGAGGGTCGATTATAGGGGCCGCCGACCGCTCGTCCGCAGGTCGCAAACCGGTTGAAACCTTCGACGCGATCCGCCGTCCTATAATCGATATCCCTGCAGGTCGTGCGTTTAGAGCCGCCGAGGGACTGACGATGAACAAGGCATTTACACGCGAATCCGACGCAGCCGACGATGAAGACGACATCGAAGCCGTCTCGCCGTTGCCGGTCGGCGCACGCAATTACATGACGCCCGGCGGATTCACCCGGCTCAACGCCGAGCTCGAGCACCTCGTGCAGAAGGAACGGCCCGAGCTCGTCGCGACGGTCGCGTGGGCCGCCGGCAACGGCGATCGCTCGGAGAACGGTGATTACATCTACGGCAAGAAGCGGTTGCGAGAAATCGACCGGCGCATCCGGTTCCTGATCAAGCGGCTCGATGCGGCCGAGGTCGTGGACCCCGCCGCGGCCCGCGACGACGAGACCGCCGCGCAGGTCTACTTCGGCGCGACCGTCGAGGTCAGCAATTCGCGCGGCGAACCGCTTACGGTATCGATCGTCGGTGTCGACGAGATCGACACCGCGCGCGGGTACATCAGCTGGGTGTCGCCGATGGCGCGCGCGCTCATGAAGGCGCGTGAAGGCGACACGGTGACGCTGCGCACGCCCGGCGGGGCCGAGGAGCTCGACATCGTGCGGGTCCGTTACGTACCGCTTGCGACGGGCAGTGGGCCCGCGGGTTGACGCCACGCGCACCGGAAGACTAGAGTGCTTCGATGACTTCGCCCACCCCCCCTGCCGATTCCGCGTCGGGAGCCGGCCTCGACGACGATCTCGCCGCCCTCGAGCAGCGGCTCTCGTCGCTGCTGACGTATGCAAAGGCGCTGCGCGCGGCGAACGAGGCGCTGCGCCGCGGACTGACGGCGGCCGAAACGCGCAACCAGACCCTGTCGGAGCGCGTTGCCGAGGCAAAGCGCCGTCTCGATGCGCTCGTCGGACGCCTGCCCGAGCCCGCGGAATGAAGTCCAAGTCAACTCCGCCGAGCGAGCCGATGGTCACGCTCGATGTGTCGCTCCTCGGCCACAGCTACAAGATCGCCTGTAAACAGGGCGAGGAAGCGGAGCTCATGGACGCCGTCGCCTTCCTCGACGCGCGCATGCAGGAGATTCGCGCGCACAGCAAGGCGAGCTCGACCGAGCGCATCGCCGTGATGGCCGCACTGAATCTCGCGCACGATTTTCGGCGCGGACGCCACAAAGGATCCACCGGCGCCAACGCAAAGGGCGGGCCAGCCGGCATTGACGCTCCGGAAGCGCAGCGTAGAATCGCAAGCATGCGATCCGCGATCGATCAGGCCTTGGCGGGCCAGGAAAAGCTGCTCTGACGCGTTGCGCCCTTGCGGGTGCGGCGCGTGTCGCGACCATGTTCCCTGCGGTGTTCGAGTTGTCCATATACTCTTTGAACCAATGCTAACTAGCGAGGTTGCCGCGCCATTTGCGGGCTGGTGTGCGCTCCTACGTGGAAGCGCCTGAAGGCTCCGGCAGGCGACCCTCTTGAACTCAGGTTCAAGATGAGGACGGCACGGCACAGGTGGGGAACACCCTATTAGGCCAGCAGAAACGCTGCTAGACCTGCTGGCCTCGCAGCACAAGGCGCGAGGACCGGCTCCCGCGATCCTGGCGCCCGGCCGGGATGCGATTTCCTATGCCGCGCTGCACGCCGGAGTCAATCGCGCAGGCGATGCGCTCGCGCTACTCGGTCTCGGACAGGGCAGCAGAATCGCGGTCGCGCTGCCCGATGGGGTCGACGCCGGTCTCGCGATGCTTGCGGCGATGACCTGGACGACTTGCGCCCCGTTGAGCCCGACGCTCGACCACGACGCGTACACGACCTCGTTCGCGCAATTGCGGATCGATGCGCTGATTGCGGCGGAGGCCGACGACGGAGCGGTCGTCACGGCCGCGCGTGCGGCGCGCCTGCCGATCGTGCGGCTGTGTGCCCGACCTCCTCACGACGTCGGTTTCTTCGCGCTGCGCGCCGAGTCGGCGCAAACCCCGGTGACGCGATCACCGCCGACGCCCGACGACGTCGCGCTGGTGATGCGCACGTCGGGAACGACGGGAGGCGCCAAGGTGGTGCCGATTGCGCACCGCGCGCTCATAGGGAGCGGATCGGCATCCTCAATCGGCGTGGATGACCGGTGCATCTGCGTCTCGCCACTCCATACGGCGAGCGGCCTGTGGTTCGCGTTGGTTGTCCCGCTTGCCGCGGGCGCCTCCACGGTCGTCGCATCGGGGTTCAGTTCCGAGCGATTTTTCGAGTGGCTGCATGCGTTCAGGCCGACGTTTTTCTCGGCGAGCCCGACGGTGCATGCCGCGATCGCCGACGAGCTCCTGCATACTCGGAAGTCGTTGCCGAACTCGTTGCGCTTTGTGCGCTCCAGCAGCAACGCGATGTCCGCCGCACAGCAGGCGAAACTCGAATCGCTGCTCGGCGTGCCGGTGATCCAGGGTTACGGAGCGACGGAAGCGGGACTCATTTCGCAGGACTCGCCGCTGCCCGGCGAGCGGCGCATCGGTTCGGTCGGAATACCGCGCCAAGCGCGCGTGAGGATCCTGGACGCCGACGGCGCAATGCAGCACGCCGGGGTCACCGGAGAGATTGTCGTCAGCGGACCCGGCCTCATGCGCGGCTACGAGAACGACCCCGAGGCCAACGAGCGCGCGTTCCACGAAGGCTGGTTTCGCACGGGGGACGCCGGTCACCTCGATGCCGACGGTTACCTTTTCATTACCGGCCGCCTCAACGAGATCATCAACCGTGGCGGGCTAAAGGTCGCGCCCGCCGATGTCGATGCGGTATTGAGCCGCCATCCTGCGGTTCAGGACAGCGCAACCGTCGGCATCGCGCATCCGTCGCTGGGGCACGATGTGGTGACCGGGGTGATCCTGCGTCGCGGCGAATCGATCACCGCGCTCGAGCTGCGCGATTTCGCGCTGGAGAACCTGCCGCCCTCCAAGGTGCCGACAACGGTGGTGATCGTCGGCGAATTTCCGCGCAACGCGCTCGGCAAGGTGCAGCGCGCCGGATTGGCGGACCTGCTGCGCGAAAAGATGCGGGTCGAATTCGTGGCCCCGCGCGACGCCGAAGAGGCGCTCGTCGCGGGAATCTTCGCCGCGGTGCTCGGCGTCCCGCGGGCAGGGGCGCTCGACAACTTCTTCGACTTGGGCGGCGACTCGCTGCTCGGTATGCAGGTGCTGGCTCGCGTGAGCGGTGAGAGCGGCATCGCGATGGAGCCGCGGACGCTGTTCGAAGCGCCCACCGTCGCGCAGTTCGCGCTGCGCCTGCGCAGTGGCGGCGATGGTTCGCCGAAGCCTCCTTCCGATCCGCCGGCATTGCTTCCGCGGACGCATGTCCGCTCCATGCTGGAGGCGCTTCCTCCGATCGACGCGAATTCAACCGATGGTTAGCCCGGAAGCGTCGCGCGCCTGCGCGCTGATCCTGCTTTCCGTGATGCTCGCGCTGTCCTGCGCAATCGCGCCGAGCGCGTCGGCGCAAGACTGGCCGATTCGACCGGTGCGCCTTGTCGTCGGCCAGACGCCTGGGGCGCCGGTCGACCTCATCGCGAGGATCGTCGCCGAGCAGCTGACGGAACTATGGCAGCAACCGGTCGTGGTCGAGAACCGCGGCGGCGCTGGCAGCACGATCGCCGCCGAGCACGTGGCCAAGGCCCCGGCCGACGGCTACACGCTGCTGCTCGGCGGGCAGAGCAATCTCGCCGCTGTCGCCTCGCTGGAGACGCCGCGCAACTACGACCCCGTGGTGGATTTCTTCCCCGTCGGACGTATCGTGCATGTCCCGTATTTCATCGTCGTCAATGCGGCCGTCCCGGCCCGAACGATTCCGGAGTTCATTGCGGAGGCGCGAGCCCGTCCCGGGAGAATCACCTTCGTCTCGTTCGGAGAAGGCACGTTCAGCAGCATCGCGTATCGCCAGTTGATGTCCGCCGCGCAAATCGACCTGCTCGAAATCCCGTACAAGGGGGCGTCGCAGGCGATGACCGATCTCGTGGCGGGCCGCGTCGACACCTCACTCGCACCGTTGTCGCTGGTAAAGCAGCACGCCGCGACCGGGTCATTGCGCGTCATCGCTGCCTTGGGCGCGAAGCGCGCATCGGTGGCGCCGCAGATCGCCACCGTCGCCGAGCAGGGTGTTGCAGGCGTCGTCGTCGAAACCTGGTATGGCCTGGCCGCGCCGGCCGGCGTGTCCGCCGACGTTCGTGCGCAATTGGTGGAAGCATTGAGCCGGATCCGCCGCTCGCCTGTCATGCGGAAAAAACTTGAAGACCTCGAGTACGAACCGATGTTCGACGACCCGGCGCAATTCGCCGCGGCGATCCGTGCTGATATCGAAACATTCACGCGCGCGATGAAGCGCGCGCAACCACCGGCCGGGCGGTAATTCATCGTGCGCTTCGGGGTGATGGCAGCCGCCGGCGGCCCGGTTGCACGAGCCGACGGGCGATGACCGCGAACGACCACGCCGCGCGCGTCCACGCGAATCGCGCCGGCATCGTGGCGATGATCGGC
>JBDTRG010000177.1:0-4551 GCA_039931775.1 Betaproteobacteria bacterium | reverse complement strand
CCCTTCGCGCTGACGATGCCGGCGGTCATCGTGTTCTCGAGCCCGAACGGCTTGCCGATCGCGACGACCCACTCGCCGACCTTCAGCTTTTCGGGATCGCCGATCGTCACCTTCGGCAGGTCTTTGGCTTCGATTTTCAGGAGCGCCACATCGGTGCGCTTGTCGGAGCCGATGACCTTGGCCTTGAACTCGCGCTTGTCGGTCAGCTTGACCGTGACCTCGTCGGCCCCGTCGACGACGTGCGCGTTGGTGATCAGGTAACCGTCGTTCGAAATAATGAATCCCGACCCGACCGATTGCTGCTCGAATTCGCGCTCCGGCGCGCCGCGCGGGCGCGGTATCTGGCCGAAGCGGCGAAAGAATTCGTAGAACGGATCGTCCTCCGACAGCTCCGGGCCGCGCGACCTGCGCGCCTTTTGCGTGACATCGATGCTGACGACCGCCGGTCCCTGCTTGTCGTAGAGTTCGGTGAAGTCGGGCAATCCGGCCAGGCGTCCCTGCGCTGCCGCCGGGGCGGCAAAGGCAGCGACTGCCGCGAACAGCGCTGCGGTGGCGGTTGCGAGGAAGGACGGGCGGAGGTTTCGGAAAATCATGTTGTTTCTGCCTCTTTGCGAAACGTGGAAAGGAAGTTTGTCTTCGGCGCGTATGCTAACGTCGCGCCACCGAATTTGCGATCTGCCTGAGCGTCACCGCGGGCACCTGGCCCAGCACCGTCACCACGTTTTCGTCCACCTGGCGGCTGAAGACGTTGAGTCCGTTCTGCGCGGAGAATCCGCCGGGGTGCGGCGCCCCACCCCCCGGTTCGACGAATACCGAGACCGCCACGAGGCCGTCCGAGTAGACGAGGTGCGCGACCTGCCGCGTGCCCTGGACACGGCGAAATCCGTCGACGATTTTGACGAAGCCCGGGGGGATGCGGGTCGCCGTCCAGCCCGTATCCTTCGAATCCGCTTCGGCCTGTCCCGATCGGCGGACTCTCCAGCCCGAGGGCGTCGGCGGATACGTCGGCTTGACCATATCGCGGTCGATCTTCGCGCCGATCGCGACTTCGCTGAACGCGAACTGCTCCAGGACGCCGTTGCGCTCGTCGACGACCCGCGCCTTGACGATGAGCCCGGTTGCGATGTCGGTCCAGAACTTGTGGCCATAGCGCAGGCCGTCCTTGGGTTCGAAGACCCATGCCTGCGTCTCGAGGCCGGCAACGCGGGCCGTCTCCGCCTTGCGGAATTCGTAGAATTCCGCGAGCGCCTTCTGCTGCTGCGGAGACACCGAAGGGAAGGCGTTGCGAAACGTCCGCGGCTCGACCCGGACGACCTTCGCATCGGGATAGAAACATCGCACCTCGCCGTGGCTGCGAATGACCTCTCGCGCCGGGCCGTCGAGGTTGACGAGCTTGTCGAACTCCTCGCCGAGGTCGTACAGGTGTACGAGCCGCGACGTTTCGGAGTACGCGCCATGCTGATAGACGATCGTGCCCACATAGTTGAGCTGCCGCGCGGCCGTCGCGGCGCGCGTCAGCCACGCGCTTGCGTCGCCGGCCAACGCGGCACGCGGCAGCGCGAGCATCGCCAGCGCGACGACGGCCGCCCGCACGAAACTTCGGCGTGCGCCGGTCAACGCGTATCCGACGCTCATCCGGTCACCGCGTTGCGATCGGCTGCATCAGGGCCGCGCGTCCGGCGCGCCGGACGAGACGGGACGAAGGTAGGGCCCGACGCCCTGGATCTGCGTGGTCGGCGAAAACTCCTGATGCGCAAGCAGGTAGTCCGGCGAAACCGACTGCGGATTTCCGGGGGCGCTGCGAACCGTTGCGGCCTCGCGGGCACGAGCCACGGCGGTCGGTTGCGGGTCGAGCGTGCTGACCGCGGCCCAGCCGACGACCATCACCGCCGCGACGGTCGCGGCGACCGCCCACGCGAGCGGCAGGCGATTGCTCTGCCGGGGCATCGGCGCCAGGACCGTCGGCTCGGTGTCGAGCCGCGCCGCAAACCGCGCGGCGAATCCCGGCATCGGGCTGCCACTGCGCCGCAACGCGTCGCCGATCATGTGGTAGCTGACCCATACGGCGACGGCGTCGGTCGCTTTCAGATCGCGGCAAGCCGCATCGCATTCGGCGTCGTCGAGATCGCCGTCCATCAAGCGGGAAATATGTTCACGCATCACCATCTCCGATCCTTTTCGGTACCCAGCAACGGGCGCAGCTCCTCGGCGATCGCATCGCGGGCCCGGAATATCCGGGAACGCACCGTGCCGACCGGGCAGTTCATCACGTTTGCAATCTCTTCATAGCTCAGGCCTTCGATCTCGCGCAAGGTGATCGCGGTTCGCAAATCCTTTGGCAACGCTTCCACCGCGCGGTTCACCGTCGCGGCGATTTCCTTGCCCTCGAGCTCGCTCTCCGGCGTGTTGGAGTCGCGCAACTGGTCGGCGTCCTCGAAACCCTCTGCCTCCTCGTTGTCGAATCCCGTCGACGTCGGCGCCCGGCGCCCCAGCGCGACCAGATAGTTCTTCGCCGTGTTGATCCCGATCCGGTACAGCCACGTATAGAACGCACTCTCCCCCCGGAAGCCAGGGAGCGCGCGGTAGGCCTTGATGAAGGCCTCTTGCGTCACGTCCTCGACTTCCGCTGGGTCCCGCACAAACCGGGACAAAAGCCGCCCGAGCTTGCGCTGGTATTTCAATACCAGCAGTTCGAATGCGCGCTTGTCTCCACGCTGCGCACGCTCGACCAACTGCTGATCGACCTCGCGATCACCCATCCAATCCCTGAGTCATTCGTTGTTATGCCCGCCGAACGGCGGGTGCGGCTGCCGGCCGTCAAACCCGAAAAGCCGGGAATCTCCACCATGGATTTGCCGGGTTACCGTGGGGCGCACGCTTGCACGAAAAGACCGCAATACGCTGGAGAAGTTCATCCTGGGGTGGGGTCACAAGCACCGTCTGGCTGATCGGGCACCATTCAGTCTATTTTGTCCAGGACAAACGACGCTTTGAGCTCACCGGTCGCGATGCCGCGGTAGTTGCGGATTGCCGGCGCGAACCAGCTCGCCAGCGCCTCGCGACGGTCGGCGTCCATTTGCCCCAGCTGGTCGAGGATCGAAGCGACCACCGGGCGCAGCGCGCGCTTGCTGCCGTCCGCGACCTTGACCGCGATGCCGATGCCGGCGCCGCGCAGCGCGATGGCCTGTACACCCTCGGCGCCGATCTTCGCGACCCAATCGCCCCGTCCGGCCCGAGTGAGTTCGAGATCGGTGCGACCCTCGCCCGAGACCATTTCCGGATGCGCTGTCATCGCGTCGGCCAGCACGCCCGGAGCCCGCCCGTACTCGGCATCCACCGGCGTCGACGCGAGTCGCGCAAAGCCCAGCGCCAGCCGCGCCAGCGCGACGCCGTAATTCGGCGCCGAACAACCGTCGATGACGGCGACGAGTTCCGCCTCGGGCGTGGATGTGAAGTGCGCGACCGAGCGCCGGATCGCCCGCTGCAGCGGATGATCTTCCGCGAGGTAGGACTCCTTCGGCAGTCCGCAGTGCGTGCAATGGGCCAGCATGCCGCTGTGCTTGCCCGAGCAATTGTGCGCGAGCGGCGAATACGGCGGCGGCGGGGGGACCTCGCCGCGCGTCTCGTAGAACCCGGGGACGTGGGTTCCGCATTGAAGATCCGCCACCGAATTGCCCGCCCGCACCAGCATGTCCGCCGCTGCGTCGACGTGGCGCGGCTCGCCGGAGTGGCTCGCACACAACAGCGCCACCTGGGGCTTCGTGAATCCGAAGCGCTCGATGCCGCCTGCTGCCGCGAACGGCATCGCCTGAAACGGCTTCAACGCGCTGCGCGTCATCGTCAGGAACGACGGATCCCCGGAGGCATGCATCAGGTTGCCTTCGCGGTCGACGACCGCCACCGATCCGTAGTGGATGCTTTCGACCACACCGCCGCGCAGAACGAGCGCCAGCGGCACATGCCCGTCGCCCGCGAACAGAGCGCGATCGGAGGCGACATTCGTAACGTTTCGGGTCAGCATCGGCGGCGGTCCAACCCCCGATTATCGCTCATCGGGCGCCCGCCGTCGCACGCCCACGCCCGGTCGCGGACCGGCTTCGAGCTACGTCGCGCCAACGAGCGCCTGCCTGATCTGCTCGAGGGCCGCCGGGTCCTCGATCGTGGTCATGTCGCCGGGATCGCGCCCTTCCGCCAGCGCCTGGATCGCGCGACGCAGCAGCTTGCCTGAGCGCGTCTTCGGCAACACCGTGACGAAGTGCACGGCACCGGGCCGGGCGATCCCGCCGAGCTCGCGATCCACGGTGTCCATCACCTCCTTGCGAACCTTGGCAACGCCCTCCTTCGTGGCGACGCTCGCCGGGTCCTTGACGACGGCGAACGCCACGGGGATCTGCCCCTTCAACGAATCGGCAACGCCGACGACCGCGACTTCCGCGATGCCGGCATGGGCCTGCACCGCTTCCTCGATCTCGCGCGTCCCGAGGCGATGGCCGGCCACGTTGATCACGTCGTCGGTGCGGCCCAGCACGAAGTAATAGCCGTCGGCATCGC
>JBDTRG010000176.1:0-5929 GCA_039931775.1 Betaproteobacteria bacterium | reverse complement strand
AGCGGCTCGCGCACCTCGCGGTCCATCTTGTTGACGAAGGTGATGATCGGCGTGTCGCGCAGCCGGCAGACCTCGAGCAGCTTGATGGTCTGTTCCTCTACGCCCTTCGCCGCGTCGATCACCATCACCGCCGCGTCGACGGCGGTCAGCACGCGGTAGGTGTCCTCGGAGAAGTCCTCGTGGCCCGGCGTGTCGAGCAGGTTGATCGTGTGGTCGGCGTAGTCGAACTGCATCACGGAGCTCGTCACCGAAATCCCGCGCTGCTTCTCCACCTCCATCCAGTCCGACGTGGCGTGGCGCCGGCTCTTACGCGACTTGACGGTGCCGGCCATCTGGATCGCGCCGCCGTAGAGCAGGAGCTTCTCGGTCAGCGTCGTCTTGCCGGCGTCCGGATGCGAGATGATCGCGAACGTGCGGCGCTTCGCGACGTCGCGGACGAGGTCCGTCGGGAAGGCGAGTTCGTTCATCGGGGTGTTTCAGTCCTGCCCGGGCTTGATCGCCGAGAACCGCAAACGCACGTAGTCGACGGACCATCGGCCGTCTTCATCGCACAATGCGCCCCGGCATTTCTCGGCGACCTCGTCGAGGAAACTCGCGCGCTCCCGCGCGGGAAGCGTTGCCGCGAAGCTCTGGGCAAAAGTTTCGAGCCAGCGCACGAGGCTGCCCGGCAAGGGGGTCGGCCGGGGGTGGAGGGCAATCGAGGCCACCGCAAATCCTTGCCCATCGAGGACCTGCCGATATTCGTCGACGCTCGCAAAGTACCAGGGATTGCAGGCGTGGGGATCCACCCCGCGCGCGAGCAACGACGACTCCAGCGCCGCTACGACGGTGGCGGAGTTGCCGCGCCCCCCGCATTCGGCCACGAAGCGCCCGCCGGGCTTCAGTGCTTTCCAGACACCCGCAACGACCGTTGCGGGCTGCCGAAGCCAATGGAGTGCGGCGTTGGAAAACACCGCGTCAAATTCGTCGTCGAACGCGAGTGCATGCCCATCCGCGACCTGCGCGTCCAACCCCAGCGCCCTCGATGCCGCGACCATTTCCGGGCTGGCGTCGACACCCACCAGGATACAACCGAGATCCGCGAGTCGTTTTGTCAGCACGCCGTCGCCACACCCCAGATCCAGGATCCGCTCCCCGGCGCGCGGCGCCAGCAATTCGACGACCGGCGACGCGAGATCGGAAACGAATCGGGCGTTGGTCGCGTACTGCCCCGGATCCCATCGTTGGTTCATGACGTTGTCCATTGCGCATCCTTGCACGGAAGCGACGCTAACGCCCGCGACCGGCGTTCGGGGCCGCGTCGCCCGGCGGCATCCCGCGCGGCCCGCCACTGTGCATCGATTGCACCGGTGCGATGAGCGGGATCGGGATCCGCGCGAGGCGGTCGTCGGCAACCGTTCGCTGGACGGGCGCCAGCACCGCGTACAGCGCCTTGCCCGCTTCCATGATGTCCTCGACCGCGGTGAGGCGATTGCGCAGCGTTTCGGTGACGAAGTCGAGTTGCTCGGGCGCCGGCCCCTTTGGAAAGCGCAGCGAGTTGCGATTGCGCGCGACATCGTCGGCGAGCTCTCGCACCTTGCTCGAATATCCGCTCCAGGCGGCGCGTTGCGCCGGGGCAAGCTTCAGGTCCTCCTCGAGCTCCTGCAGCTGGGTGCGCGCCAGTTCGCTGGCCGATTCGGCCGCCGTTTGCGTCGGATTGCGCGCGTCGGCGCCCGGCGGCTGGCCGCCGCCCGGCCTGCCGGCGCGCCCGCCGGACGAGCCTCCGCCTGCCGGATACTGCGCGGATGCCGCGCCGGCCGCGCCGACCAGCAACGCCACGCCGAGGGCGATCGCCGCAGCCGCCGGGGTTGTCAACACTCGCCCGGAACGCGGTGAACACGAATCAAGGCTTGCGCCCGGCATCGTGCAGCGACGGCGTAACGTGCGCGTGCGCCAGGTACTCGCGCACATGCTGGACGTCCTGCCGGCCTAGCGCATTGCCGCCGTGGGGGCGATGCAGGATGCCTTCGGCTCCATTCAACTTCACGCGGATGCGCGTTCCCGACAGCGATTCGATCGCGGCGCCGAGATGGCGCAGCAGCGATTCGATCTCGCGCCACTGGAGATTGACGCTGATCGGGTCCGTGAAAATGGCGCGAATCAGATTGTCGTGCTTGTGGCTCATGCTCGAGGCGGATGGCGAAGCGCAGTGGGCGAGCCGACGCAAGACGGCGGCCGCGGCGGTCAGGGCACAATCTTATCCCGACATCGTTTCTGCTGCATAGCCGACGCGCCGGGCGAGTCGTTAGACTGTCGACACCGGCGTTGTTCCCGGGCCACGGCCATGCCCACCCATCCCACGCGTCTGATTGCGCACCTCGACATGGACGCCTTTTACGCGTCCGTCGAGCTCCTTCGCTATCCGGAGCTCAAGGGCCGGCCGGTTGTCATCGGCGGCGGACGTCGCCATCAGCCGGTGGAAACGATCGATCCGGAAACGGGGCGCACGACGCGCACGTTCGCTACGCTTCGCGGCTACGTCGGGCGCGGCGTCATCACCACGGCAACCTACGAGGCCAGGGCGCGGGGACTCCATTCGGCGATGGGGCTCATGAAGGCCGCGCAGCAGGCACCCGACACGGTGCTCCTGCCGACTGACTTCGACGCGTACCGCCGGTATTCGCGATTGTTCAAGACCGCAGTCAGCGCGATCGCGCCGCACATCCAGGACAACGGCATCGACGAGATCTACATCGATCTCACCGACGTCCATCCGGCGCAATCCGAATCCGCGCTGGGTGAGCCGGTCGGCGATCCGTGGTGGCGCGCCGGCGAGGTTGCGCAATCGATCCGCGAGGCGGTGCGCTCGGCGACCGGGCTCACGTGCTCGGTCGGCGTCGCGCCGAACAAACTGCTGGCGAAGATGGCGTCCGAGCTCGACAAGCCGGATGGGTTGACGCTGCTGCGCGCCGAGGACGTCCGGCGACGCATCTGGGTGCTCCGCGCCGGCAAGATCAACGGCATCGGCCCGAAGTCCGCCGCGAAACTCGAATCGCTCGGCATCCGCACGATCGGCGAGCTCGCGGCGGCCGATCCTTCGTGGCTCGTCGAGCATTTCGGCCGCGCGCACGGCGCCTGGATGCACGACGCTGCGCATGGTCGCGACGAGCGCGTCGTGTTGACGGAGATGGAACCGAAATCGATCAGTCGCGAGACGACGTTCGAGCGCGATCTTTCCGCACACCGCGACCGGGAGGAGCTGTCGAAGGTCTTCACGGCGCTGTGCACGGGCGTGAGCGAGGACCTCAAGCGCAAGGGCTACGTCGGCAAGACCATCGGATTGAAGCTGCGATACGACAATTTCAAGACCGTGACCCGCGACAAGACGATCGATCGCCCGACCGATGATCCGCGCGAGATCCGGCGTGCGGCCGGCGAATGCCTGAAGCGCGTGCCGCTCGATCGGCGCATCCGCCTGCTCGGCGTGCGCGCCGGTGCGCTAAGTCCCGCCGAGGCCGTCGGATCCACGCTGCAATCGTCGGTGCAGGCGGGAACGCCGTCGTTGTTCGACGAAACCTGGACTCACTTGAACGGGCTGGGCTGATGGCGCTCGAGCCACAGGCTGACGTCCTTGGACATGTTGCCACCGACCATCCAGGCGGCTTCGAAGGCGATCAGCGAAAAATTCTCGCCGCGGATGCGCTCGAACTGCGCCCGCATGTTGGCCTCGGGCTCGACCGATGCGAACGCGATCGCCGCCGTGTGTTCGCCGAACCCCATCAGCACGAAGTCCTTCTTCGAAAGCGCGGCGACGGTATTCTTCGCTTCAGCGACGAGCGGGCCGCTTTCCTTCAAACTCGAGTAAAACATCTGGACGACGTAAAGCCGCACGATTCCTCCCTGGTTTCCCCGGGGGGCATGATACCCCGGCTGCGGCACTCGCCGCGGGGGCTGCCCGGAATCGCGCCCCGGCCATTTGCGCGAAAGACCAGGACGCGTAGCATGGCGGGCTCGGCGCTCCGCCCATCCACCCACCCACCATCGTCCGAGGAATCCATGAAGGCCGCGAACATACTCGCCACCATCGGCAACACGCCGCACATCCGCGTCAATCGCCTGTTTGGTGCCGCGAGCAACGTCTGGATCAAGTCCGAACGCTCCAATCCCGGGAATTCCATCAAGGACCGGATCGCGCTGTCGATGGTCGAGGACGCCGAGGCGACAGGCAAACTCCAGACCGGCGGCACGATCATCGAACCCACATCGGGAAACACCGGTGTGGGCCTCGCGATGGTCGCGGCGGTGAAAGGCTACAAGCTGGTGCTGGTGATGCCGGACAGCATGTCGGTCGAGCGGCGGCGGCTGATGCTCGCGTACGGCGCCACGTTCGTGCTGACGCCGCGCGCCGAAGGCATGAAGGGGGCGATCGCCAAGGCGCAGCAGCTGATCGATTCGACGCCGAAGTCGTGGATGCCGCAGCAGTTCGACAATCCGGCCAACGTCGAAGTGCACATGCGCACGACGGCGCGCGAGATCATCAATGACTTTCCCGAGGGGCTCGACGCGCTGATCACCGGCGTGGGCACCGGCGGCCACATCACCGGCTGTGCACGGGTGCTGAAGAAGGCGTGGCCGGCGCTCAAGGTGTTCGCGGTCGAGCCCGCCGCGTCGCCGGTGATCTCCGGCGGCGCGCCCTCGCCGCATCCGATCCAGGGCATCGGCGCAGGCTTCATCCCCGGGAATCTCGATACCTCACTTCTCGACGGCGTGGTCAAGGTCGAGGCGGACGCCGCGCGCGAGATGGCGAGGCGCTCCGCGCGCGAGGAAGGCGTGCTGGTCGGCATCTCGTCGGGGGCGACCCTCGCCGCGATCGCGCAAAAGCTGCCGGATCTCCCCGCGGGAAGCCGCGTGCTCGGGTTCAACTACGACTCGGGCGAGCGTTACCTGTCGGTCGAGGGATTCCTGCCGACGGAATGACCCGCGAAGGGGGAAGTCGGCAAATCCACCCGCATTGCCCCCGATCCCGATCAGTTGCTGGCAGAATCGCCCCATGAAACTCGCCGACATCGTCCTGCGTCCCGCCCGTCGCGACGACGCGCCGATCCTCGCCGCCATGTCGCGCGATCTGATCGAGACGGGGCTCGGCTGGCACTATCGTCCCGAGCGCGTCGCCAAGTTCCTCGACGATCCCGATACAGTGACCGTGGTCGGGAGCGACCGCAGGCGGACGGTTGCCTTTGCGATCGCACAGGTCTTCGACGAGCACGCGCACATCGTGCTGCTTGCGGTACAGCCGAGTCACCAGCAGCGCGGCATCGGCCGGCAGATGATCGAATGGGTCGTCGCGTCGGCTTTGATCGCGGGGGTTGCCTCGGTGCACGTCGAGCTTCGCGCCGGCAATCGTGCCGCCCGCGCGCTGTACAAGGCGACAGGATTCAGCGAAACGCTGCGCCTCGACGGCTACTACTCGGGTCGTGAAACCGCCCTGCGGATGATGCGATGGCTGCGCGTGCCCGGCGCGCAAATGCCGGTGTGGAGCCCGCCGCCCAAAGGCGTGGCGGGGACCGCGTGAGCGATAGACGTCTTCCCGCTTTCCCCGGACCGCCATGCCTCCTTCCACCGTAATCGCCGACCTCGCCTCGACGGGTAAGCTGCGCGCCGCGATCAATTTCGACAATCCGATTCTCGCGTCGAAGGACCCGGTCACCGGTGAGGCTGGCGGAATCTCGGCCGAACTATCGCGCGAGCTTGCGCGTCGGCTGGGGGTGGCGGTCGAATTCGTGCCTTATCACGCGGCGGCCAAGGTGGTCGAAGGAATGAAGGCCGACGCGTGGGACGTGTGCTACCTCGCGATCGATCCGGTGCGCGCCGAGCTCATCACGTTCACCGCGCCGTATGTCGTCATCGAGGGCGCCTACCTCGTGACGGAAGGCTCGACGATCCGGGACAA
>JBDTRG010000175.1:0-5404 GCA_039931775.1 Betaproteobacteria bacterium | reverse complement strand
TTACCGTGTGGCCGCAACCGGGCCGCTACTCGCTCGGCCACACGGGAAACATGCGCTAGGGCCGCGCGAGTACCGCCATGGCGCCCATGTACGGGCGGAGCACCGCAGGAATGTCGATGCCGCCGTCGGCGCGCTGGTAGTTTTCCATCACGGCGACGAGCGTGCGCCCGACGGCCAGGCCCGACCCGTTCAGCGTGTGGACGAGCTCGGGCTTGCCCTGCGCGTTGCGAAAACGGGCCTGCATCCGGCGCGCCTGGAACGCTTCGCAATTCGAGCACGATGAGATCTCGCGGTAGGCGTTCTGCGCGGGCAGCCACACTTCGAGGTCGTACGTCTTGGCTGCCGCGAAGCCGATGTCGCCGGTGCAAAGCGTCACGATGCGGTAAGGCAGCTCGAGGCGCTGCAGGATGACCTCGGCGTGCCCGGTCATCTCTTCGAGCGCGTCGTAGGATTTGTCCGGATGCACGACCTGCACCATCTCGACCTTGTCGAACTGGTGCTGGCGGATCATCCCGCGCGTGTCCTTGCCGTAGCTTCCCGCCTCCGAGCGGAAGCATGGCGAGTGCGCGGTCAACTTGATCGGAAGTGCATCCGCCGGCAGGATCTCGTCACGCACCGAGTTGGTCAGCGTGATCTCGGAGGTCGAGATCAGATACTGCCGCTCGGCGGCCTTGCCCTCGTCCGGCGTAGCGCCGCCTTTGTGCACCGAGAACATGTCGTCCTCGAATTTCGGCAGTTGCGTCGTGCCGACCAAGGTGGACGCGTTGACGATGTAGGGCGTGTAGCATTCCGTGTAGCCGTGTTCGGTCGTCTGCGTGTCGAGCATGAATTGCGCGAGCGCGCGGTGCAGCCGCGCGAGCCCGCCGCGCAGAAAGGTGAAGCGCGAACCGGACAGTTTGGCCGCCGTCGCGAAGTCGAGCAGGCGCAGCCCTTCGCCGAGATCGGTATGGTCGCGCACGGCGAAATCGAAAGCCTTCGGCGTGCCCCAGCGGCGCACTTCGACATTGTCGTCGGACGACTTGCCGACCGGAACGGACGCATGCGCGAGATTGGGCAGCTCCAGCAGAAAGTCGCGAACCTTGCCTTGCACGATTTCGAGCTCGCCCTCGAGGCGCTTCGTCGCGTCGCTGAGGCCGGCGACCTCCTTCAGCAACGCCGATGCGTCCAGGCCCTTGCCTTTGGCTGCGCCGATCTCCTTCGACAGCGCATTGCGTTTCGCCTGCAGCAGCTGCGTCCTCGTCTGGATGTCCTTCCGCTCGGCTTCCAGCGCTTCGAAACGCCGAGCATCGAGCGTGACGCCCCGCTGCGCGAGCCCGGCCGCGACTCTCGGGAGTTCGTTGCGAAAGAGATTGATGTCGAGCATGGTCAAATTTTAGCAGAGGGGAATCCCCTCGCCCCGCTTGCGCGGAGAGGGCCAGGATGAGGGGCTATGAATCG
The DNA here is from genome assembly GCA_039931775.1 of Betaproteobacteria bacterium. Classification (GTDB taxonomy): domain Bacteria; phylum Pseudomonadota; class Gammaproteobacteria; order Burkholderiales; family Casimicrobiaceae; genus CAIWHR01. The sequence goes on along the minus strand of JBDTRG010000175.1, from coordinate 3,967 downwards.
CCACCCTCCGCTTTCCTGTCCTCTTCGCGCAGCCTCTCGAGCTTTTCGCGGATCTTCGCCTCGAGGCCGCGATCGGTCGGCTTGTACCAGGAGACTTCCGGCATGTTGTCGGGAAAGTAGTGTTCGCCCGCCGCGTAAGCATCCTGTTCGTCGTGCGCATATCGATACCCCTTGCCGTAGCCCAGGCCCTTCATCAGTTTCGTCGGCGCGTTGCGCAATCGCAGCGGCACCGGGCGCGAACCGTCCTCGGCGATGAATGCGCGGGCGGCGCTGTACGCCGTGTAGACAGCGTTGGACTTTGCGGCGCACGCGAGATAGATGACGGCCTCGGCCAGCGCCAGCTCGCCCTCCGGCGTACCCAGGCGCTCATAGGTCTCGACGGCGGCCGTCGTCAGCGACAGCGCGCGCGGATCCGCGAGACCGATGTCCTCGGTCGCCATGCGGATCAGCCGCCTCCCCACGTAGAGCGGATCGGCGCCGCCGTCCAGCATTCGGCACATCCAGTACAACGCGGCGTCGGGGTTGGAGCCGCGCACCGACTTGTGCAACGCAGAGATCTGGTCGTAGAACGCCTCGCCGCCCTTGTCGAAGCGGCGCAGGCTCCGCGCGATCGTCGCCTCGACGAACGCGACGTCGATCGGCTCCTTCCGGCCGTCGCCGGCGGCCGTGGCCAGGTATTCGACCAGATTGACAAGCCGCCGGCCATCGCCGTCGGCGTACGCGATCAGCGTGTCGCGCGCTTCTGTCCCGACCGCAAGGCCGGATGCGCCGACCGCGAGCGCGCGATTGAGGAGCGCGCCGAGTTCGTCCGCCGACAATGGCTCCAACACATACACGGCGGCGCGCGACAGCAGTGCGCCGTTGACTTCGAACGACGGATTCTCCGTGGTCGCGCCGATGAACGTGACGAGCCCCTGCTCGACGAAAGGCAGAAATGCGTCTTGCTGCGCCTTGTTGAAGCGATGCACTTCGTCGACGAAAAGGATCGTATGCCTGCCGGACTGGGCGAGTGTGGCCTCGGCGCGCGCGACCGCGTCGCGGATGTCCTTGACGCCGGCGAGCACCGCCGACAGCGCGATGAACTCGGCGCTGAACGCATCCGCCATCAGCCGGGCGAGCGTCGTTTTGCCCACACCGGGCGGTCCCCACAGGATCATCGAGTGCGGCTTGCCGGATGCGAATGCGACAGCGAGCGGTTTGCCCGGCGCCAGCAGGTGACGCTGGCCGATCACTTCGCCGACGGCTTTCGGGCGCAGGCGATCGGCGAGCGGCGCAGCGGGGTTGGAGGTGGTGAAGAGGTCGGTCACGGATACCCGGATTTCGGCGGACGGCCATCGCCGGCGCGGTCGGCGGAATTCCGCGCGGGGCCGCGCGCCGCGTTGACCCGCTCGATCGCGACAGCGTAGAGTCGCCCATTATCGGGCATTTCAAGGAGCAGCATGAAGGCCGCGCACGTTCCGATCGCGATGGCGCCGGTGTCGGCCGCGGTGCTGGTTGCCTCGGGCTACGGCGTCCGCTTCGGCGTCTGGGACTACCGGTTGGGCTTCCAGCTCATCAGTTGGAGTTTCTACACGGGACTCGCCACCGCGGCTGTCGCGCTCGCGGCGCTGCTGATACCGCGCCTTCGCGCCGGCCATGTTGTCGGGCTCGCCGCGGCACTCGTCATCGGCCTCGGCGTTGCCTACGTGCCGTGGCAATGGCAGCGCGACGGTCGCGCCGCGCCGCCGATCAACGACATCACGACCGACATCGACAACCCGCCCGCTTTCGTTGCCGCCGTTCCCCTTCGCGCTGGCTCGCCGGTGTCGACGACGTATCCGGGCGCCGATACCGCCGCGAAGCAAAGCGGCGCGTTCCCGGATATCCGCCCCGTCGACCTTGCGCTGCCGCCGCCCGCGGCTTTCGCACGCGCGCTTGACGTGGCGAAGCGTTTCGGATGGACCATCGCGGCGGTCGATCCTGCCGCCGGGCGGATCGAAGCAACGGCGACGACCCCCTGGTTCGGCTTTCGCGACGACGTCGTGATACGCGTAACGCCCACCGCGACAGGCAGCAGGATCGACATCCGATCGCTGTCGCGCGTCGGCCGAGGCGACCGCGGGACGAACGCGAAGCGCGTGCGCGCGTTCCTGGCGGAATTCGCCGCGTAGCATTTCCCACTTCCCTACTATTCAGCGAGGCGAGATGCGTGACAATCCGGTGAAGGTGACTCTGGCGGCGGGAGGATCCGCGTGCGGCGCCATGTTCTTCGAATTCTTTTCGCCCGGCATTCCCCAGATCTGCCGGAATGTCGGTGCCGAGTTCGTGCTCTACGACATGGAGCACACCGGCCTCTCGTTCGAGACGCTCAAGACGCAGTTCGCGCTGTGCCGCGGCCTCGCGATCGTGCCGATGGTGCGTGTGCCGCGCGGCGAATACCACTTCATCGCGCGAGCACTCGACGTCGGCGCGATGGGCGTGATGGTGCCGATGGTCGGTACGTCGAAGGAAGCCGCGGACATCGTTTCCTGCACCCAATACCCTCCGCAGGGCCGGCGCGGCGCGGCCTTCGGGTTCGCTCACGACGATTACGAAAGCGGCGACGTGGTCGCTAAGATGGCCGCGTTGCAAGCGCGAACGATGGTGATTGCGCAGATCGAGACTGCCGAAGGTCTGGCCAACGTCGAAGCGATCGCCGCGGTCCCGGGCGTCGATGCGCTTTGGATCGGACACTTCGACCTGACCAATTTCATGGGCATCCCCGGCAATTTCAAGCATCCGAACTACCTCAAAGCCGTCGACCGTGTCGTCGCCGCCTGCCGGACGCACGGCAAGACCGCGGGCATCCTGGCCACCGATGACGACTGGGCGCGCGACTATGTCGCGAAGGGCTTCCGCGTGTTCGCATACGGTGTCGATCAGCTGATGCTGCAGAGTGCGCTCGGCAACGGACTCCGCGTGTTGCGCAACGCCGTCAACGAAAGGAGCAAATGACGATGGGCGAGAAATTTCGCGTCGGACTGACGCGCGACATCCTGGACTCGCGTGGCGAACCCGCATTCGGCCCCGCCGCGCTCGACATTCTGAAGCGCGCGCCCGGCCTCGAGTGGGAGTACCTGCCCGAGGTCGTCCCGGCGATCACCGCCGACCAGGCGGCGCGCTACGACGCGCTATACGTCAACATGGCGCGCGTACCGGGCGCCGCAGTGGCGCGTCCGGATTGCCGGCTGCGCGTCGTCGCCCGCCACGGCGTCGGTTACGACGCGGTCGACATCCCGGCAATGACGCAGGCAGGCATCGTCGTCACGCACACGCCGAGCTCGATGCCGAGGCCGGTGGCCACCATCGCGCTGACGTTCGTCCTGGCGCTCGCCGGGCGGCTCTTTCTCAAGGATCGCATCACACGCACCGGGCGCTGGAACGAGCGGATGGACAACATGGGCATGGGCCTCACCGGACGCAAGCTCGGCGTCATCGGCGCCGGACGCATCGGCAAGGAATTGCTACGGATGGCGCGCACCTTCGACGTCGAGCTCCTCGCCGCCGACCCGTACGTCAATGCGATCGAGCTCGGCTACCTCGGCGCGCGCAGGGTCGATCTCGACACGCTGATGGCGGAATCGGATTATGTGGTCGTCTGCTGTCTCCTGAACGACGAGACGCGGCACCTCGTCGGGGCCCCGCAATTCAAGCGCATGAAGCCCACCGGGTATTTCATCAATGTCGCGCGCGGCCCTATCGTCGACGAGCTCGCGCTGATCAAGGCGCTTGCTGCCGGACGGATTGCCGGCGCCGCGATCGACGTGTTCGAGCAGGAACCGGCTTCGCCCGACAATCCGCTGCTGGCAATGGACAATGTCATCGTCACGCCCCATTCGCTGTGCTGGACCGACGAGTGCTTCCACAACATGGCCTCCACGGGGCTCGCGAGCATCGTCGACGTACTGAACGGACGCAAGCCGGAATTCGTCGTCAACCGCGACGTATT
>JBDTRG010000174.1:0-4719 GCA_039931775.1 Betaproteobacteria bacterium | reverse complement strand
GTGATGAGCTCGTCGTTCGCGAACCAGGTGATGGCGCAGATCGAGCTATGGGCCGACGCGCGGGCTCGCGCCGGCAAGTATCCGGTCGGAGTCTACGTCCTGCCCAAGCATCTCGACGAGAAGGTCGCGCGGCTTCAGCTGTCGAAGCTGGGCGCGATGCTGACGCCGCTGTCGGCAAAGCAGGCGCGCTACATCGGCGTCGAGCAGGCGGGGCCGTACAAGGCCGAGACCTATCGTTATTGAGGGAGCGAAGCCATGCGTATCGCGGTAATGGCGACGGGCGGCGTCGGCGGGTATTTCGGCGCAAAGCTCGCGCAGAGCGGACACGACGTCGCGTTCATCGCGCGTGGCCGGCACCTCGCTGCGCTGCGCGAGCACGGACTTTCGGTGCGAAGCGCGAACGGCGACATGCGGATCGCGCAGCCGACGCTGGTCGAGGACCCGAAGACACTCGGCCCGGTCGAAGCCGTGCTGTTCGCGGTCAAGCTCTGGGACACCGAAAGCGCGGCCGAAGCGGTGCGCCCGCTCGTTGCCAAGGGCGGCGTCATCGTTCCGTTCCAGAACGGGGTCGAGAGCATCGAGCGCATCGGTGCGGTCGTCGGCGCATCGCAGGTGATGGGTGGCGTCGCCTATATCGCGGCGACGATCGCCGAACCCGGTGTCATCGCACACACGGGGACCATGGCGCGACTGCAATTCGGCGCGGTGTTGCCCGAGCAGCAGCCCGCCGCGGAGGCGCTGCTCGCGGCTTGCAACAGCGCGGGCTTCGAGGCCGCGCTGTCCACGGATATCCGCCGCGCGCTGTGGGAGAAGTTCGTATTTCTCGCCGCGTTTTCGGGGATCACCAGCGTTTCGCGGCAGCCGCTCGGCGTCGTGCGCGGCGACCCGGATTCGCGGGCCGCGTTCGAGGCCGCGATACGCGAAGTGTGGACGCTGGGTCGTGCGCACGGCGTGTCACTCCCTGACGACTTCGTCGACACGCGAATGAAATTCGCCGACACGCTGCCGGCGGAAATGAAATCCTCGATGCAGAACGATCTCGCGGCCGGCAACCGTCTCGAAGCGCCGTGGCTCTGCGGCGCGGTCGCGCGGATGGCGGCGGCAGCGGGAATCCCGGCGCCGGTCAACGCAACGCTCTACGCGGCGCTCAAACCGTACTGTTCAGGGACCGCCCGCTGACGGCCGCCGCGAACCCCGGAGAATCCCTGCATGCGCATCCTCCTCGTCTGGCTGATCAACGCGCTGGCATTGCTGGCCCTTCCCTATGTCTTCCCGTGGGTGAAGGTCGATACGTTCATCGCCGCGCTGATCGCGGCGCTGGCGCTCGGCCTCATCAACGCGCTGATCCGGCCGCTGCTCATTCTGCTGACGCTGCCTGCGACGCTGCTCACGCTGGGGCTGTTCATCTTCGTGATCAACGGGCTCCTGTTCTGGTGGGTCGGCTCGTTCGTCGACGGCTTCCATGTCGGCGGCTTCTGGTCGGCGGTGTTCGGCGCGATCGTCTACAGCCTGATCTCGTGGGCGCTGTCCTCGTTGCTTCCGCGAAAGCGGGATTGATCGAAATCTGCTGCCGGCGATCGACGCGATGATCAAAAGCGCGGAGCGGTTGTTCAGCCTGGAGTTCTTCCCTCCACGCACCCCCGAGGGCATCGAGAAGCTCCGGGCCACGCGGCGGCAGCTGGCGCAGGTGAAGCCGGCGTTCTGCTCGGTGACCTTCGGCGCCGGCGGCTCGACGCGCGAGGGGACACTCTCGACCGTGCTCGAATTTCGCGCCGAGGGCATGAACGCTGCGCCGCACATTTCCTGTGTCGGCGGCTCGCGCGCTTCGATCGCCGACGTGCTGTCGCAGTACAGGGCCCAAGGCATCCGGCACGTCGTCGCGTTGCGCGGCGACCATCCGTCAGGGTCGGGCGACATTGGCGACTTCCGTTTCGCGAGCGAGCTGGTGGCGTTCATCCGGCAGGAAACCGGCGACCATTTCCACATCGACGTCGCTGCGTATCCCGAGTTCCATCCGCAGGCGCGCACGCCGCAGGACGATCTCGACGCGTTCCGGCGCAAGGTCGACGCGGGCGCCGATTCGGCGATCACCCAGTATTTCTTCAACGCCGACGCGTACTGGCACTTCGTCGATGCGTGCCGCGCGGCCGGCATCACGGTGCCGATCGTTCCGGGCATCATGCCGATCAACAGCTACGTCAAGCTGGCGCGTTTTTCCGACGCCTGCGGCGCCGAGATTCCCCGCTGGATCCGCAAGCGGTTCGAAGGCCTTGGCGACGACGCGGCGTCGATCCGCGCGTTCGGGCTCGACGTCGTAACCGATCTTGCCGACGGGCTGCTCGCCCGCGGCGCGCCGGGGCTGCACTTCTACACGCTGAATCAGGCCTCGCTGACGACGACAATCTGGCAGCGGCTCGGCCTTTGACGTGCGGCGAACGCCGGTAACAGCACCGGCATTGACACCAAGGTTCGCGCGCCGCGGGTTCTAGCGCCCCGGCGTGAACGAGACGAGCTCCAGGCTGCCGTGCTGGACGTTGATCCTCCCGCTGCCCGATCCGTCGCCGGAGCCTTTTTCCTGGTATTGCGCGTTCTTGATCTCGCGCACGACGGCACGCATCTCGGGGACATACCACGCCTCGTAGTTGCAATCGGTCCCCCAGCGCCAGAACGTATCGTCGCCCAGATGCATGATGATCCGCATGTAGATCGCGTCGAACGTGCCGGCGGGCGTGGAGACCTTCTCCATTCCGCCGACGCTGACCCAGCGGTTGATGTTGCCGGTCGCCTTGGTGAACTCGTCGAAGTTGTCGACGCGCTGGCTCCAGACCTTGCCGCTGGCCAACGGAAAATCAATTCGCTGCAGCGGGACGGCGAAGCGTCGGGTCTCGTTGTCGTAGGCGGCGCCGACCTTGACCTGCCCCGGCGCGGACCAGACTTCCATGCGCGTGACGTCGAGCGAGGGGCCCTTCTGCGTGATCCGCACGCGGATGCCTTCGGGACCGATCGCCATCACTTCGTGCGTTTCGTCCCATACGGTCTTGACGCGGTACCCGTCCTCGCCGTGATAGACCCATCGATCCCCGACGCGGTAGGCGGGCGCCTCGGTCGCGGGACCCGAGCCCGGGCTATTGGTGACCGCGCAGCCGGCGAGCATCGCCAGCGCCGTGATGCCGATCGTCAGCGTGAGAAAACGCGGGAGCGCAGCCATGGGGACCTCCTGTCGTGGGCGATGGGCTAACAGCGCCGCCTGGCCGGTGATTCCGGTCGCGCGGCCGATGGTTTCGCGCTATTCGCCGCCGCCGTCGGTGATCGCGCCGAGGCTCGCGGTCGAGACGAGCCGCCGATACTTGGCAAGGAGTCCCCGGGTGTGCCGCGGCTTCGGCGGGCGCCACAGCGACCGCCTGCGGGCGATCTCGTCGTCGGCGACGTTGAGCTGGATCAGCAGCCGGTGCGCGTCGATCGTGATCGAATCGCCTTCCTCGACCAGCGCGATCAGGCCGCCGACGAACGCCTCCGGCGAGATGTGGCCGACGACCATGCCCCACGTCCCCCCTGAGAAACGGCCGTCGGTGATGAGGCCGATCGATTCGCCGAGACCCTGGCCGATGAGCGCGGAAGTCGGCGCGAGCATCTCCTGCATTCCCGGCCCGCCCTTCGGGCCTTCGTAGCGGATCACGACGACGTCGCCGGCCTTGATCTTTCTGTCCATGATCGCGTCCATCACGGCCGATTCGGAGTCGAACACCCGCGCCGGGCCGGTGATCGCGGGGTTCTTGAGACCCGTGATCTTGGCGACGCAACCCTCGGGCGAAAGGTTGCCCTTGAGGATGGCGAGGTGCCCCTGCGCGTACATCGGGTTCGCCCACGGCCGGATCACTTCCTGGCCGGCGGCGGGCTCGTCAGGAATGCCGGCGAGTTCCTCGGCCATCGTGCGTCCGGTGATCGTCATGCATTCGCCGTGCAGCAGGCCGTGGTTCAGCAGCATCTTGAGCACTTGCGGCACGCCGCCGGCCTTGTGGAAATCGACGGCAACGAATCGTCCGGACGGCTTCAACTCGCACAGCACGGGCACGCGCTTTCGGATCGTTTCGAAATCCTCGATCGTCCAGGGCACCTCGGCCGCCGACGCGATGGCGAGATAGTGCAGCACGGCATTGGTCGAACCGCCGGTGGCCATGACCAGCGCGATCGCGTTTTCGATCGACTTCCGAGTGATGATGTCGCGGGGTTTCAAGTCGCGCTTGACCGCCTCGACGAGCACGCGCGCGGACTCGGCGGCGGAGTCCGCCTTTTCCGCGTCCGGAGCGGCCATCTGCGAGCTGCCGAGGAGGCTCATGCCGAGCGCCTCGAACGACGAGGACATCGTGTTCGCCGTGTACATCCCGCCGCATGCGCCCACGCTGGGGCAGGCATTGCGCTCGATCCCGTCGTAGTCCTCCTGCGACATTTTTCCCGCGGTGAATGCGCCAACCGCCTCGAATGGCGAGACGATCGTCAGCGCCTGGCCCTTCCAGATGCCCGGCTTGATCGTGCCCGCGTAGACGAATATTCCCGGCACGTTGATGCGCGCCATCGCGATCATGCCGGCCGGCATGTTCTTGTCGCAGCCGCCGGCAACGAGCACGCCGTCCATGCACTGGCCGTTGACCGAGGTCTCAATCGCATCGGCGATCACTTCGCGCGAGACCAGCGAATACTTCATGCCCTCGGTGCCCATGC
>JBDTRG010000173.1:0-3330 GCA_039931775.1 Betaproteobacteria bacterium | reverse complement strand
AAACGACCTGCTTTCGGCACCATCGCTCGCAGCAATTCGAGCATCTTCGGCACGATGCCCTCGCCGAGATTCGACAGGCCCGTCACGCGACCCCCGGGACGCGCCAGGCTCGCCACGAGCTGATTGCCTACCGGGTCGGAGCCATAAGCCATCACGACCGCTGCGCCGGGTGCGGCCTCGACGACCGCTCGGGTGGAAAGCGCGGTGCCCGTAATGACGATGTCGGGATTGTCGCGCGCAATTTCCGACGCCAGCTGCGAGACCCGATCCATCCGCCCATCGGCCCACCGGTAGCTGTAGACCACGTCGCGGCCTTCGACGTATCCGAGTTCGCGCATGGCCATGCGGAAGGCCTCGGTCAGATAGCTGTGCGTCTCCGGCCTGCCCGTCGAGAAAAGCACGATTCGAGCGGCTCGCTTCGGCGTGGATTGGGCGATGGCACCGGCCGCGACCGCGAGCAGCAGCCCGCCTGTGATCGCCATGCATGCGCTGCGCCGATCCATCGCCGTATCACCCCGTTCGCGCGCCTCGGTAGGTCCGCTTTGCGGCCGCGATCGCCGTAACTTAACACGCCGGACTGCCCGATTGACACCACGGCGCGCCGTGCGAGACGATGCGCCGTGTCGGCGTTCGCCGCGCAGTCGCCGCCCGCCCGAGTTCGCGTATCGCTACAGGAGCACGCGCCGCATGATCAAGCACGTCTCGGAAATCGCCTGCAGATGGGTCCCTGCGCTGGCCGCGGTCGTCGCGTTGTTCGCCAGCGCCGCCGCCGGCGCGCAGCACTATCCATCGAAAACCATACGGCTCATCGTTCCGCTCGCTGCCGGCAGCACCGCCGACATCGTGTCGCGATTCGCCGCGCAGGAGCTCGGCAAGGCGCTCGGCCAGTCGGTGGTCGTCGAGAACAAGACCGGCGCGGGCGGGACGATCGCGATGGCCGAACTCGCGCGCGCGGCCCCGGACGGCTACACGATCGCGTTCGCGTCGCAAGGCACGCTGGTGTTCAACGTGGCGATCTACGCGAATCCGGGTTACGACCCGATCAAGGATTTTGCGCCGGTCGGGTTCGTCGGTGGCGTGTCGAACGTGATGATCGTGCCGCCGGGCAGTCTCGCGACCAAGCCGGCAGACGTGATCGCCGAGGCGAAAGGGAAGCCGGGCCAGCTGACGTTCTCGTCGGGCGGCAGCGGAACGAGCCATCACCTGTCCGGCGTGCTGTTCGCAAGCATGACCGGAACCGACCTCGTCCACGTCCCCTACAAAGGCGCACCGCAGGGCGTGCTGGCCGTGATGACCGGCGAGGTGTCGATGGGTTTCTTCAACACGCCCACGGTCATCGGTCAGATCAAGGACGGCAAGGTCAAGGCGCTCGGCGTCACGAGCCTCAAGCGCTCGCCGCTGCTGCCGAACGTGCCGACGCTGGACGAGCAGGGCGTCAAGGGATACGAGGTCAACACGTGGTTCGGGTTCGTGGCTCCCGCAAAGACGCCTCCGGAGATCGTCCAGCGCCTCAACACCGAACTGATCCGGATCTTTGCGTCGGCCGAGGCAAAGGAAAAGCTCGGGCCGCAAGGATTCGATCTGGCGCCGCCGATGGCGCCCGCGGCGTTCGGCAAAGTGATCGCCGACGACCTCGCCGCCTGGGTGCCCATCGTCAAGGCGTCGGGCGCGACAACGAACTGACATCGGCACGATTCCCGGCTGAAATCGCTTTCGATGCCGTTGCCGATGCCCGGAAACGCTACCCACGCCAAAGCTAAAGCCCGATGGCGTCGGCGGTGAGCTTTCTCAACTCGCGACGCAGCTTTTCCCGTACCGGCGCGTATGCGCGGCTGCGGTTCAGGTTCTTCAACTCGTACGGATCGCGCTCCAGATCGTAGAGTTCGTCGAGCTCGCCCGCGCGGCCGCGGTTCACCCAGTGGATGTACTTGTGGCGGTCGGTGCGCACCGCCTTGTACGTCATCCCGATGAGCCAGGGCATCGCCTGCTCGGCCCAGTACTCGACGAGGAACGATTTGCGCCAACCGCTGCGCTTGCCGGCGAACAAAGGCACAAGCGACCGGCCCTGGATCTGCGGCCCCGGCTTGCCGCCGGCGAGTTCGAGAATCGTCGGCGCGATGTCCTGGCAGATGACGAGCTCCCGCTTCCGCGATCCCGCCTTCACTTTGCGCGGGTAGCGCACGAGGAACGGCGAGCGGATGCCCTCCTCGTACGCGAAGCGGCGCTCGGGTCCGAGCCCGTGCTCGCCGAAGAAATAGCCGTTGTCGCCGAGGAACACGATGAAGGTGTCGTCGAGCTTGCCCTGGCGCGCGAGTGTCTCGAGGATCGCGCCGACCCCTTCGTCCACCGACGCCATCATGCGTGCGCGCTGGCGGATCTCCTCCTGTTCACCGGACTGGATCGCCGAAAGGATGGCACGCGCAAAGTCGGTGTTCTTGAGGCCGAGGCACTCGGCCCAGACGGGCTTCTGCCGGATCACTTCGGCCACCGTCAGCATGTTCGGCTTCTTCGGAAAGATCGCGCCACGGTAGAGATTCCGGTGCCGTTCGGCAGCGACGTAGCCGCCCTCCGCCGACAATCGCAACGTGCCGTCCGCCGCCTGCTCGGCATCCGGATGCACCGCCTTGTGCGCGAAGAACAGCGAGAAGGGCTTCGACCGCTTCCGTTCGAGAAAGTCGACCGCGAGCCCATTCATGATGTCGGTGATGTAACCCTGGTGCTGCACGTAGCGGCCATCGTGATTGAGCTTCGGATTGACGATCCTGCCGTGGCCGTCGTAGCTGACCCACGTGTCGTAGCCGGGTCGCGGCATGCCGTCGTTGCCCATGTGCCACTTGCCGATGTGCGCGGTTTCGTAGCCCAGCTTCTGCAGGTCGAGGTGGTAATTCGGCAGCCGATGGCTCATCGCGTCGCGTGCGACGTTGTCGATGATGCCGTGGCGGCTCGCGTACTGCCCGGTGACGATCGATGCGCGATTGGGCGAGCAGATCGGCGTCGTATGGAACGCGCGCTCGAACAGCGCGCCCTCGTTCGCAAGCCGATCGACATTCGGCGTGCGCATGTAGGGATGGCCGCCCGCGGCGAATTCGTCGTAGCGCAGGTCGTCGATCAGGATGACGAGAAAATTGGGCTTCATCGCGTTGGCGCTCCGGCGGGTGCTGCAGGGCGCTGCGCTGCGATCCCCAGCTTGCGGAGGTCGTCGAGCGACGCGTTCAGCGTGAGCGCCTGCGGATCGAGCTTGAGATGCAGCAGTGCCGTCTTTCCGGCAGCCAGCGCGCGCTCGAAGGCCGGCGCGAACTCCTCGGTTCGCAGCACGGTTTCTCCGGTTGC